>CP025839.1:0-701190 GCA_002953655.1 Latilactobacillus sakei
ATGCCTGATCTTCAGGAACTTTGGAATTATCTGCAAGAAAAATTCCAAACCGATCTAACCACGGTTGGCTTTAACGCTTGGATTAAAACCGCTAAGCCGCTTGCTTTTAGAGCTAACGAACTACTAATTGAAGTGCCTTCTGTCTTGCACAAAGAATACTGGGAAAATAATTTGGCGACTAAAGTCGTTGAAGGGGCCTATGAGTTTGCGGAAATCGAGCTGACCCCTATTTTTGTGTTACCTGGTGAATCTGACAACCTAACACCGCTTGAACCAGAAGAAGAACACGTCTTAACGAAGGCTGAAACGCCAACCTTTTTACGCGAAACGCATTTAAATAGTAAATATACATTTGATACGTTTGTCACTGGGAAAGGTAATCAAATGGCCCATGCTGCGGCCTTGGTGGTTTCCGAAGAACCTGGTGTCTTATACAATCCCCTCTTCTTATATGGTGGGGTCGGTTTAGGTAAAACCCATTTGATGCAGGCAATTGGTCACCAATTACTCGAATCAAAACCCGAAACAAACGTTAAATACGTGACGAGTGAGGCTTTTGCCAACGATTTTATCAATTCGATTCAAACAAAGAATCAAGAGAAATTTAGACAAGAATACCGCAATGTCGACCTTTTATTAGTGGATGATATTCAATTTTTCGCTGATAAAGAAGGGACACAGGAAGAATTCTTCCATACGTTTAATGATCTCTATAATGATAAAAAACAAATTGTGTTGACCTCTGATCGCCTCCCAAACGAGATTCCCAAGCTGCAAGAACGCTTAGTTTCTCGGTTTAAATGGGGGTTACCAGTCGATATCACGCCACCTGATCTTGAGACACGAATTGCGATTTTAAGAAATAAAGCCGATGCAGAACATCTGGAAATTCCAGAAGATACGCTCAGTTATATTGCTGGCCAAATCGATTCCAACGTCCGGGAATTAGAAGGGGCACTCGTCCGGGTCCAAGCCTACGCAACAATGCAAAACGCCGAGATTACCACCAGTCTAGCCGCTGATGCACTCAAAGGCTTGAAACTCAACGGTAAATCTAGTCAGCTTTCGATTGCCAAGATTCAATCGGTCGTTGCTAAGTATTACAGTTTAACCGTTGCCGATCTTAAGGGCCGTAAGCGGGTCAAAGAGATTGTCTTACCGCGCCAAATCGCAATGTACCTTGCCCGCGAGATGACCGACAGCTCTTTACCTAAAATCGGCCAAGAATTTGGTGGAAAAGATCATACAACCGTTATGCACGCTCATGAACGAATTAGTCAAAGTTTGACAACCGATCAAAATCTAAAAGATGCTATTTTGGATTTAAAGAACACGATGAAATCTTAAAAATGGGTTGTGGATAAAGCCAGCAGTTATCCTAAGGATTCCCCACATTTTATCCACAGGTGGAAAACTATGAGATTCTTAGCTTTTATTACTTATCCACAGGTTCCACAGGCCCTACTACTATTACTTTAAAATCTTTTAATATATATATATAATATTCATCCTCGGAGGTAGCACCTATGAAATTTTCAATTAACCGCGCCCTATTTATCAAAACACTCAACGATGTGCAACGGGCCATTTCAGCTAAAACAACGATTCCAATCCTAACCGGTCTTAAACTGGTCCTATCGCAAGAAGGCTTGACGTTAACCGGTAGTGATGCCGATATCTCCATTGAAGCCACTTTGTCAGCCACAGATGAAAAAAATCAATTAGTTGTCGAAGAAGTTGGCGAAATTGTATTACCAGCACGTTTCTTTAGTGAAATTGTTAAAAAATTACCTGAAGATCAAATGCGAATTACAGTTGGAAATAATTTCCAAACAACGATTCGCTCCGGTAAATCAGAATTTACCATCAATGGTTTAGATGCTAATAGTTATCCACACCTTCCTGAAATTGCAGGTCAAAATACCTTTAGTATCAGCACCGATGTTTTGAAACAACTCATTCACCAAACCGTCATTGCGGTTTCTAATCAAGAAAGTCGCCCAATCTTGACTGGGGTGCACTTGGTCTTAGCCAATGGCGAAATGTTAGCTGTTGCGACAGATAGCCATCGTTTAGCCCAACGGAAACTAACAGTTGCCCTTCCAAGCGATGCCAATTACGACGTCATCATTCCTGGTAAGAGTTTGGTAGAACTTTCAAGAACGCTTGCAGATGATGCTGAAGACGTTGAAATTCGGATTGCTGAAAACCAAGTCCTCTTCAAAGCTGGCAACTTAGCCTTTTATTCACGCTTGTTAGAAGGTAACTATCCTGATACAGCGCGCTTAATTCCAACTTCATCAAGTACCCAAATCGAATTCAACGCGCCAGTCTTATTGGCCGCTATCGAACGGGCGTCATTGTTATCCCACGAAAGTCGCAACAACGTTGTCCGTTTAACGCTCGATACAGAGGCGAACACCGCGATTATCTATGGTAATTCACCAGATGTGGGGAATGTTGAAGAAGCGCTTCAATTTGAAAACCTCACGGGTGAATCGCTTGAAATTTCATTTAACCCAGATTATATGAAGGATGCTTTACGGTCATTTGGCCAAACAACAATCGTGATTAACTTTACGGCTGCTTTACGACCATTTACCTTGGTCCCAAGTGAAGATCAAGAACACTACATTCAATTGATCACACCGGTCCGGACATTCTAAAATTAAATAACAATTCAAAAACGCCTCGATGAGAGGCGTTTTTTTGTGGACTAGAATTAAAATAAATTCGGTTACAGCGGTTTAAGATATTTCTAGTAGGAGAGGGGTAATTTTGTTAAAAACGCTGAGAAAGCATTTTAACCATGTTTATTTGTTTTTAGCGCTAAAAAAGTCTATAATTACTAGGTATAACGGATCGTTATTTTACCAGTAATTAATATCGTTAAGAATGGTGGGTTAATATGACACAAGAAATTAAACTTGAGGCTGAATTCGTCACATTAGGACAACTCCTAAAAGAAGCCGGCATTATTGAAACAGGTGGCAAAGCCAAATGGTTCCTAAGAGAAAATACGGTTTTAGTCAACGGCGAACCTGATGACCGACGTGGCCGGAAGTTATATCCAGAGGATGTCATTGAAGTCCCCGATAACGGCCAATTCATCGTTAAACAACAAGAAAGATTGTAGGTAGCCATGTATCTAAGCGAACTGCAGCTGAATCATTATCGTAATTATGAATCAGTTGATGTGCACTTTTCACCGGATACGAACGTCTTGATTGGTGAAAATGCGCAGGGGAAAACGAACTTACTAGAAGCAATCTACGTTTTAGCCTTGGCCCGCTCACATCGCACGAATACGGATCGTGAATTAATTCAATGGCATGAAGACTTCGCTAAAATTACCGGGCTGGTCCAGCGTGCGGCAGGGAAAACCCCGCTAGAGCTTGTTTTAAGCCAAAAAGGTAAAAAGGCGAAGGTCAATCATTTAGAACAGGCCAAATTATCACAATATATTGGTCAGCTAAACGTTGTGTTATTTGCACCGGAGGATTTAAACATCGTTAAAGGGTCGCCTGCTGTGAGACGGCATTTCATTGATATGGAATTTGGGCAGATGAGTAGCAAGTATCTCTATAATATTTCGCAATACAAATCAATTCTGAAACAACGTAATCAATATCTAAAACAGCTCCAACGGCGCCAAGCCAAGGACCTTGTTTATTTAGGTGTTTTATCTGATCAATTAGCGGCTTACGGGGCGGAAGTGACCGTGGCCCGGCGCCAGTTTCTCCAACAAATGGAAAAATGGGCCCAAAAATTGCACCAGGAGATTACCAAGGATCGGGAAGTCTTGACGTTTAAATATCAAAGTCAAATTCCAGAAGAGCAGTTAGATCAAAGTGTCGAAGAACTCTATCAACAATTTCAAACCTTGTATGAGAAACAACAAACCCGTGAGGTTGAACAAGGCACGACGTTGATTGGACCCCACCGCGATGATGTTCAATTTTTGGTCAACGATAAGGATGTGCAGGCCTTTGGTTCCCAAGGGCAACAACGGACAACCGCGTTGAGTGTCAAATTGGCTGAAATTGACTTGATGAAGGCCCAAACCGGGGAATACCCGATTTTATTACTGGACGATGTGTTGTCGGAATTAGACGATTTACGCCAAACACATTTGTTGAAGACGTTCCAAAATAAAGTCCAAACATTTCTCACGACAACTAGTTTAGAGAATGTAAAAAAAGAAATAATTGCGACGCCGCGCGTGTTTACAGTTACTAACGGGGTCGTTACAGAAGAACAGGCAGAATAGTTGGCATAATAAGACGATCAAATGGAGGTATTTTTCTTGGCAGATGATCAATTGAACAAAGAAACACAAGCCCAAATTGAGGCAAAAGAAGAACGGGCCAAATCTTATGATGCGAGCCAAATTCAAGTCTTAGAAGGACTCGAAGCGGTTCGTAAACGACCAGGGATGTACATTGGGACCACTAGTTCTCAAGGGTTACATCATTTGGTTTGGGAAATTATTGATAACGGGATTGATGAAGCACTCGCTGGATTTGCGACAGAAATTAACGTCGTCGTTGAACCTGATAATAGTATTACGGTGACTGATGATGGCCGGGGGATTCCAGTTGGGATTCAAGCCAAAACGGGTAAATCAGCGTTAGAAACCGTCTTTACGATTTTGCATGCCGGTGGTAAATTTGGCGGCGGCGGCTACAAAGTTTCTGGTGGGTTGCATGGTGTTGGGGCCTCAGTCGTGAATGCCTTGTCAACCGAATTAGACGCCGTGGTTACACAAGGCGGCAAGCGTTATTACATCGATTTCAAACGTGGGAAAGTTCAAACACCAATGAAAATGATTGGCGACGCACCTGAACATGAACATGGGACTAAAGTCCATTTCGTGCCAGATCCTGATATTTTCACGGAAACGACAATCTATGACGATAAAATTTTAACGACCCGGATTCGCGAATTAGCATTCTTGAATAAGGGCTTAAAACTAACGTTTACTGACAAACGGGCTGATACCCATGAAAAACTTGAATTCCACTATGAAGGTGGGATTAAGAGTTACGTTGAATTCTTAGACGAAAAGAAGGAAACCCTTCTTGATGAACCGATCTATGTTGAAGGCGAACAAAACGGGATTACCGTTGAAGTGGCGCTTCAATATACGAATGATTATCGGACCAATTTGTTAACCTTTGCCAACAATATCCATACCTATGAAGGTGGGACGCATGAATCCGGCTTTAAGACGGCCTTAACGCGGGTCATTAACGACTACGCAACAAAGCAAAATATCTTCAAAGCAAATGATGCGAACCTTTCAGGGGAAGACGTTCGTGAAGGGTTAACGGCTGTTGTCTCGGTTAAACATCCAGATCCTCAATTCGAAGGGCAAACTAAGACGAAGTTAGGGAATGCAGATGCGCGTTCAGTCACTGATCGGATGTTCTCAGATCACTTCACGAAGTTCTTGATGGAAAACCCATCAATTGCCCGTCAAATCGTTGATAAAGGCTCCTTGGCTGCCAGAGCACGTTTAGCAGCTAAACGTGCGCGGGAAGTTACCCGCAAGAAAAATGGTCTTGAAATCTCTAATTTACCTGGTAAGTTAGCTGATAATAGTAGTAAAGATCCTGAAATCTCAGAATTATTCATCGTCGAAGGGGATTCTGCCGGCGGTTCAGCAAAATCAGGTCGTTCACGTTTAACGCAAGCCATCTTGCCAATTCGTGGGAAAATCTTGAACGTTGAAAAAGCTAGCATGGAAAAAATCTTAGCGAATGAAGAAATTCGGACGCTCTTTACGGCCATGGGAACAGGTTTTGGACAAGAATTTGATGTCGAAAAAGCCCGTTATCATAAATTGATTATCATGACCGATGCCGATGTCGATGGCGCCCATATCCGGACGTTATTATTGACGTTATTCTATCGTTACATGCGCCCAATCGTTGAAGCTGGCTACGTCTATATTGCGCAACCACCTTTGTACCGAGTTAAACAAGGTAAGATGATGCGCTATATCGATTCTGATGAAGAATTGCAAGATGTCTTAGGCACCTTACAACCAAGTCCTAAACCAGAAGTCCAACGTTACAAAGGGTTAGGTGAAATGGATGCCAGCCAATTATGGGAAACAACGATGGATCCTGAAAACAGACGGATGCTCCGCGTTAACGTGGAAGATGCTGAAGAAGCAGACCAAATTTTCGAAATGTTAATGGGCGATCGCGTTGAACCACGACGTCTCTTCATTGAAGAAAATGCCGTATATATGGATCCAAAGAGTATTGATGCGTAGAAATCTACTGATCAATGAAGACTGACTGAGAGGGGTTTAATAGATTAATGGCAAACGAAAATGGCCAAGATGGTCGGATTGAAAACGTCAATTTATCTAAAACAATGCGTAAATCATTCCTTGAATACGCAATGAGTGTCATTGTTGCCCGTGCTTTACCAGACGTTCGTGATGGTTTAAAGCCCGTACAACGCCGTATTTTATACGGGATGAGTGAATTAGGGGTTACCCCTGAAAAACCTTATAAGAAGTCCGCCAGAATCGTTGGGGACGTTATGGGGAAGTACCATCCACATGGTGATTCAGCGATTTATGAAGCAATGGTGCGGATGGCGCAAGAATTTAGTTATCGTTACATGTTAGTTGATGGTCATGGGAACTTCGGGTCTGTCGATGGTGATGGCGCGGCTGCGATGCGTTATACCGAAGCCCGGATGAGTAAAATGGCTGTTGAAATGTTACGCGATATCAATAAAAATACAATCGATTATGTGCCTAACTATGATGAATCAGAACGCGAACCCGCTGTCTTACCAGCGCGCTTCCCGAACCTGTTAGTCAATGGGGCCACCGGGATTGCGGTCGGGATGACGACCAATATTCCACCGCATAACTTGGCTGAAGTGATCAGTGCCATCCATATTTTGATGGATAATCCTGATGCCACAACCGCTGACTTGATGGATGCTCTACCAGGACCTGACTTCCCAACTGGCGGGTTAGTAATGGGTAAATCTGGCATTCGCCATGCGTATGAATCCGGTAAAGGTACGATTACGTTGCGGGCCAAAGTCGATGTTGAAGTTAAGAAAAACGGCCGCGAACGGATTATCGTGACTGAAATTCCTTACATGGTCAACAAAGCAAAATTGGTCGAAAGAATTGCCGAATTAGCACGGGACAAGCGTCTTGAAGGGATCACCGATTTAAACGATGAATCCGATCGTGATGGGATGCGGATTGTGATTGATGTTCGCCGTGATATGAGTGCTTCAGTGATTTTAAATAATCTCTACAAACTCACACCATTACAAACCTCATTCTCATTCAACATGGTGGCCATCGTTAACGGTGCACCAAAAGTCTTAAGCTTAAAATCAATTCTTGAACACTACTTAGTGCATCAAGAAGAAGTGATTCGTCGTCGGACTGAATTTGATTTGAAAAAGGCTGAAGCAAGAGCCCATATCTTGGCTGGTTTGCGAATTGCATTAGATCATATCGATGCTATTATTCAAATCATTCGGAGTTCAAAGACAGGCGATACTGCGAAAGTCTTGTTAATGGAACGCTATGAGTTATCAGACAAACAAGCCCAAGCTATTTTGGATATGCGCCTCGTTCGTTTAACCGGTTTGGAACGTGACAAAGTTGAAAATGAATACAATAATTTGATGGCGTTGATCACTGATTTGAAAGATATCTTAGCCAAACCAGAACGGATTAAGAAAATTATTTATGATGAATTGTTAGAAATTCAAAGTAAATTTGGCGACAAACGTCGGACTGAATTATTGGTCGGCGAAGTCCTCAGTATCGAAGATGAAGACTTAATCGAAGAAGAAGACGTCGTGATTGCCTTAACGCATAATGGCTACATCAAACGCTTGCCAGCGAGTGAATTTAAAGTTCAAAATCGTGGCGGCCGTGGGATTCAAGGGATGGGTGTCCACGATGATGATTTCATCGAACATTTAATCTCAACTTCAACGCATGAAGTGCTGCTCTTCTTTACCAACACTGGGAAAGTCTACCGCGCTAAAGGGTATGAAATTCCCGAATACGGTCGCACAGCTAAAGGGATTCCAATTATTAATCTCTTAGGGATTAATTCGGATGAACGTGTTCAAACCGTGGTTAATATCGGTAAGGAAGTCAAGCCTGAACAAGCCTTGTTCTTCATTACCCGCTTAGGGACGGTTAAACGGACGGCCGTTGGCGAATTCGCCAATATCCGGAGCAATGGTCTAAAAGCATTGACCTTGCATGAAGATGATGAGTTGAGCAACGTCTTAATGACTGATGGGCAACAAAACATCTTTATCGGGACGCATAATGGTTACGCTGTTTCCTTCAGCGAAACAGCCGTGCGTTCAATGGGCCGGACAGCAGCCGGCGTTCGTGGGATTCGTTTACGCGAAGGCGACTATGTGGTTGGTTCTGACTTATTGATTCCGGGCCAAGAAATTTTAGTGATTTCTGAAAAAGGTTACGGGAAACGAACAGCCGTTAGCGATTACCCAATCAAGGGTCGTGGTGGTAAAGGGATTAAGACTGCCAATATCACTGAAAAGAATGGCCCATTAGCCGGGATTGCAGCAGTAACCGGTGAAGAAGACATTCTCTTGATTACTGATACCGGCGTCTTGATTCGTTTCAAGGTGGCTAACGTGTCACAAACTGGTCGGGCAACACTTGGTGTGCGCTTGATCCGCGTGGATGATGAAGCCAAGGTGGCAACCATGGCCAAAGTCGAAGCTGAACCAGATGAACCTGACACACAAAATGCAACGACTGAACCAACAGTGCCAACTGAAAACGTGACGGACGCTGGCTTAGCACAAGTTGATGATTTATTAGCCCGTGCTGAAGCGGATCAAAACGAACCAAATAACGACTAATTTAAAAAAATAAAAATCGTTTTTGCGTAATTACACTTGTAAGGATTAACAAGCGTGTTAGCAAAAACGATTTTTTTAAGTTTGTATTTACGTGCTATTTATGATAGACTTTTATCTTGTGAGTATCTGTGATTTAGGCACAGGGTCTAAATCGTGAGGCTAATAGTCATATTAGTCAGTTACTCCTTGTTCTTACACAGGTAAGAACCTAAAGTCCATAAGGAGGTGAACAGTCATGGCTCAATCAAAATACGAAGTTACTTATATCATCTCAACAACACTTGATGAAGAAAGTAAAACAGCCCTTGTCAACCGTTTCGACGGCATCTTAAAAGACAACGGTGCTGAAGTGGTTGATTCAAAAGACTGGTCAAAACGTCGTTTAGCTTATGAAATCAACAATCAACACGAAGGCATTTACCATATCGTAAATGTTTTAGCTGATAATGATGAAGCTTTAAACGAATTTGATCGTCTAGCTAAGATTGATGGCGCAATTTTACGTCATATGATCGTTAAACGCGAAGACTAATTTTGAATTGTAATATTGAATAGAGGGGAGCTGACAGAATGATTAATCGAGTTGTACTCGTTGGTCGGCTAACACGCGATGTTGACTTACGTTACACTTCTAGTGGTGCTGCAGTTGGGACTTTCTCAATGGCAGTTAACCGGCAATTCACGAACGCTAATGGTGATCGTGAAGCGGACTTTATTAATTGTGTCATTTGGCGTAAATCAGCGGAAAATTTCGCTAACTTTACTAAAAAGGGCTCATTAGTAGGGGTTGATGGCCGTCTACAAACTAGAAATTATGAAAATCAACAAGGTCAACGGGTTTACGTGACTGAAGTGGTTGTCGATAATTTCTCATTGTTAGAATCACGGACAACAACAGAGCAACGGCAAGGTGATGGCGCAAGTCAGAACTTTAATAGTAATCAAAGCAATGGTAGCCAACAATCTGGATTTACCAGCCCTCAACAAACGGGTAACGCACCAGCTGCAAATAACACTCAAGCCGATCCATTTGCAAATAATGGTCAAGCGATTGATATTTCGGATGATGACTTACCTTTCTAAAATAAACTGTTTTGGAAGGAGGAACTTTCAATGGCTCAACAAAGAAGAGGCGGCAACCGTCGTCGTCGTAAGGTTGATTTTATCGCTGCTAACCACATCGAATATATCGACTACAAAGACACTGATTTATTGAAACGTTTTATCTCAGAACGTGGTAAGATTTTACCTCGTCGGGTATCTGGTACAAGTGCTAAGAACCAACGTCGTTTGACAATTGCAATCAAACGCGCACGGATCATGGGCTTATTACCATTCGTTACAGAAGACTAAAAATTAATTTTAGAGTCATCAACCAAGTTCACTTGGTTGGTGGCTTTTTTAGTTTCCAAGAGGCGAACATGGGATTAAATTGCGGGCTGAGAGCGGTTTTTAATCGGCATTTGTGCTAGAATGAAGTATGATTCTTTAAGATTTAGTAAAGAACCAAGTTGTTCAAATCAAGATGTACTGCCTAAAATACTTGTTTCTTTAGAGTTAAGGAGTTTACATGAAAAATAAAATTAAGCAATTAAAATTACCGCAGTTTTTAGATGATGCGCGCTTGCGGACAGTAGCCCTAGTCTTGTTGGGACTCACTGTTGTCAGCCTGATTTTTGCAGCGATGTTAAATTGGCTGATCGCTTTGATTTTGTTCGTACTCTTAATTGGGACTTTAATCACCGTCTTATACGCGATTGAGACGGTCACGGAAAATACTGCCAAGTATGTCTCAGATTTGTCCTACCGGATTAAACGGGGCGAACAAGAGGCTTTAATTAAGATGCCCATCGGAATTTTGCTTTATAATGAAAAAGGTGAAATTCAATGGACTAATCCATTTTTGCAACAGTATTTAGGTAATAAGGAAGTACTGGGCAAGACAATTAAAGAAGTCGATCCAGAATTGGCTGAGTTAGTTGTTCAAAATGAAGATTCCAATGAAACCAAGCTGGTTCATTGGGGCGATAACCAATTCCAGATTATCATCCAAGAAAGTATCGGGGTGGTTTACCTCCTCGATATCACGCGTTATGCAGCGATTGAAGATCGTTATGAAGACGAACAAGTTGCAATCGGCCAAGTCTTTTTAGATAATTATGACGAAATCACTCAAACAATGGATGATCAGGCTATTTCTAATCTGAATAATTATGTTACTAACGAACTATCTCGTTGGGCTAATCAGTTCCAGATGTTCTTAAAACGGGTTGATGACGATCATTTCTTCGTCCTCGCCTACGCCAAGTCGCTCCACGCGGCTGAAAAAGAGAAGTTTAAGATTCTCGATGAGATCCGTGAAGAAACTTCAAAACAAAACTTCCCGTTAACCTTGAGTGTTGGCTTTGCCTATGGGGAATCTGATTTAGCCGTTTTAGCAACGACTTCTCAGAGTAATCTAGACTTAGCCCTGGGCCGTGGCGGTGATCAGGTGGTCGTTAAGGCCAACGATGGTCAAGCCCGGTTCTACGGTGGTAAAACCAACCCGATGGAAAAACGGACCCGCGTGCGTGCACGCATGATTTCGCAAGCCTTGCAGGAAGTTTTCAAGCAGGTCGATTCAATCTTTGTCATGGGGCATATTCGGCCTGATATGGATGCACTCGGTGCGTCCTTTGGGATTCGCCGGATTGCTGAAATGAATGGCAAGAAGTGTTATGTCGTGGTTGATCAAAATAATATTCACACCGATATTCAACGCTTGTTGGAAGAAGTTAAAGGCTATCCGGAAATTGCGGTCGAAGTGCTTTCTCCTGAAGAAGCAGTGGAAAAAGCAACAGCTAATAGCTTATTAGTAATGGTCGATCATTCTAAACCATCAATTACGATGGCACCTAAATTGTATGAGAAATTAGCGCAGCGGACGATTGTGCTTGATCACCATCGTCGTGGCGAAGAGTTCCCAGAAAACCCAATGTTGGTTTATATCGAACCCTACGCTTCTTCAACGTGTGAGTTAGTGACGGAAATGTTTGAATACCAACCACAAAACGTGGCCAATATTAATAAGTTTGAAGCAACCACGATGTTAGCCGGGATTACGGTTGATACGCAGTCGTTTTCAATGCGGACCGGGACGCGGACGTTTGATGCCGCTAGTTATTTGCGGTCTGTCGGGGCGGACGCATCAATGGTCCAACATCTGTTAAAAGAAAACGTCGATAATTATATTCAAAAGAATCATTTGATTGAAACCATTGAAATGGTTGAGGACAATATGGCATTATGTATGGGGGAAGACAATCGCAGTTATGATCCCGTTATTGCAGCCCAAGCAGCCGATACCCTCTTGTCGTTATCCGGCATTGAAGCGGCCTTCGTTATTGTGAAACGCCCAGACGGCATGATTGCCATCTCGGCCCGTAGTTTAGGGGACGTCAATGTTCAAGTGATTATGGAAAAATTGGGTGGCGGTGGTCATTTATCTAACGCAGCAACCCAATTGAAGGATGCGACGGTTTCAGAAGCCAAAGCTAAGTTATTAGCCGTTCTGGCCGAATTATTCGATCCAGAAGAAGCGGAAGAAAACGCAACTAACGATTAATTAAAAAGGTGGTAAACGTAATGAAAGTTATTTTTTTAGAAGACGTACGCGGTAAAGGTAAAAAAGGCCAAGTGAAAGACGTGCCAGATGGTTACGCACAAAACTTCTTAATTAAAAATGGTAAGGCTAAACCAGCCACCACAGCTGCTGTCAGTGCTTTAAAAGGCCAACAACACGCTGAAGCTAAGAATGCCGCTGCTGAATTAGCAGAAGCTAAAGTTTTAAAGACGAAGATTGAAGACGATAAAACAATTGTTGAAGTGAAGTCTAAAGCTGGCGAAGACAGCCGTTTATTCGGTTCAATCCCAAGCAAACAAATCGCACAAGCCTTAGAACAACAATACAAAATCAAAGTTGATAAACGTAAAATTGATTTACCAGAACCAATCAAAGCACTTGGTTATCGCAATGTTGACGTGCGGATTCACCCAGATGTAACAGCGACAATTCGGGTGCACATCGTCGCAGAATAAATTTTTCAATTGTCCAAAAGACCGTGATTGCAATCAAAGTCACGGTCTTTTATTATGGTGATAGTTGTATCCTGAGCAAAATTTAAGTAAACTAGATGCAATAACGCAAACGATCTAAAAGGAGATAAAATGGTGAATAATGAACTAATCGAACATACGCCACCGCAGAATAATGAAGCGGAACAGGCGGTTTTAGGCGCGGTTTTCATTAGTAGCGACGCATTAGTTGAAGCGATGGAATACGTGACTGCCGATGATTTCTATCGTAAGGCGCACCGCCTAATCTTCGAAACGATGGTCGAACTGAATGAACGGGGCGAAGGCATTGATGCGGTGACGATTAAGAGTGAACTTGACGCCCGCAACCAATTGGAAGATATTGGTGGGATTGGTTATTTGGCTGAATTAGCCGACGCAGTTCCCACCGCCGCTAACGTGGTTTATTACGCGAAGATTGTCTCTGAAAAAGCGATGCTTAGACGCTTAATTCAAACGGCACAAAATATTGTCGCCAAGGGTTACGCGCAAGATGAAGACGTAACCGATATCTTGGATACGGCTGAACAAGAAATCATGGCGGTTTCTGAACAGCAAAACAAAGCCGGTTTTAAATCGATTTCAGACGTTTTAACCACGTCGATCGAACATATCGATAAGCTCTATCAAGAAGAAGAAAGTATTACCGGCCTTTCAACCGGCTATCCCGATCTCGATAAGATTACAGCTGGTTTACATGAAGATGAATTGATTATCTTAGCAGCCCGTCCCGGGGTTGGGAAGACCGCCTTTGTCTTGAATATCGCACAAAATATCGGCAAAATGACCAACGAAAACGTCGCTATTTTTAGTTTGGAAATGGGTGCCGAACAATTGGTTAACCGGATGTTGTGTGCAGAAGGTAGTATTGATGCCAACCATTTAAGAACTGGTCAACTTGAAGAATCAGAATGGCAAAATCTGATTATTGCGATGGGCAGTTTGTCAAAAGCCAATATTTATATCGATGATACACCCGGCGTGAAAATGGCTGAAATTCGGGCTAAATGTCGGCGCTTAGCAAAAGAAAAAGATGGCATCGGCCTGATTGTCATTGATTATTTGCAGCTGATTGAAGGTTCTGGTCAAGAAAATCGGCAACAAGAAGTCTCAGCAATCTCACGGCAATTGAAAAAGTTAGCGAAGGAATTACGGGTTCCCGTGATTGCCTTATCTCAACTTTCTCGTGGCGTGGAACAACGTCAGGATAAACGACCAGTATTATCGGATATTCGTGAATCAGGTTCAATCGAACAAGATGCCGATATCGTGGCTTTCTTGTATCGTGATGATTATTATCGCGATGAACCAGGTGAAGACGGCGAAGATGGTGGCAGTCAACCAGCACCAGATCCGGAAAACGCGGATGTCGGTGAGGTTGAAGTGATTATCGAAAAAAACCGGGCCGGCGCGCGGGGCACGGTTAAGCTGTTATTTGTTAAAACCTATAATAAGTTCTCGTCGATATCGTACTCGCAAGGTGAATATTAAAAAGAGAGAGTATGTTTGAAACGGTTTGACTTTGAGCATTAGTACAGCTCGGTGAATAAGCGACGCAGTCGATTGTTTGCGGGACGTAGTTAACCGCAACAATATGCCTGAAAAAGCACGTTTAGATCAAGAGTGCGTCGTAACCTTCAGGATATGGGTTACAGAACACATTTTAAATAGGACGAAAAAAGCGTCAGACAAAAATTAATTTGTCTGACGCTTTTTTATGTGCTTATTGTTGCTGTTTTGCTGCAATTAATGAGCGATAGTTAACGAGGAGGTTTAAGATCACTGCTGTTAAACTACCGACAACTAAGCCGTTACCCAGAATGGTTTGCACACTAGCTGGTAAAGCTTGTAGTAAGGTTGGGTGAATAGCAATCCCAAGGCCCATACCGATTGAAAGGGTTGCAACTAAGAGGTTACGGTTGTCTTCAAGATCAACCTTGTGGAGCATTTTAATCCCTTGAATCCCAACAATCCCAAACATAACGACCATTGCGCCCCCTAAAACTGAGGTTGGAATAATCGTGGCAACCGCACCAATCTTAGGCAAGAGCCCTAAGAAGATGAGGAAGAAAGCTGAATAGTAAACAGGTTTCTTTGTTTTGATGCCTGATAATTGCACAATCCCAACGTTTTGAGAGAAGGTTGAATAAGGGAAGGTATTGAACAAGCCACCTAAGATTGCGGCTAACCCTTCAGCGCGGAAGCCGCGCTTTAAGTCATTACTTGTGATGTTACGACCGACGATTTCGCCAAGCGCGAAGAACACACCGATTGATTCGATCATCGTGGTTAAAGCTGCCAATGACATTGATGCGATTGACGTCCATTCAAACCGTGGCGTACCGAAGTAGAAGAGTTCTGGTAGTTTAAACCAGCTAGCTTGCCCAACTGGATCAAGTGAAACTAAGCCGACAGCAGCGCCGACTAATGTCCCACCGATAATCCCAATTAAAATCGCAATTTGTTGAATAAAGCCGCGGCCCCAGATACTAAAAATTAAAATCAGGACAATCGTTGAAAAGCCAGCGATTAAGTTTGGGACGCTCCCGAATGACTTAGCAGTAATATCGCCACCACCAAGATTTTGGAAGGCAACGGGAATTAAGGTGAAGCCGATTAAAGTAATCAATGAACCAGTAACGATTGGTGGGAATAGCCAGCGTAAGCGGGCAACCACCCCAGAGATTAAGAGGATGAAGACCCCCGCACCAATGATACTACCGTACATCACGTCAATCCCTAATTGACTGTTAGTCCCAATAGCCGTTAGTGGCCCGACGTATTCGACCGCACAGCCTAAGACGACGGGTAAAGCAATCCCGGTTAAAGGTGTTCGTTTTAATTGGAGTAACGTGGCAATCCCACACATGAAAATATCGACAGAGACAAGGTAAGTCATCTGTGCGGCGTTAAAGTGAAGTGCTGCGCCGACTAATAATGGAATTAGGACGTCACCAGAATACATTGCTAGAAGATGTTGCAGGCCTAAGATGGCCGCTTTAATATGAGAAAGCTTTGGAGCTGGTTCAATAGTACGTGCTGAGTCGGACTGGAAATCTGCCACAGGTGTCCCTCCATATCTATAGGTTAAAATTTATTTAATATCCAGTTTAGCACACGCTTTGGGTGACTTCAATTAGAATATGACTAAAAAACGAATATAATAATCGCATAAACTGGCGATAGTTCGCCTTTAATCAATATGGTAGGCGCCACATTTTGATAAAACTGCTTACTTACTGAATGTTAAAACGAATAACGCTATAAAATGTTCTTAATATTCGGAAAAAAGTTGTTCCACATGAAACGGAATCGATTGGTAGCCGTCCCTTGTTTTTTAGACTTACTTACGTTAAACTGAATTGTATACGTGAAACAATGAATGTTCCACGGATTCAGCACATAATTAGGTTAGTAATAAGAGGAGAAGCAATGACACCAAAGACATTTGTCGCGACATTGAAAGAACATCAAATTGATGTTTCACAAAAACAATTAGACCAGTTTGAAATTTATTTCGAACGGTTAGTGGCTACCAATCAAAACGTTAATCTAACGGCGATTACAGAAAAAGAAGCCGTTTATTTAAAACACTTCTTTGATTCGATTGCCCCAACCTTATATTTGGAATCATTGAGAACGATGCCCCTCAATATTTGTGATATCGGTGCCGGTGCCGGGTTCCCATCATTACCGATGAAAATTCTGTTCCCTCAATTAAAGGTGACGATTGTTGATTCATTAAATAAACGGATTCACTTCCTAGAAGAATTAGTGGCCGAATTAGGGTTAACTGATGTGACACTCGTGCATGATCGGGCTGAATTATTCAGCCAAGTCAAGCGGCCATATCGCGAACAATTTGATATGGTGACAGCTCGGGCGGTCGCACCGATGAATGTTTTAGCGGAATTCTGTTTACCAGCTGTTAAAGTGGGCGGCCAGTTTGTCGCTTTAAAGGCGAGTCAAAGTGATACCGAATTAGCGGAAGCTGCTTTTGCAATTGAGGCGTTAGGTGGTCAGTTAAAAGAAGATATCGCGTTTAACTTACCCGAAACTAACGATCCCAGACATTTAGTGATTATCGACAAGGTTCAATCAACCCCCGATAAATATCCACGGCGCGCGGGTGTGCCGGTTAAAAAACCATTAAGGGCTAAGGAGGAAAAATAATGGCAATTTCATTTTTTGGTAAGAAAAAAGAAGAGACAAGTACAAGTATTAATCAGGTGGTAATGGTGCCAGTTGCTGCGATTGTACCGAACCGGTTCCAACCACGGAAGGTTTTCAATACCGATCATATTAGTGAATTGGCAAGTACCATTGAACAACACGGCTTATTACAACCAATTGTTTTAAGAGAATATGAAGATCAAAAGTTTGAAATCATCGCTGGTGAACGGCGTTTTAGAGCTATTCAAACCTTAAAATGGGCGGAATTACCAGCAATCGTTCAAAAGATGGATGATCACGAAACAGCTTCAATGGCCTTGATTGAAAACCTCCAACGGGAAGAATTAACGGCAGTTGAAGAAGCAGATGCTTACCAAAACCTCATGAAGTTAAATGGCTTCACCCAAGCTAGTTTGGCTGAAAAAATGGGTAAGAGCCAATCATTTGTCGCTAATAAATTACGACTATTGAAACTCTCACAACCAGTTCAAGAAGCCATCATGAATCATGAAATTTCAGAACGTCATGGTCGGAGTTTGTTGAAATTAGATGAATTCAACCAACAAATGGTCCTACACCAAATCCTAGCGGAACAATTAACGGTTAAGGATACAGAAGCGCTAGTCGCTTCAATCATTAACCCAGAACCAGCCGTTGAAGAAGAAGCGACGGTTGTCGAAGAAGAAACAGCAACCACTGAAGAATCAACAGAAACACCTAAGAAGGCTGGCAAGAAGAAGGCGCCTAAGAAAGAAATGACGACAGGTGACACGAAAGTGGCTGTTAATACCATCAAAAAATCAATTGAATTGATTGAACAAAGTGGGATTCCAGTTTCAGCAGTCGAAGACGATCAAAAAGACGTTTATCGGATTACAATCGAAATTCCTAAGAAATAGGGAGGCACATTATGGCGCATGTTATTTCAATTGCAAACCAAAAAGGCGGGGTTGGTAAAACAACAACGACTATTAATTTAGCGGTTTGTTTAGCAGATGCGGGTCACCGAGTGTTAATCATTGATTCTGATGCACAAGGTAACGCAACGAGCGGTATCGGGATTCAAAAGTCACAAGTTGAAAAAGATATTTATGATGTTTTAGTCGATGAAATTCCCATTAAAGAAGCGATTTTGAAAACAAATCATCAGCACGTTGATATTGTACCGGCGACGATTCAATTAGCCGGTGCAGAAATTGAACTAACGGCCCAAATGGCCCGTGAAATGCGTTTAAAACTTGGTTTAGAAGCCGTTTTAAATGACTACGATTACGTTTTGATTGATTGTCCGCCTTCATTAGGACAACTATCAATCAACGCCTTTACGGCTAGCAATTCAATTTTGATTCCAGTCCAAAGCGAATACTATGCGCTAGAAGGCTTGAGCCAATTATTAAATACGGTCCGGTTAGTACAGAAGCATTTTAATCCGAACCTTGCAATTGAAGGGGTCTTATTAACGATGTATGATGCCCGAACAAACTTAGGGGCCCAAGTGATTGAAGAAGTGCGCAAGTACTTTGGCGATCGCGTTTACGATACAATTATTCCACGCAATACACGATTAGCGGAAGCACCCAGTCATGGGGTTTCAATCATTGATTATGATCCTAAATCTCGTGGGGCTGAAGTTTATCAAGAATTAGCCAAGGAGGTGTTAGCAGCTAATGGTCAATAAAAATGGTAAAGGACTCGGTCGAGGACTCGAAGCTGTTTTTTCAGCATTCGAGGGACCCAATAAGAATCGTGCGGATGAACTCGTTGAAGAGCTTGCCCTCGAGGATATTCGTCCCAATCCTTATCAACCACGTAAAACGTTTGATGAAGCAGCACTAGCAGAACTTGCTGCTTCCATTAAAAAATCTGGCGTTTTCCAACCGATTATTGTGCGTAAAAGCATTAATGGTTACGAATTAATCGCTGGTGAACGCCGTTTCCGCGCTTCTAAATTAGCTGGTAAAACTACGATCCCAGCCATTACCCGTCAATTCGATGAAGAAGCGATGATGGAAATTGCGGTCTTAGAAAATCTTCAACGGGAAGATTTAACACCGCTGGAAGAAGCACAAGCCTACGACACCCTTTTGAAGAAGTTAAACTTAACGCAAGCTGAAGTGTCAGAACGCTTAGGTAAGAGTCGCCCTTACATTGCCAACTACTTACGTCTATTGGGCTTACCAGCAGATGTTAAGCAATTGTTGCAAGAAGGCCAACTCTCAATGGGACAAGCGCGGACGCTTTTATCATTGAAGAAAAAGAGTCAAATTAGCGCCCTCGCTAAGCGGACGATTGCCGAAGGCTTAACGGTGCGCCAATTAGAACAACTCGTCAACCAAATGAATCAAACCAAAGCGGCTAAAGTCGCTAAGACTAAGATTAAATCACCTTACATTCAAGCGAGTGAAAACCAATTAGTCGATAAATTCGATACCAAAGTCAATATTGCGATGAACAGTAAAGGCCGGGGTAAAATTGAAATTGACTACGGCACGGTAGAAGATTTAAACCGAATCTTGGCTTTACTAGATGTCAATATTGATTAGATTAAGGAGACATTTGTAATGTATGCATTAGGCGATCTCGTTCAGATGAAAAAACAGCATGCCTGTGGGACCAATCGTTTCGAAGTGGTCCGTTTAGGGATGGATATTCGAATTAAATGTATGGGCTGCGGGCACGCGGTCTTATTGCCCCGCCGGGAATTTGAAAAGAAGCAAAAGAAAGTGTTGGTAGTAGCAGCCGATGTTGATGTAACAACGGAACCACATTATCAATTGTTGTCAAAAGGTCCCAATCAAACTAATTTTTAACGTAAAGGAAAGTGTAAAAAACTATGTCATTAACTGCAGGAATTGTTGGGTTACCCAACGTCGGAAAATCAACTTTATTTAACGCCATTACTAAGGCCGGTGCCGAAATGGCGAACTACCCATTTGCGACTATCGATCCTAACGTTGGGATGGTTGAAGTACCCGACAAACGTTTAGACCGGATTCAAGAAATTATTCCCGCTAAGAAGATTGTTCCAACGACTTTTGAATTTACCGATATCGCCGGAATTGTTAAAGGCGCTAGCAAGGGTGAAGGTTTAGGAAATAAATTCTTGGAAAATATTCGTCAAGTGGATGCCATCGTACATGTTGTCCGGGCTTTTGACGATGATAATATCACGTCGGTAACAGGGACTGTGGATCCGTTAGATGATATCGATACAATTAACCTAGAACTTAGTTTAGCTGACTTAGAAAGCGTCACAAAGCGTTATGCGCGGGTTGAAAAGATTGCTCGTACTAAGGACAAAGAAGCTTTGGCTGAATTCGAAGTTTTAAAGAAAATCAAACCCGTTCTTGAAGAAGGCGGCTCAGTTCGTTCAATCGAATTTAACGAAGACGAAGCTAAGATCGTTAAAGGTTTCTTCCTATTAACATCAAAACCCGTCCTATACGTTGCCAACATCGCTGAAGATGCGATGGCCGATCCTGATAGTGTTGATTACGTTAAACAAATTCAAGATTTTGCAGCTAAAGAAGGCGCAGAAGTAATTGCGATTTCAGCAAGAACTGAAGAAGAAATCGCCTCATTAGATGACGCTGATAAAGCTGAATTCCTAGAAGCAGAAGGCGTTACTGAATCAGGTTTGGATAAATTAATCCGTGCTTCATACCACTTATTAGGTCTTGCAACTTTCTTTACCGCTGGTGGCAAGGAAACCCGTGCTTGGACTTTCCGTCAAGGCATGAAAGCCCCACAAACAGCCGGTGTGATTCATTCCGACTTCGAACGGGGCTTCATCCGGGCCGAAACAGTCTCATTTGCTGACCTTGATCAATACGGTTCAATGCAAGCTGTTAAAGAAGCTGGTCGTTTACGGCTTGAAGGTAAAGAATACATGGTCGAAGACGGCGATATTATCGAATTCAGATTCAACGTTTAATTTGAGGAGGAGAACAATTGGCTAAGACAGAACCAGCAGTAGAAACAGAGCAAGTCGATGTTGATGCGCTCAGCAAACAATTAAGTAAGAAAAACGCGGACTATTTATTTAAATTCAAGCGTGCTTTAAAAGAAGAAGATGTTTCAGCCGAAAAACAAGCCGAAATGCTTGCTGAGATGTTACCGGAAATGCTTGAAGCACAGCACAAAGGACAACCCGCAACGCAAATTTACGGGCCAGTTAGCACAAAGATTAATCAACTGTTACATGCCCCAAAAGCACCCGTTAAAACGAGTTTAAAATTACAAATGCTGGATAATGCGTTGATTTTCTTAATTATGTATTTAGCTTTCAACGGGATTGCCGCGCAATTTTCAAGTAAGAACTCAAATGCAATGATTGGGATTACCTCAATCGTGATTACCGCTGCGATGGCCGGCGTTATCATGACCTATCCAATGCGCTATACACAAATGCCTAAAGAACAACGCCCACCATTTTGGAAGATGGCATTAATCGTTGTCGGTTTAACCTTGGCCTTTGTCGCTGCTTATGGGGTGACAATCTTAATTCCGGCCTTCATGAACCCCGTCTTACCAGCCTGGATTCAAATCGTGATTGCGGCATTATTAATCGTAGTCCGGATCTATATCAAACGTCGTTATAAGATTACCGGCACTTTCTTTGGGTAGTATTGCCCGGGAAATTAAAAAGAGGGAGACAGATGAATGATTAGTATCGAAGAACGCCAATTTGGCGCCGTTAGCACATTAATTGTGACGCCAAGTGGGCAAGAACAAACCTTGTTACCAACGGTATTTGTCTATCACGGTTGGACGCATCGTAAGGAATCTGAATTGATGTTGGCTAACTTTCTCGCTAAAGCAGGTTTTCGGGTTGTTTTACCAGATGCCAAATGTCATGGTAAACGCCACGGTAGCCAAATGTTTTCAGAGTTGATGTTTGAATTCTGGCAGATTGTGATGCAATCAGTCGATGAATTCGGGCCATTAGTTACCGCCTTACAAGCAGAAGGCTTAGTTGACCCAGAACGCCTGGGCGTCACTGGCACATCAATGGGGGGGATTACAACGGATGCCATTTTAGCCCGTTATCCCAACGTTAAAGTCGGTGTTGACAAGATTGGCTCACCAATGCCAGTAGCGTTTGCTAAATGGCAAACCAGTCAACTACCACAATCGATTCAAGAACGGTACCAAGATCAAATTGAAACGACACTCGCAGATTTGGCAGATTATGATTTAGCATTGAATGCCAGTCGTTTAGCGGGTCGCCCACTCCATTTTTATCACGGAACAGCTGATCCAATGGTGCCTTATCAATTTACTGCTGATTTCATCACGCAGATTACAGAAGATGAAACCCCAGCAACAAAACAAGTTACATTAACGACTGAAAATAACGGTCAACATAAAGTATCTGACGAGGCACAACTGGACACCGTCACATTTATGCAGGCTCATCTGAAATAAAAAATAGCTAGCGATTGAACCGATATTGGTCAACTGCTAGCTATTTTTATGCAAACAAAAAGCCGGTCTTGGGGGGACCGACTTTTTGCAGATCCGAAGATCTAAAAAGGAGTAAGGGTTCTACAGATTATTTTGGGGGGATAATCTGTACGGTGAAGCGCGCTTCACCAGTATTTTACTTTGGAGGAGTAAAATGAAAAAGTTAAGTAGTATGAAATAGAAAAGTATCGCTTTTCTATACTTGTAACTATAAGGGGTAAATGTGAAGATTTTGTGAAGCGCGCTTTATAGATTTATGAAAAAAAGGATAAGGAAAGTTTAAGGCTAAAATAGTATGCTAAAATAAAGTATATTCAAAGAGATTGAGGATGAAAACTGATGACAAAAGGAACCGTTTTATTTGATTTAGATGGTACGATTGCTGACTCACAAAAAGGGATTATTAATGCCTTAGAGTATATGATTGAGGAACTGGCTTTGCCAACGCAAACGACAGCCCAATTAATTAGTTTTATTGGGCCACCCCTTAACGAAACGATTATGAAGGTCTTTGGTTTGGATGAAGCGGCCACACAACAGGCGATTAAAACGTTCCAAGCATATTATGCGCCTAAAGGCTTATATGAAAATGAGCTTTATCCAGGGATGCACGAAACATTAGCCGCCTTGCAAGCCCAAGATTTACAATTAGCGATTGCAACGTCTAAACCGGAACCCTTTGCTAAGAAGATTATCGATCACTTAGAATTAACGCCTTATTTTAGCGGTGTTTACGGTGCCAGTGTTGATGAAACAACGCGGGTTAAAAAAGCGGACGTCATTACTTATGCGTTGGCAGAACTCGGTTTATCAACGAAGACCGAACCACTCTTGATGGTTGGTGATCGCCAAAATGATATCCTTGGTGCCAAACAAAATGAAATGGCAGCTGTTGGTGTCAGTTATGGTTTCGGGAGTATCGCTGAACTAAAAAAAGCCGGTGCGGTCCAAATTGTGACCCAACCGACTGATTTAATTACGACGTTACCCGCTAATTTGAAACTTTAGGCGTGTTTTTGCGCATTAGCGACTAATAACATGTAGATCCGACCAACATCGCGTGAGTTACCACGAAGTTCGTAATCCGCGATGAAGGGTGCGTTAAATTGTTCGGCATAGCGTTTGGCGGTTAAGCAGTATTGTTCGTTGAAATTACGATTACCGCTGCCAATCACGCCGTAACATAAATCAGCATTATGCCCATAAGCGATATATTCGCCTAAGCTGTTGGTCATCAATTCTTTGACGCCGTTGTCGATACCGTTACCACCATCCAAATAGGTGGGCACAAAAGCATAAAAGGGTGCTGTTTCATCTTTAAGAGGTGTGGCGTCTGAAATTTCGGTCAACTTAATCGTTGGTAGGGCCGGATTAGTGGTATGTTGTTGTTGGGCGTAGTCTTGCAAATCGGTAACAAATGAACGGGTATTACCGGCCAGCGAAATATATAAAATGGATAGATTAGTGATCATTGAAGTGCCTCCTGTGAACGATACTATATACTCACTGTAGCATTTAATAATTGATATGCCTAGTCTTAAAATTTAAGGATAACTGTAAAATCGAAAGGAAAATATAATGACCAATATGAGTCGACTGGACCAAACAACAAGGACGACAAGACCGAATAAGGGTCTTAGTCGCTTTCTGACTTTTTTAATTTTTTGCTGCGCTTTCTTTGGGATTGGCGGCATTATTTTAAATCAAACCGTCTTAAAAGAATCGTTTACCCAAGAACAACTTAATCAGCCGAAGACCTTGAAACTCGTGACAAACGAATTCAATACAGTTTTATTAGATGCGGCGCAAAAAAATGGTTTACCGCAATCGGTTCAAGTCCAATTGCTCTCAACCGCGGATGTTAAAACGGATATGACCAAGACCGTTAAGAATATCTATGCATTCAAGGATCGGCCATTAGACAGTGATCAAATGGTTGAACAAATGGCCGGGAATTTAACGGCAGCTATTCCTAGCAACCCCATTGAACAAGCGTTAGTCAAAACGGCGGTCGCCGCGGTTCAACCACCATTGAAGACGTATTTAAATGATCAAATTCAAACGCCGTATCTAACCCCAATGGTTTCTGAACTGGCCGTTATGACGAGTGTTGTTAACATCGGGATGTGGATTGCGATTATTATGGGAATCGTCTTATTAATCGTCCAATACGCGGTCAGTGGGAAGTTCCGCTACCTATTCGGGAGTTTAGGCGCAGCACTTGCTTGGAGTGGCTTATTCCTCCTCTTAGGGACTGAAACAGCTAAATTCAGTGGTTTGATTGAAGAAGTTGCCCAACGTGCCGGTGAGTTCAATACAGTGATTATTAACTACGCCACAAGCGTCTTGGATTATGCTTGGCAAGTCAGTTTGATCGCTTTGATTAGCGGCGTTGTTTTGTGGATTCTAGCGAAGATTTTCCAAAAGGTTCGTTAACCAAAAAGGGTGTGAGGACGAAAGTGACTTTCGTTCCCACATCCTTTTTTGCTTTAATAAGCCGTAATGATAATTTGGTGGTTGAGATAATTGGCCATGTAGATTTGTTGTAGTTCGTACCCTTGTTGGGCAATATCAGCGAGTAGCCAGTCTTCATCTTTGTCGATTAAACTTAATGCATCGGCGTTGATTTGCCCATCCATAATTAGTGGGTATTTAATCGTCGCGTCGCCTTTTTGAGTAATGGTCAGTTGGCCGTTTTGCTCTAGAATCGCCCGTTGAACGGTTCGAATATCACTAATCCCGGCAATTCTGAGTTTAAAAGCAAGGTCTTGGGCTGACAGGCTATTTTTGGCGGCGGTGCGGGCATCGATGCGGCCGTTAGTGATAATCGTTTGGGGCACACCAATCACCCAGCGTTTAATCCATTGATTGTGGGTGGTTAAAAATTTCATGGTGAAAACAATTAGTGTCCAGATTAAGAGTACCAAGAAAAATTGGATAAACGAGATATCGGCGTTATAAATCATACCGCCGACGATGCCGCCGAGGACGTAATTTTGAAGTTGATCGATGCCGCTAGAAGGGGCTAAGTTGCCCTTACCAGAGAGGTTAATTTGTAAAACGAGGCAAAAAAAGCCGAAGATTAATTTGATGGTAATATCTAAATAAGATGGCATGTGCTGACTCCTTATTGTTGGTAGGTTATTTTCGGGTTGATGAGCTGTGCTTTTTGGAGTTGATAACTGGTGAAGTTATTGTCGAAGACTACTTGATAGTAGTGCTGATGGACTTTGACGACCATGTTTTGTTGGAGCGAAGTGGCATTGACGGAGACCGATTTGACCGGGACTTTTTGTGCCTGAGCGATACTCTTCATAAACTGTGTCATCTGTGCTTGTTGCGAGCGCGCCGTATTGAGCTGCTCAACCCGCGTATATTGAATACCACCGAGCAAGACGCCGACTAAGACGAAGATAATCAAGAGATCTCGATATTTTGAATCGGATCGGTGTCGAAGGTATTGGACGAAGAAAATGAGAATTAGACTCCCAACGAGTAGTGAGAGTAAAATTTTAAAATAGAATTCGAAATCGTTTTGATTGATGAAATAAGAATAACGATAAAAAAGCATTCAAAGTGCCTCCTGGATAAATTTACTGACTTTAATTGTAGCATAGTCCTCAAGCATATAAATTGTGTAAAATCTAAATGGTGGTAAGCTAAATATATGAAAGGGATGATTAATATGGTATTAAAAATAACAGCAGCAGCTCAAGAGAAGATTCAAAAACAAATGACGACTAATCAAACATTATTACTTGATTTAAATGATGGCGTCGGTCCATTCTCAAAGGTTGGTTTTTGTTCATTAGATACTGATTTCCGGTTATTAATTGTACCAAATGATGCGGACTTAAAGAGCTATCCAGAAACGTTTGATTCAGAGATGGGCCCGATTCACTACAAAGCTTATACAGCTGACTATTTTGATGGTCATGAGGTTCTCGATTTAGATGAAAAACGCCAAGTATTAACCTTAGTTAATAATAGCGGTGTGGTTGATAACCGTGTGCCAATTATCGTTTTTGATCATGAAAAAATAACAGAATAAGGGTCATTTTAAAAAGCAGTGTCCAGAGGCGACACTGCTTTTTGCTTGCTTGTTATTTCAGGATTAAGGTGGGATAATGGCAAGAAATAGTGTTACAAAGGAGTCCTACATGAAAACGGCAATTGTAACGGATAGTGCTGCTTACCTTGATCCTGAGGTTGCGCAGGCCAACAAAATCATCGTTGTGCCAATCACAGTGATTTTTGGGCAACAAACTTATTTAGAAAATATTGAAATTTCAACCACTGAATTTTATGAAAAGATGCGCACGACCGATAAATTACCGACTACTTCTCAAATTACGATGGGTCAAATGCAGATGGTCTTTGATCAACTGATTGCAGATGGTTTCGACGAAGTCATCTGTATTCATTTATCGAGCGGAATTACGAGTTTTATCGATAATCTGCAAGCCTATGCTTGCCAAGTCGAAGGGATTACGGTTTATCCGTTTGATTCGAAAGTCACGAGTGCCGGCGAAGCTTTCCTAGCATTAGAAGCAGCGCGGCTAGTGGCCCAAGGCGAACACGCTGAAACCATCATGCCTAAATTAGCTACTTTACGAGAGACAATCGGTGTTTACTTCGTCGTTGATGATTTGAGTCATTTGATGCGGACTGGGCGGATTTCTAACGGGGCCGCTTTTGTCGGAAACTTATTACGAATCAAACCAATTTTAAGTTTCGACACAGCTGGTAAAATTGTGGCGTTGACCAAGGAACGAACGAAAAAACGGGCCTTTCAAAAAGTGTTAACCGATTTTGAAGCAGCCGTGGCCGCCGCTGATTATCCGATTCGCGCGTGCGTGATCGACGGGAATAACCCAGAAGAAAGTGCACAGTGGGTTGAAACCCTGACGGCTAAATTTCCCGGGATGCCAATTGAAACCAGTCATATCGGACCAGTTGTGGGGGTTCATACTGGTGAAAAGGTGATGGGCATTATATGGGGCCGCGATTATCTAATTTAAAGCGATTAAAAAGGCGTCGACAATTATGTCGACGCCTTTTTTTGACTTTTAAAGTGTTGTATCTGCACGTTGTGGATTGACGGAAACTTCAAACCAATCAATGTAGCCGCGGTTAAATTCGGCGACTGTTAAATCGAAGCGGTCAATTGAAACAACGAAATCTTGATGTAAGTCAGTGAAGTTTTCTAAGACATAACCGGCAACAGTTACGCTATCTGAGGCTTCAAAGGCTTCAATGTCTGCCTTGAAAAAGCGTTCAAAATCGTAAAGCGTGGTTTTACCACTAACGCGATAACGGTTGTCATCTTCTTTGATGATATATTCATCCGAAACGTCGTCGATTTCATCTTTGACAGTCCCGAATAATTCTTCGTAAATATCTTTATCGGTGACAATCCCACTCGTCCCACCGTATTCATCAACAACGACCACAATCGGTGTTTGTTTATTAATCATTTGGGTTAATAAACTATGAATGGGTGTTGTTTCAGGAACAGAGATGATTGAACGGAGTAATTTGCTAACGCGGATTGAATCATCAACTTGTGCTTGGCGCACCAGGTCGTAAGCGTAGACGTAACCGAGAATTTTATCTTTATCATTTTCAGCAACGACTGGAAAGCGACTAAAGCCTTGTTGGAGATAGTCTTTAACAACGTCTTTGACAGTATCGGTAATGTCGACGACGTATAAACTAGTTCGATCAACCATGACGTCTTTGGCAATTCGATCGTTAAAATCAAAGGCCCGTTGCATGTAAACTAAATCATTGCGATCCAATTCACCACCGCTGACGGCATTTTTAGAAAGGCTGATGATTTCAGCTTGTGATAAAACATCACTACTTTCGTCGGCAGGTGCAAAGCCAATTAATTTAACCACCCCGTTTGCCGAAACATTTAATAACCAGACGAATGGGTAGAAAATGATGTGACAGTAATGAAGCGGCTTAGCCACGGCCATTAGCATCTGCATTGGGATATCGATACTGATGTTCTTCGGTACAATTTCAGTGAAGACAACTTCTAAATAGGTTAGGACTAAAACCCCGGCGACTGCGCCGATAATGTGCAAGCCGCTCTCAGAGACAAGATGCGTCAAGCCCAATAAGTCAACTAACACTGTTTCGACAGTTGATTCACCAATCCACCCTAAGATAATCCCGGCAACACTGACCCCAACTTGCGTGGTTGAAAGATACTCATTGAGATTTTGAGTCATCTTAAGGGCGAGCTTCAATTTTTTAGGACTACCATTTCCGGAATGAATCGCATCTTCGAGGGCACTGGGACGTGTTTGAACGAGTGCGAATTCAGCAGCCACGAAAAAGGCTGCTAGAAAGAAGGTAACGAACATCACGAACAGATTGGTAAATATCTGACCACTTGACAATATAATTCCCCATTTCTTAAATCATTAATGCTATCTTACCATTTTCAGACCTGCAACGGTAAATAACGTCGGTCATAAGTCTGATTTTCTGATATATCATAATGAAAATACCATAATTAATGGTGGAGGTAAACTAAATTTTGTAAACTACTTTTTAAATTCGTTGTTGTTCATACAAAAAGAGCAAACAGCGTGTTGATTCACGCAGCTGCTCTTGAGCGAGGTTATCTTTAGAATGTTGTTGTATCAGGGTCTTTAGCTTTACCAACCACCCCATCGAGCTGATCAATGGTTTGCATGTCAGCGGGTGTTAGTTCAAAGTCAAATAGGTGCGTATTTTCTTGAATATAGTTGGCGTGAACTGATTTTGGTAATGGTAAGAAGCCATGTTGCAATGACCAACGCAGTGCGATTTGTGGAATTGAGCGTTGGTATTTAGCAGCGAGCGTCTTCATTTCTGGCACATCAAAAATCTTACCAGTCCCAAGAGGACTATAAGCTTCTAATAACAGACCGTTATCGCGCGAATATTGAACCGTTTCAGCTTCTAATTCACCAGGCGCTAAGAAGATTTGGTTGACCATTGGTTGCACTTTAGCAGTCTTTTTCAAGGCTTCTAAGTGGTGGGGCCGGAAGTTGCTGACACCAATCGCCTTGGCCTTACCAGCCTGATAAAGTTCTTCCATTGCTCGCCAAGTTTCAGCGTTAGCTGCTTCCCAGTTATCACGGAAATCAATTGGGTTGGGCCAGTGAATTAATAATAAATCAACATAATCAGTTTGCAATTTTTGGAGTGATTCTTCAAAAGATTGCATTGTTAAATCATAACTGTGATTAGCATTCCAAATTTTAGTTGTTAGAAAGAGGTCTTGCCGGGCAACACCACTTTCTTGGATAGCAGTACCGACACTGGCTTCGTTTTGGTAAGCTTGGGCCGTATCGATGTGGCGGTAACCCGCGTCAAGTGCGGCCTTAACGGCTTTAATGGCTGTATCGCCATCTGGTGTTTGCCAAGTTCCAAAACCAAGTACGGGAATCTGAACGCCGTTTGTTAACGTATAAGTCGTTGTTAATGTCGTCATTTAAAAGACACTCCTTTTTGAACTGAATTGATTACAAGGTCAATTTTACACTTTTGGCTTGTTTTTGAGTAGGAAAGTGTCTTTTATTGCCCGGGAAATGTGGCCGTTTGTAATGCTAATAATCGTTTTTGCAAGGCTGGGTCGAGCGCGTAGAGGTAAAGCCCGTTGCGCGCCCGGCTCATCAAGACGTAGAGACTATTGAGAATGATTTGGGTCTTAATCTGGTTTGGATTATCAAAGCGATTGGCCCCGGCAAAAGCCGCTTGATCCTCGTAGTATTCTGGTTTAATCAGTAGGCAATCTTGCGCTGGGTCATAACCAATTGAAGGGCCTAAAATGACGCCGGCATAGTTTAAATCGAAGCCCTGAATCGTATAAACCGAACCAACTTCATCAATGCTGTCTTCACGTTCCGCCCAGTAAGTCTTGGCGGTGGGTTGATACCGATCCCAGCGTAATTTGAAATGGGGAGCGGTCACGTAATGGTCGTGCGGATCATTGAGGGTGGCTGGAAAATCATAGGTCGCCAGTAACCGGGCCAAACCACTGTCTTGATTACGTTGACGAATAGCGGCATATAGTTGGGCTGCGTCTGCAAAAATTTTGAATTCAAAATGCGGATCTTGGGGTAAGGGCTTGATTTGCCGTTTGTGAAAGGCTTGTAACCACTGTTCGACCGAAGAGGTTGCCTGTATCCGAAACTGATGGTGCAGCTGTGCTAGTTGATAAGGCCCAGCTTGGAGTTTAGCGAGTAGCTGTTGTTGTTGCCAATAACTTTTGACCTTGAGGACTTGTTGTTCATCAAAAATGAGAATCGTAATCCGACTGTGCTTGCGAATCTCGTCTAACTGATTATCCTGTCTGAAGTGGTTATAAGGATCACTATGCGTCAACAAGAGGTGCGCTTCATCCACTAAAACGATATCGGCGCGGGTCGCTTGTTTGCTGGTTTGGTTGATAAAAGTTGTCGGCCGTTGAAAATCTTTTTTCAAGAGTGCGTTAGTTGGTTGAACGTTATTTTGGTAGAGTTTCAACATTTCTGGATGATTAACCAATAATTTGTTGTTGGTTTGGTACAACGGGGAAGTCGGTGTTTTGCGTGCAAGTTCTTGGAGCGTCGAGAAGACGCTGTTTAAAATCACACTTTTACCGGTTCCGGCGGCACCTTGAATCAAGAAAGTGGCATGATCTGCATTACGATTTTGTTCGCAAAAATTAATAATCGCGGTTTTGAGTTGCTGTTGCTCGGCAGTGAGTTGATTATCCGGGCGTGTCAATTTGTAGAGGGCGCTGTTTTGGCGCTGAGCATTAGGCAAAAATAGGACTTCTTTCTAAATAGCGTGCTAAAAGAACCCCTGACAATGTATGCCAGAGGTTCTTTAGTAGTGATTAATCGACAAAGACTAATTGGAATTCGTGTTTTGCTAAGTCGATATTGACTGAGACGTGGCGGTTTAAATCGGCCACAATTTGGTGGGCAAGGGTGACGCGTTCTTCGAAGCTCTGGGCATAGGCTTCAAAAACGGTGCCTTTAAAATTAAAGTTTTCAGTGATAAAAATCGCATCGGTCACAAATAGCAGATTATTTTCATCGTGGCGTGAACCAGCTTTTAAGGTCGTGTCGATGTAATGATACAAGTCGGTTGGATCGAAGTTTAATGGTTTTTTCAAGATTGGTTGGATTTGAAAGTCAGGTAAATCGTCAACCATCTGGGCATTGAGCGTCACTTGAGTTAGCGCTTGATATAATTTCATAATAGACACCTTCCTTAATGTGAATTAATAAGCCAAAACGAATTGGTTAACTCTAGTATAACATCTTGGGAAACGCTAGCGTGAATCATAACCTTAGCGTGTTGCTTTGGGCCGGTAGAGCACAAAATGAACGAGTAGAGCGGCGATTTGACAGCCAAGTGCTAGGTAACAAACAGCGGCCCATCCGCCGAGACTCCAAGCAAGGGCGCCAAAAAATGAGCCGGAAGCCCCACCAATGAAGTAAGCAAACATAAAGACTGTGTTATTACGACTGCTGGTGGCCTCACCTAAGGCTTGGACCCGGGTTTGGTTGGATACCTGACCACATTGATTACCGACGTCTAATAAAACGATCCCGAGCATCAGAACTGGTAGGTACTGACCCCAGAAAAGGAATAAGAGGTAGCTGACAGTCATCATTAAGAGGCCCACCGCGATGATAAACCGCGGCGTTTTTTGATCGGCAAAGCGGCCAATCACAGGAGCTGCAAGCGCACCAGCCGCACCGAGAATGGCTAATAAACCAACGGTGCCACTACCCAGATGATAAGCAGGACTCGCCATGTAAAAGACGAGCGTTGACCAAAAGATGCTGAGGGTTCCAAACATGAAGAAGCCGTTAATGGCCGCTTCGCGTAAAAGTGGCTGGGCGCGTACTAAACCAGGTAAAGAACTGATGGTTTGCCAGTAGCTAGGGCCATTTTTAGGGCGTGTATCTTTAGGTAATTTGATGGCTGCTAAGATAATCAGACAGCCAATCGCAATGACGGCTAAAAGGTAAACCCAACGCCAATTGACATAACTACTGATAATGCCACTAAAACTCCGAGAGAGTAAAACGCCCATTAAGAGGCCACTTAAAATCGTCCCGAGGACGGCGCCACGTTTTTGGGGAGCCGCTAGAACGGCCGCATAGGGAATGATAATTTGTGGGACGACTGAGGTTAAGCCAATCAGTAAGCCGGAAAGGGCGAATAAGATGAAGTTCGGCGCTAAAAAGGCGACTAACAAGGATAGCAACGATAAAATCAGCATCCGAAGGATTAAATGGTAACGACTCATGACATCGCCAAAAGGGACGATTAATAATAAGCCGAGGGCATAACCGACTTGGGTTAACATCGCGACCGTGCCAATGGCGCCAGTGTTAACGTGGAAAGTTTGGGCTACCAGGGATTGAATCGGTTGAATATAATATAAATTAGAAACGGCAACACCCGTGATAAAAGCCATCAAAAGAATCAATGGTTGTGTAAGTTGCGTCTGTTGTTGCTTATTTTGCATGTGTGATAGTGCCTACCTCTCTTCAAAACGTTCATTGAGAATTAATAATGCTTTGTGAAACTCGACTTGGGCTTCAGGTTCTTCTTCTTTATCAGCCGCTTGTTGCAAGAAATCTAACATCTCCGGCGTAACATCTCTGACCAATTGGCCCAATGCCCATGCTGCGGTTCCGCGAATAACCGGTCGGGGATCGTTATCGATTAACTGCAACAACTGTGGAATTGCGGTTCGGTCTTTGACGTTGGCCAGCGCGATAATGGCGTTGCGCTGAATTGGCTTTTTGCCCCGCCATGAACCAGATAAGTGGCCGAATTTAACTTTGAATTCTTTATTGCTGATTGTTAGCAATGGTTGTAACTCCGGCATTACTGCTTCTGGATCGGGTTCCATATCGGGATGGAAATGGAAGTCTTTGCCTTTATTAAAAGGACAAACTTGTTGGCAAATATCGCAGCCATAAATCACACTCCGAATTTTAGGCCGGTATTCTTCCGGCATAAAGCCTTTTGTTTGGGTTTGATAAGAAAGGCAGCGGGTCGCATTTAAGCGCCCGTCACCTAATAGGGCCTTAGGCGGACAATAATCGATACAGCGGGTACAGCTGCCACATTGATTGGCCATAGGGGTATCAGGTTCAAATGGAATGTTGGTGATGATTTCGCCGAGATAGACGAAGGACCCGAATTCAGGGGTAATCAATAGCCCATTAAGACCGATAAAGCCAAGACCAGCACGTTGTGCAACGGCGACGTCACTCAATTCACCCGTATCGACCATTGGTTTGAAAGTGACTTCATCATCCTCATCGGCAAGTGCTTTGATCGCGTCGATTAATTGAGCCATCTTATCGCGTAAGATATCGTGGTAATCAATACCCCAAGAAGCCCGGGCAAAACTACCGCGTTTGGCACCTGTTCTGGCGGGTTTGTTGTGAATCTTGGTTGGATAAGCCAGCGCGATGGCAATAATTGATTTGGGTTGGTCGAAAATCAGGTCAGGATAGAGGCGTTCTGCCAGCACTTTGTGTTCAAAACCGCTGGAATGGCCGTTTTTCTTTTGTTCGATTAAGCTGGCCTCTAAATAGTCAAAAGGCGCCGCTGAGGTAAAGCCAATTTTATCGATACCAATTTCTCGGCTGGCCGCGATGACTTGTTCTTTTAAAGTGGGCATAGTGGGACTCCTTATTTGTTTCGGTTACATTAAGTAAATTTTTTGTAAGTCGGTTAAATCGTGATCGGTTAATTGTAATTCGGTCTTGAGATAATTTTGAATTGTGCCGGATTCTTGGCGAATCGCCATTTGCGCGGTTTGGAGATAATCCAAGTGAACGGTCAGTAAGGATTGAACGCTTTGGTAAATACCTTGATCGGCTGTCTTTTGTTGGAGGCGTTGTAAGGACTTCTGCACAAAATCAGCCGATGCGAGGTTAGTGAGTAGGTAATCGGCTTGAATCGTCTCTGCGGGCACGTTAAGGGCGCTGAGCAAAAAGACAGCGGCCATGCCGGTCCGATCCTTACCAGCGGTACAGTGGAAAAGAGTTGTTTGATGATCTTGATCGTTGGCGAGTAGCAATTCAAAAAAGCGGCGGTAAGCTTGCTTGGAATGGGGTTGATTGATCAAGTTATCATAAACCTTTTGCATCCGCGTGTGGCCGCTGAGTGGGTCCTTGCTGAAGAGTTGGTAGAGTTCATCCTGACTCGCTGAATTGGCAGTTTCATCGACGGCAAAAACAGGGAGGAATTCGTAAGTCGCATTAGCGGGCAATCGATCCGGTGCTTTGGCTTGTTCATCTTCAGAACGCAAGTCAATATCATAGCGCAAACCGTATTGATCAAGATAATTTAAATCCGCATCGGTCAGGTGGGCTAAGTTGGCTGAGCGCAGTAATTTATGCCATTTAAGCGTGCGGCCATCAGTCGTTTGATAGCCACCTAATTCTCTAAAGTTATGGCCTTTTTCGAGTGGTAAAATCCGTTGTGTCATCTCTAAAACCTCCCTATTTTCTCATAGATTTATTGTAGCATATTTAATGCTTGGCCGACTTAAACGTGGCAAGCTAGTCGTTAAAACAGTATGATTAAACTGAAAAGTAATTGAGGGGGATAATGCATGATTGCTTATTACGAAATGACACCGGATGGCCAATTAAAACAAGGCTATTCTGAAAAAAATGCAGATTGGGTTCACTTTGAAACCCCAACTAAGCATGAAATGCACCACTTTGCAAAGAAGTATCATTTGCCAACGATGTTATTTGAAGTCGCTCAAGATATCGATGAGGTTGCCCGCTATGAAACGTTTACGACTGATACCGGGGAGCAACTGACCCATATTTGCTTATTAGTGCCGGTTAAGACGCAAGATTCTGAGTCACATACGGAATATATCACCAGACCATTTTCAATGATTGTGAATCAAGATAAGATTTTGACGGTCGGGCATCAGCAAGAAGATTTTTTTAATACCGTATTAAAAATGAAATGGCCAGATACTAAAATTGGAACGGTTGTTTTGAAAAGTATATCGATGATATATCATCAATATCTACTAGCTTTAGGTATTGTTAAACAACAAATTAATCAGTTAGAAGAAAATGTTCATTTTTCAATGCGCAATCAATTTTTGTATGCACTCAAAGCCCTGAAGAAGAGTGTGGTTTATTTGGATCTTGGTTTGAAGAGTAACCAGCAAATTTTTCCACAATTGGAAAAGAGTCCCCTATTTGATGAGGTGCCAGAAGAAGCAACGTTACTTTATCGAATTAACTTACAATTTGCTAAGTCAGATAAGGCGATTACGACTTATAAAGAATTATTAGAACAGTTGAGTGATTTATTATCGGATATTATTTCGAATCGCTTAAATTTAATCATGAAAACACTGACGTCAATTTCAATTGTGTTGACCATTCCAACCATTATTGGTGGTTTCTGGGGGATGAATGTCCCCGTACCGCTAGCCAATAGTAATAAAGGCTTTCTTTTGTTATTGGGGCTTTCAGGAATTGTGAGTGGCTTAGTCGGTTGGTGGCTAAAGAAAAAGGATTATTTCTGATATTACCGCTTAAGAAAACGCTATTCTTTTTGCTTGAATTGTCTGCGAAAGCGGTATATTCTTAAAGTAGTAACATTGCAACATTTGTGCATAAAGAGAAAGTGAGATGAACAGCATGGTTCAAGAATATAAGAGAATATTAGTACCAGTTGATGGTTCCGAAGAAGCTGAATTAGCCCTTAACAAAGCAGTCCAAGTGGCTAAGATGAATCACGCTCAAGTAGATATTTTAAATGTATTAGATACGAAACAATATGCAGGGAGTTATAGTGGCATGCTTTCTGGAGATGCTATTTTCCAAATCTCAGAAGACGCACAAAACTATCTCAATAGTTTGAAATACGATATTCAAACCAATGATAATTTGATGGACGTTGAAATCCACGTCCGTTTTGGCAATCCGAAGAATGTCATTGCACGTGATTTCCCATCAGAATACCAAACCGATTTAATTATGATGGGCTCAACCGGCTTGAACGCTGTTGAACGGATGTTAATGGGTTCTGTTACAGAATACGTTAACCGGACAGCGGTTTGTGACGTGTTGATTGTGAAGACTGACGTTAATAACAATCCCTACAAAAAATAATTTTTAAGTAATCAAAAAGCCATGACAGCACAAGTTGTCGTGGCTTTTTAACGTACTTTGGTAAAAAGGGGTTGTTGGTCTAGTCCCGGTTTATTCTTACTTGCAAGGTGCGGGCTTAATTGACGATCATCCCTAGCATCTGCAGGGAGAGACTGTCCCTTAAATCGCGGATGGTGTATGATGATAAGGAAGATTAAAAGTCTATTTTAGATAATTTAAAGGAGTACACAAAAATGGCACAAGATAACGTTCGCCAATTAGCGGATTGGTTAGAAGAAAACATGACGGCAATTATTGACCGTAAAGTAAGCCTGAATGTTTCAGAAATTTTTGCAGTATTAGATGGTTTTGGTGTTTTGAATAATCCAGTTGAAAAATACTTGGATATTACAGAAGAAACTTACTATCAATCCGAATCAGACCATAAATTAACCTTATCAGATGACCGTAAATTATTGATTGATGTTACTGACCGAATTATGGTGACTCACGTTGACGGCATTTTAGCCGATAACAAAGTTAACTTTGAATACAGTCACGAAGCAGTTTATGAAGATCAATATTTAGTGAAACGCGACCTAGAAGTCCTTACTTACGGTTTAGCCGTGATTGGCGCGGTTGCGGCGACTGTTAAACATAACTTAATTCAAGCGGACCTTTCTAAGGATGCTGTCTTGAGTCTGGCACTTGCTGCTCAAAATATTGCGAACTGGCAAGCAAATCAATAGTATATAAACGGAGTTGGGCCCAAAGTCACTTTTGGCCCAACTTTTTTAATACCCGCTAGTTGCTAAAAGTTTGCTGGGGCGATCATTCACCACTCTTTGTTAACCCTCAGGATATACTCGGATGGCACACTCTTTTTTATTTACCATCAATTAAGCGGTTTCTAGTGAAAAAAAACAAAAAATATGGCATGATTAAACAGTAAATAAGAGTTGAGGAGCTGTTGAATAAATGACAAAAATTGCAATTGCCGGTTCTGGTGCAATGGGCAGCCGTTTTGGCTACATGCTACAAGCAGCCGGGAACGATGTCGTCTTACTAGACAACTGGGGCGAACATGTTCAGGCAATTAATACCAAGGGTTTAACGGTGGCGATTGCGGGGCAAGACGTGCAACACGTTCAGATTCCAGCAGCCTTACCCACAGCGATTAAAGACGTTCAAGATGTGATCATCATCTTTACGAAATCGATGCAACTAGGGGCGATGCTCCAATCAATTAAACCGTTGATTGGTGAAAAGACCAAGGTCGTTTGTTTATTAAATGGCTTGGGCCATCCCGAAACGATTGAACGCTACTTACCCAAACATAATATCTTCGTCGGGATTACGTTGTGGACTGCTGGGTTAACCGGTCCCGGTGAAATTAGCCTCAGTGGTTCCGGTAGTGTTGAACTGCAAAATGTGGCGCCAGAAGCTAAGGGGGCGGCTGAAGAATTAGTCGCCATGTTGAGTGCCGCTGGGTTACAGGCCACTTATAGTGCTGATGTACTATTTTCAATCTGGCGCAAAGCTTGTGTAAATGGGACCTTGAATAGCCTTTGTGCCTTATTGGATTGCAATATTGCCCAACTTGGTCGGACGAGTCAGGTCAACGCACTATTAACTTCCATTGTGACTGAATTTTCAACAGTCGCAGCGACTGAAGCGGTTGATTTAGATGTGCCAACGACGATTGCGCATATCGATCAATTATTTGATCCGACCCAAGCTGGCGAACATTATCCATCGATGCACCAAGATTTAATCCAGCACCATCGTTTAACTGAAATTGACTACTTAAACGGCTACGTTGCGCGCAAGGGCCAAGAACGTGGCATCCCAACGCCCGTCAACCAATTGATTACGCAACTCGTGCATACTAAAGAAGCACTAGTTATCGAAAAATAAAGGAGACCTTAAAATGACCGAAAAACAACCTTTAAACATTGAAGTTACTTCAATGCACTACCAAAAACTATTAATCGCGATTGATGATGATGATCCAACGTCATCAAAACGCGCTTTTAACTATGCTTGTACCGTCGCTAAGATGTACCAAATTCCAATGGGGATTGTCAGCATCTTAGAAACGGGCGATTTAAATATCTATCAATCACTCTCACCAAACGTGGTCGCTAAACGACGGGAAGAAATTGCCGCGGACCTAGATATCTTCGTTCAAAAGGCCCAAGAATTCGGGGTGCAAGAAGTGACCCCAATTCTTGGTGAAGGGAATCCAGGTCACGTGATTGTTGAAGAAATCATTCCTGAATTTAAACCGGATCTTGTCATCTGTGGTTCAAAAACAAAACCTTCAAAACACCTAATCGGTACGCATGCGAGCTACTTATCTAAATATGCCCCTAGCTCAGTGATGGTTGTCCGTTAAAATTTTAAAAGCACCCAAACAATTTTTATTTTGTTTTGGGTGCTTTTTCAATTAGAATAGGATTATCAGGAGGCAAGACTATGGTAGAATGTCCACAATGTCATATTAAATACGGTCGTAAACTGCACCAGTGTCCAAATTGCGGTGCGGCTGCAATCAATCACGAGACGACCCAAACAGAAACAACCCAACTCAAGTATCACCAATTTTTACAGGCGAGTTGGCGCCAACCACTACAAACACCTTGGCGGTGGGTTAATCCGCAATTTGGCTGGATAACCTTTATCATCTTATTGTTACTTAATACGGCGACGATTAGTTTATTGATGGCGGGCTGGTCTGAACAAGTGGGGGCCGTGGCCGGTGTTACTGGGACCCAAGTGATTTTACGGCAACCAGTAGCACTATGGCCGCTTGAATTACGTTTGTTCTTGATTCAATTGGGTGGATTATTGGTTTTAGTGGGGACTGGGTACTTATTAAAACGGTATCTTTTAAAACAAAAAAATTTGCGCTTTGACCGCTATTTAACTGAAATCAGTGCTTACGGGAGCTTCGTCTTACTGCTAACGATGGCGGCCTTGTTGGTTACTTTTATGGCTGGTTTGATGGCGCTGTGGTTAGTTGTCATCTTACTGGTGTTGAGTTATCTCTGGTTGAACATGGCAATTGTTGTCAGTTTAATCCGGCAACCAATGGCGGGCTTTGATCAATTTTACACGGTCATCTTATTTGAAATTATCGTGCACTTGTTATTACTTGTGATGAGTAGTCAAGTGATTATGATGGGCCTTGCGAACCTTCTCTAAAAATAAAAGTGCGTATTTTGGTACACTTTTTGAAAAAGGGACTAATATAGAAAGTGTAATAAGAAATATTTAGGAGGCTTTTGCAATGGCAGTAGGTACAGCAACATTGGTTTTAGATATGAAGATGTCAGAGGCATTTGACTGGAGCGACGATGCAACAATCGTGAGAGACGCATTATGGGACCACTATATGGAATCAAATGGTCACAATACGGATCAAACCGTTGCCGCAATGAAACCTTACCTCAGCATGAGCGATTCAGAAGTTCGGACTAAAGCTGAAGCACTTTTAAAAAAATAACTGAAGACTAAAAAAGTCGCTATGAACAAGCAATTGTTCATAGCGACTTTTTGATTAAGTAAAGCGTGCTTATAGCACACACTTTTATTTTAGATATTATACATATAAGCGCGGGTCATTGGTAAGTCACGGGCACTAGCACCTTTAGAAACGAGGTATTGAATGACATCGATATTACCAGATTCAAAAGATGAGGCACAAGCTTGGAGATAAAGATCCCACATTCTCACGAATTCAAGACTCGTTTGTTGTTGGATTTCATCACGGTGTGCGTTGAAATTGGCATCCCAAATTTCCAACGTCTTTTGATAGTGGCGACGTAAAGGTTCCATGTCAGCAATTTGTAAGCCGGCATCGACAATGTGTTGCGTATTTTCAACCAAGCCTGGCACATAACCACCGGGGAAGATATACTTGTTGATCCAGGCGTTTTTGGCGCCCCCTTGTTGACGCGTAATGCCGTGAATCAGGGCGACGCCATCGTCTGTTAAGTAGTCGGCAACATCTTTGAAGTATTCAGCCAAGTTTTCTTGACCAACATGTTCAAACATACCGACACTTGTAATGTAATCAAATGGGGCGTGTTTTAATTCACGATAATCGACGAGTTCAACAGACGCAACGTCACCGAGCCCTTCTTCATTAATTCGTTGTTGAACAAAATTATATTGTTCTTGGCTTAAAGTAATGCCGACCACTTTTAAGTGATACTCCTTAGCAGCGGTTAACATCAATGTCCCCCAGCCACAGCCAATATCGAGCAATGTCCGATTAGGTTGTGGGTTGAGCTTTTGTAAAATATGGTGAACCTTATTGATTTGAGCAGTTTCCAAATCATCGGTTGGTTGTTCAAAATAAGCACAAGAATAAGTCATGGTTTTATCTAGCCAAAGTTGGTAGAAATCATTACCCAAGTCGTAGTGACTTTGGATATCTTTTTTGCTAGCTTTTTCTGAATGTGATTGTTTAGGTAAGAAGTGAATGTAACTGTGATTGCGCATAAAACTCTCTGAGCTATTGTAAGCAGCCGTTAGTAGTTTTTGAAGGGGGGCGTCACCTTTGCCTGTGACCTCGATATCGCCTGCCATATAGGCTTCCCCTAAGGCTAATGAAGCGTTGCTGGTTAATGATTTGATGGGGATGAGTTTTTTAAAAGTAATTGCTATTTCAGGCTCTCCGGTTCCGTAGACGTCAGTACTACCATCCCAAAAGTGGACAGCGACTGGAAAATCAAAAGAGTGTTGTAGTAGTTTCTTATAAAAAGTTTTTTCTAACATTCCGAAAATCCTTTCTAGGAAAAATTTTTTAATACCAAACCAGTATACGTTTATTTTAAAAATTATGTAAGTCATAACACTTATGTAAGGTTAGGTTTTTCATTATTCAATTGACGTGAAGTGTTGTAAAATGATGATATGTTTTTAAACAGGGAGGAAAACGAGTGACTTTATACCAACGCTTTGTAGCGAATCAACAATTACGGCGCCTAGTCGTTTTAATGGGCATGATTGGCGTTATTTTCGCAGTACGTTCGATGATGAATATTATTTTATTAACGTTCATTTTCACTTTTTTAGTAACCCAATTGGTGCGCCACATCCAACGTTATGTGCGGATACCGCCAGCAGCGGTGGTCGTACCGCTGTATATTTTAGTAATTTTACTGGTGTATTTAGGGGTGACCATTTACGTTCCCCAAATTGCGAAACAAACGATTAAATTAGGTGAAAGTGTCTATAATTTTTACCAGAGTCCATCGTTTGATGCCAATAAATTTATGCAGCTAATCAGCCAATACATGAAGCAATTTAATTTGACCGATCAGTTAAAACACGGTGTTTCAACCTTGGTTAACTATATTACTGGGATTGGTACGATGGGCGTCACGATTGTCTTGTCATTTATCCTCAGTTTCTTCTACACGATTGAACTAGATAAGCTACCACAATTTGGGCATCTCTTTTTGAAGAGTACGTATGGCTGGCTTTTCCAGGATATTGCTTATTTTGCTAAAAAATTTGTGAATACTTTTGGGGTGGTCATTGAGGCTCAAATTTTTATCGCAGTTGTCAACACGCTTTTAACGACAGTGACGTTAACGGTGATGAAGATGCCTAATATTCCGAGTTTGGCCATTATGATATTCCTATTGTCGATGGTACCAGTCGCGGGCGTCATTTTATCATGTATTCCGTTATGTATCATTGCCTTTTCAGTGGGTGGCGTGCAGTATGTGGTTTACATTCTGGTGATGATTACCGTCATTCACGCCTTGGAAGCTTACGTCTTGAATCCGCGTTTTATGTCGAGCAAGACACAACTACCAATTTTCTTCACTTTTGTCGTCCTCTTTGTGGCGGAACGGTTCTTAGGTACGTGGGGCTTAATTGTTGGGTTACCAATTTTCACGTTCTTCTTGGATGTCTTAGGGGTTAAAACGATTAAAACGAAATAACGAAAAAAGGACGCGGTATTAAGCCGGGTCCTTTTTGATTAGTTTAGCGTACTACTGATTTATGAAAGAGATTCGGGGCGGGTTAAGTTACTGTCGGCAATGATGACAGCGAGTTGATTGAGATCAACTTGTAATTCAGTCGCGATGATGAACAACGCTTTTAATGAAGGGGCAGCGCCTTTTTCCCAGCGGAAAATCATGGAGCTACTGACCTTAATATTGTATTTTTGCGTTAATAAATCGGCTAGCTGCCGCATCGTAAGATTCCGTGAAACCCGCTTATCATGTAATAGTTGTCCAAACATTAAATTCACCTTCTTACTCGCAATAAAAACTATAGTATTAAGTATATGACAAAATACGCTAAAAAGTTAACACTTTCGTACAAAATCGTTAATTGACAAGTTTATCTAGATGACGTAATATTCCTAATGTGGAGCAAAGTTTGAGAATATTCATTTGGGGGTGCCAAATTTGGCAGAAAAACTTTTTGTGTTATCAGGGTATTTAAAGAGTCATGACATCAAACAACAGGAAGTCGCTGATGTTTTAAATAAAACGTTAACAACTGCTAACCGTAAGATTCGCGGTAAAATTCCGTTTACCGTCAAGGAAATTCAGTTGCTACACGATCAGCTAGACGTACCGATTCTAATCTTCTTTGAGTCGTAGTTCCTAAAGAGGAATGATTAGTATTAAGTGGGGGTACTGTTAGTGCTTAAGGATATAAAAAAAACGATAAGCCTTTGGGATTATCGTTTTTTTTGTACACTGATTATTTTTCATTAAGTAAAGCTAATTTACCATTCACAATCATTTCACATAAATCAGGGTAGCTAATACCGAGGACTTCAGCTTCTTGTGGAATCAATGACAATGGGGTCATACCAGGTAATGTATTACCTTCGATGACGTGTAAGCCATTTTCAGGACTCCAGAAGAAGTCGATACGCGCATAGTTGGTTAAACCAAGTGCGTGCATAGCATCGAGGGCCATTTGTTTCATGGCTTCGTGAACGTCGTCTGGTAAGTTATTAGGTGGTGTGACGAATTTCGTTGTATTACCGGTTACGAATTTGTGTTCAAAGTCATACCAACCGTCATTAACTTCAATTTCAATGGCCGGTAATGGCTGGCCATTAATCACACCAAGTGAAAATTCGCGGCCCTTGATGAATTCTTCAATCAAGGCTTCATTGTCAAAACGTAAGGCATCTTCAACCGCTGGTTTTAATTCAGCTTCGTTGTGGACGATATGTGTTCCGACACTCGAACCGCCATTACTTGGTTTAACGACTACTGGGTAATCAAATGGGACTTCTGGCATTGGTTGCTGGCGATAAGCAGCCACGAAACGAGCTGTTGGGATATTGTTGAAAAGTAAGATTTCTTTAGAAACCTTTTTGCTCATCGTAATACCAGCGGCTAATGTATCACTACCAGTATAAGGAATTTCAAAGACATCGAGAACCGCTTGGACTTTACCGTTTTCACCATCGCCACCATGTAGTGCGAGGAACACGATATCAGCAGTTTTACAAATCTCTAAGACATTCGGACCAAATAGTTGGGTTGAACCGTCTTGGCGAAGTTTATTGATGGCATCATCTGTTAAGACTTCATCATCAATATCGTAATCTTTTTCAACTGGGTCAGATGAATAAAGCGAGTCAATTGTGGCACCGTCTTTTAATTCATTCCCTAAGAAAAGATCAACAAAGGCTACTTCATGGCCCTTGGTTTGTAGTGCGTGGGTAATCTTGTGTCCGGACGTTAGTGAAACGTTACGTTCAGTACTACGACCGCCCGCTAAGACAACAATTTTCATATGAATCGACCTCCGAATATTTTTGGAACCTTAAGTATAGCATAAAACGCTTAAGGCGGGAATTAAAATACTAAACGAGGGTGATTAATTATCCGTTTTTGGCACTCGCTACAATTGAGTGCTAAATACTTGCAATAAGCGACTAACACGTTAAAATAGAATTGTAATCAAGATAAAGAAAGGAAGTTTTAGAGATGGCAAACGAATTAATGGATCGTCGTCAAGATTGGTTAGATAGCTTGGTAGGGGATGACTTTTTCAAGAACTTCGGCAAACAATTCTTTGCAATGTCACCTGAAACTGACAACCTGTTGAAGACCGATGTGAAGGAAACTGACAAGGATTATCAATTAACAGTTGACTTACCTGGACTTGAAAAACAAGACATTCACGTTGATTATCAAAATAATACGTTAAAAATTAGTGCAAAACGAGATAGCTTTAACGATCATAGTGACTCAGAAGGAAACTTAATTCAAAGTGAACGTCACTACGGTCGCTTCAGCCGTCAATATTATTTACCAGAAGTTGATCGCCAAGCGATTAGCGCAAAATACGATAACGGTGTTTTACAATTAGTTTTACCAAAAATGGCGGAAGATACACAAGCTACCAGCCAAATTGAAATTCAATAATGAGTATTTCAGAGTCACCGATTTTAGTTGGTGACTCTTTTTTTGTGGTCAATAATAATAATGCGTTTTCGTGAGGGATATTGTATAGTTAAAGTAGTTAATAAATGTTGAGGAGGCATTAATATGCTAACGTTAACGCATCTTGAAAAAAGTTTTGGGGCGATGAAAGCTGTTGATGATGTATCGTTTACCGTTCAACCTGGCGAAATATTGGGGCTTATTGGGCAAAACGGGGCTGGCAAGACGACCACTTTTAGAATGATATTGAATTTTTTAACACCAGATAGCGGGACGATTTTGTGGCAGGGCCATGCATTTACCAGTCGTGATTACGATCAATTAGGTTACTTGCCAGAAGAACGGGGTCTTTATCCTAAGATGACCGTGGAACAGCAAATTTTATATTTTGCACAATTGCGCGGCCGAACTGCGGCGGAAATTAAACCACAGATTGACGAGTGGTTAGCACGCTTTGCTGTTAAGGGCCAACGTACCGATAAGATTAAGGATTTATCTAAGGGTAATCAACAAAAGGTACAACTGATTGCGACCTTAATTCATAAACCAGCGCTCATTATTTTGGATGAACCATTCAGTGGATTGGATCCTGTAAATGCAGGTTTATTAGAAGATGGTATTTTATGGTTGAAGTCGCAAGGCTCGGCAATCATTTTTTCAAGTCATGATATGACCAATGTTGCCAAGATTAGTGATCGAATTGTCATGTTGCGTAACGGGCAAGTCGTGTTATCCGGAAGTGTCGACGAAGTACGGGCGCAGTTCGGCCGCACCAAACTTTTCTTAGAGTCCCCCCTAACACAATCTGAATTGGAACAAATTGATGGTGTTTCACGTGTAACACGTCACGGACATCAGTTTGAATTAACCCTAGCTGACGAAGCGGTTGGCAAAGTGATTTTCGAGCGTGCGACACAAGCGGGCTACATACCGGAATTTAGTCAACAAGCCCCTAGTTTAGACGAAATATTTAGATTGAAAGTGGGGGAGCAACATGACTAAATTTAAAATTATTTTTAAACAGGTTTTCTTTAAAAATATTAAAAGCCCGGCCTATATCATCATGATTATCATGCCAATTATTCTATTGGGGGTCATCTTAGGGGTTGGCAAACTGATGGATCAATCTGCTGAACCAGCCAAGATTGCGGTGCTCAGTCAACAACCGGCTGAACAAGCAGCCTTGCAACAAATGAGAGGGCAAGATTATGTCATCGATCCGCAAATTAAGACGCAACCGCAAGCCGCTCAGGCATTAAAACAAGAAAAAATCGATGGTTATTTAGTTATTCAACAAGGTAATAGTCAATATTTCGAACGACAGGATAGCCGTGATTTTGATCCGAGTGGGATTCAAAATCAACTCAATGAAATGAATATTGTAACCCTTGCGCGGCAAGCGAATGTCCCAGCGGACCAAATTCAAAAGTTAACGACACCGATGACCATTAAATCGGTGACCGTTCAGTTTGAAGCGGGCCAACCAAAAATTGATCAGGCCAATCAAAAACAAGTTGGTGAAGGGATTTCATTAGCGATTACCGTCTTAATGTTTGTCTTCATCGTTAATTACGCGGGGATTATCGCACAAGAAATTGCGACTGAAAAAGGCTCGCGCATTATGGAAATCATTCTCTCGAGTGTCTCGGCGACCACCCAATTCTTTGCTAAAATTGCCGCAGTCTTAGCATTAGTTTTAACCCAGATTGTCTTTTACATCCTAATTGGAGTGGCGGGTTATCACTATTTAAAACAACAATTACCATTATCGGCAATTTTAAAACAAGTCGGGCCCAACCTCTGGACGCCACCGGTTTGGTATGCGATTAGTTTTCTAATTGTCGGGGTTTTACTCTATACGGTGATTGCAGCAATGCTCGGATCGGTTGTTTCGCGAATGGATCAAGTCCAACAAGCCATTTCACCGCTGTTGATTCTCAGTACGATTAGTTACATGTGCGGGTTCATCTTAACGACGCGCTCGGATATCGGCTTTTTAAAAGTCCTGAGCTATGTACCGCTCTTTTCACAAATTATGTTACCGGTGCGTTTTGCTAGCGGCGATTTAAGTGCGACCGCCGCCACGCTGGGTCTTGGCTTAGCGATTATCACATTGATTGGCCTTACCTACTTGGCGCTGATTATCTATCGTATGAACATTTTGGTTTATTCAGACAAAGGCGTGATACGCTCATTTATGCGGTCATTTACAATGCTGAAGGCGGAAAAACAAAAATAAAAAGGTGAGAATAGCAACTATGAGAACCTAATTTGGTTATAAAGAGTTAGCTAAAAAAAACGGAATTAGGACAAAATTTATTTTTGTCTCAATTCCGTTTTTTTTAGTGCTGTTGTCGATAATGATTAATTTTTTGATTGAGTTTGTCTTGGCGGGTTGCAAGCCAAGTATTGGCTACTTCGCGGACAATATCATTGGCAAATGCACCAACATCATTGCCGGTAATACTGAAGACATTTTGTTGATTAGCAACACCATCTTCAAACATCACTAATAACTCTTGCAAGGCGGCAAGCATGTTAGTACCCGCGTAATCTGAGAATTCCCATAAGTAACGTTCAATCTGTTTAAAAACAAATTGATAATCTGGCGGTAATTGAGTAATCCGCTTCTTGAAGGCTTGGTAATCCGCCTTTTCTTGGCGGTGATTTTTAGAAACACCGAGTAGTTTTAATAAAGTATCCATTATGATTGTTCCTCCAACTGGGCTTTAATGGTGGTCATTTTATCGGTTAGAAACAACCAGCGTTGCCAAAAGTCAGCTAGGGCCTGTGTCCCAGCGATATTTAAAGTGTAGAATTTACGAGCTGGTCCTTTTGAGGATGGCTTTTTTTCAACGTTGACGAGTTGATTTTTTTCAAGGCGCAAAAGAATGGTATAGACTGTCCCTTCAACGACATCATTGAATCCCAACTGATTTAGGGTTTGCGTGATCTCGTAACCATACGTTTCGCGATGACTAATGATTTCTAAAACGAGTCCTTCAAGCACCCCTTTAAGCATTTCTGTTAATTTATTATTCAAATGGCTCACCTACTTTGTATAACTTTGTACCGGTACATTGTATAACCGATTAGCGATATGGTCAATGTTTTTATTGAATTAAGTTGTTAGTCGTCAATAATTAAAGCGCTTAGACTACCGAAAAGAGGGGCATCAATGGTAGAATTGAATTAGAATCTGATTGAGGAGGATGACAATGACAAACGTTCGAATGCAAGATGATTTTTATGCGGCAGTGAATCAGGAATGGTTAAAAACGGCCGAAATTCCAGCTGATAAACCAGCAACCGGTGGCTTTGTGGCCCTGGTGGATGAGATCGATCAACAATTAATGACCGATTTTAAGCAACTTAAACAAACGGATAATGCTTTATTACAACACTTTTTAGATTATTATGCCCTAGCGGCCGACTTTAAAACACGGGATGAACTCGGGATTAATCCGATTTTACCGTTCATCGCACGGGTCCGTTCGATTAATAATTTGGCGGAATATAACCAAGGCTTGGCGGACTGGGTATTATCAGGGTTACCAACACCGTTTGGATTATCAGTGGATGCTGATATGAAAGATACAGCGCACCACGCTTTATACGCTGAAGCGGGGAGCTTAATCTTACCTGATAAAACGTACTACGAGGATGGTAACCAAAGTGCTGAACAATTATTAGCAGTCTTTACCGACATGATGGTCCAACTATTACAAAAGGTCGGCTTTGCGCCGGTTGTCGCGACTAAGACAGTTAAAGACGCGTTGGCTTTTGACCGCTCGCTGGCACCATTTGTGAAGAGCGCCGAAGAAGCTGCGGATTATGCAAAGTTGTATAATCCTAAACCACTAAGTGATTTTATCGCACAACAACAAACGATTGATTTCCAAAAGCTCTTCAGCCGCATTTTACCAGTGCAACCTGATAAAATTATCGTGACTGAACCAGCTTATTTTGAACAGCTCAATCAGTTGGTGAATGATGATCATTTTGACCAATTTAAGGCATGGTTACTCGTGATGACTATTCGTGATTGGAGTGGCTACTTGAACGAAGAAATGCGCCAAATTAGCTCGATTTATAGTCGCGCATTATCCGGTAGCAAGGAAGCAAAACCGCAACAAAAGAGTGCCTATTACTTAGCCCTTGGCATGTTTAACCAAGTCGTTGGGGATTACTATGGTCGCCGCTATTTTGGGGCAACCGCTAAGGCGGATGTCGAAGCCATGGTGAAAAAGATGATTGGTGTTTATCAAAGCCGTCTCGAACAAAATGATTGGTTAACCGCAGAAACCCGAGAAAAAGCGATTGTGAAGCTCAATCATTTAGGGATTCATGTTGGCTATCCTGAAAAGATTGCACCCATCTTTGAAAAATTGGTGACCGTCCCACAAGCCGATGACGGCACGTTATTTGAAAATACGGCTGATTTTATTCGGACGATTGAAACGGAAAACTTTGCTAAGTTGACGCAACCAGTTGATCGTGCAAAATGGGAAATGGGTGCGGCGACGGTCAACGCCTACTACTCACCTTCTAAAAACGTGATTGTGTTCCCAGCAGCTATTCTACAAGCCCCATTTTATAGTTTGCAACAAAGCAGTAGTGCTAATTACGGTGGGATTGGCGCGGTCATTGCCCACGAAATTTCACATGCTTTTGATAATAATGGTGCGCAGTTCGATGAATTTGGGAACTTGCATAATTGGTGGCAAGCAACTGATTTAGATCATTTTAAGGCTTTATCACAGGAAATGATTGCCGAATTTGATGGTCTAGCATTTGCTGATCAAAAGGTGAATGGCAAACTAACCGTTTCGGAAAATATCGCGGATGCTGGTGGCTTAAGCTGTGCGCTCGAAGCAGCTAAGGGCGAAGATGATGTTGATTTGGAAGCCTTCTTCGTTAACTGGGCCACGATTTGGCGAATGAAAGCCACACAACAATATCAACAATTACTATTAAATATCGATGTCCACGCACCAAATGCACTACGGGCCAACGTCCAAGTTCAAAATCTAGCGGATTTCTACACTACTTTTGATGTTCAATCTGCCGATAAGATGTATTTAGCACCGGATAAACGCGTCACGATTTGGTAAATTAAAAAAGTACGTTTAACGAGTGACGCTAAGCGCAGAAGACATTTTCAAAAAGCACGATTAAGAAAAAGTGCGTTTGAAATGGTTTAGCTTTGCGCATTAATGTCGAGTGTCAAAGTTTGGAAATCAAAAAGAGGCCGGAGACAAAATTACTTTTGTCCCGGCCTCTTTCATTGGAAATGGGGGATTTTGAATGACGGAAAAAGAACGAATGATTAATGGCCAGATTTACCGCGCGAATGATGCAGAACTGCGAGCAGATATGAAACGGGCCCGGGTTTTAACCCGTCTTTTTAACCAAACAACGGAGGAACAACAGGCTTACCGCCGCGAATTAACGCAACAATTATTCGCTCAAAGTGGCGCTGATTTATATATTGAACCACCGTTTCGCACGGATTATGGGTGTCAGACGACAATTGGTCAGCGCGTTTATATGAACTATGATTGTATTATTATTGATGTCGCGCCAGTCACGATCGGGGATAATGTTTTCTTTGGCCCTCGAGTTGGTCTATACACCGCCGGTCACCCTATCTCAGCACAAGGCCGGCGTGATGATTTAGAATATGGCAAACGAATCACAATTGGTAATGATGTTTGGATTGGTGGTAATACGGTCGTTAATCCGGGGGTGACGATTGGCAATAATGTTGTGATTGGTTCCGGCTCAGTGGTCACGAAAGATATTCCCGATAATGTCGTTGCAGTGGGGAATCCCTGCCGTGTATTACGACCAATTGATCAAGCCGAAGAGGATTATTGGGCCCGCGAAAAAGAACAGTACTTTTCAGAAATCGCTAATGACTAATTTTTCGATGGCCTACAACTTGAGCGAGACAGTATAAAATTAACCAGAGACAGATCATCAAAAGGACGGTTGTTCCCAGTGGAAAATCAAAGTGCTGCAAGCCATAATAGGCAATTGCCCCTAAAAGCCAACCACTAAAATTGATGGCAATTGGTAATCGGCGGTAGCAATAATTGAAGAAAACAATCGTATAGAGCGGTGTGAAGGCTGCACTTATTAGCGTGAGAAAGAATTCGTATTTGAAGAGTTGGTGATTCGCAATTAAGCCCAATCCAATCAGTGTGACGAGGATGCCCAATATATTTTCTGAATAACGTATTTTAGGGAACAGGTTTTTGAGATTAACACCAGCAGAATAGGCATCCAAAAAGGTTGTCGTAATGGTCGAGAAGATGATGATAAATAAAATTAAAAAGCCGAAGCGACTGGTTGCTAAAAATTGATTAAAATCAGCATAGCCAGTTACAATAACCGTTAAAAAGCCTAAGAAAAACATCATTAGACTACCAAGAAAGTAGCCGCTAGTACTCCATAACGAGAGTGCTAGTGGCTTTTTTGAATCCTTAGTATAATCGGCAATTAGCGGTAACCACGAAAGCGCCATTGCAATACTGAGCTCAATGGCAGCCCCGAAGCTCAGTGAATTGGTACTCAGATGAGTGGCGGGACCAGTAAATTGGCTAAGTTGCCAAAAAAGGCCCAGACAAGCAAACACTAAGAACAATACGATGGTGTTATTCAGTTTGAAAAAGAACTGGGTTTTAATTGCCAACCAAAAAATAATTAAGCCAGTCACGATGATGGCATTCATCAGATAGCTGAGCTGGGTCAGTTTAAGCTGCTGCATCGCTTGGGCGGCATTAGCAATCATAATCCCCGTCCAACCAACTAATTGAATGACGTTTAAAATCGCAAAGAGGATAAAACCGGCTTTGCCGTAAATCGGGGCCGTCAATTCGATTGCGTTTTGATGGCGCGTGCCACCGAGAAAACTAGCCGGTAATAGCAATAAAAAGGCCCCAATTAGATGACCGATGATAATGGCGAGACTGCCTTTGACGATCCCCAGGGGCGCAATGAGGGTTCCCGTGATGATTTCCGCAATTGAAATGGCCGCCCCAAACCAGAGTAGAAATTGATTATGATTAACTTTCATGATTATTCCCTTCTGAGATCTGCCAAAATTGGTTTAACGTTTGGACTGCTTGGGGGATATTTTTAGCTTGTGTAATGGCGGAAATCACAGCTGCCCCCGCGACACCGGTTTCCGCAATTTGCTGGCAATTTTTTAAACTGATGCCGCCAATTGCAACGACCGGTAATTGGCTAAGTTTTACGAATGCCTTGAGTTGTGCTAAACCGAGTGGTGTTTTGGCATCTTCCTTAGAATTCGTCGGAAAGATGGGGCCTACACCAATATAATCAAGCGTTGCTTGTTGATGACTGTTCAGAATTTCTTGAGCGGTATGACAGGATAGTCCGGTAATTAGTCCGTGTTGTTTGGCGACTTCAATTTTAGGCCAAGGATGATCGGATTGCCCAACGTGGAGTCCGTCTGCTTGCAAATCTAAAGCTAATTCTAAGCGATCATCGATAATAAACGGTACGTGATAAGTGTGACAAAGTGCTTGTGCTTTTTGGGCGTATTCGTACCGCATTGCGTCAGTTGGTAAGCTATTAGGCCCCTTATCTCTGAATTGGAAACAAGTAATTCCGGCCTGTAAAGCCTGTTCAAGTACCGGGAGAAAGTTTTTACGACCGGTATCTTGTGTACCAGCCACTAAATAAGTTTGGAGTATTTCCTGGGCAATATTAGGCATGGTTAACCTCCTGATAAGCCCAATGATTTGTAGGGCCGTGACCGTGGCCGACCGCAATTGGGTTGGCAATGGCCGCTTGAATGAAGGCTTTACTAATCTGAATGGCTTTTTTGAGGGGAACTTGTTTAGCAAGTTCGGCGGTTAAACAAGCCGAGAAGGTGTCACCGGTGCCGTGGGTGCGAACGGTCGCAATTCGTGGTGTGTTTAACCAGTCGTCACTACCGTCAGCGTAGAGAACGTAATCACAGGCTTGGTTATGGTTATCGAGATGGCCCCCTTTAATAATGATATTTTTAGCGCCCATTTTTTGCAGTTGCGTGGCGGCGCTTTTAAAATCGGCAGTTGTTTGAATTTTTCGACCAGTTAACACTTCTGCCTCGGGTAGGTTAGGCGTTAAGACCGTTGCCAAAGGTAAGAGTTCTGACCGCAAAGTGTCAATGGCGGTATCCGCTAGTAGAGAAGCACCACCTTTTGCAATCATAACCGGATCGAGTGTTAAAGGCCCAAAGTCGAAGCGCCGGAGGTTTTGGGCAACGACGGCGACGTGCTCAGCATCGGCGAGCATACCGGTTTTACAAGCGCGGATCTTAAAATCGGCTGCGAGCGATTCAAACTGTTTAGTGACTAGTTCGAGCGGTAATGGGAAGCTATCTTGGACGCCAAGCGTATTTTGGGCCGTGATTGCGACGACCACGTTGGTGGCAAAGACGTGGCGTTCTTGGATGGTTTTAATGTCGGCTTGCATACCGGCGCCGCCGCCACTATCTGAACCGGCGATTGTTAATGCTTGTGGAAAATTATTCATGAGTTAAAACCTCCGTGACTTGTGCATGGTTTTGAATGTCAGTTGCTGTAATGTTAAATAAACGGTCTAATAATTGCGGGTAAAAAGAACCGGGTAAAGGCGTTGGCATTGATTCGGCAACTAATTGCCCAGCAACGGCAAAGGTCGTTGCGGCTTCGATAGCAGCCTGATAGGGATTGTCAGGACTGACGGCGACAAACGCGGCGCAAAGACCAGTTAGCATATCACCAGAGCCGACGTGGACCTGGAAAAGTGGCGTGCCATTGGCAACTTTAGTTGTGTGTTGACCATCAGTGATGATATCGATTGGACCGGAAAGTAAGATGGTTGTTTGCTGTTTTCTAGCAGCTGTTTGGGCCACTTGGACGAGGTCAATTTCGCCGGTACCGGCATCAATACCATTCGCCTGCCAGTCTAAACCAGCTAGATAAGCAATCTCGCCTGCATTTCCGCGGATAATTTTGGGGGTCCCCAGTGCTAAGAGTTCATTGATAATTTTCTGACGATAATGAATTGAACCAACTGCGACTGGATCGATGACGACTGGTTTATTTTGGCGATAAGCTTCAGCCATTAAAGCCTTCATTTGGTGAATGGGCCCAGCGGATAGCGTTCCGATATTGATGCTGAGTGCCTGAGCAATGGTGACCATTTCAGGGGCTTCTTCAGGATCACTGGACATAATTGGGGACGCACCAATAATATTTTGAACATTGGCGACTTGATCGACCGTGACGCCGTTTGCGACGTTGGTGATAATCGGGTTAGCTTGTTTTATCTGATCTAACAGTGTGTTTGACATGCAAATAACCTCCCTTAAAATCAAAAAAACCACTTTTAGATGCACGAATGCATAGAAAAGTGGTGTTGGTTTAATAGAGAAAGGCACTTTCCTACGCAAGTCTGAACTTACAGGTTCAAAGGGATCAGGTTGTACAAACCTATCTCAGTTCTTCTAAGAACACCCCTAGTGCAAAGCGATTAAATTGTACCTTCAGTATACGGCAAATCGTTATTTTTGCAACCGTTTTAATTTTTGGATAATAATTAACACTATTATACGGTATAGACCAAAATATTTTTGAATTAAGAAACCGCTTTACTCCTTAGTTTTAAAGGTCTATACCAACTATTAAGCGCTTGCTTATCGTTTATATTAATGATTTAATATTGTTAACGAAATAAATGAATGAGTGGAGGATAACTTATGAAGAATTACTTACAACGAATGGGTCGTTCATTAATGTTGCCCGTTGCTGTATTACCGGCAGCCGCAATTTTGATGGGGATTGCTAACTGGGTTGGCAATGGCGATTCAAATGCAAACGTCTTTACAATTTTCCTAGCAGCTGGTGGCGGCGCAATTTTAAATAACTTGCCATTATTATTTGCCGTTGGGCTAGCCCTAGGGATGTCTAAGGATCAAGATGGGGCGGCCGCACTTGCCGGTTTAGTTGCTTTCTTAGTCCCTAAGACCATTTTAGCACCTGCTTCAATTCAAGCGATGCAAGGTTTATCAGATATTGCTAAGGTAAACCCAGCCTTTGGTAAAATCGAAGGTAATGTTTTAATCGGGATTATCGCCGGTTTAATTGCAGCTGCAATGTATAATCGTTTCCACAATGTGAAGTTGCCAATGGCGCTTTCCTTCTTTAGTGGAAAACGTTTGGTGCCAATTATGGCCGCAACAGCAATGATGGTTGTTTCAGCAATCTTATACTTTGTTTGGCCAGCGGTCTTTACTGTTTTAGTATCATTTGGGGAAGCAATTTCTAAATTAGGCTGGGTTGGTGCCGGTTTATACGGTTTCTTCAACCGGTTATTGATTCCAACCGGCTTACACCACGCCTTGAATTCAGTATTCTGGTTTGATGTTGCTAATATTAATGATATCGGTAATTTCTTGGGCGGTGCGAAATCACTTGCTGCCGGAACAGCCGTAATTGGTAAGACAGGGATGTACCAAGCTGGTTTCTTCCCAGTCATGATGTTTGGGTTACCTGCTGGGGCCTACGCAATTTACAAGAATGCTCGTCCAGAACGTCGTAAAGCAACAGCTTCATTGATGTTAGCGGCTGGCTTTGCGTCATTCTTTACAGGGGTCACAGAACCACTTGAATTCTCATTCATGTTTGTGGCATGGCCACTTTATGTCTTGCATGCAGTATTCACAGGAATTTCACTAGCCGTTGCTGCTTTCTTCCATTGGACAGCCGGTTTTGCATTTAGTGCTGGTTTAGTCGATTATGTTTTAAGTTTGAAAAACCCAGTTGCTAACCAACCATTGATGTTATTAGTTGAAGGGTTAGTCATGGCCGTTATTTACTACTTCGGTTTCAACTTTGCCATCAAGAAATTCAACTTGATGACACCAGGTCGCGAAGCAGAAGATGTGGTTGATGAAGATCCTGCTGGTGTTGAAACAGACGCTACTGACGACAAGTTTATGGTCCAAGCCAAACGGATCTACGCTGCAATCGGTGGCAAAGACAATATCAAAGTAATTGATAACTGTACGACACGTTTGCGTCTACAATTAGAAGATACGGCCAACGTTAACCAACCGGCTATTAAGGCCGCTGGGGCTGCTGGGATTAACGTCTTAGACAAAACCAATATTCAAATTATTATTGGGACAGAAGTCCAATTTGTCGCTGATGCCTTGAAAGAACTTTATAACCACAACACACCAATCGCAACCAGCGCACCAGAACCAGCTGCTGCACCAGTTGAAGCCCCTGTTGATAGTGATATCAACTCCGGTGAGACAGATGTCTTTTACGCAGTTGCCAACGGTGAATTGATTGATATTGAAAATGTTGATGATCCAACTTTTGCACAAAAGATGTTAGGTGACGGTTATGCAGTTGTGCCAACTGACGGCAAGATTGTCGCACCAGTTGATGGGACTGTGATGACAGTTTTCCCAACCAAACATGCGATTGGGATTAAGACGACTAATGGTTTAGAAGTCTTGGTGCACATGGGGATTGATACGGTTGAATTAAATGGCGCACCTTTTGAAGTCGCTGTTGAAGCAGGCCAAACAATCAAGCATGGTGACTTATTGGCAACCGTTGATCTTGATCAAATCGTTGCCGCTGGTAAGCAAACAGCGATGATGGTAATTATTACAAACATGCCAGCAGTTGCTTACATGAAATTCAATAATATGGGTCAATCAGTCCAAGCTGATACAGTTGCCGTAAAAGCAACCACTAAATAAGCAATCAAAAAACGCCTGACGAATTAGTTCGTCAGGCGTTTTTGTGTGGCATTAACCATTAGCCAAATAGGTTTTTAAAGAAGTTGCCAATACTATCGAATAGTTTTTGAATAAAGTTGCGGTTACTTTCAGTGTTTAATTTGTCGAAGACATTCTTAGCGTTACTTTGAATGTTGTCCATTAATTTACCGGCTTGGTTCTTAAAATCATCGGATTTAAGCGCACCAGAATCTTGAATTTTAACGAGTAAGTTGATGATTTGTGTTTTTTGGTTATTATTGATAATCGTTGTGAGGTTATTTTGTTCCAATTGGTTATTAACGATATTGGTAATTTGGTTAACGGTTAGGTTATCACCTTTGTTAGCCATGTCTTTTTTTGCGCCGGTCACGGCGTTATTGAGCTGTGAATCAGTGTAGCCGTCAGTCCCTTTGTTGGCCTGGGTAATATCGCTGAGGGTACTCATTTCATCTTGGGCGGCGGTGACTTGTGATTGATTTAAGCTTTCGCCATTTTCTGCAAAAGCAGCGTAAACACCGGCGAGCGCACCGGAACCGTCAATTGGAACGGCGGAAGTAACATAGATGGTTGCGTTTGTAACACCGGCGGTTAATGCCGCATTTTTATATTGGTTCGCCGTAATTGTTGTGATATTGTTCTTACCATTAAAATCGATAATTTTAACATTAATCCCGGTATTGCTGTTATTCTTTTGAATCAACGCACTAGAATAAACGTTGGAATTCGCGTTAAAAGTTTGTTGATTTTGATCAAGATATTTCACGAGGGTCGAACCGGTGACCGTTAATTCATCAGAATCGGTGATGTTAGCGGCGTTTTGAAGGGTCGAGAGGGTTTCTGATTTTTGCGTACTTGAAAGACTTGTTCCGAGTGTGGCGACGGGTTTATCCCAAGTATTACTGTCGGCAAAAACGCTGTGGGCGCTGAGGCCTAAAATAGCCGTCATGACGATTGGGAGAATGTATTTGAGTTTATTAAACATAATCGTAAATCCTTTCTCAGATATAAGATAACTTCATTATAGCTAATTTAAGAGGGAAAGTATGTTAATTTGCTAGACCTTTAGAATTAATCGGTTTTTTTAATTATTTTTTAAGGGATGCGTAGCTTGTGGCTGAATCAGACTCATTTCTTGGGTTTTGGTTAACTTCTCATAAAAGAGTTGGGGCTTTTTGAAAAGCCACGATAATAGGAAGTTGCCCATAAATAAGACCGGTGGTAAGGCCGCCAGTCCTCCCAGTAAAAGATAGATATCTAAATGGGTTTGACCACTAGCAACCAAGGCATCAATGGTGATGCGCCATAGTTGGAAACTAGGGAGGATAATAAAGAACAGTAAAAATTGGCGACTGAATATCCGCCAAGCAACGGCATTGTCAGCAGTAATTTTTAATCGTAAAATAGCTTTACCAGGTGTTTGACCGCGCCAGAAGACGGGCAGTAAGACAAAATAGAGTCCATTTTCTAAGCAGTAGTAGAAAACGTCATTACCAAAAGTTGGTAGTTTTAATAAACGCCAACTCGCTGTGACAATTATGCCAATTAGTGTTAGGAGACAATAGTCGATTCCCAGTGCTAATAAGCGGCGGAGATAGCCAACTTTTTGCCCATTGATGTAGGCCGCTTGATCAAGTGCATCGCGGGTCGGCAAGAAATAGGTTAATAAGGGGGCTAAGCCAAAGCCGATGAGCCCACCACTTGTGTTTAGCAGTAAATCATCAACGTCGAATAACCGATAAGGGCGCGGATAAATACCGTAGAGTCCTGACAGTTGGGTTAATTCGAAGAACAATGAGAGGCCAAAACTCAATAATAGGGTTTGTTTGAATGACGTCCGGAAGAAGTAACGGAGATAAACACCAAAGGGGATGGTTAAAACGATATTAAAGAGCGGTTGAATCGTCGCGGCTTGTTTAAGCGTTGCGAGATAGGTTGCCGGTTGATTCCAAACCCAGTGTGTCGTGTTAATAAATTCGCGGACAAAAGTAAACGGCACTAGATTATAACGCGGCGTTGTCAAATGAGCGACGACTGATTTTGGTGGTAATGGGAGTATAATAAGACAGTAGGCGGCTAATAGATAGAAGATAAAGCTGTAAATAACGAGGCTCCGCCAAAAGGTGATTGCGCCAAAACGCCGGTAATGATAGATTAAAACCGGAATTGTGAGGGCGATTGCGACAAACGGAAAAATGGTCGCTGCGGTGATGATATTATCGAGATATAACATTAGGCAACTCCTTGAAAGATTAAGATGGTTTAATTGTAGAGGGACAGTGAATGGATGTCAAAACGATAATTATTGTTCGTATTTAAAGCGCTGTTTTAAGATGGTGTAATCATCATTAAGATTTAAAACGTTAATTGGGTAGTGTTTATTAATAAAGTTCGTGTTTTAAGTTGATTTCAAATAGCTGAGTTGGTACAATAGCTTTTGTGAGTTTAGTACTTAAATATCAAGTTAAGTCAATTAACTTGAATAAAGGGGTTTATTCATATGACATCTGCAGTAGTAGTTGGAACACAATGGGGCGACGAAGGTAAGGGGAAAATCACCGACTTTTTAGGTCAGAATGCTGACGCAATCGCTCGTTATCAAGGTGGAGACAATGCAGGCCACACCATTAAATTAGGCGAAGATACTTATCATTTACAATTAATTCCATCTGGGATTTTTAACAGTGACAAGGTCAGCGTCATCGGTAACGGGGTTGTGGTTAACCCTAAATCACTTGTTGGTGAATTACGTGGTTTAGCTGACAAGAATGTGGATACAAGTCAATTGAAATTATCAGATCGGGCCCACGTCATCTTGCCTTATCACATTAAGCTAGATAGCTTACAAGAAGCTGCTAAGGGTGATCAAAAGATTGGGACGACTAATCGTGGAATCGGCCCAGCTTATATGGATAAAGCTGCCAGAAGCGGCATTCGCGTGGCTGATCTATTAGATAAAGAGTTATTTGCAACTAAATTAAAACAAAACTTAGCTGAAAAAAATGCCTTATTTACCAAGATTTATGAAGTTGAAGCTCTAGATTTCGACTCAATTTTTGAAGAATACTACCAATATGGTCAAGAATTAAAACAATATGTTTGCGATACATCGGTTGTTTTAAATGATGTTTTAGATCAAAAGGGCAACGTCTTATTCGAAGGGGCCCAAGGTATTTTATTGGATATCGACCAAGGGACTTACCCATTTGTAACTTCTTCAAATCCTGCCGGTGGCGTTTCAACTGGTTCAGGGGTCGGCGCTTCACGGATTGATGAAGTGGTCGGGGTTGCTAAAGCTTATACATCACGTGTTGGTGATGGTCCGTTCCCAACTGAATTATTCGATGAAACGGGCGATTTCATTCGCCAAGCGGGCCACGAATACGGCACTGTTACCGGACGTCCGCGTCGAATTGGTTGGTTTGATACAGTTGTCCTTCGTCATTCTAAACGGGTCGCTGGTTTAACCCAACTTTGCTTAAACTGTGTCGATGTTTTAACCGGTTTGAAGACGTTGAAGATTTGTGTCGCTTATGAATTAGATGGTGAACGTATCGATCGTTACCCAGCAAGCTTAAGTGAATTAGCACGTTGTACACCAATCTATGAAGAATTACCTGGTTGGGATGAAGATATTACGGGCGTTAAGACACTTGAAGAATTACCAGTCAATGCACGGCGGTATGTTGAACGCTTGCAAGAATTGGTTGATTTACCATTAGCCACATTTGCGGTTGGTCCCGATCGTGATCAAACCAATATTTTAAAAGCCATCTGGTAAGCACAACCTAAAAAAGGGTAAAAAAAAGAGAATGCAAAGTTCGTTTTCGAAACGCGTCGTTAAACGCGCCAACAAACTTTCATTCTCATGGGTTTGGCACCAGTCAGTATTATACACACATTACCACTAAAAAGATAGTGGGAAAATTAGTTGTTTTAGAGGAGTTATTATGGAAAAAGTAAGTCGGTTCTTCGGTATCGAAGCACAACATTCAACGGTTCAACGGGAAATTCTAGCCGGGTTCACCACGTTTATTTCAATGGTTTACATTTTATTTGTTAATCCAAGCGTTTTGGGTGCTTCTGGAATGGATAAAGGCGCCGTTTTCGCGGCAACTGCCTTAGCCAGTGCCATCGGGTGTTTCTTGATGGGCTTGTACGCTAAATATCCAATTGCAACAGCCCCCGCACTTGGGATTAACGCGTTCTTCAGTTATTCAGTCGTTATTGGGATGGGTGTTTCATGGCAAACAGCACTCGCAGGTGTTTTTGTCGCTTCATTGATTTTCATGGTAATCACCATTTTCAAATTACGTGAAATCATTATTGATGCGATTCCGCGCGATCTCAAATTAGCAATTTCGGCCGGAATTGGGATGTTTGTGGCCTTTATCGGCTTACATGGTGGTGGTTTAATCGTCGCCAACAAATCAACAGTTGTCGGTCTTGGGGACTTCTCACAGGGTACGACTTGGTTAACTGTTTTTGGCTTAATTATTACAATTATTTTAATGGTTAAAAAAGTACCGGGTGCGATTTTTATCGGAATGGTTTTAACGTCTATTTTAGGGGCGGTAACGGGTTTAATTAAATTACCCACTCATTTTGTGGCCGCAGCACCTAGTTTAAAACCAACGTTCTTAGCAGGTTTGAATCATATCGGGGATATTAATACAGTTCAAATGTGGGTGGTTGTCTTGACCTTCTTATTGGTGACCTTCTTCGATACAGCTGGGACCTTGGTTGGTTTAGCTGAACAAGCAGGTTTCATGAAGGACAACAAGATGCCACGTGTTGGGAAAGCTTTAATGTCAGATTCTTCAGCAATGTTGGCTGGTTCACTCTTGGGGACATCACCGGTGGGGGCCTTTGTTGAATCATCAGCCGGGATTGCCGTTGGTGGCCGGACTGGTTTAACAGCAGTGGTTACTGGGATTTTGTTTGTCTTTAGTTTATTCTTCTCACCACTGCTAACGGTGGTGACGTCACAAGTGACCGCACCTGCGTTAGTGATTGTTGGGGTCTTAATGGCGCAATCATTGAAGAAAATTGATTGGGAAAAATTGGAAATCGCGATTCCAGCCTTCTTAATTGTGTTGGGGATGCCGTTAACTTATAGTATCTCAGATGGGATTGCTTTAGGGTTTATCGTTTATCCAATCACGATGATTACGGCTGGTCGTCGTAAGGAAATTCATCCGATTATGTATGTGCTCTTTTTCGTATTCGTAATCTTTATGTATATTTTAAACGTCGGTTAAGCCGACTTAGCGGTTGATCCAGTGGATCAGCCGTTTTTTTGTTTCTTAATTTTTGGATAAAAGCGCGACGATTAAATTGTTTATTTGAGGTGAATCGCTTAAATTAAAGAGGAGGTGAGTGACATGAAAATTCAAATCCTATTTTTGAAATTAGTTTGTGGCTTAGCCAGTTTACCGCTAATCTTTATCGGGCTGATTGGGCCCCGCTTGACGCATAAAATTGCGCAGAACTTCCCCCAAATTCCAGGTGGCTTGTGGTTGGTTGTGATTTTGGTTTATGGGTCTTTGATCCTAGCGCTCTGGGGACTATGCCAACTTCAACGGATTTTACGCGAAGTCGATCTAGTCGGTCATTTTGGCCAACAGACACAACGAGCCCTCCGTCAAATTCAAAAAGTCGCCAGCATTAATGGTGCGGCTTACCTATTGAGTTTGCCGTTATTTTATTTAATCGCAGTTAAACAAGCGACGCCGGGTGTCATGTTGATTGACCTAGGATTGGTCGTTGCTTCACTTTCAATCGCAATTACCGCTAATTTATTTCGGAATTTGATGCATCCGGCAATTATTGTGGAAAAATAAGGCCTTTTAAAATGAGCAACCGCTTTGAGATGTGATACAATAAAATAAATCAGTAGTAAAGGGGATAAATTGTTGTGCAAAAAAAGACGAAGAACCGGCTCATTAATAGTCTACTGGCACTCTTATTGCTCATTGGTTTAATACTTGTTTTTATTGGCCCAATTCGCAATCAAATGGTTAAATCAATGGCTAACCACCGGATGAATACGGTGACGGCCGCTCAAATTAAGCAGAATCAACATAAAAAAGCAAATTTTGATTTTAATAGTGTTAAAACACTCGATACGAAGCAAATCGTCAGCGCCGCCGTTAAGGGTGATGTGATTGTTTTAGGGAAGGTTGCGGTTCCGAGCGTCGGCATTGCGTTGCCAGTCATGAAGGGTGTCTCAGAAGCGACCATGGCCCAAGGCGGTGGTACGATGAAACCTGACCAGAAAATGGGCGCGGATAATAACTACGCTTTAGCAGGTCATTCTTTTACCAACATCTTTTTACCATTGGAAAATGTTAAAGTCGGCGATATGGTTTATCTAACCGATTTACAAAATGTCTATTCATACCGGGTAAACGTTAAAAAGTCGATTGCCCCTGAAGAAGTCAAAGTGATTGATGATGTCCCGGGACATAAAATGGTCACCTTGATTACTTGTGACAACACAGTGCGTCGGTGGTGTGTCCAAGGCGAATTAGTGAAGACTGAAAAAGCGAATAAAACCAACTTAAAAGTATTTGGCTAATTAAAAAATAAAGACCTCAGTGCGGTAAATACCGCGACTGGGGTCTTTTTGTATGCTGTTAAAAGGGTGTATTTTGTTCCGCAAAATGGAACAAAATACACAACGATTTCGTCTAAACCGATAGTCGTCAAACCTATTTCAATTTGGCCGTGAAAAAATTATATTGTAAGCGTAGTCAAAAGAGATTAATTAGGAGATGGCCAATATGAAAAGAGATTTTATCGATACAAAGGATTATACACAAGCAGAAATTCAATATTTAATTGATTTAGGTTTACAAATTAAAAAGGATATCAAAGCCGGTGACTATCCACAATTATTAAGCAATCGCACATTAGGGATGTTATTCGAAGAATCATCAACTCGAACACGGGTATCATTTGAAACCGCAATGACCCAACTTGGTGGTCACGCTCAATACTTAGCACCTGGTCAAATTCACCTTGGCAGTGCTGAAAGTGAATCACTAGGCGACACCGCAATTGTTTTATCACGGTTAGTTGATATCTTGATGGCCCGCGTTGCAACTCACGACACAATCGAAACAATTGCGAACGCAGCCACAGTACCCGTTTTAAACGGGATGACTGATTACAATCACCCAACACAAGAAATTGGCGACATTATCACAATGGCAGAACATTTACCTGCTGGTAAGAAATTAAGCGATTGTAAAGTTGTTTTCGTGGGGGATGCCACCCAAGTCTGTGTCTCATTAATGTTTGTTGCTACTAAGATGGGGATGCAATTCGTTCAATATGGACCAAAAGGCTATCAAATCAAACCAGAAACCTTAGCAATCGGTCAAAAGAATGCCGAAGTTTCAGGCGGCAGTGTTTTAATCACAGAAGATGCCGATGAAGCTATGAAAGATGCTGACTTTGTTTATACCGATGTTTGGTACGGTTTATACGAATCACCACTTTCATATGACGAACGGATGGCAATTTTTTATCCTAAATACCAAGTTAATGATGAATTGATGGCTAAAGCTGCTAAACATGCTAAATTCATGCATTGTTTACCAGCTAACCGTGGCGAAGAAGTGACAGATAGTGTGCTTGATTCAGATGCTTCAGTTGCTTGGGACGAAGCTGAAAATCGTTTAACAGCCATGCGCGCATTACTTGTTTATCTCATGGCCCCAATTATCGATTATTCAGATGACACATTAAACAACTTAAAAGATCCAGCATTAAAAGACTTATTAAATAATCGAATTGATTCAACCAAATAGTCAGTAGACAATAGTTGATCAATAAATGAGGGTGACAATATGGAAAAGAAAAAGTTTAAACTATTTGATGCCGTATTAATGTCGGTAGTCGTTGTCTTAGTCGTTGAATCGGCTGCACCAGCTGCTGCAATCGGACCATCGCAATTCTTTTGGTGGGGTGCCTTATTACTGTTTTTCTTCTTACCGTATGGCTTAATCTCTGCGGAATTAGGGACGACATATGATGATGAAGGTGGCATTTATGACTGGGTTAAACGGGCCTTTGGTCGCAAATGGGGCGGAAGAGCAGCCTGGTTATATTGGATTAATTTCCCCATCTGGATGGCGAGTTTAGCGGTCTTATTCAACGAAGTACTGGCACAAATTTTTCAGATTAAGATAGCGACACCTGTTGGGATCATTATTGAACTCGTCTTTATCTGGCTTGTCACACTCATTAGTTGTTATCCAATTGCGGATAGTAAATGGATTTTGAATTTAGCTGCGGTTGCCAAGGTAGTTATTATGCTTAGTGTAGGGGCACTTGGAATCTATCATGCTGCTACGCAAGGATTAGCTAATGATTTTTCTGGGACAGCGATGTTGCCCAAATTTGATGCGACGAGTCTCGGGTATATCTCAGTCATTTTGTTTAACTTCTTAGGTTTTGAAGTGGTTGCAACAATGGCTAGTGATATGGAAAATCCTAAGAAACAAATTCCCCAAGCCATTATCTGGGGTGGTGTCTTGATTGCTGTCTTCTACTTATTTGCCGCTTTCGGGATGGGCGCTGCAATTCCAAGCAGTCAACTATCGACATCCGGTGGCTTAATGGATAGTATTTTACTATTGGTTGGTCATCATAATTGGTTTGTGGTTTTAATTGGCATTCTTTTTATGTACACACTAGCAGCCAACTTAATTTCGTGGTCAGCCGGCGTTAACTATGTTGCATTATATGCTGCTAAGAATAATGATTTACCCCGCGTTTTCCAAAAAACGAGCGCTAAAAATGGGATGCCAGTCGGGGCAACATTCTTAAACGGCATTATCGCAACGATTTTAGTAGTCGCCGCACCATTTATTCCCAATCCCAATATTTTCTGGGCTTTCTTCTCACTGAATGTGGTCGCTTTACTAGGGTCATATATGTTGATGTTCCCATCATTTTTAAAACTCAGAAAGATTGATCCAGATCGTAATCGGCCTTTTAAAATCCATGGTAATGCAGTGATTATCCGCTTGATGACTTACGTACCCTTAATTTTATTGGGCTTAACCTTAATCTTAACGGCGGTGCCATTAAACGGCAGTTACGCAGAGTTAAATAGTAAGTTACCAATCTTAATTGGGACGATTGTCACTATCATTATTGGAGAAATTTGTATCAGACACGCTGAAAAACAAGTTGATCAGAAATAGAAAGGAAGTTAGTACTATGAAAACATTACAAACATCGCCTAAAAAAGACGGTTACCGCATGCCCGGTGAATTCGAAGCTCACAAAGGCGTTTATCTTTTATGGCCAGAACGACCAGATAATTGGCGCGAAGGGGCTAAGCCAGCCCAAGCAACTTTTGCCAAAGTCGCTGAGACAATCGCCCAATTCGAAAGTGTGACCGTTGGCGTTAGTGATCGTCAATATACAAATGCCCGGCACATGTTGGCTGATAATATCCAAGTTGTTGAAATGTCGAATAACGATTCTTGGATCCGTGATTGTGGGCCAACATTTGTGGTCAATGACAAGGGTGACAGTCGGGGTGTTGATTGGACATTTAACGCTTGGGGCGGCCTTGTTGATGGCTTGTATTTCCCATGGGACAAGGATGACCGTGTCGCTCAAAAGGTTTGCGAAATCGAAGGTCGCGATCGTTATCGCTTGGATGATTTTGTTTTGGAAGGTGGTTCAATCCACGTTGATGGTGAGGGCACATTACTCGTAACCGAAGAATGCTTATTATCTGATGGCCGTAATCCACAACTTTCTAAAGATCAAATTGAAAGTATTTTGAAAGAATATCTCAATGTTGAAAAGATTATCTGGTTGAAAAAGGGAATCTACCTAGATGAAACAAACGGTCATGTTGATAACATCGCCAATTTCGTCAAACCAGGGCACGTTGTCTTGGCTTGGACCGACGATCAATCAGATCCACAATACGCAATTTCAAAAGAGAACTATGACCTATTGATCAATGAAACGGACGCTAAGGGCCGCAAGTTACAAGTTGAAAAATTATACTTGCCAAAACCAATTTTAATCACGGAAGCCGAAAGCCAAGGTGTTGATACAGTTGACGGGACGTTACCACGTTTAGCAGGGGACCGATTAGCTGCTAGCTACGTTAACTACTACACTGCAAACGGTGGGATTGTCTTTCCATTATTTAATGATCCAATGGATGAAAAAGCACAAGAAACACTTCAAAAATTATATCCAGATCGCAAGATTGTTGGTGTGCCAGCCCGCGAAATCTTATTAGGTGGCGGCAATATTCACTGTATCACCCAACAAATTCCGGCCGGTCGTTAGAATAGGGGTCTAGTGATGGCAAAAATCGTAGTAGCGCTTGGCGGCAATGCTATTTTAGCAAATGATGCCTCCGATACAGCACAAAAAAAGGCAGTCAAAGCGACTGTCAAAGAATTAATCAACTTTGTTGAAAATGGTGATCAACTAATCATTACGCATGGTAACGGTCCACAAGTCGGGAATCTATTGTTGCAACAACAAGCAGCTGACAGTGATAAAAATCCCGCAATGGCTTTAGACACTTGCGGTGCAATGACGCAGGGGAGTATTGGTTATTGGTTCCAAAATGCAATGCAGGAAGAATTAGCACTCAGAAAAATTGATAAAAGCGTGGTGGCGATGGTGACGCAAACCATCGTAGCAGCTGATGATCCAGCATTTCACCAACCCACTAAACCAATCGGGCCTTTTTACGAAGCAGCAGCGCTTAAAGGGCTTCAAGAAAAGCACCCTGATTGGCAAATGATGGAAGATGCCGGCCGTGGCTATCGGCGCGTGGTACCTTCACCACAACCTGTTGAAATTAAGGAATATCCGGCAATCAAGAAAGTGATTGAAGCAGGTATTATTCCAATTATCTCTGGCGGTGGCGGGATTCCCGTTGTTAAATCTGGTGATCAATTAATTGGCACCGAAGCCGTGATTGATAAGGACTTTAGTGCCGCTAAAATTGCGGAACTTGTTGAGGCTGATCAATTAATTATTTTGACCTCTGTTGGCGGCGTGTTTTATCGCTTTGGGAAACCAGACCAAGAAGAGATTTTTGATGTTACTGCTCATGAAATTCAAAAGCATATTGATGCCGATGAATTTGCTAAAGGCAGTATGATGCCTAAGGTTAAAGCAGCTGTTCAATTCGTTAAAAAAACCGGTAATCCGGCCGTGATTGGTGCATTAGATGATGTTCGCCAAATTATCACAGGCGATAAAGGAACCGTTATTCATCAGTAGTTTTCAAAGCAGCGACTAGTCGATTTTCTAGTCGCTTTTTGGGTTATAATCAAGCAATATGAGAGAGCAGAATGGAGTGGCACAATGAAAATCGTAGGGACTACCCCTAAAGAAGATCAATACTATCTACCAGCAGAAACAAAACGCCATCGTGAATCGATTATGATGTGGCCGGAACGTTCAGATAATTGGCGCAACGGGGCCAAACCGGCCCAAAAAACCTTCGCGGAAATTGCGACCATTATTAACCGTTACGAACCAGTAACGATGTTAGTTTCAAAAGAACAATATCAAAATGCGCGCTACGCGCTACCCGCAGATATCCGAGTGATTGAGATGAGTTATAACGATGCTTGGATTAAGGATATCGGCCCAACTTATTTATTAAATCAAAAGAATCAAATTCGGGCGGTTGATTGGCGTTTTAATGCTTGGGGCGGTTTAGTGGATGGCCTTTATTTTCCTTGGGATATGGACGATCAGGTTGCACAGAAATTATGTGAGTTAACCGGCATCGATTATTATCGTCTAGAGAATTTTATTTTAGAAGGCTGTGCCTTTCATACAGATGGTGAGGGCACGCTGATTGTAACTGAAGAGTCAATCCTCTCAGAAGGTCGCAATGGCACACTTACTAAAGCTGAAGTCGAAGCTGTTTTAAAAGCTTATCTAGGCATTGAAAAGGTGATTTGGTTAAAACTAGGCTATTTTATGGATGAAACCAATGGGGATGTTGATAATATGCTTAGTTTCGTGCGCCCTGGGGAATTGTTACTAACTTGGACGGATGACAAAACGGATCCACAATATGCCAGCTCAGAAGAAGCTTATCGCATTCTAGAAGCCGCGACAGATGCTAAGGGACGGCACTTTAAGATTCATAAGCTACAAATGCCTAAGCCGCTGTTTGCGACCCAAGAAGAAAGCGCAGGTGTTGATCCAATCAATGGGCTCTTACCACGCTATCCAGGTGACCGTTTAACTGCTAGTTATGTTAATTACTACGCGCTAAATGATGCGATTATCGTACCTGTTTTTGATGACCCCCAAGATACCGTGGCAATTCAAAAATTGGCGCAACTTTTCCCAGATCGCAAGATAGAACCAGTATACGCAAGAGAACTACTATTGGGTGGCGGGGATGTTCACTGTGTTGTTACGGCAGTACCTGCATATACGGAGGCTTAAAATGAATTTTTTTGAAATTATTAATGCGAATGTTGAGAAGTTAAATAAAAATGAACAGATTTTACTAGATTATGTCATTAAAAATATGGATGGCATTAAAAATCGTAGTATTCGTGAATTAGCCGCCGAATGTTTTGTATCGACGACGACGTTTTTACGCTTTGTTCGTAAAATTGGCTTCTCTGGTTATAGTGAGTTTATCACCGTTATTAAATATACGATTTTAAATCAGAATCAAACTGATGAAGTGAATCCGTTTGTGGTGAATCAAGTGGCTTACAGAGCTGAATATCTCAAGAATATTAATGAAACGGTCCGCGTCTTAGATAATGATAAGTTAAATGCAATTGTGACGTTAATGACAAAAAAGCCCAAGCTGTATTTTTTCGCAAAAGGTTTTAGTAAGTATGCTGCGGAATATATTGAATACCTATATACCTTAAAAGGCTTTATTGTAATCTTTCCGAAGAATTATGAACAACGCCAGCTTGCTTACCGAAATATTAATCGAGATGATATCTTGTTTGTTTTTAATTACGAAGGTGAAGATAAAGAATTAATTGAGATTTTGCAAATTATTGAACGCAAATGTCAATATGCAAAGTTAGTGTCAATTACAGGTGCCAATAATAATACGCTTCAAAATATGAGTGATATCAATCTTTATCTGTTTACAGACGAACTGTACCAGCATCAAGTTGAAATGACATCGCATGTTTCATTAATTGCCATTATGGAACTCCTGTTGTATCAATATAATGAAGTTGAAGAACAGCAAATTGTGCAGTGAAAAAATATAAAAAAGAAGCTTTCCCTAGATACTGGTCTAGAGGGAAGCTTCTTTTTTATTACCGGGGAAATAAAGCGGATGAATCAAAAAATAACCGTTAGTAGACTGCCTAGCACAAAGAGTAAAATCACTATCCAGATAATTTTACCGGCTGGATGGTTAGGATTAATTGTTAGTCCGATACCAACCACCTTAGGAATCAGAAAGGGTTGCTTAGTTCCAGGTTGCTTGGGATAAAATTGAGCAGTTTTAAAATAGCTTAAGATAACGAGGACTGTTGTAAAAATCAAGACGAAGAATCCCGTTAGCTGCTCATTAAATTGAGCTTTAAAGAAAATAGGGCCAAGGGCGATCATGATCAGCCCGGATAGGGTAAGTAACAAAACATAATCTAATAAATGCCCTCTTTTTTGTCGATTGATTAACTGGTAATCGTTAGCGACTTTATTGAGATACTGGGTATCTTTCTTCAACATATCGTCGAGCGATAAACCATACAAATTACTGATGGCGACTAACATCGGGACATCAGGATAGTTTTTGCCATTTTCCCAGTTCGAAATAGTCTGGCGGGTTGTGTGTAGTTGATTCGCGACGGCCTGTTGGGTTAAATGTAGAGCAAGACGGCGTTCTTTAAGTATTGTGGCTAGCATGACTAATCCTCCAAAGATTGTAATTAGTCTTAGTATAAGGAGATTGGAGCTGATTTAAAAGCAAGCGATATTTGCGAACCGTTAATGAAAAATAATTTATTCTTTTTGATTGTTAATAGTTGATTTTTAGAATAATATGGCTAGTATTTCAAAATATTTAATAATAATTGTGCAAAATTTAATATAGACCGTGCTTTTTGATAACGATTTTAAAGGAAACGACTATTAGAGTGCAATTTCAATGATTATTAATATTTTAATAAACTTGCTTAGAGATAATTCATAACAGGAAGTGTTTGGGCGTATAACTTTTACCGAGATGATGCCTGTGATAACTTATAGGTATAATAAAATATACAAAATAAAAAAATAATGTGTAACTAGAAGTAAAAGGCGTATCGATATAGTTCTTGAATGTAATGTTTACAAAATGTAAATATAACCCTTGCTAATCATCGCTCATCTTTTAAAATTAGTTTGTGCATCAAATTTTAGGAGGTAACACTATTATGAAATATGGCTATGCGAGAGTGTCTACAATGGGCCAGAATTTAGATACACAAATCGAGCAACTAAAACAGGCTGATTGTGACAAAATCTATTCCGAAAAATTTACCGGAACAACGACGGACCGGCCTAAATTTAAGCTGCTTCTTAAAAAACTGAAACCGGGAGATACTTTGGTTGTAACAAAATTAGATCGATTTGCCCGGAACACAATCGGCGCGCTAAGTATTACAAAAGAGTTGTTTGCTCGTAATATTAAGGTTACGATTTTAAACATGGGGACAATTGAAGATACGCCGACTGGTAATTTAATGCTGACGATGCTTAGTGCCTTTGCACAGTTTGAGCGAGATATGATCGTAACAAGAACGCAAGAAGGTAAGGAAGCTGCCAGAATGAAAAATCCAATGTATCATGAAGGTCGGCGACAAAAATATACCGATCAGCAAATTGAAAAAGCACTTAAAGATATTGAAAGAGGACTAACGTTCCAAGAGGTTAGTTTAAAAACTGGCATTAGTATCTCTACACTAAGACGCCGTGCCGTAAAGGCCTGACACAAAAGCCCGCTTATCTTTTCAGATAGGCGGGCTTTATTTGACGGATAATCTTTACTTAGATTTGATGGTTGAAATTTATACAAGCGAGGATAGGTCTAGGATGACTATTCTAATTTTTATGAGGGTCTCCATTTAATTATTATTTATATAGACCGATAATGGTTTGTAGAATAGCAATTATAGATGTAGTAATTGTTGAAATAGCAGCTATTAGCTTCCAAATGAAATCTCCACCAAATTTATGTGAAAGAGCAGAGAGTTTCTTTAAAATGATAAATATAAAATATGAGACAATTAGACAGCCTGTCAAAAGGGAATAATACGATACATAGCTTGACTGTTTAGACTTATAAAAAAAAGAAAATAGAATAATTGTTAATACGACTAGCATGAGATTCACAGCGATTCTTAAGAGAGACATAGTAGTATCTTTATCATTTGAAATGGCGATTAAAATACCAATAATTTCCACTGAAAGGAGGAAATGCATGCAGATAATAAGTAATATACTATTAGCTAGAGGGCTAGATTTAATTAGAGTAGAGATTGCTACACTAGGAACAAAAATAAGTGCATTGATAATTAATATATAGATAATAGAGAGAGCATTATTTTTGATAATCGTCTGTAGTGCTTTTAGAGTTGCTGTGATTTTTTTCATATGTGAAATACTCCGCTTGAAATTTTTGAATTGATTTAATGTGCTTATATTAATAAAAAAACAGTCATAACGATGCAATTGCATCATTATGACTGTTTATCATGTATACTTGATGGGTGGTCAGGGGATCGAACCCTGGACCCACGGATTAAGAGTCCGTTGCTCTGCCAGCTGAGCTAACCACCCATGTGATTTAATGTCTCATGCCTTACGACTTAAATATCATACCATAGGAATTAGCAATCTGTAAACAGTTTTTTTTATTTTTTTCAAAAAAATTGTTGTGGGAGTAAGTAGCAAGCGATTCAGGTCCTTTAAATATCGTTAATGACGTGTTTATAGCGGGCTTGAAAACGAGACCAGATTTTGAATTGCATTCTTAAAATGAGTATAATAGAAGACAAAGCATCCAAGGAGGATACTAAAATGGCTAAAAAAATATTGGTAGTTGATGATGAAAAACCCATCTCGGATATCGTTAAGTTTAATTTAACGAAGGAGGGCTATGATGTTTACACAGCTTATGATGGGGAAGAAGCACTGCAACAAGTAGAAGAAGTCGTACCGGACTTAATCTTATTAGATTTGATGTTACCTAAGGTTGATGGGCTTGAAGTCGCCCGCCAGGTACGCAAATCACACGATATGCCAATTATTATGGTAACAGCTAAAGATTCGGAAATTGATAAAGTGATTGGATTAGAATTAGGGGCCGACGACTATGTCACAAAACCATTCTCTAACCGAGAATTAGTCGCGCGTGTCAAAGCTAATTTAAGACGGCAAGGGTCCACTAGTCAATCTGATAAAGAAGCAAACGAAGAAAACCACGAAATTAATATTGGCGATCTCACGATTCATCCAGAGGCTTATATTGTGTCTAAAAGAGGTACAAAGATTGAATTAACACATCGTGAGTTTGAATTATTACACTATTTAGCTAAACATATTGGGCAAGTGATGACGCGCGAACATTTATTGCAAACTGTTTGGGGTTACGACTATTTTGGGGATGTCCGTACAGTGGATGTCACGGTTCGTCGTTTACGGGAAAAAATTGAAGACAATCCTAGCCATCCAGAATGGTTAGTAACGCGTCGTGGTGTTGGTTATTATTTAAGAAATCCTGAGCAGGAGTAAGTTTAACGCATGAATAAAAAAATTCGGTTATTCCAATCAATCCATTTCAAGATTGCAATTGTTTTTGTCTTGTTGCTACTAGTGACACTAGAGGTGATTGGGGCTTCATTTGTTAAGCAATTGGAATACCAAAATGTGAAAGATTTTAAGCAGTCATTACAGGTGACACCCTATGTTCAAAATCAACTAAGTAATGAGTTGATGAGTAATAGTGGTAACGCGAATAAGAATATCAAGGATATTATTGGTGATATGGGCAACTCTGCTGAAATTCAAGTTGTCGATAATAAAGGGACTATCCGGGGTGTTACCAATCTGAATAGTCAAAGTACTATTGGGCAGAAGACCCGTAATCCGCGTGTCAAGCAAGCAATTTATTCGGGGCATTCTGAACAAGAGGTCGCCTATAGTGAAAGTCAAGGCAGCTATTATACGGCGATTCAACCGTTAACTGACCCTAATGGTGATAGTAATACCGTAGTCGGTGCGGTTTATATCCGAGCCAGCATGGAAGAGGTTTATAAAGGGATTTCATCGATTACGGTTATTTTCTTAACCTCATCTCTTGTAGCAGGTTTATTAGGAATGGCCTTATCGATTGTTATTTCCCGGGCAATAACGCGTCCGATTGATGAAATGAAGAAACAAGCGATTCAGATGGCGCGCGGCGATTATTCTGGTCAAGTACGCATTTATGGGCAAGATGAATTAGGCCAGCTAGCGATTGCGGTCAATAACTTGTCAGTTCGGGTCGAAGAGGCGCAAGAGGCGTCTGAATCTGAGCGTCGGCGACTGGACAGCGTCATGAGTCACATGACTGATGGGGTAATTGCGACTGATCGGCGGGGGAATATTACGATTATTAATGAAACCGGTCAGGATTTCCTCAATGTGACGAGCGATGGTGTCTTAGGTCAATCGCTCTTAAAAGTGCTTAAAATTAGTGAAGAATATACACTTCGCGATTTATTAGAAACCCAACAAGTGATGGTCTTGGATTTTTCAGATCAACAAGATCATGACTTGATTTTGCATGTCGATTTTTCATTGATCCAAAGAGAAACCGGCTATATCACGGGCTTAGTCTGTGTACTGCATGATGTGACGGAACAACAAAAGAATGAGCGGGAACAGCGTGAATTCGTTTCAAACGTTTCTCATGAATTGCGGACACCGTTAACGAGTGTCCGGAGTTATATCGAAGCGCTCAATGATGGCGCTTGGCAAGATCCTGAAGTCGCGCCGAACTTTTTAAAGGTCACGCAGGAAGAAACTGATCGGATGATTCGGATGATTAACGATTTATTGAGTTTATCGCGGATGGACCAAGGGACCGCTAAAATGAATTTAGAATTTGTTAATTTAAACGAATTCTTTGGCTATGTGCTTGATCGGTTTGATATGATGATTAAACGGGATCAAGAACATGATAACAATGCAACGCCAAGAGGAACGGGCAAGTTACCAACGGATGATCCTAACAAAAAATACAGTATTACGCGGGACTTTACCAAGCGAGATTTGTGGGTCGAAATTGATACCGATAAGTTCATGCAAGTCGTCGATAATATTATGAATAATGCGATTAAGTATTCACCAGATGGTGGGGTGATCACTTGTCGCTTATTGGAAACTCACCGGCATGTCATTTTAAGTATTTCTGATCAAGGTTTAGGGATTCCACGTAAAGACTTAGGGAAAATTTTTGATCGCTTCTACCGGGTCGATAAAGCTCGTTCCCGTAAACAAGGCGGGACTGGTTTAGGTTTGGCCATTTCAAAAGAAGTTATCGAAGCGCATAATGGGCGTGTTTGGGTTGATAGCCAAGAAGGCAAAGGCTCAACATTCTACATTTCGCTACCATACGAACCAATTGATTCTGATGGAGGTGATTGGGATGAAATTTAATAGTTTTGTGATGCGAGTCATCCTGATTGCTTCAATCGTTTTGAGTATTATTTTATCTTGGAAAATCTGGACGAATAACACGCATTATGAACGACGGACAGATAGCCAAACAACGACTAAAGCGGTGAGTCGCAAGTCTGATCGCAAAATTAGCGATATCTTTTTACCAACGCAAATTCTGTGGCGGACCAATCAACAGAGTCAGCTCGTTTACAATTCAAAAGAAAGCTTAGTGCCCAAGTTGAAAGAAGCGATGAAATTGGCTAAATCAGCACGGTTTAAAGCGTCTAAGTTAAGTGAAGCCAATTATTATCAGGCGATTACGACTGATGATACATTGACCTTGTTGTATCCGGACAATATTTCGTATGCGGTCTTTAAAAAGGTATTTGATGACAGTAACAATCAATTGAGTCGCAATACGACCTTTAATCGCGTTAAAATAACGATGGGGACTAAGCCACAGCTGACATTGATGAACGATAAGAGTCACATGATTTACCAGACAACGATGCGTCAATTTTCAGTGGCGCAAGTCAAACAAATTTTAGATCACTCAGATGTGCATTTAAACGTTAAAGAGAGTCTGTTAAATCATAAACCGTTTATTTATGTGGCCGCTAATCAGTCACTTTTACCTTATAGTTATTTAGTGAACCAACAACCTGAAAATTATTATATTACAACCTTGTTGGATCAAAAGAATACGGATAATATTGATGCTAAAGAACAAGGTGACAACGTCATTTATACGGATGGTGCCAATAACGATTTATACAAGCGACTAACGATTAATCATAAAACAGGTGAAATTGCCTATGTGAAGTATGAAGATACCAAGTCACCGACAGGTTTAACAAAGAGTTTCGAGGCTAGTTTTGAGGCGTTGTTGAAGACGGGCAATTCATTATCCGGTATGCGTTTTTATAGCTATGATGAAGATACCAATTCGACGACTTATCGCACCTATGTAGAAGGCTTCCCAGTCTTTTACCAGACTAATTTTGGTAGTGTTAAGGTGCAGCTATTACCAACCGGTCAACGGGTCGATTTTTCAAATTATAGTTTACAAGTGCCAGTACCAGCGGGTGATAAGCCAGTTACTTTACCAAGTACGCAAGCTGTTTTAAATCAGATGACTAAAAATGGTTTCTTACTAGAGAATATTGACAATATCCAAGTTGGCTATGAGTGGACACAAGAAACAAGTAACGACCAAGTGATAGATCTTAATCCGACCTATTTTATTCAATATAAAGGTGCTTGGCGTAGTCTTAGTGCATTATTAGCACAGAAAGCAGAATTGACCGAAGGGAGCTAGACAAATGGATTTTCGCAGAATTGAAATGATTTTTATTGCCATTTTTATTGCGCTCGATATCTATTTGTTTATGTCGCTCAGTGGCAGCCAAACGACCAATTCGGCTTCTATTACGAATCGTTCGCAAACCAGTCAGATTTTAAAAGATTTAAAAGATGATCAAATTACGGTTAAGAGATTATCGAATCAAAAGCGGGAAAGTTATTACTTAGCTAGCCGCCAAGCGGATCAGACTGGGTTGGAAGCCGCGAGTGCTAAGTTAACTGGACAAACGGCGTCATTTGATAAATCGAGACTGACACTCACTAGCGTTCTCGATAAACCGTTGCGTTATAAAAAGGGACGGGCCACCTCAGTCATCAATGCCTTTTTGAAAGAGGGTAATAATGTTTACCAAGCGGATCAGTATCGCTATTCAAAAGCGTTATCGAGCAATCAACAAGCTGTTTATGTTCAAAAAGTCCCAGGTGGACAAATAATGGATGAACATGGGCAATTAATTTTTACATTAGATGATGGCCAAATTAGTCAGTATACACAAACCTATATTGATAAGGTGCAAATTCTACGTGAAAAAGAGATGACCAAGATCTCCGCACAAGGGGCGGTCGTTGATTTATACACGGATAATGAAATTCCGAATAACTCTAAAATTTTGTGGGTTCAACTAGGCTATAGCGCCCTATTAGACGCTAATAGTAGTACGGTTTATGTACCAGCATGGCAAATCGCCATTGAAAATAAGAGTACCAAAAACGTCGTCGTCAAGCGCATCAATGCGTTTACCGGCGCTTTAATGAAGAATCGTAGCGAAGTATCATCATAAGAATCAGTGAAAAAGCCAAGGGGATAGCGGATAAATGGTAGAAAAAGATGAAATGCGGGTTAGCGTCTTAGCCAGCAGTAGTTCAGGCAATACAACTTTTATTGAAACACCAACTCAAAAAATATTAGTCGATGCGGGAATGAGTGGCAAACGTGTTCAGGATTTAATGCATAGCATTGGTCGGGATTTAAAGGATGTCGATAGTTTGTTAGTGACGCATGAACATCGCGATCATAGCAGTGGTGTGGGTGTCTTAGCTCGTCGTTACGGGATCGATGTGTATGCCAATCAACCGACTTGGGATGCGATGGCGTCAATTATTGGCACCGTCCCTGATGAACATAAGCACGTCTTTGAGATGGGTAAAACAAAAACACTCGGCGATATTGATGTTGAAAGTTATGGGGTTTCACACGATGCCGCGGCGGCGCAATTTTATCAATTTCATCATAACAACCGGGCCTTCGCAATTTTAACGGATACGGGGTACGTTTCGGATCAAATCAGAGGGACTATCGAGAATGCGGATGCTTATTTGGTGGAATGTAATCACGATTTGGAAATGTTACGAATGGGTAAGTATCCTTGGTCGTTAAAACAACGGATTCTTAGCGATACTGGGCATCTCTCGAACGAAGATGGTGCTTCAGCCTTAATGGCTTTTATGGGGCAGCAAACCAAGCGTGTTTTCCTAGGGCATTTAAGCCAAGAAAACAATATGAAGGAGTTGGCCCACTTAACGGTGGCGTCAATTTTAGAACAACATGATTATGGTGTTGGCACGGATTTTGAAATTTTGGATACCGATCCAGCGATTGCAGACCCTTTATTTGTTGTTTAAGCATAAAAGCGTTAAAATACCGCTATAAAAACAATTTAAAATTCGTAACTTGTTCATGAATTTTTCAAATTTAAATTTTATGATAGAGATAATCAATAAACAGAATAAAATTAGAAAGTTTGGGTGATTTAGGATGAATCAAAATTCAGGATTAATGAAAACAGCAATTGTTGCGGTTATTTCAGCGTTGATTGGTGGTGGCGTAGCCTATGCCGGTTTTTCGAAAATGGGTAATGCCGCTAATGATGTCACGACTACCACACAAACACCTACCAAAGCTGGGGCCACTAAGATTAGTAATATCAAGGTTAACTCATCATCTCAAACAACAACGGCTTTCCAAAAAGTTAATACATCGGTTGTTTCAGTTGTGAACTTACAAAAACAACAACAATCAACTGGCGATTTGAGTGAATTATTTGGTTCAGGAAGTTTGAGTGGGAATAAGAGTAATGCCAAGAGCAATAGCAGTGATTTAGAAGAATCTAGTGAAGGCTCCGGTTTAATCTACGAGAAAAAAGATGGCAAGGCTTATATCGTCACGAATAATCACGTGGTTGCCGATTCTGATAAAGTTGAAGTTATTCTCAGTGATGGTACAAAATTAGAAGCCACTTTAGTCGGGACGGATGCAATCTCTGATTTAGCGGTCTTAAAAATCGATGGCGCCAAAGTGAAGAAAACAGCTACTTTTGGTGATTCAGACAGTATCAAAGCTGGTGAATCAGTTCTTGCAATTGGGTCGCCTCTAGGATCAGAATACGCAACTTCGGTTACACAAGGGATTATTTCAGCTAAGAAGCGAACAATTGATGTGACTGATGAATCAACCGGTCAAACAACTGGTCAGGCAACGGTTATTCAAACCGATACAGCGATTAACCCCGGGAACTCAGGGGGCCCATTAGTTAATATGGCTGGCCAAGTCATTGGGATTAATTCAATGAAATTAGCTTCGAATGGTGAAACCTCTGTTGAAGGGATGGGCTTTGCCATTCCAAGTAACGAAGTGGTTAAAATCATTAATCAATTAGTGGCTAACGGGAAAGTTGTTAGACCAGCGCTTGGGATTAGTGTGATTGATCTCACTAACATCTCATCAGCCCAACAATCATCAGTCCTTAAGTTACCATCCTCAGTTAACAGCGGAGTAGTTGTCGCTTCTGTCAGCGGAAATTCAGTTGCTAAGAAAGCGGGCATTAGTAAATATGATGTGATTGTCGGCCTAGGTGGTAAGACTGTTTCAAGTGTGGCTGACTTACACACTATTTTGTATAATTATGCGATGAATAGCACCACTGAAATTCAGTATTATCACAATGGCAGTTTGAAAAAAGCAAATGTTAAATTGACACAAGCTGCTTCAGATAACACAGCAACAACGAAACAAGCTAATTAAAAATGAAGAAGCACTGCCGGTATTCTCCGGGAGTGTTTTTTTTTGCTTGCAAATTAAAAAGAAGTTCGTCAAGGAGCCAAGGACGTGAATTGTTAAGTTTTAAAAAAGTCAATGTGGATAGTCAAAAAGCAATAACGGTAGCTTCTTGTGGATAAGTCTGTGGATTGTGGGTATAACACGGAAAAATAAGCCCCGATGTTATCCACAAGTTAATAAATGAAAAGTGGATAACTTTTTAAAATTAAAATAAATCGATCCTAAATACTGATTCTAAAGCATTTGAAAATGGATACACAGTAGTGCGAACAATTAAAAATCAGTGGATAACTTTTTTTATCAGAAAGCGTTGCAAAAATTGGGATTCGATTATTTAGTGGTTCAAAAAAATTAAACCACAAGACTTGGGACGAACACTTGTGCATATGTGGACAACTTTTGTGGATAACATGTACTTTTCGGTGAATTACTGTGAATAGCTTTTTTTTAGCATCGATTTCGCCTAAAATAGAAGTATTAGCTAGGAGGACGTTATGAATATCAAAATTATCACAGTTGGGAAACTGAAAGAAAAATACTTAAAGGCGGGCATTGCGGAATACGCCAAACGATTAAGTAAATTTTGTAAATTTGAAATCATCGAAGTGGCAGACGAAAAGGCGCCAGAATCTTTAAGCGAGGCTGAAATGACGACCGTTAAAGATAAAGAAGGCGAACGGATTTTAGCTAAGGTGAAGGATAAGGAACACGTGATTGTGTTAGCCATTCATGGTAAACAACGCGCGTCAGAAGAATTCGCAAAAGAAATTCAAAATTTGGCAACTTATGGCACATCGGATATCACCTTCATCATCGGGGGCTCACTCGGAACAAGTGATGCCGTCAATAAACGCGCTAACGATGCCTTATCGTTTGGCAAATTGACGTTACCCCATCAATTGATGCGGTTAGTTTTAACGGAACAGATCTACCGGGCATTTATGATTAACCAAGGATCGCCGTATCACAAATAAGAAAATTGAGAGCCCAGACAAATTTTGTCGGTGGTTCTTTTTTTATACTTGCTAAAGTGACATATTATGTCGGGATGATTTTATATACTTTAGTTATCGAGATGTGTAATCTCAATTAAGGTATTTGGGGGCTATTAGTATGAATAAGAAATTAATGATTAGTTTAGCAACGGCGACGCTTCTTTTGTTGGTGGCGTGTGGGCAACAGGCTGATTCTACGAAGACAAGCAGCAACAGTCACAAGACGGCGCAGTCGGAAAAACGGGCTAAAAAGCAAAGTGAATCAAAATTGCGGGCTCAAAGTAGCGCCAAAAAACAGGCTTCAAAAGCGTCTGCTAAAGCGATGAGCGAATCTCGTGAAAAGGCCGCGGTTGCAGCATCAACAGCAGCAGTTCAATCAGCTGAAGCGGCAAGTAGTGCAGCGGCTAGTGAACAAGCGGTATCGGCAAGTTCAGCGTCAGTTGCTCAACAAGCATCAGCAACGGCGGCTTCTAAAGTAAGTGAATCACAACAAGCAGCGAAACAAGCTAAGCAATCTGCGATTAAACCAGTCACGCAAGCAGAGGCGATTGAAGCTGCTAAGAAGGTATTTAATGGTATTGATATTATTGTTTCGCATAATGGCACTTTTAGTAGTCAACCTGATGGTTCAATGACGGCCCACGATTACTCTGGGGCACAAGGGGAGGATTTCTGGACCTTTACGCCGAATGCGGATGGCACGATTACGGTTCTTTCGAAGTTTGGCTCTGTCAAAGGTGGCGAACAACAAAGTCAAACGCATGTGGTGCCAAGATAAGCACTAACCCAAAAAGCGCGTTAAGACAATTTGTCTTAACGCGCTTTTTGAATATCTTATTTTTGTAAGTAATCTGCGACATAAGCGTCGATTTCTGCGAGGTAGGTTTGTTTTTGGAAATCACTAATCCACGCTGTTTCAAATGAGTTCTTTGCAAACTGAACAACTTGGTCAATCGTTAAGTCGTTTTTAGTAGCGATGGCTTCGTAATTATCGTTGATGTAGCCGCCAAAGTAGGCTGGATCATCAGAATTAATTGAGACTTTAACATTGTGATCAATCAATTCGAGAACTTCTCGATCCTTCATATCATCGGCAACAAGGCGGTTAGAAAGGGGGCAAGAGGTTAAGCCGATTTTAAGTTGTTCGACCCAGTCAACCAGGTCCGGATTTTCAACGATATTGGTACCATGATCGAGGCGTTCAACGCGAATGATTTCGAGGGCTTGTTGAATGTGTTGGATTGAGTCCACTTGATCGATATCGGCATGCATTGTAATCCGATAACCTTGAGCAACCGCATCACCGTATTCTCTAAGGAACTTCAATGGTGGATTGTGATGTTCGTCAGAGTCTAAACCAATACCAAGGATTTTAGCTTGGTAAGGTTTGGCAATTTCTAGTAGTTGGCGCGCTGACTCTGCGGAAAGATCGCGGAGGAAACACATGATTAAGTGGGCATCAACGTTGAAGGCGCGGGCATCGACACAGGCGCGATAAAAGCCATTCACAACGGCTTCAAAAGATATGCCGCGTGTCATATGAGCTTGGGGATCAAAGAACAATTCGGCATAACGGACATTTTCTTGGTGGGCCTTTTTCAAATAAGTTAACGCCAATTGATAGAAGTCAGCTTCAGTTTGTAAAACGTTCATTGCGGGGTAATAAACCGCAAGAAATGATGCGAGTGAGTTGAAGTTGTAGCTTGCTTGAACTTCTTCGATCGTACTTTGGCCGATATCAACACCATTTTTTTGCGCAAGGGCCAATTTCAATTCGGGTTCCAATGTGCCTTCTAAATGAAGATGTAATTCTGCTTTAGGTAAACCATCAATAAAGTCACGGGTTGCCAATTGTGTCATAAAATCTGCCTCCTAATGAATTAATAACTTGGCACTAGCATAACTTAAAAAAAATGCAATTTCAAGTTAAACACGAACTATTTAATTAAATAAAATAAAATTGTTCTTGAATAATCAAATGCAGTTTGGCATACTAGTGTTATTAATGATAAACGGGAGTGATTGGGAAATGGCACCAATGAAGCAATCAGGGATTCAAGCAGGCGCAGATCGCATGTTTAAGTTACAAGAGTCTGGGACAACAATGAAACGCGAAATTTTTGCGGGACTGACAACATTTGTCTCGATGGCTTATATTTTATTCGTTAATCCACAGATTTTAGGCGAAGCCGGCATGGATAAAGGCGCGGTCTTTACAGCGACCGCTCTTTCCGCAATTGTTGGTTCGTTATTAATGGCCTTTTTAGCCAATTATCCAATCGCGATTGCCCCAGGGCTTGGCGATAATGCCTTTTTCACGTATTCAGTCGTGATTGCGATGGGGATTTCTTGGCAAACCGCTATGGCCGGTGTCGTGGTCGCATCCTTGATTTTTATGGTGATTACCTTGTTCAAGGTTCGTGAATACATTATTGACGCGATTCCACATGACTTAAAACTAGCGATGGCTGCCGGTATTGGTCTGTTCATCGCGTTTGTCGGGTTACAAGGTGGCGGGTTAGTCGTTGCCAGCAAATCAACCCTTGTTCAAATGGGGTCATTCACAGTACCGACAACTTGGCTCACGATTTTCGGGTTAGTTGTGACCGGCGTATTGATGGCTAAAAAGGTAAATGGTGCCATCTTTATTGGGATGATTGCGACCACTATTTTAGGCTTAGTGACAAAATTAATTCCGTTACCAGCACAATTGATGTCAGTTGCGCCAAGTATGAAACCCACGTTTGGCGTAGGGATCCAACACTTAGGTGATATCAATCAACCACAATTATGGGCAGTCGTTTTAATCTTCTTATTGGTAGCGTTCTTCGATACTGCCGGGACTTTAATTGGTTTGGCAGAACAAGCCGGCTTCATGAAAAATGGTAAAATGCCCCGCATTGGCCAAGCATTGATGGCTGATTCTGTTTCAATGATGGCCGGTTCCGTAATGGGGACAACGCCAACTGCCGCTTATGTTGAATCATCGGCTGGGATTGCCATGGGTGGTAAGACGGGTTTAACTAGTTTAGTGGTTAGTGTATTGTTCGGGTTTTCGATGTTATTCTCACCATTGTTGACAGTCGTCACATCACAAGTCACCGCGCCAGTTTTAATTATCGTTGGTGTTTTAATGGCGAGCTCATTAAGTAAGATTGATTGGAGTCGCTTTGAAGTGGCGTTACCAAGTTTCTTAACAATCATCGCGATGCCATTGACTTACAACATTGCTTACGGGATTGCTTTTGGCTTCTTAGTTTACCCGGTGACAATGCTTGCTGCGGGGCGGCGCAAGGAAATTCATCCGGCCATGTACGCTTTATTCGTTGTTTTTGTTATCTTGTTGTACGTCATTAATATCTTACCGAAATAAAGGAGAACGATGATTATGTCAGACCGCTTAACGGCTTTTAAAGAATTAATTCAAGCTGGGGGTGCTAAACGGCCCGCAGACCTCATTATTAAAAATGGTCAGTTAGTCAATGTGATGACTGCCGAAATTTATCCGGCAGAAGTTGCTATTTACCAAGGTAAAATTGTCGCGGTGGATCCCGATGTTTCAGCATATCAAGGGACTGTAACGCGTGTGATTGATGCTAAACAACAATACATTGTGCCGGGTTTGATTGACGGTCACATTCATGTGGAATGTAGTAAGTTAAGTATGACGAGTTTTGCTGAAGCCGTTGTCCCCCATGGCACAACCAGTATTATCTCAGGGTTAGATGAATATATTTCAGTGATTGGTGTCGATGGTTTATCGGAAATTTTTAAAGAAGTTGATCAATTACCAATGCGTGTTTTCTGGGGCGCGCCCTTCAAGACCCCTTACACAATTCCAGCTTCTACCATCGCCGATAATATTGATTCAACGGTTCAAGCGCAACTACAAAAACGGTCTGACGTTTACGGCGTTTGGGAAACGGTGCGTGAAGCAGTTGAAACACTAGATGAAGATACCTTAAAAACATTATTGAGTGCCCAAGATAACCACGTACCCGTTTGGGGCTGTGCGCCAATGGCAACGGGCACTAAGTTGAATGAATACTTGATGAGTGGCGTCCGGGTCGATCACGAGAGTTACGACCACCAAGAATTATTGGAAAAGGTTCGCAAAGGGATTAACGTTGTGATTCGTGAATCATCAGTGACGCATTTCTTAGCTGAAAATATTCGCGCCATCACTGAAACAAACGGTCAGATTGCACGGCATGTCAGTTTTTGTACGGATGACGTTAACGCAATGGATATCGTCAATAAAGGTCATCTCGATCATTTAGTACGTTTGGCAATCGCAGCTGGGGTTGCACCAATGACGGCCATCCAAATGGCAACAATCAATAGTGCTGAAGCCTACCGCATTGATGATCAAGTCGGCTTAATCGCACCAGGGCGCAATGCGGATATCTTATTGGTTTCTGATTTGGAAGCTTTTGAGATTACCCGTGTCTTGGCTAAAGGTCAACCGGTGGCAACTGACGGGCACATCGATCAAAGTATTGAACGCCCGGTTCGCCCGGCTAGTTTAGCTAACACTGTTATCAGGGATGCCGTCCAAGCTAGCGACTTTGAATATCATGTAGCAGCAGATGCAAGCCAAGTCACTGTTCAAACGATTGCTAGCGAAGGGCCTTTTGTCCGCCATGCTAAGTCTAAGACATTAGCGGTTGAAGATGGGATTGTTCAAATCGATCCCGCTAAAGATGTGGCCTTGATTTCGGTCTTGGAACGTTTTGGTAAAAATGGCAACCAGTCACTAGGGTTCACTTCGGGTTGGACCCTCAAAAAAGGTGCGATGGCCTCGACCGCCGCACCTGATGATAACAACATCATCGTGATGGGGGTTAATCCAGACGATATGGCTTTGGCGGTCAATACGTTGATTGAACGCGATGGTGGCCAAGTCGTTGTGGCTGATGGTCAGATTTTAAGTTTCTTACCACTACCAATCGCCGGGATTGTCAGCGACGTAACGCCGGCCGAACTAGCCGTTCAAGAAGAAGGTATTTTAAAAGCCAGTCAAGCCATTGGAAGTGAAGTGGTCGATCCGATGTTTTATATGACGTTCTTACCAATCACGGCGATTCCCGATTTAGCCATTACTGATTTAGGAAACGTTGATTGTAATGAATTAAGACTATTCGACCCGATATTAACAATTCAATAATAAAAAGGGATCTGACAAAATAACTTTGTCGGATCCCTTTTTTTAATATTGAGGTGTTTTTAATTGGTTAAACGTGCTTTTTGAAACTGACTTCTGCGCTTAGCGTCACTCGTCAAACAACTGCTTACAGCAGTTATTCGCCGAGCTGTGCTAATGCTCAAAGTCAAACCGTTTCAAACGCACTCTTTTTTAATTAGGCGAGTGGTTGTCCGTCCGCTTCTTGGTAGCGTTGTAAGATGTAAATCGCAAGAATTACCAAGATGGCGCCACTCATTTCAACCCAACTGAATTTTGAGTGGAAGAAAATGATGCTGAGGACAAAAGTGATCACAGGTTGTACGGCATCCACGATACTGATTACGGTTGATGGTGCGAAATTTAAACTGTGTAATAAGCAAAGATAAGCAAAAACCGTTCCGATTAAAATAACCGCTAAGATTGCAAGAATCCCAGAACCATTTAAATGAGGTGGTGCTTGCCAGAAGGGGCGGTTGATGTTGAATAAAATCCCACTGATAAACATTCCCCAACCAAGCACTAGAATCGGTGACTTTTCATTGACGATGGGGCGTGGTAAAACAACGTAAAACGCTGCGGTAACCCCGGATAAAATCCCCCAGATTAAGGAATTAAACGGAATTGTCAATGTATGAATATTCCCTTTGGTAATTGAAAGGAAAACCCCTACTAAGGCAATCCCAAATGAAATCAAATCAATTCGATTAGGCCACTTGCGCACAAAGGCGAGCGTCCCAATTACGATGAAAAGTGGGCTCAAGTATTGCAAAATAGTAGCGGCTGCGGCGTTCCCAGTTTGAATACTCATGAAGAAGGTATATTGATTCCCCATAATCCCAAAAAGCGCGTAGGCGATTAACCAGGCTGTCAATCGCTTAGATTTGAAGATTGAGAAGATATCTTGTTTAAACTTAATTGCACCGATTAGTAAAAGAATTAGACCGGCACCTAAGGTTCTAACGGATAAGAACCAGGTCGCAGGGACTTTTTGTCCTTGCGAGATGAACTCGAGGATTGTCCCAGAGACACCCCAAAGTGCAGAAGCCATAGTTGCCCAAAACATCCCCTTAGCGATGTTTTGTGGCTTTAGTTGATTTGTCATTGCTAGCCATCCTTGTCATTTTTTTGTAAATCCATAACTATTTATTATAGGCTAAATGGGCGCGATATGCTATTTACAAAGACCATATTTTCCGAAAATATCTCGATAATTAATCATTAAATATTCACAAACAGACGCTAATATACTACTAATAAACAGATTACGAGGTATTGTGTATGAAAAAACGTCTGAAACAAGGGACCGTCATTCTGCTAGGCGTTATCTTAGTGGGACTACTCCTTTTTAAATTAGTAGGCAGTTCATCGTTATTTAACAAGAATATATTGAGTACGTCTCAGATTATCAAGAACATTGGTAGTCAGACAATCAAGACGCGACAAACGCGTCAGGAAAAATTAACGGCGACTTATAAAAAGGCACTTAACTCGGATCAATATACGAGCGCTAAGCCGTATGTTAAAGTCAATCCTTATGGCACGTCACCACTGAGTGCATTAGTGTTATTTAAAACTGACACTGCGACTAAGGTCACGGTAGAAGTGGTGGGGAAAACGGCTAAAACAAGTATTAAGAGTGAAGTTGGCAAAACCTACACCAAGAGTCACACTATTTCGGTTTTAGGGCTTTATGCGAACTATCAAAATAAGGTGCGCTTAACATTGACGGATAAAGCGGGCCATAAGACGTATCAAACAATTATTGTCAAAACTGCCGCTTTACCAAAAGCAATTGCTTCGATGTCACTGAAGGTCAAAAAAGCGGATAAGACGCAGATGTCAATTGGCAATAGTAGTCTAACCTTCCTTGTGCGTTCAACACAATATCCAGTTGGTGTGGATGCGGATGGTGAAATTCGGTGGTATTCAACCAACTATGTCCAACATATTTTTAAAGTACTCAGCAACGGACATCTTCTTTATTTAACGAAACCCGATAATAAAGATTTAGTCTACAATGATTTGTTGGAAACTGACTTTATGGGACGTGTTTATCGCGAATACCAATTCTCGACAGAAACGCGTAACAATGAATCAGCAAACGACAAAACCGAAACCACCATTATTCACCATGATGCGATTGAATTACCAAACCACAACTTATTACTGACAGTTTCGGATGGTGGTTCAAAATACGTTGAGGATACGATGGTCGAGTTATCCCGAAAGACGGGGAAAGTGGTCAAAGTGATCGATTTGAAGCGACTTTTACCAGCTGCGCTCTATGAGACCTATAAGGCAACTAAACGCTCTGATGGCAAGTTAGATTGGTTCCATCAAAATTCGATCGATTATGATACCAGCGATGATAGTATCGTCATTTCAAGTCGCAATCAGGATTTAGTCATGAAACTAGACTACAAGACATCTAAAATTAAGTGGTTATTCAGTAGTAAATCGGCTAGCAAGTGGCCGTTGAAGTACCGCAAACTATTGTTGAAAGCTGCCGACAGCCAAACAACCTTTACGGGTGGGCAACACGCCGCCACAATTTGGCCGACCGGCGAAGCGGACCAGAAACAACTGGTGTTATTCAACAATAATATGGCCGTTTCAAATGGCGATCAGAAGACGTCTGGCAAATATTCTGAGGGTGTCAGCTACTTAATCGACGAACAGGATAAGACGATTAAGAAGACCTGGTCCTACGGTAAAACATTGGGTAAAACGAATTTTAGTGAAGTAATCGGCTGTACACGCAAATTAACGAACGGTGATTACTTGATTGATTTTGGCTTTAACGATCAAGGCAAGACCAGTCATATCGTAGAGGTCGATCCCAAAACTAACAAAGAGGTCTATAATTTGACGTTTACCAATTTTACGACAATCGGTTATGCTTATCGGGCCGAACGGTTCTCTCTATATAGTCAGAATTATCAATTTAAGTTATGATAAGCTAAATGAAATTCAGCGGAGGAAAAAGGGATGCAATATATTGCCTTGTTGCGCGGTATCAATGTCGGTGGTCAACGAATGGTTAAGATGAGTTTGTTAAAAGCAGCTTTTGAAGCGGCCGGCTTTAACCACGTTAAAACGTATATTAATAGTGGTAATGTATTATTTGAAACACCAGAAACAAAACTGGCGGCGTTAGTGGCCATTTGTGATCGATTGATGACCACGACGTTTGGCTTTTCGGTCCGAATTGCAATTGTCACGGCACAAGCCTTAATCACTGCGGTCGCACAAGCACCGAATTGGTGGGGGACTGATCCCAACAGCAAGCACAATCTGATTGTTGCAATTGCGCCGCAAACCGGGCAATCTCTTAGCGAACAAGTGGGGCCCAGTAAACCCGAGTATGAACAAGTGGCTATTTGCGGGCAGTTTATTTTCTGGTCAGCGCCGATTAAGACCTATGGCCGTACACGCTGGGCCACGGTAACTAAAAGTGAGGCTTACCAATGGTTGACGATTCGTAATGCGAATACAGCTCGTAAGTTAGCCAGATTAGCCCAATCAGCGTAAGTAAGCATCAAAGTGGCATATTATTTGATATTCGTATATACTTATGGTAACAATCCAAAAAAGAAATGAGTGAAGCGATGCGTTTATCAAATTTGAAACAGACGATGCTGCAAATGGGTTTAATCTTAATTGCGTTAGAAATAATTGCGATTGGGATTCAACTTTTCTTTGCCCCCCACGAAGTAGCAGCCGGTGGGGCAACCGGTGTGGGAATTTTATTAGAGGAATTAATGGGCTGGCGAATTTCGACAGTGGTCTTGGTGATCAACATTGGGATGTTGATCTTAGCTTATTTTCTCCTCGATAAAAAAACCACGTTAAGAATTCTCTTTGGTAGTTTTATGTTACCAGTTTGTTTGGCCATCACCCCACAGGCGATGGTGGTTGAAGATAAGCTGTTGGCGATTATTATCGGGAGTGTGGTGTATGCTGCCGGAATCGCCTTGTTATATCGAATTGATGCATCTAGTGGCGGGTCAACCGTGCCACCGTTAATCTTTAAGAAGTATTTCAATATCAAACCAGCATTAAGCTTGTTGGTCGTTGATTTATTAGTTTGTTTTGCCAATGTTTTTGTTTCTGGTTTCGAAACCTTTATGTTAGCGACTTGTTCATCGATTCTGACATTGATTACGATGAATTACATCGAAACGGGCCTTAACCGAAAAAAAGTGCTCTACGTGATGAGCAACGAACAATTAGCAACTATTAAAGAACATCTGGTTGAAGAAGCTGATGTCGGCGTGACAATTTTTGACGTAACAGGTGGTTACTCTAACGAAGACAAGCAAATGTTGATGTTAGTGGTCGAAAATCAGGCTTACCAACACATCATTAATAAAATTCACGAAGTGGACCCGCTAGCATTTACGATAGTTGGTAACATAGCAGAAGTCCGCGGTGGCAGTTTATAAAAATAAGCGTGCGTTTAAACAATAAAAGGGTGTTGGGACAAAATTTATTTTTGTCCCAACACCCTTTTTTGATATCCGAATTTTTATAGTCTAAACGTGTTCTATAGGTCATATCCTTGTGGTTAACATCGAATGTCAAACGATTGCTTACAGCAATCATTCGCCACTCTCGGTTAATCCTCAGGATATACCCGACTTATATAACACTCTCTTTTTTTACAGATGGTTAAAATAGCGTTCTGCTTTTAAATTTTGGACGGTGAGCATCACGACGAAACTGATTAAATAGAGCGTCGAGATGAATAACATAACGATTAGAATGGAATAGTGATCCAGTAACCAACCGATAATGACGCTTGAAAACCCACCGACACAGCGACCAACATTCATGATGACGTTATTGGCAGTTGCCCGAACTTCGGCGGGGTAGAGGCGACTAACAATCGCCCCATAGCCGGCAAACATCCCGTTTGAAAAATAGCCGACAAGCGCGCCGACAATCAGGAGGCCGGTCATATTTTTAGGTAAGGTCAACACATAGACGCCGGCTGCAGAAGCGAGTAAGAAGCCGCTAAAAGCAACACGGGGGCCGATACGATCGAGAATCCAACCAAAGGTTAACATCCCGGCTGACATCCCGACAATCGTTGCGAGCATCCAGGTTGAAGAGCCAGCCATACTGAGGTGTAACTGTTGTTGCATCATTGTTGGTAACCAGTTCATTAACCCGAAGTACCCAGCGATTTGAACGACTGCCATGACCATTAAAGCTAACGTTTGGTGTGTTAATTGACGCGTTTTGAAGAGCGCCTTAATTTGGCCTTTAGGTCGTGCTTGGTCGGTGTCAAAGTTGCGACTTTCGACTAAATGATGCCGAATGAAGAAGGTGATAATCACTGGGAATAACCCGAATAGAAATAGTGCGTGCCAGCCGTATTGGGGTAATACCCAAGCGGCTAAGAGTGAGGCGGCAATCGCCCCTAATTGACCGGCAACACCGACGTATGACGAAACGCGCCCGAGTTGCTTTTTGGGAAAGCTTTCCGCAAGAACGGTCATGCCAATCCCATATTCACCACCGGCGCCAATCCCGGCTAAAAAGCGACAAAAGTAGATGAGGGTCAGTGAATTTGCGAAATACATTGCTGCCGTGGCAAAGGCGAAGATAAAAATCGTGTAGGTGAATGTCTTAATGCGCCCGATACGATCGGCTAAAACGCCAAAAAAAACGCCACCTAACAACATCCCGATATTAGTAATCGTTGCGATCAGTCCTGCTTGGGTACCGCTGAGGTGTAACTCAGCGATGATGGACGATAAGGCGAAAGACAAGAACATAACGTCCATGTTTTCGAGTCCGAACCCGGCGGTCGTCGAGGCGACCACCTTAGACTGGTAGCTTGTTAATCGATGTTGGCTGTGTGCCGTGATAGTTTTCATATTCAATTTTCCTCCAAAAAGGACGCTCTCTGTCGTCCCTTATTTTGCTTTGTGTCATTCTAGCACAGATTAAGTGCAAACCCAAGGTTAAAAAATAGAAAGCGGTTTAAATAAAGCGGGTAATTGATTGACGACACTGCCATAATCTTCTAGTATTAGAGGTATACCAGTGATTTATAAAGGAGGAGCGACAATGGCAACGAAGAAACGACATCATTTTACTTTTCCAAGCGCCTATACGGTGATCTTATTGGTCTTATTATTAGTGATGATTTTGACCTATTTCATGCCGTCTGGGAAGTACGCAAGTTTACAATATAATACCCAAAGCAATAATTTTACCATTACTAGCCCGACTGGCCGTGAATCAACGGCTCCCGGGACGCAAGCAACACTCAAGAAGTACCATGTTAATACGAGTTTAGCGAAATTTAAGGATGGCTCCGTATACAAACCCGTAGCGATCCCGAATACGTATCAACATTTGAAAAAAGCCAATACCGGCCTTTTGGGGGCGGTTAAGCAGTTCTTGAATGCGCCAATTCAAGGCTTGGCTGAAACAATCGATATTATTACCTTCGTCCTTATTTTAGGGGGAATTGTGGGCGTCGTGAATAAAACCGGAGCATTTGCGGCCGGAATGGCTGCCCTATCGAAGAAGTTAAAAGGCCGTGAAGCTTGGTTGATCGTGATTGTGACGAGTTTAATCGCACTGGGAGGGACCACTTTTGGGCTTGCCGAAGAAACGATTGCCTTTTATCCCATTTTAGTGCCCATTTTCATGGCGGCCGGCTATGACGCGCTGGTCGCAATCGCTGCGATTTATTTGGGTAGTTCAATCGGGACTATGGCGTCAACGGTGAACCCGTTCTCAGTCGTTATCGCCTCGAACACTGCCGGGATTAGTTTTACCGAAGGGATGGGCCTCAGAATCGTGATGCTCGTCATCGGAACGGCGATGTGTATCTTCTATACCATTCGCTATGCTGAAAAGGTGAAGAAGGATCCTGAAAAATCATTAATTTATAGTCAAAAAGCAGAATTAGAAGCTCATTTCTTGGGTGATCAAGAAAATAACGTCGTACCGAAGTTTGATTTTCGGAAGAAATTAATGTTAATCATCTTTGCGGTCGGTTTTGTCATCATGGTCTTTGGCGTTAAGGAATGGGGCTGGCTCTTCAATGAAATTTCGGCCTTATTCTTGGCTATTACCTTTATTTTAGCCTTTATTTCTGGCTTGTCGGAAAAAGACTTCGTGGGTGAATTTGTGGCCGGCGCTTCTGATTTATTAGGGGTCGCCTTGGTCATCGCCCTTGCACGGGGTGTGACGATTATTATGGAACAAGCACAGATTAGCGATACGTTACTTTTCTGGCTCAGCAATGGGGTTTCACACATGAGTGGGGTTATCTTCTCAACTGTGATGTTCTTCGTCTTCATCCTCTTAGGGTTCTTTATCCCATCGAGTTCCGGCTTGGCTGTCCTTTCGATGCCAGTCATGGCACCGTTGGCCGACGTGGTTGGCGTTCACCGCGATGTGATTATCAGTGCCTATAACTGGGGGCAAGGAATCATGTCATTTATCACACCAACTGGCTTGGTCTTAGCATCCTTAGCGATGGTCCATGTCACGTTCGATAAATGGTTGAAGTTTGTGCTACCATTGATGTTAGCCATTGGTCTGTTAGCGATGATTTTACTAGGCATCAGTGTTTATCTATAAAAAATAAAGAACCCGGACAAATTAATTTGTCCGGGTTCTTTTTGATATTTGAATATTGATAGTATAGACGTGCTTTTTGAAACTGACTTCTGCGCCTAGCGTCACTCGTCAAACAACTGCTTACAGCAGTTATTCACCGAGCTGTGCTAATGCTCAAAAGCTAACCACTGACAACGCACTTCTAATAGATTTTAAATTTCGTAATTGGCCAGTAGCGTAACTTAACGACGCCTTGGATTCCGTTATAAGCTGAGGCATCATCACTGATGAAGCCGACTTCTTTGTAACGACTATCCTTAGAAACGGTCCGGTTATCACCCATGACGAAGTAGTGATGGGCGGGGACTTTCTTTTGACCTAAAATATCTTTGAGATCGAAAGTGGGGCCGTTTGTTTTGGGATTGAGCGTGAAGTAATCTGAACCAGCGAGGTAGGTTGAAAAATCAGCCTTATATTCCTTAAGGTAAGGCTCGCTGACTTTTTTACCGTTGATATATAATTGATCGCGATCGAATCGAACCGTATCGCCAGGCATCCCGACGATTCGTTTGATGTAGAATTCCCCTTTAGCGTCAGGTGCTTTGAGAATGACGACATCGCCTCGTTTGAGTTTGGCGTGGCGCAGCGCGATGACCCGATCATTTTGTGTAAAGTTTGGTTGCATTGAAGGTCCAAAAACTTGTTCATTGGAAATCACGAAAGTTAATAATAACTGTGAAATACCCACCATGACAGCGGCTAATAGGACAATTTGTAATGTTGATTTCCAAAATTCTTTTGCTTTATTTGACATTTTGGCACATCCTTAAAATTCAGTACCTTCATTGTACTACAATCAAATACGAGATGACAACAAAGTCGTATAGTCACTTAACGATTAACGGGCCATCTTATGGATGCTTTGTCGTTCTTGGCGATCAGTTTGCGCCGCAGATTGATCGTTGATTGACTGGTTTGCAATTAAGTAACCGACACATACAATGCCAACTAATACTGCAAGTAAACGCGCTTTCTTTGACATAATAATCCCTCCCGGTAGATGATAAATTTAGTTTAGCATCGACAAAGGGTCCTCACCATCGAACGAGCTAACGAAATTAAAGCTCGCATGACAATTCTGTAATATTTATGAAAAGGTAAAGAGGATGTCTCTCGACAAGGCGTTCGTGGTATACTAGAGGCATTATTTCTAAGAGGTGAAAGTAATGCCAACAATTGAAGCTAATTTTACACCCGTATTACTCGGTAGTGATTTTAATGTTTATGGAATGGCACGCTCATTCTATGAATTAACAGGAAAACCCGTACAAGCTTATGCCGGCGCGGAGCTTGCACCAACGCGCTATACAAAAATCGTGGACGTGGAAATCACACCCGGTTTCAGTGAAGATCCCGTCTTCATTGAAAAGATGCGCGACTTAATTTTAAAATATCAAACACACACAGAACCAGTGATCTTAATTGGTTGTGGTGATGGTTACGCTGAATTAATTGCTAAACATAAAACAGAATTAGAAGCCGCCTTTATTTGTCCTTACATCGATTATGATTTATTAAAACGTTTGAATAACAAAGAAAACTTCTACCAAGTCTGCGAAGAATTCGATTTGCCTTATCCTAAGACGAAAACAATTACGCAACAAATGGTGCTTGATGGTCAAGTGGACCAACCTTTTGGCTACCCAGTGGCGTTAAAACCCGCTAACTCAGTTGAATGGTTAGATGTTCATTTTGAAGGTCGTAAAAAAGCATTCCGGATTCAATCACAAGCTGAATTCGATATGATTATTAAAAAAATCTACGATAATGGCTACACATCAGACTTGATTTTACAAGACTTCATCCCCGGGGATGACAGTCGGATGCGTGTTTTAAATGCCTATGTTGACCAAAATCACCAAGTGAAAATGATGTGTTTAGGTCATCCATTATTGGAGGATCCCGCACCATCAGCAATCGGGAATTACGTGGCCATTATGCCAGAATACAATGAGACAATCTACAAACAAATTCAAACTTTCTTGGAAGCCATCAAGTTCACAGGTTATGCCAACTTTGATATGAAGTACGATGAACGCGATCAAACTTACAAGTTATTTGAAATTAACTTACGTCAAGGGCGGAGTAGCTTCTTTGTCACATTGAATGGGTACAACTTGGCACAATGGGTTGTTAAGGATTACGTGACAGGCGAATTGAAGGACCAAGCAACGGTTTATGCCAATAAAGACAATGATCAAGCAGCGCTTTGGTTAGGTGTTTCAAAGGGTGTCTTTGAAAAATACGCCCGTGATAACGAAGATAAAACAAAAGCTTTAGCCTTAATTAAAGCTGGTCGTTATGGCACGACTTTCCAATATGCAAAAGATAACAACCCTAAACGTTGGCTATTAACGCAATGGATGTTACACAATTATCGTAAGAATTTCGCACGTTATTTTAAAGAAAATAAAGGGTGATTGCGACTATGAAACAGTTTTTTACAGTGCTTGGCGGTATGGGAACGGCGGCAACCGAAAGTTATATCAGACTTCTTAATCAACGGACACCAACGACTAAGGATCAAGATTTCTTGAATTATATCGTGGTTAACCACGCAACGATTCCTGATCGGTCAACATATTTAATGGACCATAGTCAACCAAGTCCGGAACCTGATTTATTGGAAGATATCCAACAACAAAGTCTTTTGAAACCAGCCTTTTTCGTGATTGCCTGCAACACAGCACATTATTTTTACGACGACTTGCAAGCGGCTGCCTCAGCACCGATTATTCATATGCCGCGGGAGACGGTCAAGAGTATTCAAACGACGTATCCAGAGGCCAAGCGAATTGGTATCTTGGGGACTAAAGGGACCGTCACTGATGGCATCTATGATGAAGCGTTGTTAGCTGAAGGTTATGAAGTGGTGAAACCTAGTCTTGATTTGCAAGAACGGACAATGGATTTGATTTTCAATGATATCAAGGGTCAATCACAGATGAAACCTGAAAAATATCATGCTATTTTAGCGGAAATGCAAACACAATGCGACGCGATTATTTTGGGTTGTACAGAATTATCACTGGCACAAGAATGGGCACCTGACCACGATTTTCCAGTAGTTGATTCACAATCTGTTTTAGTAGATCGGTCGATTGAATTAGGCCTTAAGTTACGTGAAAAGTGAGTTTAAGAAATGGCGAATTTAGTAATTGTTAGACACGGCGAGAGTGTTGCTAATCAACTGAAGACCTATACCGGTTGGTCGGACGTGGCGCTCACTGCAAAAGGGCAACAACAAGCCCAGCAAGTCGGACAGCAGATAAAAGACGCTGGCTTTCAATTTAGTCACGTGCACACGTCTTTATTAAAACGGGCAATTTTGACCAGTTACATTGTTTTAGAAGAACTCGATCAACTGGCGTTACCAATGACCAAGAGTTGGCGCTTGAATGAACGACATTACGGGGCTTTGCGTGGCTTGAACAAAGACACGACGAGAACCGTTTTTGGTGTCCACCAAGTAGCGCGGTGGCGCCGGAGTTATACAGCAGTGCCACCACTTTTAATTCGCTCATCGACAGCGCGCCGCTATCGCTTAGTGCCGCGCCAAAGTCGGCCTCGCGGTGAAAGTTTGGCGCAAGCGACTCAACGGTTATTGCCTTATTGGCAAGATCAAGTGGTGCCGGGCCTATTAGCTGGGCAAGATCAGCTGATTGTCGCGCACGGCTCGACTTTGCGGGCTTTGATTAAAGTCATCGAACAAATTTCGGATCAGGCCATTGATGGGGTCGAAGTTGCAAACGGCGAAGCGCTCTATTATCAATTTGGCACGGATTTAACAGTACTTAAGAAGGGACGACTAGCACTGGGTAGTGAAGCAGATGAAGAAAAAGAAAATTAATATCGCTTTAACGATTTGTGTTTTAGTATTAGGGGTCAGTTTAACTTTTTATTTTAGAAGACAGTTTGTTCGTCAGGCCCAGGCTTTATCCAACGTGCAAACGCAATTGAAGTTAACTAAAAAACAATTAGATATTCAGCGTGCCAAAGTCAACAGAAACGATATCGATGATCGGGTTGTTAACGAGTTAACGACACCCGAACAAGAATATCTAAAGCAACAGTTAGCAACTAATAATTTTAGTGGCACCATTTTAATCGTCCGCCATAACCATGTCATTTATCAAGGTGGTCGTGGATACGCAAATAGTGAACAATTTACGACGCCTAAAACGACTTATCAAATTGGTTCGGTACAGAAATCACTTACCGCAGCACTTGTCATGAAGGCTGTTGAAAAGGGGCAATTAAAATTAACAGATCGACTAAGTCGATTTTACCCTCAGATCCCTAACGCTGATAGAATTACATTACAAATGATGTTGGACATGCGTTCGGGCCTTTTTGAAACCACTGCACCTAAGGTGGTTCAAACCGATGCACAGCGTCTACAATTTGCCCTGAAGCATCTACAGGTAAAGAAGATTGGGCAACATGCTTATTCACCGGTTAATTATGTCTTGTTGGCGGGTATTCTAGAGCAGGTTACGCATAAAAGTTATAATTACTTAATGAAGCAACAAATCATTACACCGTTAGGCTTACAATCATTTAATTTCATGCCTAACTTTACAGACCCACAACATGCGACTGCTTACGCCTACCAAAAAAACGGAGCGTACGGTGCAGAAATAGAAGATCCAGCCTATATCTATACGCGTGAACTAGGGACCGGCAACCTCTATGCAACTGCTAGCAGTTTGTATCAAGTGGAAGAAGCGATTGTGCAAGGTAGGGTCTTTAAAGCGAAGTACTTACAGCAATTACGACACACTAACAATGGACAATATTCAGGTGGCGTTTATAATTATCGTGATTATTTCACTAGTCACGGTATTGAAGCGGGTTTTGAAAGCCATGTTCAGATGGCTCAAAATGGAGCATCAGGGATTATTTTGCTATCCAACCAATATAAATCGACTCCGTCGTTAGTCACGATGAGTAAACAAATTTATCAACGATTGCTAGTCTAAAAAAGAACGCCGAACAAAAATTATTTTTGTTCGGCGTTCTTTTTTATGCACTAGTTTTAATGGTTTGTTTAAAATGGCGGGCACCAATGGTGAATAAAGCGAAGCCAATGAGACAACCCACCCAGTTGAGAATAATATCACTGATAGCAAAAGTGCCTAAATAAAAGGCGTATTGAAGGACCTCAATGCCTAAAATGGTGAGTAAGGCGATGATATTGGTCTCGGTGAAGTTTGCTTTTAAACTATAAAGTCCACCGAGTGGCACGAAGTAGATAACGTTCAATAAAGCCTCTAAAATCGTGCGCCGATCATGACTGATAAAATCGAACGGATTTAAGCTGACAGCATGGTAAACACTGGCCTTTGTAAAGAGGACGATGAAAAGTAACAGAAGATAGACGCTATAAATCAAGTATCCATAAATCGGTGAAAGCCGTTTTAAGTCCCACTGAATCCATCCCAACCAAAGGGCGAGGGTTAAAAAGAGAATTAATAGAACGGTTGTCTTGGGAAATCTGGCCATCACACGCGTTAAGCGGGGATAACCCCAGAGTGTGGGTAAAACAATGCGATGGATGAAGGTTCTACTAAAGAGAAAAGCAAAAACCCCCGCCAGAGCATATTCTAATATTTTGCGCATGAGAACCTCCTAAATCATTTCTTAAAGTTTAGTGTGGTGCAAACGTTCTTTAAATTCAGCCATAAAATCGAAATTTTGAGTATCCGATAAGGTGTGCTCTAATTTGGTGAGGAGCTGATTAAGGGTCGCTTGTTCTTCACTTGAAAGGCTGCTGAATAGGGTTTCTGTAAATTCATCGCGACCATCAAAAGCTTCTTGGATAATGGCGCGACCGGCTGGTGTAATAAAAACGTGGGTTACACGTTTGTCGTGTTCATCAGATTGACGTTTGATATAATCTTTGGCAGCTAACTTATTGAGGCATTCCGTCAACGAAGAGGGGCGAATCGCCAAGGTTTGGGCAAGCGTGCTTTGCATTTGCCCATTTTGGTGATGGAGTAATTTTAAAATGCGAATTTGACTGACCGATTTATGATGGGATGAAAATTGCATACCATAATAATGGCGATAGTGATGAATGACTTTATTAAAGGTCTGGAAAAGATCGTTGCTAAGTGTCGTCATTGCGACTCCTTCAAGTTTAAATTTAAGTAACTGGTATAGGTATAATACGCCAAGCCCCAAGGCAAATCAATATTGTTCACCATATCACATCAGTCACGTGATAGGTTGAACAATCGGGTTAATAAAAAAACCACGACCAACATTGGTGTGGCTTTAGGTAGTCATGATAGATTAGTGTGCTGCTTTTAAAAATGCAAGTGCCGCTGCATAGTTCGGTTCGTCAGTTTGTTCAACGATTAATTCTTCGTAGCTAATTGTGCCATCTGCTTCGACAATTAAAATTGACCGTTGTAAGGTATTGTTGCTAGGCACATATAAATTGAGGGCCTTACCAAAACTTAAGGCTTCATCGGAGAGCAGTTGCATCAGTTGAACACCTTCAGCGGCACACCAGGCTTGTTGTTGTTCAACGGTATTGGTTGAAACGGTGTAGAAGTTGATATCTGTAAATTGATCAACGGCTTGGTTAAAATGCTTGGTTTGAATGCTGCAAACACGTGTATTGATATCAGGTACAATACTAATTAATGTTCGCTTACCCAATAATTCTTGGGTTGATCGTGTTTGGTTGTGGGCATCGACCAGTTCAAAAGCAGGTAATTGCTCACCAACTTTAGGTGGTGTCCCAATTGTCTCGAGTGGTTGGTCGTGTCTTGTAATTTGCATCTTAAAACCCCATTTCCTAAAAGATAGTTTTATTTTAAGCTGAAAGCGATTGAAACACAATCAAACGGGCTTGGGAGAAGTTATGATAAGCTTAGTTAAAATGAATAATGGGGTGGCTATGTTGGAAACTAAAAAAATTCAGGCGCTTTATGCCAAAAAGATGTTTAATCAGATTGTTAAAGAGGTAAATGTTAAGCCGTTAGCCTACGAAGTCGTTGATGCAAATGGAGACGAAACTGCCGTCTTAATTGGCCAGGCACAATGGGCCCGGATTCAGGAATTGTTAACGGTTAAAAACATTGATATAGCAGACACCGACTCGTGATAGTAACTTACTTGTAACAGTCCTGTAACAGTTGAATGATACACTATTAAACGGATAATAAATATAGACAAGATTAAATCATTTGAATATAAAAAACAGGAGTGGACAAAGTGAAAAAATTAGGTAAGTTAATGGTCAGTGCGTTAGCGTTGTTATCAATCAGTGCACCGGTTGCAATGAGCGTAGGTGTTGTTAGTGCCGATTCAGTAACAGATACAAAAGCTGCCATTACGAAAACTAGTGCTGAAAATGCCGCTTTGTTAACGAAATTAAATGCTGCTCAAAATAAGGTATCAGAAATCAATAGCCAAGTTTCTAACAAGGTAATTGCCATTGATGATGCTAAAGCCAATATCAAGTCAACTGACCAACAAATCGTTGCCCTTGATCAATCAATTGAAAAAGCTAAAGCTGAAGTACAAGCCCGCAAGAGCGTGATGAAGAAACAAGCCGTTGCCCTTCAAAAAGAAGCTGGGAACAGTGTTTCAGGAAACGTCTACGTTGATTTCATCGTCAACAGTGACAACTTCTCAGATATGATGAGTCGTGCATCCGTGGTGGGTAAGTTAAACCAAGCTAGCAAAGATGCGATGACAGCTGTGAGTGATTCAGAAAGTACATTGGCAACTTTAAAAACAACGCAAGAAACTAAAAAAGCAGATTTAGTTAAAACCAAATCACAATTAGAGGCTGATCAAGCTAAATTAGTGACTTTAAAAGACGATGCTGAAAAAGAACAAAAGAATTTTGAAACAGAAGTTGAAGGTCACAAAACACAATTGGCGAACTTACAAAGTCAATTAGACTCACAAACAGCGGCTGCTGTTGAAGCTGCCAAGCAACAAGCTGAAGCAGACAAAGCTGCTAAAGCCCAAGCACCAAAAACGGCAACAAAATCAGAATCAACAACAAGTGTTATTAAGAATGAATCATCAAATGATAGTAAGACAGAACCGGTATTAAATAATAATGCTGGCACAAAAACCCCAACTAACAACAATAACTCAGCTTCAAAAGCAACAACAAAACCAGTTGCGAATACAGGCTCATTAGTTTCAAACGCACTACAATTTATCGGCACACCGTATGCATGGGGTGGATCACAACCTGGTGGCTTTGACTGTTCAGGTTTAGTGATGTATGCAGCTAAGATGGCTGGTATCAGCTTACCACGGACATCACAAGCACAAAGCACACTTGGGACACAAGTATCATTATCAGAATTACAACCGGGCGACCTTGTTTTCTGGGGTGGCGTTGGTTCAGCACATCACGTTGGGATTTACATCGGTAACGGTTCATACGTTCATGCACCAGCACCTGGTCAAAGCGTAACAACCATGTCAATGCAATATTATAAACCTGACTTTGGCCGTCGAATTTAGTTAAGAAATCAATATTAAACAGAAAAAGTTTGGCTCTCCCTGAGAAGGAAGGGTCAAACTTTTTTAATTGAAATAGATGAAAAGTGGGATAAAAATGGTAGAAAAACAGTTACTAGTAATTACAGGCGCCACCGGTAGTGGTAAAACAACGGTTAGTCATTGGCTAACTAAAATGTACCAAATTCCCCAAGTCGTAACGCATACGACGCGGCCTAAACGGCATAACGAAGTCGATGGGGTAGATTACTATTTTGAAACTGAAGCCTCACTCGCCCAAAAACACTTGATTGAATCTGTAACCTATTCAGGTTATCAATATGGTTCTTCATATGAAGCGCTCGACTTAGCATGGGATAAGTCACCACTAATTAGCTTGGTCGTGGATACCAAAGGGGCCCAGACTTATCTGGAAACTTTTGGTAAACAAGTCACGGTCTTGTTTTTAACCGTGTCGGAAGCAACAGCTCTAATTAGTCGTTTAGAAAAGCGTAACGATTCACCAGAAGCTATTCAAAAACGGATTGCGAGTGCGGAATTTAAACGCGATTTAATGGTGTCAGGGCCGTTACATGATCAAGCACAAATTATTGTGAATGATGATTGGCAAGCAACGCAAAAGACATTAACGGCAATTATTGAACAGTTACGACAAGCATAAAAAAAGCCGCCCAAACATTGTTTTGGGCGGCTTTTATTTCAATACTTAGTGCTTAAGCAAGTTGTTGCTTGTTTGCACGGTTAGGTTGTTTCACTTTAAATGTTAATTTTTGGACAGCTTGTTCAATTGTAATACCACTTGCACTGATTTTTTCATTGTTCGTTGCAGTTGCGATAAATTTTTGAGTTTGCGTATCAAGTGAAACGTGATACCAATTATTAGTTTTGTTTTGTAATTGCATAATTAAAATCTCCCTTCAAATAACTAAAACACTGGTAGAAGGCCAATGAAGACGGTTTCCTAAAAACCATCTGAGTAATATCATAACGCTTGACCGGGTTAATTGCAACTATTTTTACTCGAGTTTGATTAAAATTTGTTAAAAGGGGAAATTGTTTTTCGTCACGGACCGTTATAAGAGCGTATAATAATAGTGTGTAGCAATTAAACCATTTAAAACTAAAATGACGACGATTAATGCTATAATCAGTTATTCTGAATAGCAGGTATTAAGAAAGGAATCGATTAAAATGAGTGAAATGACGACGGCGCTGGCCGTTTTAAAAGCAAACGGGTTTAAAATCACAAAGCAACGTCGCGAAATGTTGACTTATTTAGCGCAATACGAAAATCATTATATTCCAGTGACTCAAATTGACGATCATATGCGGTCGATTTTTCCAGGGATGAGTCACGATACCATTTATCGTAATATTAAAGATTTTGAACAGCTTGGCTTAGTCGAGCAACAAACTGAAGGCGAACAGGCCCACGTGAAGTATCAGTGTGATTTTGAACATCGTCATCATCATCACTTTATTTGTCGCAATTGTGGCAAGGTGATTGAATTGAAGATGTGTCCACTGGATTTTTTCAGTGATCAACTCCCCAACTGCCAAGTTGAAGGCCATCAATTTGAGTTATACGGTCTTTGTGAAGACTGTCAAGAAAATGAGTAGATAGGAAGGAAGAGTGTTATGGCATTTCATACGCCCCCAATCGTGCCGCCAGCAGCGATTATTTCATTAATTATTGCGATGAGCGCCACGAACGTCGTTGTTAATACTGTTAAACCGGTCGCTAATATTAAGACGGAGCAAAAGACGTCCGTTTCAGAAAGCTCACAAAGTGGTGTAAGCAGTAGTCAATCAGTGAGCCATTCAGAAAGTAATGAGACAACAAGTGCACAATCATCTAGCGAACCAGAAGAATCAGTATCAAGTAGCGCATCATCAACGGCAACGTCGACAGATCAAGAACAATCAAGTACAGAACATACGACGGAAACTAGCTCAAGTGACATGACTGATACAACGCAAAATGATGAACCAACCGATTCAAACGATACAACCAGCGATAATCAAACAACAACTAATAACAGTAGTAGCACAGCATCATCAACGGCAACGGTCCCTAATACGGCTAAAGCTACTAGTGGTAGTGCAACGCAATAGCGAACTGCTGTTAATATTGAAAGGCGGAATGCGCAATGCTATCTTTTTTGGATATCATTAATCATTATTTTGGCTACTTAAACATTAATAATCGGGTTAAAAACCGAATTTTTTCAATCATCTGTTTAATTGGTGATTTTTACTTATTATATAAGAGTATTTACTACTTTAGAGCACAAGCAATTGGACGAGGTATTACTAATCTAATTGTTTTTTTAGTGTTACTCTATTTTGCAGTGATGAATCTTTATTTTTATTATCGAGGGCGCAACGCGGTTGTCGATGTGTCACCATACGTTGAAAAAGCACTGGGTGGTGACCCAACGGCCCCCCATCCTTTAGCCGGACAAACCGCTAAACCTAAAATTATTTCCCAAGTTCAACCAGCAACGGGCTTATTTGAAGAAAAGGATTTGTTACCGGCACAATTAGAAGTCAATAGTGTGCATCAACAACAACTCGATCAATTAGTCGCCCAGTTAATTGAGGCTGGCTATATTAGCTTAAACTATGCTGGGTTAGCAGATACCGATATTTACGAGCAAGCACAGCATTTCCAACGGCCCATTTATGCGATTGGTGAACGAGTGGCCTTGCCTTTTTATGAGCTTAAACAAGAAGCTGGCCAATGGGTGGTTTATGGGGGGATTAATGCCATGGCCAAGGTCCCTTTGGCCATTATCAAATCAGTGGGATTGACGCCGATTCAGGAATTAACGGATCGTTACCAACTAGCGATTGCGCACACTTGGATTACTGGTGGGCCACATAAGATGGCTGGCCGTAGTGGGGTTGTTGAAGGTAGCGACCCTTACCAATTAATGGTCCAAATGGCCTATCAAAAAAAAGCTGAAATCTAATCTGGAGGAAAATGAGTGGAAATCCATAATGAATTTCTAGATTTGAATTATCGTTATCAATATTATTTGTTGGAATTGGTCGCAGATCATGGTGATTACTATCTAACGGTGAACCGCGCGATGAAGTTGTTGGGCTTATCTAAGTTTAAGCTTAGCCAATATGTGGAGACAGTTAATGCGGATTTAGCGGTGGTCAGTCCTGATAGTTACCTAAGAATTAACGGGGATGGGATCTTCGAAAGCGGTCATATTAGTGAATCAATCGTTCGTAAAATTCGACTCGACTACTTACAGCAATCTAACTTATTCAAGATGTTTGAATTTAGTTTATTGAATCCAGGCAAAAACGAAACCACTGACTTTTGTGACGCCCTATTCATTGGGAAAACTAAATTTTATGAATTACGGAAGGAAATGGCGGAAGTTGCGGATCACTTTAACCTCCAATTTAAAAAGAATCAGTTGGTTGGTCCTGAAATGCAGATTCGTCAGTTTATTTTTGAAATTTATTATAGTTATTTTAATGGGATTGAAAAACCGTTGGCGATATTCCAAGAGAGCGTCGATCAGATGTTAGCGACGCTGGGAAATCAATTTCAGATTAATTTATTACCCACCACAGTGACGAAGATAGAAATTTACCTTAAGGTTCAATCCTTACGATTACGCGGGAAAAATGATCTCACTGAACACTTGTTAGATCCTGACTTTAAGCTGCAACAGGCGCCGTTATGGCAACCAGTGCTGGACATGTTAACGACTAATTATCAGCTTTTGCGAGTACCATTAGAAGTGGAAGCAGAAGGTTTGCTGACGTTCTTATTTACTGAAAGTTACGTCCCACTTGAAATTGACTATTTAGCCCCCAATCTTAGAAATGGCGTCGCCCAAAAGACCAGCCAATTCGTTGATAAAGTTGAAAATATGCTGATGAAAGATGAAGCACATAGCCCCCAATCGCAAAGGGTTTTAGCTAATTTGGCTCATGATTTAGATCAAATTCACACGAAACATTTAACCTTTTATACAGAACCGACAACGTTTATTGATGAACAACAATTGACCTATTTTGCAGAAGCTAACCCGCTATTTCATCAAATTATTTTATTATTCACCACCAAGCAAGAAACGGATTTAGATTGGCGGAAACAAGCCAGTTTGTATTATGATTATATGTTTGCGTGCATCGAAAATATTCCGCTTGAAATACTAAAAGATCGCGTTTATATTTGTGTGGATTTCTCACAGGGCAAACTTTATAATCAATATATGAAGAAAACAGTCAACTACTTTAACAATCTGAATATCGAAGTGCAAACGACCGTTGATGAACGGACGGATCTTTATCTATCTGATTTTTATTCAAGCACGTTGACCTGCGAACAATTAATTTGGAAAAATCCGCCTACTATTTTGAACTGGCAACAATTTGGGGATCTAGTGGTCGCGATTAAGAAGGGGAAACTATGAAATCAGGCAAACAAATCCTCGCCCTAACAATTCTTAGTTTAGGCGTTTACCGTTTTTCACAAACATTTTTGGTGCAGCAAGTTCAAAAAGTATCAGCAGCCGATACCGCTGTTGGTAAAGAGAACTCGAATGCTTTAACGGGCAACGAATTGAATATTACAGTCAAGAACTATCCCACTAAGACAATCGAGTCATCATCAGATTCGTCATCTTCAAGTTCGTCTGTTCAAGTGGAGCAGCCGGTCTCAAAGACACAGCCCGCCCAACAGACAACTAATCAATCGCCAGTAACGGCGCAACAAGTACCTGCAACGCAACAAGATACCCATGAGACAAACGGTGCGGCGCAACAGCCGACTAATACAAGCGATAAAACAACGGCGCTAGAGGCTAGTGAACAAACTGTTCAGAACCAAGCTGAAACGACCGAATTAACAAAAACAACTACTTCAAAAAGTGTCAATAAACACGCTAAAAAAGCGATTAAAAAACACGCCAAAACAACGAAGCATGAACAAGAAACACAACAAGGGCAAGGTAATGCAAATCAGGATCGACATCAAGCTGATTTTCTCAAACACCATGCTCAGGTTGAAAAAGATATTGCAATGTTTCAACAAAGTATGAGCCCGAATACACCATCTGGTGGTGCCACAACTCAAGTCGGTGCCATCTTTGGTGCATTAGCAGGACAAGGGGTCTACGCTGTTCAAGACGAAATAGAATGAGGTGATAGAATTGAAGCAACAGCATTATTTTCGGAAATTAACAGTTATTTTGACAGTTGTTAGCTTAATGCTGAGCCTTTTAGATGTAGCGGCACTAGCAACAACAACTGATACTAAGAAACAATCTCCAATCGACTCTTTTGTCATTCGTGGGATTGACGATAATAAGCAGGCTGTTCCCAATGCTAAAATCAATTTGAAGTCGGTGAATGGTAAATACAACTATACATTAAGTTCTGACAATCGAGGTTTTTTTAAGACAGTTATTGATACATTGACTGGCCACACGGTGAGTGGCATTATGCCGGGGCAATATCACGTCAGTTCAGTTATAGACCCAACCGGTTATCGATTAACTCAGCCAGATGAATTGATTGAAATTAAGGAGAATGGTGATAACCTGTATCACCTATATTATACGGATGCCAGACAGGGGAATTTAGTTGTAAAGACCCAATTGCAAGATGGGACCCCTGTCTCCAATGTGGTTTTGATGGCAGTCAATCAGAAAACAAGTGAGAGTTATATTGGACCAGCTAGTGATGAGAACGGTTGGGCAGAATTGACGTTGCCGGCTGGACGTTATCAACTAAAAGTAGTTTCCCATCCGGAGGGCAGTGAGGCTCAGTGGGCGCCAACAGTTACCGTTAGTGCTAATCAATCTTTGACGACGACGGTAGTTTTTGCTAAGACTAGTGGCCAAATCACAACTACTGTAACGGATCAGACAACAGGTGCACCGCTTAAAGGTGTTCAACTGCAAATGCATTCGGATAAAGATAAGACGTACGAAAAAATAGGGACAACGGATGATCACGGTCAGGTAACTTGGACCAGTGTGCCAACAGGAGATTATCGGGTAATAGTTGCGAAAATGTTACCTAACTACCGGATTGTGGGTGCTAATGATCAAGTCGTAACAGTCACTAAAGATGAAACGGCCCAAGCGACGTTTAAGGCAATTAGTGAGTCTAAAACTCTCAAGATTAAGAGCCTCTCAGAATCAGGGATAGCAATACCGCATGTACGTTATCAAATTACGACGATGGCTAATGAACAACAGCGGACTGTCCAAACTGATGATAATGGGCAAGTAGCAATTGGTGAATTACCAGCAGGTCGCTATCAAGTTCGGGAAGTCAAGGTCCCAGATGGCTATCAATTAGCTGATATTTCCCAGGAAATAACGCTCAATCAAGCGACAACTGATATTTCATTTATTCATCAGATAGAACGGACTGATACTAGTCATGACGTTACTTTGAAGGCCGCTGACGCGCAAGGTAAACCATTGGCAGGCGTTCGTTTAAAACTCAAGCGAGTGGGTTCTAAAGAAAGTTATGAGCAAACAGTGACGACCACCGCGACTGGTAAAGTAACTGTGACAGCGATTCCGGTTGGTGACTATCAAGTAACCCAAGAAACGACTGTGGTAGGCTACCAGCCAACTACGCGTGTTCAGTCGTTGACCATCAGTAATGACCACCAAAACACAGTGGATTGGCAATTGCAACGAACGGTAGCTGATGTTACTTTTAAAGTTCGTGATGCGATCACCCAGCAACCGTTGGCGAATGCCGTTTTTTCGTTAACGACAGCGATACCGGCGGATAATGGACAAACGGTCTTTATCTCACAAAAAACGAATCAAGATGGTGAAGTAACAGTAAGCCAGGTCCCAACAGGGCAAATGACCTATCAACAAACCGCGACCACTGAGGGGTATGAACCGCTAACGACAGTTCAAACCGCAAATGTGGGCGCGAATGGTGCTCAGAATACCGAATTGATCGTTGAAAATCAGCGTTTAAAGGTGACTGAAGAACAACAAATCATCGTGCACAAAACCAATCAACAAGGACAAGGATTGGACAATGCAGGTTTTGAATTGACAAATCTGACGACAGGGCAGAAGCAAACACAAAAAACGACTGCCGGCCAATTACGATTTACGAACTTAAAACCTGGGCGCTATCAGATTCAAGAAAGACAAGCGCCTACTGGTTATCAGTTAGATCAAACGCCACAATTTGTAACAATTAAGGCACATGAAAGACGGCTTTATCAAGTCCGTTTTACCGACAAACGAGAAGTGACGGCGCCAATTAATCCGTTGCAAATTCGAGTTTTAGATAATCATCTTCAAGGGGTTGCTGGGGTTTTAATCCGGTTAACGGCTGAGCAACCAGATGATCAAGGCCAAACGGTTTGGGAATTGATAACGAATCGTTTTGGGCAAATTATTTTGCCTAATGCAAGTACGGGTCACTACCGTGTTGAAGTCTTGCAAGTACCGACTGGTTATCAATTGGCGTTTGAACAAGGACAATTAGAAGTCAGTCAGTATGGTGAAAATCAGCTACAATTACAGGCTAATCGCGTTGAGATGCCATTGCAGACTTTAACGATTAATAAGATAAATCTAAAAGGGCAGCCGCTATCAGGTGCTATTTTTAAAGTCGAGTCACTCCAAACTGGGCAGGAGACTAAAGTTGAAACAGATCAAAGCGGTCGGGCGACGTTAGCACATCAAAAACCTGGGCGTTATCGCGTGACTGAAGTAAAAGCCCCACTTGGTTATCGATTAGCGTCTAGTCCAAGAATTGTGTCATTGTCTGAGAAATCACCGCGAGCAACGCAACTGACGGTAACGGATGAAGCACAGATGGGTCAGTTATTGATTAAACATACAACTCAAAAGGGCGCACCGATTGCTAAAGCGTATTTTGAGGTTAAGGATCAAAGTGGTCGGGAAGTTGGTTATTATCAGACTGATAGTCAGGGCCAGATTAAATTAACCAAACTAGCGGTGGGCCAATATACGGTTCAAGAAATCAAGGCACCTGCTGGTTATGAGCTTAACCCAACAGTCAAGAAGGTTGTCATTACTGATCAAAAAACGGCGGTAGTTGCAATTAACGCCCAACCCCAAAAACCTGACGTTAAATACGGGAGCTTTTTGTTAACTGATAAGGACCAAAAAACGCAATTAGCGATTGCTGGGGCAACTTTCAGATTAGAGACGTTGACTGGCCAAGTTGTCCGCCAACAAATTATTGTAGGGGCAACTGGCCAGGTTGTGGTAGCGAACTTAGTTCCAGGTCAGTACCGGCTCGTACAAATTACAGCTGCTCCAGGGTACCAAAAACAAACTAAGCATCAAATAATTGAAATCAAACAAGCGACGCAGCTTGAACAAGTAACAATTGAAAGCCAGCAGTTACAAGGAACGGTTATCGTAAATCAAGTGGACGGTAATACGAACCAAGCGCTAGTAGGTGCGAAATACGAATTACAAGATCAAAGTGGCCGAGTTCTTATTGAAAACTTGAAGAGTGATGAACATGGGCAGGTTCGTATTACTCATCTTGACCCGGATACCTATCGCTTAGTCCAGGTATCGGCAACCAAGGGTTATGACCCGCTTAAAAAGCCAATCACCTTCACGATAACCAATCGCTAATCAAACTATTACGACTTTCAAAACATTGCCGAAGCTAATGATTAATGATTGTTTCGCGATATTTTTGAAATTTGAAAAAACCCCGAGATTTATTCAGTACTTGTTAGTATAGAATAAAGATAATCAAGTAAGGTTGTTAAAGCCGAACGAAGTGGGGTTATCAAAATGTCAGTATATTACCTAAATAGAAAAGATTCTGTAAACGAAATGATTAAGACCGTTCAAGCTGGTATGGCCAGTCTTAGTTATTTTGAACATCTAGAAGAAATTTGCCATAACGTTAATATCAGTTTAGACGATGCTATCTTATTACAACGGATTAATGAGATGACAACTGGGCGATATGTTGATGCACAAATCGTATTTGATGCGGGATTGGTCGAAGAAGACCTCTATCGTTTAAAGGATGCTGGCTGGCTCTTAGGCATGCGCGATAGCGAACGGACAAAACGCTACGTGATGTTAAGTCCTCGTGCGCAAAAAGCCTTAGAATCAATTTCATTGGCCTATGAACAAGATGGCCCGGTAATACCCAAAATCGATTCGACTGATATACAACGGATTATGCAAGCAGCTGACAAAGTATTTCAAAAATATCAATAATTAAAAAAATAGCGTCGAAAACAATTACTGTTTTCGACGCTATTTTTAAGCTATTCTTGAATATATTTTTGAACAGCGCCTAATAAATCGGGACTGATTTGTGCTCGGATTTTGGTACCTTCTTCTTCATAACTTTGTTCCAAAATATTGGCGCGCTCACTTAAGTAAGCGACTGCTTGGCCTTCTGTAAATGGAATAAGGAAATTAAGTGTTGGGTATTGTTCGAAGAGCTGCTTGTTGATTAAGGCAATCAAGGCATCGATGGCAACTTCATCACGCGCCGAGTAAACGATTTGGGTACCATCGACTTCAGGATAGCGGGTGTCTGGTTTTAAGTCAGCTTTATTGTATGCTTCAATAACCGGAATATCCTTAACCCCTAAGGAATCAAGGGTTTCTTGCGTTGTTTTCATCATGTCGAGGTAGTTAGGATCTGAATAATCGACAACATGAATCAAGAGATCAGCGCCTGCAGCTTCAGCTAGGGTTGATTTAAAAGCTTGTACTAAGTGATGTGGCAACTTAGTTACGAAACCAACGGTATCACTTAATAAGAATTTTTGTTTATTGGGGAGGACGATTTCACGAACGCTTGTATCAAGGGTTGCAAATAGCATATCCTTTTCAAAAACTTGCTTTTCGGGTGTATCTGGATTCAAACGTTGTAAAATACGGTTCATCGTTGTTGATTTACCAGCGTTAGTATAACCAACGAGGGCCACAACGGGGACGGCATTTTTAGTCCGTTGCCGGCGTTGAACCTCTTGTTGTTGATCGATTTGGGCTAATTCACCCTTTAACTTAGTAATTCGTTTCTCAATTAAACGACGATCTAATTCGAGTTGCGTTTCACCGGCCCCACGGTTAGTTGAGCCCCCGCCGCCTTGTTGATCTAGTTTATTTTCTGAAGGATGTAATCGGGGTAATTGATATTTCGCTTCGGCAATTGCAACTTGCAATTGTGCTTCTTTAGTCTTGGCACGACTAGCAAAGATTTCTAGAATCAATTGTGTTCGGTCAAGGATGCTCATCTCTAATTCTTTTTCGAGATTACGAATTTGCGATGGGGATAGTTCATCATTGACGATGATGATGTCAGCGTCAGCTTGAGCGGCTTCAGCCTTGATTTCTTGAACCTTACCTTTGCCGAAATAAGTCCGGTGACTGGCTTGGTCGATATTTTGACGTACTTCGCCAACGACTTCTAAGTTATCAGCGCGGGCTAATTCACCTAATTCACGCATAGTATAGTCAAAATTGGTTTGGCGATTGCTAACGCCAGTGATTAATACTCGTTTTTGTGCGATGGTTGTTTCTTGCATATGAGACTCCTTTTTTGGTTGACTTGGTCCCTTTTAAGGGAATCTTTTACATAAAAAAAGAAGCTGGTAGGCAGCTTCTTATCGTTAATTAGCAGTATTATAAAAATAGAGTCAATAGAAGCGCCCTTAAAAAAAGACCAAACAGTTATTCAATTATTAAACCTAGACGATCAAATTGAGTTGACATGTTGTTGACGCTCCTTTAAAAAATCTAGTCGGTTAAAACAACTTGATTAACGGCTGTTTTCCCCGTTAAGTGTAACATGAAACAAATAAAAAGCCAATCGCCAGCAAAAGACGGTTGGTTTTATTTAGATTATTCAGCGTCATACGCCTTTTGGAAGAGGGCGACGATTTCGGCTTTAGTTGCCTTGCGTGGGTTTGAAAAGGCATTGCCGTCTTTCAAAGCATTTTCGGCCATCATTTCGAAGTCGGCTGGGTTAGCACCGATGGCTTTGATGCTAGTTGGAATGCCAACATCAGCTGCCATTTGACGCATACCCTTAATCGCAAGTTCAGCGGCGTCTCTTGTTGAAAGGCCATCTGTCTTTTCACCCATTGCTCGGGCAAGGTCTGCGAAACGGTCGGGACAAGCGACAATGTTGAATTCTTCAACGATTGGTAATAAGAGCGCACAGCAGACACCGTGTGGGGCATCGTATTGACCGCCTAGTTGATGGGCCATGGCGTGCACGTAACCGAGGTCGGCGTTGTTGAAAGCCATACCGGCTAACATTTCGGCTTCGCACATTTTTGTCCGTGCTTCGATGTTATGGCCGTTGGCAACAGCTTCACGTAAGCTTTCTTCAATTAACTTAATTGCTTGGAGGCATTGACCGTCAGTAATTGCATTGCGGTTGGTTGAGACATAGGGTTCAATGGCTTGGACAAAAGCATCCATCCCAGTTGCCGCTGTTAATTTAGCTGGCACATCTAACATCAACATCGGATCATTAAATGAAACAAGGGGAATGTTCCGCCAAGAAACGACAACAAATTTAAGATGCGTTTCTTCATTTGTAATAACGCAGTGACGGGTTAACTCTGAGCCTGTACCGGCGGTTGTGTTGACGGCTAATAGTGGTGGTAGGGCGTTTTCCAAAGTTTCAATACCGGCTAATTTGGTAATATCATCGCCGTTAGTCAGTAAGATGCCAATCCCTTTACCACAATCATGAGCGGAACCACCACCGACAGTGATCAGACCGTCACAAGATTCTGCGAGGTATTGGGCTTTGCCAGCTTGAATATTACGGACTTTAGGATTAGGTTCAACACCGTTGAAGATACTATATTGAATCCCAGCTTGGTCTAATGAAGCAAGTGTTTGCGCAACTGGACCATTGGGAACACCTTCTAAAAAAGTATCAGTTACAATTAAAGGCTTAGTAATATTTAACATTTTTGTCCGCTCGCCAATTTTTTCAATGACGCCTGGGCCAAAGAAGTTAACGCTAGGCATTAAAAAATCAAAGTTTGTTTTCATAATGATGGTGCTCCTTATTCTGAATTATTTCACAATTAAATGGTACCGCTTTCTGATTGAGAAATCATCGGACATTATTGTGAAGTTGTCCGCTCTAAGTTAAATAGCAGTTCGTGGTATTTTATGTTAGAATGAAAGCGTTATAAAGAACGGTGTGCTGACTTTTTATATAAGTTAATAAGTTAACAATCGTTATCTTAATTTAGTGAATGGGGGGATTCATAAATGACAAAGTTAGCGCTAATTGATGCGGGGGGCGCTACCATCCGATACGCTCTATGGGATAACAATGCTCATGAATTAACAAAACAAGGAATGGTGACGACCCCTAAATCGCTAAATGCTTATTACGCGATGTTAAGTAAAATTGTTCGAACATATCAGTTGTCAAATCAGGTAGTTGGCGTGGGTATTAGTACGCCAGGTGCAGTTAATAAAGCAACTGGAATCATCGAAGGTGCTAGTGCCATCCCTTATATTCACAATTTCGAAATCCAAGGTGAATTAGAAAAAAGATTTGGGTTACCCGTCATGATGGAAAATGAAATTAATTGTGCCGCCTTGGCTGAATTAAAATGTGGGGCAGCGCAAGGTTTGCGGAATGTTTTATACATGGCTATTGATGCAGACGTTGGTGGCGCAGTGATTATTGACGGGCATATTCAACATGGTGCTCATCTGCTTAGTGGTGAGTTTGGGGCGATGTTAATGGCAGATGGGCGACCACTGAATGCAGTGGGAACAATTGCGCATTTAACGCACCAATATAATCAAAAAGCCCATGCACAATTGACCGGAGCGGAAGTTTTTGCCTTAGCGAGACAGGGTGATTTGCTCGCGCACCAGCTGACAACAGACTTGTATCGTTATTTAGCGCAAGCAGTTTATAATTTACAATATAGTTTTGATCCAGATGCCATTATTTTAGGGGGCGCTCTTGCCAAAATCGATTTTTTAGTGCCGAACATTGAACTCGAGCGCCAGCCATTATTAACGCAAGGAAAAATAGCGCCTTTAGCAACACCGCTTTTAATCAGTCAGTATCATTCTGAGGCTAACTTAATCGGTGCGCTCGTTGATTTTCAACAGCGTTATCCTCAAAAAATGCTTTAACTGTTATATGGTTTAGTTTAAAATATGATAACTAATGTTTTTTTATATCTAGGAAGGAGTGATTGATATCAAAACGCAAACACCACCCCAAGCATTAAATCGAACAGTCGGCTTTACGGCCGCCTTATCAACAGTAATGGGGACTGTTATCGGCGCAGGCGTCTTTTTTAAAGCATCATCAGTAACAGAGGTCACCGGCTCAACGGGGTTAACAATGTTAGCCTGGCTACTTGGTGGTATCATCACGATTTGTGCTGGTTTAACAGCTGCTGAGTTGGCAGCTGCGATTCCAGAAACCGGCGGCATGATGCGTTATATCGAGAGAACTTACGGTAGCGTCGCCGCCTTCTTACTAGGTTGGGCACAAACCACGGTTTATTTCCCGGCCAATATTGCAGCACTATCAATTATCTTTGCAACGCAATGTTTGAATTTATTCGGATGGGCGCCCAGCTGGCAGATTCCGGTTGCAGTGATTGTCGCAACGAGTTTAACAATTATGAACTTCCTCGGCAGTCAGGTAGGCGGCTTTGTCCAATCCTTTACGACCGTTTTTAAATTAATTCCTTTAGCCATTATTATTATTTTTGGGTTAATTAACCCGGGGACCAATGCAAGTCATGTCTCACTCTTTACCGTAGCGGGGACGGGCGCATCCAACAATGTCTTATCAGCACTGGGCAATGGGGTTTTAGCAACATTATTTGCCTACGATGGCTGGATTCATGTTGGGAATATTGCCGGGGAAATGCGCCATCCAGAAAAAGACTTACCAAAATCAATTTTGCTAGGTCTTTTTGGAACGATGGTGGTTTACCTCTTAGTTAATGCAGTCTTCTTATTAGTATTACCAATCTCACAGATTGCTGGTAACGAAAACGCCGCTGCTGAAGTGGCAGGTCATTTATTTGGTGGCTTTGGTGGGAAGTTAGTGACCATCGGGATTTTAATCTCAGTTTATGGCGCAATTAATGGTTATACAATGACCGGAATGCGCGTGCCATATGCGATGGCGACAGAACAACACTTACCATTCAGCAAGCAACTCAGCCGCTTATCAAAAGCGGGGGTTCCCATTTTATGTGGGATTTTACAATTAGTGATTGCAATTGGCATGATTTTTGTCGGGGGCTTTAATACGTTGACGGACATGTTAATCTTTGTCATCTGGATATTCTATGTGATGACCTTTGCTGCAGTGATTATCTTGCGCAAACGCGAACCAGAAATGAAGCGGCCTTACAAGGCAGTCTTATATCCAGTGGTGCCATTGATTGCGATTTTTGGGGGAACGTTTATTGTGATTAACACGTTATTCACGCAAACGGTCTTAGCCTTAATCGGATTAGGCATTACGTTGATTGGCCTACCAATCTATTACTACTTAGAAAAGAAATATCATCAAGCTTAAATAAAAAAACGGCTAAGACCTTGCAAAATAGCAGGTCTTAGCCGTTTTTAGTTAGGCTGTTTTTTTTCGTTGATATTTAGCGATTAATGGGAGGATGACCCCTAAGCCCATTAATGAAACGGAAACCACGACATTTAAGATCAATTCGTGGGTGTATTTAGAAGTGCCTGGCGTGGCATCTTGTGGGAAGATACTGAAGATTGTCCCTAATGCGGTGATAAGCAAGCACCAGAAACCAACAATGATCGCCCAGGGTTTGTTTTTGATGTACGTGTATTCTGATGGGTATTTGTCGCTGTTAAAGCGAACCCGTAAGAAGGCCACGAAGATGAAGCAAGTAACAAATGGTGAGACGATGCCGTTAATGTTCAATAACCAATTAAAGATATCGTTGATGGCTGGTAAGAAGGCACTTGAAGCTAGCACGAAAGTACAAATCCCAGTGGTTAACCAGTAACCGTTGATTGGTAAGCCTTGCTTGTTAGTCTTTGTGAGGGCCTTAGGCAAAAACTTCTTAGCAGTGTCAGATAAGAAGATGCGGGTGCCACCATCGAGTAACATCGCCAGTTGAGCGCCCATGTAGATGGCTTGTGTAACAGCGAAGATATAGAGCAAGACTTTGCCCATATGGAATTGTTGACCGAGGGCTAGGAAGGCGTAGTAAGAACCGTTCATTTTTAAATCGTTAGGTAAGTGGTTGGCATCGAAGAAGACCCCAATCGCAAATGAACCGAAGATGGTTAAGAAGGCTGTCATTAAGGCGAGGGCCATCATGGCTTTAGGGAAATCTTTTTTACCATCTTTCATTTCGCTGACATAGGGTGCAACTAATTCGGCGCCGTTCATAGCGAAAATTAAAAGGCCGATAGTTGAGAAGTAATGTAGATCGAACTTAGGAATAAAAGTATGCCAGTTCATTGGTTGGGTGGCGATGTGGGCGCCGTTAAATAGACCGGCAAATGTCATGAGAACGAATAAAATCGTCATGATAAACATTGCCCCACCCCCGACAATACTGAGGACTTGCAATGACGCTGTAAATTTATGTTGGAAGAAGATGAATAAAATGGTGATAGCCGCTGTTAAGAGCGCGAATGTGGCCCGTGACAACTTATCTTCAATATTACCGTTCCCCATGATAATCCAGAAGAAGGAAACAACCATTGAGTTGGCAACATCGACTAAGTAAGGCAAGCTGGCAACCCAATAACACCAAGCAGTGAGGTAACCCCAAACGTCCCCACTGGTGTGGCGCATCCAACTGGATAAGCCGCCGCCATCTTTACTGAAAGCTGAGCCTAAATGACCAACCATTAATTCATAAGGTAAGACATAAGCGAATAATAGCACGATCCATGAGAAGACAACTGCCATCCCTTGGTTTTGGAAGTTATAAATAATATCATCGAAACCAATTACCGTGACAAAGTCCATTAAAGCGAGGACTTGCCAGGTAATGTATTTCTTTTTTGGTTCAATTTCATCCATTACAAAAATACCCCTTTTCTGAAAATAGCAATGTTCCTATTATAGTCAAAGTTAATTAGGAAGACAAAATTTTTTTGATGTTTCACATGAAATTTTAAAAAATCCATCTTACAAACTTGTTATTTCAAATTAACAAATTGTCATTTCAAAAACGGGCGGCAATCAATCTAATCCGATATACTAGTTGTATTAATTAAATTTGGAGGCATTTAACTATGGATACACCAACAGTTGTTAGCGTAAAAGATGTACAAAAAACGTACGGTAAAGCTAACGAAAAACAATATACAGCTTTAAAAGGCGTGACCTTTGATGTGCAACGTGGCGAATTCGTCGGCATTATGGGTGCTTCTGGTTCAGGGAAAACGACGCTTTTAAATATCCTATCAACTTTAGACAAACCAACCGCCGGTGAAGTGAAAATTAATGATCAAGAAATCAGTCGCTTAAAAGGCAATGCATTAGCCGACTTTAGAGCCCAAGAAATTGGCTTTATGTTCCAAGATTTTAACTTATTGGAAAACTTAACAGCTTATGAAAATATGGCATTACCATTGACGCTCCAAAACGTGACTGGGAAAAAGGTCCGTGAAAAAATCACCACAATTGCCAAAACATTGTCAATCGATGCGATTTTAAATAAATATCCTACTGAATTATCAGGTGGACAAAAACAACGGGTGGCTGCTGCTCGGGCTTTAGTGCATAATCCTGCGATTCTTTTTGGGGATGAACCAACCGGTGCGCTTGATTCTAAGAGTGCCCGCGAATTATTGGATACCATGGCCCAATTAAATGAAGAACAACGCGTTTCAATTTTATTGGTGACCCATGATCCATTCTCAGCCAGTTATTGCCAACGGATCCTCTTTATCAAAGACGGCCAAATTGGACAAGAATTAGTGCGTGGTGATAAGCCACGTGAAGCCTTTTACCAAGAAGTTTTAGATACATTAGGAACATTTAATCACTAGGAGGAAGACTAAATATGCTATGGAAATTATCATTAACTGGCATTAAAGGCCGGTTTAAAGACTATTTAGTCCTTTTTTCAGGTCTAATTATGTCGAGTGCCATTTTTTACATGTTTGAAGCATTAGCGACTAATAAGGATTTTGTGACGAGTAATTCGCCAATTAGTATGGCGGCAATTGTCTTCCAAATTGGTTCTGTGTTGCTCGGCATTATCACACTAGTCTATATTATCTATGCCAATAGCTTCTTGATGAGTATGCGGCGCCGGGACTACGGGATGTTCATGATGTTGGGGGCCAAAGGTCGTAAGATTGCTCAACTAATTGCGGCTGAAACGCTTGTGATTGGGACGGCTGCCACGTTAATCGGGACGGCGATTGGGATTGGTTTAACGAAAGTTGTGAGTCAATTCTTACTTTCGCGGTTAGACATGCACATTAAACATTTCTCACCATTTTACTTACCGGCAGTCATTGCGACGTTGCTTTTCTTCATCGTTTTGTTCATTATTGCGGCGGTCGTTAATCAATATCAATTATTGAAGACCCCTGTTTTGCAATTACTCCATGATGATCAACAACCAAATCGGATTAAAGAAAACAAAGTGGCGCGTCTGATTCAAATCGTGCTAGGACTCGTATTCTTAGCAGTTGGTTATTACATGATGACGGCAATCGCGACGTTCCAAGTGATGGGCTTAGTGATCGCATTAGTGACCATCGTGCTAGGCACCTACTTCCTATTTAACGCCTTTTTCGGGTGGTTATTGATGCTCTTAAAGCGCAATGAAAAGATTCGTAATAAAGGGTTAAATAACTTCACGTTAGCGCAATTGAGTTTCCGGATTAAAGACTACACGAAAATGTTAGCTTTAGTGGCGATGCTTTTTGCACTTGCATTGGGCGCGATTACGGTCGGAATTGGTTATCAAAATGAAATTCCCAAGATTGCCGATTCAGCTTCGGCCTATGATGTTGTTTTAAACCAACCCACCCAAAAAGCTTTAAAACTGACTAAAGAGCTTAAAGATGTTAAACAAACGGCAACCTATCAAGTGAAAGAAGATAGCAAAACCGTTTATTATCGAACAGAGCAATTTAAACAAACACCGCTATTAACCATTGAATATGGTAAAACGGGTAGCCTTTCTTCTGAAACGAAGGTGCGTCAAGTTCCATTGCGTGAGCTTCAAAAAGGGGATAATTATCTCTTCAGATCAATTCAAGTACCAAGTCAAACGGCCAAAGCAGTTAAACTTGTTTCTAATGAAGCCTTTGCGCAAATCGCAAGTTCAACGAAGATTGTTAAGACTTACGACGTGCAGGACTTTAGTGCTAATTTACCAGTTATCAAGAAACTATACCAAGAACAACTTAAAGCTAATCCAGAATTGAAGGCCAACTCACAAGTTGACAGTAGTAAGTACGCTAGCTACAAGATAGCCAACGGGTTTTTCAGTGGTCTTGAATTTATGGGCTTCTTCCTCGGGATTGCTTTCTTAGCAATGCTAGCTAGTTGTTTAATGTTCAAGATTTTGTCAGGAGCCGCTAGTGATGTCAAACGTTACACGATGTTGGCTAAAATCGGCGTACGTCAAAATCTCTTGAAACAATCAATTGCCAAAGAAATCGGCGCCCTGTTCCTATTACCAGGAATTGTTGGCGTTGTGCACGTCTTGTTCGGCTTGCAGATGTTCAAAGAACTGATGATTGATCCGTATAATCAAATCTGGATTCCATTCAGCATTTTCATCGTATTATACGCCGTGTATTACGTCATTACGACCTGGTTATATCGCGGGATTGTTTTAAAAGAAACCAAATTTGGTGAATAAATAAAAAGACTAATTAAGCGCAGCTATCAGCCTGCTTAATTGGTCTTTTTTTATTGGTAGGAAGGATTGACAAGCATTGTTGAAAGCGCTATATTGATGATGTTAAGGAAAATTCGCGCGGTTTTCTTTTTTATTTCGAATACAATGTTAACGATAACATAAATAGCGAAGGAGCGTTATGATATGCAATTATTAGATGACGATTTTCTCTTAGACAATGACATGGCCAAGACGTTATACCACGATTATGCAGCGCAAATGCCGATTATCGACTTTCACTGCCATTTGAATCCTTCAGAAATCTATCAAAATAAGAATTACACCAACATCACTCGCATCTGGTTGAACGAAGGGACCTATGGTGATCATTATAAGTGGCGCTTAATGCGGGCTAACGGCGTTGATGAGAAGTATACCACTGGTGATGGTGACGATTATTTGAAATTTATTGAATGGGCTAAGACGATCGAAAATGCCTATGGTAATCCCCTTTACGAATGGACACATTTGGAATTACGCCGTTTCTTCCATATCGATGAACGCTTGACCGCTGAATCAGCACCCCGTATCTGGGAAAAGGCTAACCAACTCTTACAAACAGACGACTTCAAGCCACGGCAATTGATAAAAAATTCAAATGTACAAGTAGTTTGCACAACCGATGATCCCGCTTCTGACTTACAATATCATCAATTATTAAAACCGGAAGAAGCTGCCAACGGCTTTAAGACGTTACCAGCAATGCGTCCCGATCAATTGATGCAAATTGATCGGGATGGTTTTGGTGATTACTTGAAGACGCTTGGAAAAGTGGCTGGAGTTGAGATCCATGATTTTGCAACGATTGTAACAGCTTTGACGCAACGCTTTGAATTTTTCAATGAAATGGGTGGGCGCTTATCGGATCATTCGCTACTGACCTACAATTTTGAAGAAGCGACTCAAGCGGAATTGGATGCGATTGTTGCTAAAGGGATCAATAATTCTGCACTCAGCGAACATGAAATCAATCAATATTTGACGATGTTGTTAGAAGCTTTGATGAAACTTAATACGCAATTCAACTGGACGATGCAATTCCATATCAATTCGGATCGCGATTTAAACCGCCCAATGTTTGCTAAAATTGGACCAGATACAGGTTATGATGCTGTTGGCACACAACCTGACATTGTTAAACATATCAGCGCACTCTACACAAAGATGCAACAAACAGAAGATGTTCCTAAGACCATTTTCTATTCATTAAACAGTAATGATTGGTTAGAATTGGCAACGATGATGGGCTGTTTCCAAGGCGGAACCACGCAAAAATTACAATTAGGCGCCGGTTGGTGGTTCAATGATACGGCTGAAGGGATGACCCAACAGTTACAAGTCTTCGCCCAACAAAGCCTCTTACCACACTTTGTCGGGATGCTGACGGACTCTCGGAGCTTTCTATCATATCCCCGCCACGAATACTTCAGACGTGTTTTATGTAGCTTCTACGGCCGTTTAGTAGAACAAGGTCGTGTGCCTAACGATCCTGCAGAATTAGGGCGTGTTGTTCAAAATATTGCCTATAATAATGCGCACGATTACTTCGACTTTTTCTAAGCGTAGTGAGTTGGAGCCTTCGATGATTTATCGAAGGCTCTTTTTTATATGCAGTGTGCGCAATGATTTCTGGTACAATGTTCTAAGAGCGTACAGAAAGGAAGCATGCGGCGTGAAAAAGGCTGATAAGACAACGGTCACAATTCGAACGATTGCACAACTTGCAAACGTCTCGCATATGACGGTTTCACGAGCACTAAATGATAGTGAGCTGGTAAAACCAGCCACCAAAGAGAAAATTTTAGCAATCGCCAAGGAGATCGGCTATGTCCCCAATATTAACGCGAAGAGTTTAGTAACAAATCGTTCTTATATGATTGGGATTTTCTTTACCAATCTTGAAACGGGGACGTCCAACAGCTTTATGACCGATGTGGTGGCTCAAGCACAAGCAGTGTTGCCCAAAAGTTACTCACTTTCAATTAATAGTGTTGCCAAAGCAACGGCGGGCCAGTATATCTCAATAAATAATTACGACGGGATTATCGTCATTAGTCAGTCCAAATCTGATTATGAGTTTATTGAATATGTGCATAACTTAGGCTTACCGTTAGTTGTTTTGAATCGAGTGATTGAGCGAGATGATATTAATAATTATGCGATTGGCGACCGCTTAGGTGGTCAGTTGGCAACTAATTATGCCATCCAAATGGGCCATCGCAAATTGGCTTTAATTCGGGGGGTTGATTCATTTGAATCATCGGTACAGCGGACTAAGGGCTTCATGCAGGCGACTGAGGCTAATGGGATTGAAGTGGACCCAACATTGATTAAAAGCGGTGATTATCGTCCCGAAAGTGGGCATGAACTGATGCGGGAGATTCTCACTAGTGGTAATATACCAACTTGTGTTATTTGTGAAAATGATGATATGGCGGTTGGTGCGATTAGCGCCTGTGTTGAACTTGGTTATCAAATCCCGCGCGATATTTCATTTATTGGTTTTGATGATATGGCTTATGCTAAATTTATTACCCCTTCATTGACGACAGTTAAAAAGCCGACTGCCCAAATTATTGAAATGGGTGTGGCTAAATTAATGGCGATTGTCGAAGGCCAACAATCAGATGTTGAGCAAAAGATTGTTGATCCAGAAATGGTGATCAGACAATCGGTAGTTAATTTATATCAACGGAACTAAAGCGTGTGTGCCATAAATCGGGTATGCCCTGAGGATTAACCGGAAGGATATGACCGATAGAACACGTTTAGACTATCAATATTCGGCGATTAAAAAGGGGTCTGGGACAAAATTTACTTTTGTCCCAGACCCCTTTAGTAATCGTATTTTAAAGCGTTAATTCATTGTAACTTTGAACCGTTACGCCTTCATCAGTGAGAACGACTTTTGTGATACTGCCGTTCATTGGACTGACTGTCACGTCAAATTGACCATCGCCAAATTTACCAACGATACTACGAATGGTTGTACCATGGCTGACCATCAAGACGTTGTCACCATCTGAACATTCTGAGCGGATTTGTTTGAATCCTTTACCAACGCGAGCCCAATATTCAGCCGCATTTTCAGCGTCGTTAAAAGGATCAGCTTCTTTCATGAAGTCTTTAGAAGCGTCGAGCGAATATTTAGTAATGATTTCTTGGAAAGTTTTAGCATCATGGCTAGCGCCCGTCATGTACCAAGCCTTAGCTGAATCTTCACCTTCGTAGTAGCCGTAGAATTCTTCGCGGAAATGAGGGGTAATTGTGTAGGGTGTATCGAGATAGAAACTCTTTTTAAGAATAATTTTAGCTGTATCCATCGCGCGACTGCGATCACTTGAATAAGCCTGGGCGAAGTTCACCTTTGAAAGTTGTTTGCCGGCTAGTTCAGCATCTGCAATGCCTTTTTCGGTAAGGGGTGAATCGGACCAACCTTGCATCCGGTTGTAGCGATTAAAATAGGTTTGCCCGTGACGAACTAAGTAGAGTGTAATGCGTTTCATGTAATGACCTCCATCGAAAGCTTTAATTAATTCTATTCTAGCATAGATAGCGCTTCATTTTCACATGAAACAAAGTTATCGCTATTATCGGGCGAATGGTTTCTGCTGAATGAGCGTATATCTTTAAAAGTTGTAACATGTATGCTATTTTTTAGTAATATTATATTTTACGAAAGTAGAATTTTAATAACGTTAATAAAAGGGATGGTTTCTAATGGCAAACGAAGTAACTGCTAAGATCAGTGTGGATCAGTTTAATGAATGGTACCTTAAAATTGGTCAAATTTATCATAAAATTAATCATATGACGGTGAGCCATGACTTGAGTTACGATCAATATTTAATTATGCGAGAACTGAAACGAATTCCGAGTGTTGAAGTGACCAAATTATCACGGTTATTTGATATTACGAGTCCGGCAATTTCACGCAAGGTCAATGTTCTCTATAAAAAGAAGCTGATTACGAAAAAACGGAGCGACATTGAAGACCAACGTAAAGTATTTATTTGTTTAACACCGTTGGGTGAACAAGTTATTGCTGAATTAGAAACTGATTTTGAAGCGCTCTTTAAAGAAATGATCGGTGATATTAACCAAGAATTAGCGCCTCTTTTTGAAAGTACCGACTGTTTTTATAACTATCTTTCAAAAAAAGCGAATCAGCAAGCTTAACTGAAGACGTAAAAAAAGCACCTAAGCTATGATGAAAATCCGCTGGGCAATGATTACGGTGGATTCTCACTAAATCCTAGGTGCTTTTTTGGTGTCAAACTTTAAAAATGAATGGTTTGAATAGACGCGTTAAACGTGCTTTTTGAAACAGCTTCCTGCGCTTAACTAAAAAATGGTAATGATGGTTGAAAAACACCATCATTACCATTTTTGTATTAATGCTCAATTACTAAACATGCCAGCTAGCACGCTAGTCTTTGAAGTTGCCACTTTCTACGTCTTTGATGAATGTCTTCAAGTGATCGAAGTATACCGGGGCGTTATCAATCATGTGATGATGACCACCATTTGGTGTTGTGACCAAACGGGCATGTGGAATCTTTTCAGCCATGATCTTAGCGGTTGCGATTGGCATTGTTTCGTGTTCACCAAATGTGATTAACGTTGGGACCGTAATCTTGTGGAGTTGGTCACGGAAATGCCAGTCCTTCAATTTACCAGTCACAACGAATTCGTTGTCACCTTGGAAGACGCCATAGACGTCGGTGGCCATTGTTGGGATTAAATGTGAGATAGCTAATGGTTGTTTACGATCAACGTAACCAGCATTTAACTTGTCAACAAGTGCTTGGTATTCGTCGTTATCGTAATCATTCTTAGCTTCACAGGCTTGCATGAATTTTAATTGTTCAGGAGTCATGATGTCTTCGCGAATTTTGTTGATGTTGGTTACATATTCGTCGATTTCATCGACCATACTTGAGATAATCGCACCCTTCAAGTGTTGGCCATATTTAGCAGCGTACATTTGAACTAATGCGCCACCCCATGATTGACCGATTAAGTAGAAGTTGTCGATGCCGAGTTTTTGGCGGACTTCTTCAACTTCGTCTAGGAAGTAGTCGTAAGTTAATAGTTGGTCATTGCCTGGTTTTGAGTAATCAGGTTGATCAGAATAAAATGAACCAAGTTGGTCGTACATGTGTACTTGCACACCAAGATCAGCTAATTCCTTACCGAAGTTTTCCCAGTATTCGTGATTGCCACCAGGGCCACCGTGTAAGCAAAGTAAGTGAATATCGCCTGTTCCTTGCGTGTTCGTCCACAAATGATAACCATTATCCAATGTGAGGATCGTTGTTCCTTGTTTCATATCTGCACCATCCTTTAATTATGATAGTTTCATTATAAACCTATTAAAGGAAATGTGCGAGGGTTAACAAGGATTAGTTGCGGGTTTCTAATTGCCGTCTAATCGCTGGTACAGCTTTTTTGTTACCGGTTAAAATCAAGTGATCGTTTAAGTGAATTTGCGTGTCACCGTGGGGCATAATCAGCTCTTGATCGCGGTAAATTCGGCTAATAGTAACTTGGTCCACAAATGGTAAGTTGGAAATCTGTAAGCCAGTGAAGCGTCGGTTTTGAACGGTGACTTCAAAGAGGCCCGCATCAGTATTATCGATAATTTGAAGCGTAGAAGGTGTTTCAATCAAACTTCGAAGAAGACTGATATTGGCTTCATAAGTATTGAAGACCTCAACACCTTGTTCTTTAAGATGATCGTATTTTTCATCTAAAATATTTTTAGCTTCAAAACGCGCAATAATCCGTGGCACCTTGGCTGTTAGTGCTAATTGGGCAAGACGGTAATTTTGTTCATGGTTCAGATAACCAAGAATTAGAATATCCGCATCAAAAGCACCAGTCGCAACTAGGCTGTCTTCACTGAGATCTGGCAATAAAGTCAGGTCGGCGGCACTGTGGTAGATTTCGTAATTACTTTGATTATCAGTGAAGAGCTGTGTGGTGTAAAGGCCATTTGATAGCTGTTGGGCAATGGGAATCGTCATAATATTGGCCCCAATAAATTTAACCCGTTTACGCGGTAAATCCTCAGGGGTTGGTTGGTAAAAACGATTGAAGAAAATTGGACCGAGGATACAACTTAAAATGGCCGCTAAGGTGAAGGCCCCGGATTGTTGTGACGTAATCACTTTTAAATTTAAACCGACTGTTAAAATTGGCAGGACTAAGGTGATGGTAGTGGCACTTAAGAAAGTCCCGGCAAGCGCGTTAGTCTTTTTAAAGCGGCGCTTGAGAATCCAGTAAGTCGCGGCTTTAGATAGCATGAACCCAATAAAGAAAAAGGGAATCAATGACAGTGATTTAGGATCTTTTAAAAGTGCAGGGAGGTCCAACTTGGCACCGGTCATAATGAAGAAGATGGGGATGAAAAAACCATAGCCGATGGAGGTTAATTTATCGGTTGTTTCTTCGCGCGGTCGTAGTAATTTCATGACCATCCCGGCTAAGAAGGCCCCTAGAATACTTTCGGCGCCGACTTCTTCGGCAATTGACACGAGTGTGATGATTAAGAAGAAAGCCAAACGGATATCGAGTTGTGTGGTGGATTTATCAATGCGGGCGAAGAAATGGTAGACGCCTTTGAAGCGGACTAATAAATAAATCGCAGCAACAAAAATCAATGATAAGAGCCAGAGACTTTTCGAACCCGGGTTGTTGAGGGCTGAATAAACCGTCAGTGCGACCAACGGAATAATTTCACCCAACACCGCAATCAAGAGAATTGTTTGGCCGAGTGGTTGGCTAAGCAGTTCTTTTTCCTTGAGCGCGGCAATCACGACACCCAGGGCAATCGTTGAAAAGAGGATGGTTGCCAGGCCAATATCTTTGAAGAGGCCACTCCAAGCGAGTAAACCACTTAAACCAAATGAAATTAGTAAGATAAAGGCGAAACTGATAACCGCTAATTTGACCGGACTCGGTTGAACTTTTAATTGGGGGTCAGCTGGTGCGGGTTGTTTTTTAAAGAGATCAAAATCAATTTCCATCCCACTTAAGAAAATCAAAACGGTCACGCCAAGTGTTGAGAGTTCCGTTAAAGTTGGGGTGGCGACGATTAAATGAAAGCCACTCATCCCTAAAATAATCCCAACGATAATTTCAGCAACAGCAGTGGGCAGATATGTCATTTTAAATTTAGCCATTAGAAGCGGCGTCATTAAAGCCGCCAATAAAACAATGACAAGTGCAAGGTTAGTCATGACTAGAATCCTTTCGAAATACAAAGTTGTTTAAGAGGATACACTAGATACTTTAAAAATTAAAGGTCAATTTACAATTCGGTCAAACTTGGTTAGTATGGAAGGAATAAAAACAAGAAGAGGTTAGGTCACGATTATGAAAATAAAAGAGAGTTTAGCCGTTGGTAGCTTTGCCTTTTTCGGTGGTATCTTGCGTTATTTAATCGGATTGGTATTGAATCAGCCAACTGGGTTTCCGTCTGGGACTTTATGCGTCAATTTGATTGGGGCGTTTTGCCTACCTTTTTTGATGCGCTATATCGTGGCACGCTTACATTTGAGTGACCAATTGGCCTTGGCAATTGGGACCGGCTTTTTCGGGGCCTTTACGACGTTTTCGAGCTTTAGTGTTGATGCGATTCGGCTAGTAAATCACCAACAGTGGTCGGCCTTTGCTTGGTACGTCGGAATCAGCATGGTTGGGGGCGTCTTGTTGAGTTTATTAGCGGATTACTGGGCGGTTCGACTGACCCAGCGCACTGAAGAAGAGGGGGACGGACAATGACCATTTTATTAGTTGGCTTTGGTGCAGCGCTGGGGGCCATTTTGCGGTATCAATTGACGCGAATTGGGAATCACATTGCTAGTGAATTCCCACTAGTCACTTTTTTAATTAATTTGACCGGGAGTTTTTGTCTGGGTTGGTTGACCGCGTCTCAGTTGAGTCAGCCGATGACGCTCTTTTTAGGTGTTGGTGTGCTCGGTGGTTATACGACTTTTTCAACCTTAAATAGTGAGTTAAGCCAATTGTGGTTTCGACGCCGGTATCATATCTTCTTGGGCTACTGGTTTTTGACCTATGGCCTGGGCCTTTTAGTGGCCGCTGCCGGCTTTTACGCTGGTTTATAGATAACTAACAGATGGCAATATTCGGTAAGCGATTGACTCGCACTCATGTGAATTAAGTGTTAAACTGGTAGGGCTATTTATTTAAAATAGGGAGGCATTTGCTTTGACTGACGTACAGAAATCATTGGAACAAAGCCGATTAACAGAGATTATTGGTTTAATTAAAAAAGCTGAAACCCATTTTGAAGGGGCTGTTAAGCGCGCAAAATCGGAAGAAAAAGAAATTAACGAGAACTTCTTCAACGATGTTCGCCTTAACTTCAACAACGATTCCGCGATGACTGAAACCGCCGTTTCGATTGAACAACAGCGGCAAATGCTACAAGAACGCAATCACTCGTGGCAACAATCTTCACGGCAATTGGCAACCTTGCAAAAGATGGAAAAGACGCCGTATTTTGCCCGGGTTGATTTTCAAGAAAAGGGTGAACCTAAATCCGAATCAATTTATATCGGTTTAGGCTCATTTACGGATACCGACGATCATTTCTTAATTTATGATTGGCGGGCACCAATTTCATCAATTTACTATGAAGGTAAGACGGGTGCGGTGACGTACCAAACACCAGACGGCCCGCAAGATGTGAATATCTCACTTAAACGCCAATTCTTAATTGAAAATGGCCAAATCAAGGCCTTATTTGATACGCAAGAAACGATTGGCGATCAAATGTTATTAGAAGTGTTAGGTGAAAAATCCGATACGCAGATGAAGAGTATCGTCACGACGATTCAACGTGAACAAAATCAGATTATCCGTAATACCGATGCTGATTTGTTATTCGTTCAAGGGGCAGCTGGCTCAGGGAAAACATCAGCTATCTTGCAACGCATCGCGTTTTTACTCTATCGCTATCGGGGCAATTTAGATTCGAGCCAAGTGATTATGTTCTCGCCTAACCAATTATTCAACGACTACATCGCAGATGTGTTGCCTGAATTGGGCGAACAAAATATGATTCAAATGACTTACTTCCAATATGTGGCCCGCCGGTTACCCAACATGGCCGTCCAGAGTCTTTTTGACCAATTCGAAACACCGGTTAACGAAACCGATGGTCGGATTAGTCGCTTAAAAGAAAGTCTCGTCTTTTATAAGGCTGTTAAAAAATACGCTGCGCATCTTGAAAAAGCCGACATGCGCTTCCGCGATATGAAGGTCAAGGGCCGCGTCTTGATTACAAAAGAGCATATCAGCGAGGTTTATTACCGTTTCAATGAAAACTATCATCTTGGCAATCGGTTAGATGCCACTAAAGAAAGCTTATTGCGGACATTGAGCCACAAGGTTGATCATGAAACCAAAGCTGACTGGGTGACTGAACAAGCCGAAAATATGAGTGATGAAGAAATCCGCGAATTGATGTCTGGTAAAGATTTCAAGACGGGTGATGCTGAAAGCAAGTTTATCGCCAAGCAAATCGTGTTAGAGGCCTTCAAACCGGTTCGCCGGTCTATTCAACGTAATCGCTTCTTAAGCATCCAGGCGCAATATATTCACTTCTTACGGGTTGTGCCACAACTTGTGAAGTTAGCCGACTTCGATATTACAGAAGAGCAATGGCAAGACCATGTTACCCATTTCGTCGCGCAATTGAAGGCTAAGCAGATGACGTTGCAAGATGTCACGCCATATCTTCATCTCTACGATTTGATGACAGGTAAAAAAGGCGAACGGGATATGCGCTTTGTCTTCATCGATGAGATTCAAGACTACACGCCTTATGAATTGGCCTTCTTGAAGCTCCACTTCCCTAAGGCCCGCTTCACATTATTGGGCGATTTGAACCAAGCGATTTTCACTAAGGGCAACAGTACAAATCTCTTGCAACAAGTCCAACAATTATTTGATGCCCAAAATACAAAAGTGGTGCAATTAACACGTTCATACCGGTCAACACAACAAGTGACTGACTTTACCAAGGGCTTATTAAAAGGTGGTCAAGCCATCGAAGCCTTCAATCGCGTTGGCGATAAACCAAACTTGTTTGTGCGCCAATCAGAAGCTGAGCTAGTGGCTGATGTCAACCGCCAATTAGCAGCAAATGAAGCCGACAAATTGTCGACAGCGATCATTACCAAGACTTTGGTGCAAGCCCAAGCATTGACGAAGATGCTCAAGGAAACAGGTACGAAAGTCACCTTGATTCGTTCCGAAAACCAACGCTTAGCAGCCGGGACATTAGTGGTCCCAAGTTTCTTAGCTAAAGGTTTGGAATTTGATGCCATTATTGGCTGGCAAATCAGTGCCGCTAACTACAATCATGAAGATCAACGGCAGTTGCTCTACACGATTTGTTCAAGAGCAATGCATCGCTTGACCTTGTTAGCAACTGATGCACTTTCACCGTTGATTGATAATGTCGATCCAGAAAAATATACATTAACCAAATAACGAAATAAGTGGGGCTAAGACCAAAGTAATATTTTGTCTTAGCCCCACTTTTTAATATTAATTATGGTAAAATGTAACCGTTTAGCAGTTAGTTAAGCCCTGGGAGGATTAAAGCATGAAAAACGAGATGAACTATTATGAAATCTCGCGAGAAGAATGGCGTTATTTTCACGGCCGTGGCGAAAAATACACCGCCATTACGGACGATGAATTACAGCAAGTCAGCGGCTTAAACGACCGCATCTCGTTAACGGATGTTAGTGACATTTACGTCCCACTCCGTCATCTATTACAAATGAAGTATGAACAATTCCAAGAAAATCAAATTAAGCAGTCTGAATTTTTAGAAATCAAACCGCACAAAACACCATTCATTATCGGCATTGCCGGTAGTGTCGCGGTCGGTAAGAGTACCACCGCGCGGCTATTGCAGCTATTACTGAGTCGGGTTTATCCGGATAAGACGGTTCAAATGATTACGACCGATGGCTTTTTATATTCGACTTCTGAATTGAAGCAAAAAGGGATTCTCGATAAAAAAGGCTTCCCCGAAAGTTACGATATGCCACAGTTGATTAGTTTCTTGAACGCTGTGAAAAATAATGTGGCGCCGGTTAAAGCGCCCAAGTATTCGCATCAAATTTACGATATTATTCCGGATGAATTTGATATCATCGACGATCCGGATATTTTAATCGTCGAAGGAATCAACGTTTTACAATTGCCGACGACCGAACAAATTTATGTCAGTGATTTCTTTGACTTTTCAGTTTACGTGGATGCCAATCCAAGTTTAATTGAGAAGTGGTTCTTAGAACGTTTCGACCTCTTGTTAGATCTCGCGAAGGATGATCCAACGAATTACTATTATCCTTATGCGATTAGTGATCGCGCTAGTGCCTTTAAGATGGCCCGGCGTGTCTGGCGCGACATTGATTTACGTAATTTAACAGAGTATATTTTACCAACAAGAAACCGCGCTGATTTAATTTTGCATAAAACGCGACATCACCTAATCGATAAGGTATTTCTACGAAAATATTAATGATAGAATGAGTTTTTTCACAGGAATGGCTGTCATCCATTGACGTTTTCATGATTAATCAGTAGAATAGATACATTATAGTTTGACTAGTGTTATGAATCTAGCAATTTGGTGTTACTTGTTCACTAATTTCGATTTACGGGCCAGTCGTCAACGACTGGTCCGTAAACCGCCAATTAGACCACAAGTAGCCCACACCAAATTGCTTTTTAAAAAAAGGAGTGAGTTGTTTGGCCCAAAAGGACATGCAAGATTTCGATAAGATTATCGTTTTAGATTACGGTAGTCAGTATAATCAATTGATTACACGTCGTATCCGTGAATTCGGGATTTTCTCTGAATTGTTGCCTAACACGACAACAGCAGCAGAAATCAAGAAGATCGCCCCTAAAGGAATTATTTTCTCTGGCGGCCCAATGAGTGTTTACGATGATGGTGCCTTTTCAGTTGACCCCGAAATTTTCGAACTAGGGATTCCAATTCTCGGTATTTGTTACGGGATGCAGTTGATCAGTTTCAAAAATGGCGGTAATGTTGAAGCATCAACAGAACGTGAATATGGTAAGGCTGAAATTACAGTGACTGACAAAGACAGTGACTTATTCAAAGGTCTTCCTGAAAAACAAACAGTATGGATGAGTCATGGTGATAAAGTGACTGCAATTCCAGAAGGTTATGTGACAGTTGCTGAAAGTGATAACACACCATTTACAGCCATCGAAAACCGCGACAAACATATTTACGGGATTCAATTCCATACTGAAGTGCAAAACACTGAATTTGGGAACGATATCTTGAAGAACTTTGCATTTGGCGTCTGTGGGGCCCAAGACAACTGGACAATGAACGATTTCATCGACATGCAAATCGAAAAGATTCGCGAACAAGTCGGTGACAAGAAGGTCCTTCTTGGTCTTTCAGGTGGCGTTGATTCTTCTGTTGTTGGGGTGTTATTACACCGCGCAATTGGCGACCAATTGGTCAGCATCTTTGTTGATCACGGCTTACTTAGAAAAGGCGAAGTTGAACAAGTGATGGAAAGTCTGGGCGGTAAATTTGGCTTGAACATCATCCAAGTTGACGCTAAAGAACGTTTCATGAGCAAACTCGCTGGCGTTTCTGATCCAGAAAAGAAACGGAAGATTATTGGTAACGAATTTATCCAAGTGTTTGACGAAGAAGCAACTAAGTTAAACGGGATTGACTTCTTAGCGCAAGGGACTTTATACACTGACATTATTGAAAGTGGTACAAGTACTGCGACAACCATCAAATCACATCATAACGTTGGTGGTTTACCAGAAGACATGCAATTTAGCTTAATTGAACCTTTAAATACATTATTTAAAGATGAAGTTCGTGACCTTGGCGAAAAATTAGGCATGCCATATGAACTCGTATGGCGCCAACCATTCCCAGGTCCTGGCCTTGGGATTCGGGTCCTTGGCGAAGTGACTGAAGATAAATTGAAGATTGTCCGCGATAGTGACTTAATTCTCCGTGAAGAATTTGCACTCGCTGGCTTAGATAAAACTGTATGGCAATACTTTACAGTCTTACCAGGCATCCGTAGTGTGGGTGTCATGGGTGATGGCCGGACATACGATTACACAGTTGGGATTCGTGCCGTTAACTCAATCGACGGCATGACCGCCGACTTCTCACGGATTCCATGGGATATCTTGCAAAAGGTTTCTGTCCGAATCGTTAACGAAGTCGATCACGTCAACCGGATCGTGTACGATATCACGAGCAAGCCACCTTCAACAGTGGAATGGGAATAGATTCCCAATTAAAAACACCGCAAGTTGTTTCGACAACTTACGGTGTTTTTTTGTACAATAATTCAGGCTTTTAACGTCAGGTCTTTGAAATCAGGCGCCATATACGGTACTATCTAATCAATGAAAGTAGGGATAACCGATGGTAAATGGCAAACAATTAGAAACCAGTGAAAAGATTAAACAAGGACTCGTTTTTGCGGTCGCAAAACTGATTCAAATCTTACCGCTGATTGGCTTAACGATGTTACATAGCGGTCATACCGCGGCATCTTATATGCCGTATATCTTATTTTATACCGCATTGAAAACTGGGCTATTATTCGTAAATAGTCTGGGTCACGTACAGAATTCGTTTAAAATAACTAGTATCAGTATGTTATTAGCTGCGGGAGCTTCATTCGTATTAGCCATTTCGCCGTGGTTATATTTAACGGATATTGCGGCCTTTATTTTGGGCGCTAGCGCCAGTGTGATTATGCCGACTTATGAAGGTGTTTATTATCATGAGCGGGTAGTCTGGAAATGGCATTTGATGGGGACCGAGATTAAAACGTTATTGACTTTTAGCTTAGTAACGGTTGGTCTATTGACCATCGCTAGTCATTTTTCATATCGGTTAGTTTTTATTGTCATCATGCTATTTGTATTGATTGGCTTCATTGGCATGCAACGCTTCGAACCGTTTGTGAAGCAACTTGATGAATCGGTGTTTGTGGAACAAACCAAGTCACTTAATAACTTGGAACTGTTTGTCTGGGCAACTACGATGGCTTTTGCGCTGAGATATCTGCGCCTTTTTGAAGCCCAATTTGTCTGGTTATTAATTACCGTTGCTGTCATTGGGTTAGTCGCGCTAGTCTTGCGAGTGATCATCACGCGTGGCACTAAAACGAAGATGCCAGGTTGGATTTTGATTGCGGCCTTAATTAACGGCGCGTTTGAAACATTCTTAATGCTCTATATTTTTGTCGCGATTCAAAATCAGGGTTTGATGATAGGCGCCTATGTCACTTACGGTGCGGGGATGATTTTAGCTCAAGTTATTCGAAAGAGCGTACAAAGGCGCTTTTCGAAGTTATCAGATTTAAAAGTCCAACTGTTGGGTTTTGTGGTGGGGGCTTGGTTGATGATTACGCCGCATCTAATTTTATTAGGCATCTTATTGATTAGTTTCTTTGGCAGTGCCAACAGCATTCTTTTGAATCACCGCGCTTATTACACTGGCGTCACAACGCCCGCGCAAACCTTAATCGTTAAATATCGGAATACGTATCTCGGTAGTATCCTCATGCAATTTATTTTGATTATCGGCTTGATGGGCTTAGCCGTAATGCGGCAACAAGACATGACGACCGTGATTGCCCAAATCAGTGGCAGTGTCGCAATGTCGGACACCACCAGCCAGTTGATTCACCTAGCCGGTCTGATTAGCGTCGGTTTGCTGACGGTGATTGCCGGATTGGCAGGCAGATATTTACCAGCGATGGATGAAAATCCGCTAACTTAATGGATAAAAATAACGGTCCTGGATAGGGACCGTTATTTTTTTGGAATTATTTATCGAGAGTGGCATTTGCGGTTACTTTTAAAATAGATTCGTATCTATTAATTTCAGAGTATTTTGAACGTGCGCAAAAATGAATCCATTGATCTAATTTAACATTAATACGTTCATTACGAAGTTTAGTAATAATATCTAAATAATTTATTAGTATTTCATTGAAAATATCTTGTTTAAAAACTGTTTGGTTGTCGATAGAAAGATAGGATGAGAAAAACTGATCTACATTAATGCCAAGTGTTTCTTTTTCTTTTTTTGTAAAGAATTTTTTTGAATTTTCTAAAATTAAAGAAATTGTTCGCGAAACAGCAGGTAGGCTAGATTCCTTTTGAACAGCGAATAATTGTAAAAGAATGATTTTTAATTCGCGAATATTTAACTCTAGTTCATTTCTATCTTTATAGAAAGCTACATCTTGAATTAAATAAGCTGCATTCTCAATATTAGTTTTATCAGCACTTAATATGTTATTTTTGAACAGTGGCAAAAGATTTTCAGAAAATGAAGTTGTTATCTTTAATATCCCAGGTAATAAAAGCATCGCTCTACTATCATCATCTGATTTTAAGTCCGAATAACAGTTAGATAATATTTGTTTCATTTGTGGTGTGAAAAATTGCTTGTTTATTTTTTTAAGGATAGCTTCTTTGATAAAAACAATCATTGCCGCTAAATCTGATATATGAGAAAACAAAGTATCGGTTTCATATTTTTTGCAGAGCTTGTATTGACTGCTCCACCAAATCTCAATATTTATAACTAATTTAGTATAGATCTTCTGATCATAAGTTGTTTTAGTTAATAAATTACGAAATTCATTTAATTGAGTTTGGAGGTTAGTGCCGATAGCAGCACTAGTTGAAGAAAAACTTTCGTTGAACGGAGTGTTCATAAGTTCTTTTAGGTAATATATTGAGAAAGATTTTTCGTTAACCAGTTGTGTTACCGCATAAGATTTAAGATAAGTTTGAAATATCTCATCATTATTAGATAACATTGATTTAGCAAGTTCACGTACTTCGGGATGTTCTAAAATATTGAGGGTTGATGATTCTTTAAGAACCAGCAGTCTATTCCAAGATGCTAATCTAACAGATATTGGTAGAGATTTATTTTTTAAATAGGTTAGGATTTTATTTAAAGTATAGGTAGAAGAGGTTATGACGATATTATCAATTTTTATGTCGTTTTCGTTAACTATTTGTAGTGGTTCGAAAGTAAAGTAATTATCCAGTTTAATGCTCTCTAAATTCGTTCCACTTTCTCCAACCATAGGTAGATTAAATAATCTATTTATAAAGATTTCTAAGTCTTTTCCGTGTTTTTCATGGAGTACTCTTGAAAAACAAGTTGAAAATATTTTACGCGCATTGATTTGAAGTAAAGTCCAAATATTATTAGAAGAGTATAAAGTTAATAAACTTTCCTCAAGATTAATACGTTGCGCTTTATTAAGAATGAAATAAAGGCGAAACAACCCATCAAGTACCATCGAGATATTTTTGGTAGATTTATTCTTTAATGCATTTGTGAGAAATAAGTATAAGCTATCTATTTGTTCCGTTTGAGATTATATATTTGCTCCTTTGAGAAAAAAACATTTAGTTCTTTTTGCTCAGCAAAATAAAACACTTTTTTCTGAGAGTATTTAGGATAGTATTTAAATAAATATTTAAGAATATCTAGTCTATGATTTTCATCAATTCCTATTCCATAGTCATCATGTAAGGTCATTAGGAAGAAAGCATCTGCAAGATCAGATATACCATAATTTCCCATATAATGAGAAACTATGGTTTTTCCATCAAAGTCTTTAGTACGTTCAACTGCATTTGGTATTTTTTCTCTTTTGAAATTTGAAATATATTCAATTGTAGTAGAGGGGGAACAAAAATTTTGATCTAATTCTATTAGACGGTTGAAATAATTTTCATTATAGTATTGATTTTCATATTTCTGTAAAAGTGTTAAAACCACACCTTCAACAGAACGTGCAAAGAAATTATTTGCACTGATTGATTGTATTTGACGTGCAGTTTGAAGAACGTGTTTGAGTATAGATAAGGCTTCATCAGATTCATCAATACTAAAAAGAATACAGGCTTTTTTTATAAGGAAATCGAGAGATTGTGTATCATTTTTCCAAGAATCTACTTGTTCTTTAATTTTTTTATCACTTAGTGAGTCCTGGTACCACAGAATTTTCTGATAACTCAATTCATTTTTCTGACTACTATTTAGCTGTTTATTGGATAATAATTCGGCGTATTTTAGAAAAACATCATTACCATCTAATCGATATTCTCTAATCAAGAATAGTATTATATCAATAATATTATGATTGTAATTTGAGGCATTTATAATAAGTGCTTCGAGAGATGCCTGTTGATATTTAGAAATTGGAATTCTATAATTTTTTAGTAACCATACTAATTCGAATGCTAAATTTTCTTTAATAGATGTATCGTTTTCATTTTTTAAACGTATAAAATAGTTATCAATTATTTGAGGCATCAATTGTCGATTTGATATTTTACTAGGCATAATTAACCAACCGGGATAAGTTTTTCTATTATTCTCAAGTAGCGCTATTAAATCTTTAGAATTAGGATTAGATTGGTTAGCCCAAGGATAATTGGTATGAGGCCATCTACGTTCATCTATTTTGGGATTATCCGAAAAGAACTCAAATAATTCTTTGAAAAATTCGGGATATTTGGAGGTTGAATCCTTAAAAATATTTTTGAAGTCCAATACTGTAATATTTTTTTGGGATAAAAACTTCAACGATTTATTTATATTTAGGCCTAACATAAATATTTTAGGACGATGATCACCTAGGGCATTAGAAACCCATTCTATCCAGTTTTTAAAATTTGGATCGTCACCAGAAAAACCTATTAAAATCATTGTTGTTTCCATTATAGATTGTTGAACCATGTTTACAAATGGGGCGGATTTTGTTGGGTACTCATTGTAACTTTTTTGTGAAAAGACAAAAGGTCTGTTGGAAGGGAAAGAACCGTGAAGTTTTACAATTCTAGGAGAAGTAGACCCAGGAATATCGTGAATATCATGAATAATTTGATACTGTCGAGTGAAGATGTTCTTTGAGGCGCGTTCAAGTAAAGTATCATAGTTAGTTGTGTAGATGTCTGAAAAGGGAAGAGATAAAAGATCAGCGAATAAGGTATTAGGCTCATAATTTTCATCAGGGATTTTAGTCTTTAATAGATTCTCTAAACTAATTATTCCAAATCTTTCTTCATATACATCGCCTAACTCAAGTACAGTCATATCTTTATACTTTTCTTTGTCGCCTAAGGCGTGTAGTAAGTCTATACGCAAATTATCCCAGAGAGCCATAGAAGGTAAGCTATCATCTATTTTTGTGGCATTTCTACTAAAACCAGCTCCTACCATAATTGATACTCTACTTTTACCATCAGCTGTCCATAATTTTTTTCGGATATCCTCTAGTAGTTCATAATCCTCAAAATTTTTTTTATTAATCAAGTATATTCTCCCCCTAATAATATTTTATAGATTGTTAATTAAATTATATTCTATTTGTTACTGGATGTGTATTTAGTGCATTTTATTAAGTGGTATTGGTTGGATTAATTAATAATGCTATATTTATAGTAAATACTTAAATCGTTTATATGAGGTGTTCTACATGAAAGATATCTATGTCGTTGGTGCTGCAATCATCAAAGATAACCAAATTCTATGTACCAAACGGGCTACTGATCGGATTCTTGGAGATTTATGGGAATTTCCGGGTGGCAAGATCGAACCGGATGAGGCGCCGGAAGCTGCTTTGGTGCGAGAATTAAAAGAAGAGTTGGGTGCTGATATTTTAGTGGGGCCAGCAGTTGCAACTGATGTGCACCAATACGATTTTGGCAACGTTCATTTAACGGTTTATTATGCACAGTTCACAAAGGAAAGTTTTGGACTAGTAGCGCACAGCCAGATGAAATGGTGTCATCAATCTGAGTTGGACCAATTAACCTGGGCACCGGCAGATGTGGCAGCTATGCAAGCCATTCAAAAACAAGATTTGAGTCAATTAACGTTCAAGTAGGGAGCAGTTATGACGGATTTACAGACTGAATTACAAAATTCAGCTTTAGCAGGATTGGTTGATAAAGAGCGCTATATTTCTCAGGACGAATACCTGCCGAAGTTATTATTTAACACGTCAGAAGACCATGTTAAGACGCATTTGGATGAAGAACTGATGACTTGTCAGCGCTTCACTTTTGCCGTGGCTTTCATTACTGAAGCGGTCTTAACGATGTTGAAGCCTAAGTTAGCGGACCTCGCCTTAAAAGGCGTCACGGGCCGTATTTTGACGTCTAATTATTTGGGCTTTAATAATCCCAAGGTGTTTAAAGAACTGTTGAAAATCCCAAATCTCGAAGTACGGGTTTTAAATCAATCGGATTCATTTCATGCTAAGGGCTATATCTTTGATAAGGGTGAATACCAATCTATGATTATTGGGAGCTCGAACTTGACCGAAACCGCGTTGATTCGTAATTACGAATGGAACTTAAGAATTACTTCATATGAAAATGCGGCGTTAACTGATCAAGTTATCAATGAGGTCGAACAGCAATGGCAACGTGCAGCAGCATTAACACCGGAGTGGATTACAGATTATGAAGCTGATTATCAAACGATTGTTTTTAATCGTCAGAAAAACGAACCGATTGAAACTGTCGCTGAAGAGTCTGCGGACTACATTGCGATTACACCTAATCATATGCAAAAAGATGCATTGAAATCATTAAATTTTCTACGGCATGAAGGCCATCAAAAAGCATTAATTGTTTCGGCAACCGGGACCGGGAAAACTTATTTGGGCGCGTTTGATGTCAAACATGTGAGCCCTAAAAAATTCTTGTTTATTGTGCATCGTGAACAGATTTTGAAGAAGGCTAAAGCTAGTTTTCATCAGGTCTTAGGTGGTGATTGGTCTGAATACGGAATCTTATCCGGTAATGAAAACCAGCGAGATGCGCGGTATTTATTTGCGACGATTCAGACGTTATCTAAGGAAAGTACATTATCGCAGTTTGATCCTGAAGAATTCGACTATATCATGATTGATGAAGCGCACAAGTCAGGTGCCAGCAGTTATCATCGGGTGATTGATTACTTTAAGCCACGATTTTTATTAGGGATGACTGCGACACCTGAACGAACGGATGATTTTAATATTTATGAGTTGTTCGATTACAATTTAGCCTACGAAATTCGCCTTCAAGATGCTCTGGAAGAAGACATGTTAGCACCATTTCATTATATTGGTGTAACAGATTACGAATTAAACGGCGAAATTGGTGAGGAGAAGACACCGTTACAGAACTTGGTTTCCTCTGAACGAATGGATTATGTCGAACAACAGTTAAATTACTATGGCTATTCTGGTGATCAGGTTCATGGGTTAATTTTCTGTAGTCGTAAAGATGAGGCCAAAGAAGTGGCGCGGATTATGACGACTAAAGGCTATCCTTCAGTGGCTTTGACCGGTGAAGATAATGTTGATTATCGAGAACAAGTCATTCAAGACTTTGAAGCTGGTCGGTATCAATACATTGTGACAGTTGATATTTTTAACGAAGGGATCGATATTCCTTGTATTAATCAAGTTGTGATGTTGCGGAATACGCAATCCAGTATTATCTTTATCCAGCAACTAGGCCGTGGCTTGCGGAAGTTTCCACGTAAAGATTTTGTGACGGTGATTGATTTTATCGGGAACTACAAGAATAATTATTTGATTCCGATTGCTTTGACGGGTGACCATTCACGAAATAAGAATAGTCTGCGTAGTAAGTTGAGTACGGATCAAATTATCGGAATGTCGACGATCAATTTTACCGAAGTTGCCAAGCAACGAGTATATGATTCGATTAATAATAGTAATTTGACTGAATTGAAGCAGTTACGCGATGATTATCAAGACTTGAAGAAACGTCTTGGCAGAATGCCGCTGTTGTTCGATTTTACAACGCACGGTTCGATTGATGGCTCAGTGCTGATTGCTAAATATGACAACTATTATCAATTCTTGTTGAAGATGAAAGAAGATGTTCATCTTAACAGTTATGAAGATACGGTGTTAAGAATGTTGTCTAAAGAGTTATTAAATGGGATGCGAATTCACGAGCTATTATTATTGAAACTCCTGTTTGAAAAAGATGGGGTAGTATCAGTTGATGATTTCAAAAAGGCTCTCGAGCAAGTAAACGCTAGAGTGGATCAGAAGACGTTAGATTCGATGCTATCAGTATTAAACTTAAAGTTCTATCAAAAAACAAACCAAAAGAAGTATGGTATGGAACCATACGTGATGTTATCGAATAACGAGTATTACTTAAATGAGGAAATTTTGCGGGCTTATCAAAGTAATCTGAATTTTGATAACCTAGTTGATGACGTGCTAGCAACAGGGCTATTTAAAGCAGATGATTATGATCAGACTCAACCATTAACAATTGGGAAAAAATATACAAGAAAAGATATGTGTCGACTCTTGGGATGGGAAAAAGATTTATCAGCAGTTGTTAATGGCTACAAGTTAGCCTACAATACGTGTCCCTTATTTATTACCTATACAAAATCACAAGACATTGATGATGGTATCAAGTATGAAGATGAGTTTTTGAACAGCCAGATAATGCGTATGTTTACTCGAAGTCCACGGAAATTAGATTCACCAGAGGTTCAAGCAATGGTTCAAGGCAATGCATCCGGTGTATTAATGATGCCACTATTTGTAAAAAAGAGTGATGATGAGGGTAGCGACTACTATTATCTAGGGCTTGTTAACATTGATCAGAAGTCATTGCGTCAAGAATCGATGCGAAATAAAAAAGGCAAGACAGTTCCAGTTGTTACAATGAATTTAATTCTAGAAAAACCGGTTCAGTATAATTTGTATTTGAATTTAACGAAGAATTGAGAAAAGAAAAACCAATTTAAATCTAAATTGGTTTTTCTTTTTGCGTTCATAGTCTAATTAGACTATACTATGAAAATCAGTTTCAGGAGGGTTTTTATGATGAAGTCAATTTTATTAATCGGTCAGTCAAATATGGCTGGGCGAGGTTTTATTCAAGATGTGCCGGTATTGCGGCACGAGCGCGTGAAGATGTTGCGCAATGGGCGCTGGCAAATGATGGCCGAACCAATTCATTTTGATCGGGAAGTTGCGGGTGTTGGGCCGGCAGCATCATTTGCGGCGGCTTGGGTCCAGGCGCATCCGGATGAAGAATTAGGTTTAATTCCGTGTGCTGAAGGGGGCAGTTCAATCGATGAGTGGGCGAGTGACGAAGTGTTGATGCGCCACGCGATTGCTGAAGTCAAATTCGCACAGGAATCTAGCGAGTTAATTGGCGTTTTATGGCACCAAGGGGAAAGCGACAGTCTAAAAGGCGGTTATCAAACATATGCTACCAAATTAACGGCGGTTTTTAGTCATTTACGCCAAGCATTGGGTCAAGCAAACTTACCCATTATTGTCGGGCAATTACCAGATTTTTTAGGCCAAGAAGGGTTCGGCGCTAGTGCGACAGAATTCAATGACATTAATCGGGAAATGGCGAACGTGGTTGCGCAAGATCCCCATAGTTATTTAGTCAACGCCGCCGAATTAACGGCCAACCCTGATGGCATTCATATCGATGCGGCCTCACAACGGCGCTTTGGCCTGCGTTATTACGCGGCTTTTGCCAACCAAGAGGATGTCCTCGCAGTACTGCCAGATGAAGCTGCTCAATTAGAAGCACTTTATCAACGACCAGAAACCCCGCAGGAAAAGATGTATCGCTTGAGTCGTACTTTCGCACTTGGCCAAATGAGCTATCCAGAATTCATCGCGCAGTTAACGGGTGAGGGGACTGCCAAATGATTCAGTTTCTAATTTTGGGTTTATTGAAGAAAAAGCCAGGTGCTTATGGCTACGAATTATTAGCTGATATGGAAAACAATTATTTCGAGTTCTTTTTGAACTTTACGAAGGGTTCTTTTTACTACAATTTACAACAATTAGCGGAAAAGCAATTGATTGAAAAAATAGTGGATGATGCCAGTGATAAGCGCGAGAAAAATCGCTATGTGCTGACGGCGGCGGGAGAAGCGGCTTTTGAAAAACAGTTCGCCCATTATGGCGGGCAGAATAAGCCGATTACTTTCCCATTTTACACACCACTACTATTCACTGATCAAGTTGAACCAACGCAAATGCGCGAACTCTTGCAGAGCCAAATTGCACAAACTAAGGAAAAAATCCAAGCGATTGAAGCGGCATTAAATACCGCAACCAATCTGCAACCGATGTTTATCAAAATGATGGCCAATTCAAAACGACATCACGAGGTCAATTTGGAATGGTTGCAGGAACAATTAAATGAACAATAAAAAAACTGACAACACAATCTTTCGATTTGTGTCGTCAGTTTTTTTAATAGGCTTGCATAAACAAACTAACCGCTAGTCCTAATGCGGCGATGCCAATCCCAATTTTGGTTAGGCGTTCTGGTAGTAGACGGACGATGATGGGGCCAATCAGGCCGCCAATCAAAAAGCCGATGCCAAGGGGCAAGACAAGGCCCCAATTGATGGTCGTTTGAAGCGCGTAGACTAGTGTCGCGATACAGTTTGCAAGGCCCATCGTCAGATTTTTGGTGGCGTTGTATTCTTGAAACGGCGCTTGGCTGATGACTGAGAGCAACGATAGCATCAAGACGCCAGAAGCAGCCCCGAAGTAGCCGCTGTAAACGCCGACTAAGAAAACACCGAGCCAAGCGAGGCTAACTTGCCATTTAGCGGGTTGACCAACTTGGAGATGGCGGGGTAAGAGGATTAAAATACCGGCAGATAAAATGAAAAAGGGCACAATTTTTTGGAATGTTTCTGCTGGAATTTTAAAGAGTAATAAGGCCCCCACAATACAGCCAATCAAGGTTAGCGGTAAAAGTGTGATGAGTTCCCGTTTTTGGTGTTTCAATTCCTTGCGTGAAGCCAGTGACGCGCCAACGCCGGTGAAGATTAAGCCTGCGGTGTTGGTGACATTGGCTGTGACTGGTGGTAACCCCAGTGCGAGTAAGGCAGGGTATGAAACGAGTGATGCGAGACCGCCGACGGTACTAACGATGCCGGCTGCCACGCCAATCAGAATTAATGTAAGACTCAATTGGATAAATGACATGAATAAGGCGCTCTTTTCTATAACGAATTAACGTTTTAATATTATAAGACTTGATCGTAGTAACGGTAGGCGCAATATTCAACGGGATACTTGAGTGCGTAGATGTAAAAAGCATCGCTGACAGCGTCACTGATGGTCATCATTTCGCTACCACCATCAGTTAGTAAGAAATAAGTCATGGCCAGTGCCAGTAAAATAACGATTGAATCAAGAAAAATAGCCATCACCTTAGCGGCTTTGATGGTGATTAATTGCCAACGTTCATCGTTCTGGTAGGCCCGCGACTTATTGTGTTTGAAGTGAAGATCTAAAAAGATGAAAACTGCTAACAGCATAATCAGAATTAACATGATGAGTTGCTTCATTTTGAATCCTCCTCTGGTGAAAAGACGGTTGTTATTTCGACCCCAAAGACCTGCGCAATCTTAAAGGCGAGTTCTAATGAGGGTGTATATTTATACTTTTCGATTGAAATCACGGCTTGCCTAGAAATACCGGTCCGTTCGGCGAGGTCAGCCTGGGTCCAGTTCCGCTCGGCGCGTAAGACTTTAATGCGATTTTGAATCACGTAACGAACTCCTTCCATAATGTAATGAACTAGTTACTTTTAGATTGTAATGAGTTGGTGACATTTTGTCAATTTTATTTTGTGATAGAATTAAAACAAAAGCCCCTAAGGAGAAATCATGAAGAAGAATGAGTTTATCATGCAGGATCTACTTAGTAAGATTTATCAAAATCAATTCAAAGATGGTAAAATTCCCAATCAACGTGAGTTAGCGCAAATCTACGGCGTATCGCGATATACGGTTCAAGAGGCGATTAAAAGTTTGGCTGAAATTGGCGTTATCAAGGTTGTTCAAGGTTCGGGCATGTATGTCTATGACAATTTACGGAACAATACGATGATTTATAATTCGCTAACGAGAACACCATATGGCCGTATCCGCTCGAAAATGATTTCTTTGGAACAAGCGATGTCGACCTTAGAGGAGCAACAAATTTTCCAACTAGAAGAACCCGCACTGATTTGGACATTCAAGCGTCTGCGAATTGTCGATTATAAGATTGAACAAATTGAAATTTCGAAGTTACCGGTGACGCTTTTCCCCGAGTTATCACAAGAAAATGTTGAGCATTCAATTCAAAAGTATGTTCAAAATAAGGGTTACCGTATCTCCCATTACATTACGAGTTATCAACCAATCGCTGTTTCAAAAGCAGAATCGGAACTACTTTTATGTAAGAAGGGGGCCCCTGCGATGCGGATTACTAACCGTTGTTTATTAGAGGATGGTCGGGTTTATGAATACAGCCAATTAACAGCGATTGATTATGATTGTACCTACATTACACCGTTCAATAAAAAAACACATCAGAACCGACAATGAGTCGTGTCTAATGTGTTTTTTTATCATGGTGTCACAATTGAACCGTCAGGGATGCGACTTTGTGTCCATTCATGTGGTCGGTAAACGATGGGGAATTCTGCCGCCATTGATTCGTCGAAATCGACGCCAATCCCGGGGCGTTCGATTGGATAGAAGTAACCGCCCTTAGCTTGAGGAACATGGCTAAAGATTTTTTTAGTATTTTCAGGCACCTCGATATTCTCCTGAATAGCAGCGTTGTGTAGATGAATATTAAGATGGGTATTAACTGCCAAACCGATTGGTGTAATGTCAGATGGTGTATGCCAAGCGATTTGAATACCAAAATTATCGCACAGATGTGCTAGCTTGAGGGCGGGGGTGATACCACCGATTTGAGAGACGTGGGCCCGCATATAATCAATTTGGCGTTTTGTAATAATCGCCTGCCATTCCATTGGATTATTGAATAGCTCACCAGTCGCAATTGGGACTGCACTTTGGGCCCGGATGGTTTCTAACCAAGCATTTTGTTCGGGTGGTAAAAGATCTTCCAAGAAGAATAAATGATATTTTTCTGATTGTTTAGCAAATTGCACAGCTTGATTAGGGGTGAGACGTTCATGAACATCATGCAACATTTGGAATGAATGCTTATATTTTTGATTGATTGCTTCAAACATTTCTAACGTGGTGTCCATGTATTGTTGTTGGTTAAAATAAGAGCCTTGAATGGGATTGTCAGGTGTTTTTAAATGAGTTGCATTACCGCCATAAAAGCCGAGTTGGCAACGTAAGTATTGATAACCTTCAGCCGTAAATTTATCGATCTCAGCATATAGATCATCTAGATTATCAGCTACTGCGTGCGTGTAGGCCGGGATTGCTGTTCGCGATTTACCGCCTAGTAATTGGTAGAGGGGCATATTGGCTAGCTTACCTTTAATATCCCAAAGCGCCATATCAACGCCGGAAATGGCATTGTTGGTAATTGGACCATTGCGCCAGTATGAATTAACGGTCATTACTTGCCAAAGATCTTCAATTTGATTAGCGTCCCGCCCAATTAATAATGGTTTCAAATATTCTTCAACAACGGTTTTAACCGCTAAGGGGCGAAATTGAAAAGTGGCACACCCAACACCAGAGACACCTTGGTCAGTTTCAACTTTAACAACTACTAAGTTATGACGATCTGGTTTAATTGCAAATGCTTTAACGTCCGTTATAATCGTTTCTTGCATAATTATTCCCTCGGTTTCTTCAATTAAGGTTACTTGATTAATATCATTGAACCATCTTTTGGATAGCGCTGTCAATTTGGACTAAATAAAACGAGTTAATCGCATATAAAACAGTCCAATTTTACATAAAATGGTTTGATAATGCTTATTTATCAACGTTTATATATCGAATAACGTTAATTAGGACTGATATTATTACAACAAAAATTATGCTATCATTTCATTTGTAAGCGAAACCAAAATGCGCAAAATAATAATAGAGGTGATAGCATTGAAACATGAAGATATCGCAAAACAGATTATTGAAAATGTCGGCGGTAAGGAAAATGTTAATAATGTCTGGCATTGCATGACGCGTCTTCGATTTAATCTTAAAGATCAAAGTAAGGTTAATTATGATGCGTTAGAAAAGATGCCAGCAGTAGTTGGGACTAAATATCAAAGTGATCAGCTACAGATTGTTATTGGAACAAACGTTGAAGAATACTTTAATCCAGTTGCTGCTTTATTAGGGATTAATAACAGTGAAGAAACCAACCAGCCTACAGAGAAAAAAGGATTAGTGTCACTCTTTATGGATACTGTCTCTGGCGTTTTCGGACCAATTGTACCGGCGATTGCTGGTGCAGGGATGATTAAAGGGCTAATGGCCGGTTTGGTGGCTTTAAAAGTAATATCAGGTGAAACACCAACTTTCCAAATTATCGATATGTTAGCCAGTGGTGTTTTCACATTCTTGCCATTTTTCGTAGCGGCTTCAGCTGCTAAAATTTTTAAAACCAATCAATATTTAGCAATTGCGATTGCGGCGACATTACAGTTTCCAACAATGACCGCGGCGGCCGCAGCCGGAAAGATTTCTCAGTTTGTGATTTTTGGCTTCTTGCCGGTACCGGTTTTCAATTATGCTGGGACGGTTATTCCAATCATCTTTGCGGTATTAGCGTTAAGTTACATTTATCGTTGGGTTGATAAATTATTGCCAGAAGTCCTCAGAACGGTATTTACACCAACGTTTTCACTTTTACTGGCCGGTTTAGTAACACTTGTTGTAATTGGGCCTATTGGTATTCATTTAGGTAATTTATTGGCAGCGGGTGTTAGTTGGTTATTCACGATTTCACCGGTTTTAGCTGGTATTATTGTGGGTGCTATTCGACCAATCGCAATCTTAACCGGTCTGCATCACGCGATGACACCAATTGCGTTACAAAATTTTGCCAACCAAGGTTATGATATGTTGATGCCAATGATGTTTATGGCAAATATGGCGATTACTGGTGCCACTGCAGCAATCTATTTCAAAGTTAAAACAAAAGAAGAAAAATCAATTGTAGTTTCCTCAGCTGTTTCTGGTTTATTAGGGATTACAGAACCAGCCTTATTCGGGGTTTTAACGAAGTATAAGAAAGCTTTTATTGCAGCAACCGTTGGTAGTTCGGTTGCCTCAGCATTCATCAGCTTCTTCGGTGTTCGCATTTACGGTTACATCTTATCAAGTATTTTCAGCTTACCAGCTTATATTGGTAAATACTTTGTCTTTGCAATTATGGGGATTATCATCGCCTTAGTATTGTCATTTACCATTGCTTATTTCATGATTCCCAATCCACAACCAGAAGAAATTAAAACAGCTGAAAGAAAAATTGAATCAACAGTAACGTTATCAGCTGTAGCAGACGGTGATTACGTGGCTTTAGAAGATGTTAACGATAGTGTTTTCTCAACAAAAATGGTCGGGGACGGCTTTGCAATGGTTTCGACCGACGGCAGTGTCTATTCGCCCGTTGATGGCGTTGTGACAACTATTTTCCCAACCAAACATGCTATTGGGATTACGACCGATAATGGTATTGAAATATTAGTACACATGGGGATTGATACAGTTGCACTTGATGGACAAGGTTTTACAATTTTCGTAGCGGTCGGTGATCGCATTGCAGCTGCACAAAAAATCGCTCAGATGGATTTAGCAATTCTACAGACTGCTGGAAAAGAAACAGATATCATGGTGGTTATTACCAACATGGATAAGATTGCAAAACTAGTTGGTGAAACCAATATTGAAGGGTACCATACACATGGAAATCCAATTGAGGTTGGTGAGTTAGTAGTTTAGGATTAAAAAGAAGTGTCATTACAGTACATCTGTAATGACACTTCTTTTTAACTTTCAGGGACATGACTATAAATGCCAGATAATCTTGTATTCAACTTAGATTATGCTAAAATAATGATGAAGTGATATTGTTATAATAATCACAATCAGTGGCGGTGATTGGTGGTGGAGGGTGGCGGTATTGATGAAAGAAATGAAAGCGTTCTTAAAGCGCGTGCCATTACCGATGTGTGGTCTGATTTTAGGTTTAGCTGCGCTAGGTAATCTATTATTTATTGAAGGTTATGCGACTTCATCAGCAGTCTTTTTTGTGATTGCGCTGGTGATGATGGTACCGGTGTTACTTAAAATAATGATAACGCCTCGACAGGTTTTGGCAGATTTGAAGAATCCAATTGTGGCCTCGGTAGCACCGACATTTACGATGGCCGGGATGCTGATTTGCACATTCTTAAAACGGCTCGTACCGATGTTTTATTTGATTAATTGGCTGTGGTTAATGGCAGTTGGGCTGCATTTTATTCTAATGCTCTATTTTGTGATGGTCCATATTTTACCCGATAAGCTAAAATTCGCTAATATTTATCCGAGCTGGTTTATCACATTTGTTGGGATTGGGGTTATCTCGAATACGGCAAAAATTTTTGCGCTAACGTTAGGAAAAATCATGATTTGGGTCGCATTAGCGCTGTATTTTATCTTATTACCGGTTATTTTGAAGCGAATTAGTCAGTATCGCCAAATGAAAGAAGGCACGTGGCCCTTGATTACAATCCTGGCGGCACCAGGTTCTTTGTGCTTATCGGGTTATCTAACCGTGATAACTGATAAGTCCTTACCATTCATTATTTTTTTAGTGATCTTGTCCCAAACGTATACTTTGCAATCCTGTACTTTTTTAAGACGATGCTAAAAGTGAAATTTTATCCAAGCTATGGCGCCTTCACGTTTCCAATGGTGATTACTGCCACAGCGATGAGTAAAACCTATCAATTATTTGCCGACAATCCTGCCATTGCAGAACTGCTTAGAGTACTGATGGTGTTCGAGACCTGGGTGGCAGTCTTGATTGTTTGTTATGTATTAATCTGTTATCTTAATTATTTTGTGCAACAAGTGAAGTATCAAGGACATTGATTAGTCTAAAAAACCGTCTTTAATGCCAATTGGGGCACTAAAGACGGTTCTTTTATTTATTAAGCATAATGTCCAAAATGACAGGATCTGTTTCACGGAGGCCTTCTGTTCCTAGCCGTCCGATGCCGTGAATGGTCTCATCAATTGTTGGGCAGACAAGCCCATTGCTATTTGGAATGACGATTCCTTGCAGGGCGAGGTTAACGCCACGGTACATCGAGGAAACGGCGGTGGCGACTTTCATGGCACAAGCACAACCGGCCCCGTCACAAATCATCCCGGCTGCATCGCCAGCCATGTTTTGAATCGCATGACAGGCATCTTCGTAAGTCCCATCATAGAGATAAACCACACCAGCCGCCGCACCCATTGCGGCCGAATCAGTCGCGCAGAAGGCTGATAAGACGGGCAAAAATGAGTGAATGTATAGGGCGGTGAGATGAGACAAAGTTTGTGCCCGGATTAGTTGTTCTTCGGTCGCCTGAACAGCATCTGCCGCTACACTGACCGGAATGGTAGCTGTGATGCCTTGATTGCCGGAACCAGAGTTGGAGATCGCAGGTAATTGCGCGCCACCCATGCGCGCATCTGAAGCCGCGGCCGCATAGGCAATCATCCGATTACCAAGATCATTTTCAGTGCCAGAACCAAAATGATTGCGTTTGGCACCATTAATCGATTGGCCGAGTTGCAGGCCATAGTCATGTGTAAAGCCATCTTGGGCAAGCGCTAAATTAAGGTTATGCGCCTCTTTCATGAAACGAATATGGGCTAGGGGTTCGTGCATCGCAAAATCCCAGACGGCTTTAAAATTCATAGTTTGTAGAAATTGTTTTGACTCAGAGCTCGCGTGAGCTGCGGGGCGGGGATGATCAATTAAGATTTGGTTATCTTTTTTTAAGGAAAAGATATTGGTATGACTGCCAGCAATCGCAACGGTGGCCGTGTTTTCAAGGTCTTTAATGGTTACTTCGACGTATAAGTCGTCAGGGACGAGCGCTGTTTTGGCGGTCACTTTGCCAGAATGTGCAAGCGCTGTAATGGTTGGTAAGTCTGTGGCGTGCAGGCCTTCGATGACGCTGAGACCAGCTGCTGCATCACCAGCAATTGCCCCCGCGGCCGCAGCGACTAATAAACCAGGTTCGCCAGTACCAGGTACCATAACTGCTAAGGCATTTTTCATTACGTTTGGCGAAACGCGCACTTCAATTGACTGAATGTCACGATTAGTTAGCTGCGCCATACAAGTTGCGGCACCAAAAGCAACGGCAATCGGTTCAGTACAACCAGTAGCTGGCACGACACCATCTTTGAGCGCTTGGATAAATTGATTTGATTGTGATGACATAATAATCACTCCTTATTTTTTTAAATGAATGCTAAGAATGGCGAGATCATCAATAGAATACCTGTAAAAATAATAAGATATAGGCTAGGCCCCTTGAGTTTATTAAGAGCGGGCACCCGGTAGACGAGATAAACCGGGATTAAGCAACCAATCATCCCGAAAATTGGTGAACATAATGAGGTAAAACTTAAGACGGGGGCGTTGAGTAAGATTGCACTCCAAGAAACCAGAATAGCGAAGATTAAAATACCGAAGCTGAGCTTCTTTTTATTAATCTTATGTTGCGGCATAATCCGATGTAAGATATTAACAGCAATTCCCTGACATGCTTCATGGAAGCCAAGAAAGACACCGAAGAAAGCTGTCATAACAGCAAAAATATTTAAAATGAAGCTGAGAATTTTAATCGAATTACCATTCATATTCTGAGCAGCAATTGCGAGTGTCGAAATATTTTTCTCGTAGGCTTCAACTGCTTGGTCATGACCTAAAGCAAGATTAAATGAAATAGCATAGAAGAAGACCACGAAAAATAGCGTGAAAAAGGCAATATTCATAGCACGAATTGATTTATAGCGTGCAACTTCAATATTTTTATTGTGGGATCTAAACGAAATAACCATTGGTGATAAGGATTGGAGGAATAAAATAGAAGTGAGTGTGAAGGGGAGCAAGATGATCGTTTGTTTAATTAAATAACCTAAATCAGGGAATGCTGCAACGTTTCTAAGATCCCAATGTTGGACCATCACAACACCGAGGACAAAGACAATGATTAGTTTCGTACAAACCATAAAGGATGAAATTTTGAAAAGTAATTTTTCCGCACGAGAAGCAATCGCGACGAGCAAACAAATAACGATCAACCCATAAAATGGGTTATTTGACCAGACTGTTTTAGTGACATGAAAGGAACGTAAAAATGAAGCGCTATCATTTGTGATCGCAGTGGAATAAACAAAGACCCAGATTAGTAGCATTAAAAAGTAGAGAACACCTAGTAGAAAGCCCCAATTTTTACCCAAATAACCACTGATAACACTAGGATAGTCTTCACATTTTTTAGATTCCGCTAAGGTATTGATGAATAATTTTTGGAATAAATACATAGCAGGATAAGCAATCACGGCTGAAACTAAGAAAACCCAGAGGCCAACTAAACCGACTTTAACAGGTAAAAAAACAATGCCGGCACCGATTGCCATACCAATACTCATAAAAACCCAGCCCCAGTCTGTTCCGTCAAACTTAGTGGCCGACTGCCATTCTGTCAAAGACATGCCGGCTTTATCAGCATGCTTCTGGGCTCTCGAAAGATGTGGTGTTGTTTGTGTAGTTGTTTCCAAATTGCTCACTCCTTCATTAATTTTGAGTTTAATAAATAATTAGTAATTATTTAGAATAGTGTCGCCATTTCTTAAAAGTAACAGAAATCGCACTAATATTAGGCACATCAAGAATTAATAACCGGTTTTCAAACACGTATAATCATCCTCTCAAGTATTATAAACAAAGTATACAACTGAGCAAACTATTTTACAATAATAATTTATTATTATAATAAATATTTGTAATTCATAAAGAAATTAAGTATCATAAAGAATACTAAGAACAACGCTATTGTGAATGGAGGATGGGTTTGATGGTTAGTGAGTTAGAGAGATATCAAGGATTAGTTCATTTTTTAGGCCAAGTTTTAGGTAGTAATTATGAAGTTGTTTTACATTGGATTAATCAAGATGGTTCATACTATATTGCAGCGATTGAGCATGCTGAAATTAGCGGACGCAATTTAAATTCTCCAATCACGGGTTTCGCGTTAGATTTAATTAGGGATAAAATATATCAAAAACAAGATGCTGTGGTTAATTACAAGGCTAGTAGTGATAAAAACCAACAAATTCAAGGATCTACTTATTTCATTAAGGATGATCAAGGCGTTTTATTGGGTTTGTTATGTATTAATTTTAATGCACAACCGTATTTAGCGGCGATTGATAATCTTATTAATCTTGCTAATTTGGATTCATTACTGGCATCAGTACCTACAGTGGCTAGCGAGCATCCACAACAACACCAAGTTGTTACAAATGAAGAAGTACTCCACTCAAGTGTTGAAGAAATTATTTATACGGTGGTAGCGCCCAATACACTGCAATCAGGGATTAAGTTAACGCAGGATAAAAAAATTGAGATTTGTCGAAAATTAAATCAAAAAGGTATTTTTAAAATTAAAGGTGCATTATCAAAAGTTGCTGAGATACTAGGAACTTCGGAACCTAGTATCTATCGATATTTAAAATTAATTAATCAGTCATAAATAAAAACAGCGCCACCGAAAATATTGGTGGCGCTATTTTTTTACGAAATACTTTTTAAATCGCTAGTATCTCCCGGATGGCCTTCTTCAAAAGATGTGATTTTAAATTCAGGAAAACGGGTTTTGAATTTATCCGAAACGAAGATGTTGTCGGCTTGGTAACGGGGGGAGCAGTTCTTGGAGTTCGCGGCTATTTTGATTGAAGAAGCTTGCTAATTTGAACTGCCACGTTTTAATAACCGAATAAGAAATCGGTTGGTGCGTGATTTCTTGAATCAGTCCGACTAAGCTCCTGTAAGTAATGCTGTCGGCACAAGGGAGATGCCATGTTTGGCCATAAGCATCGGTGGTATTACCGATTAAAACCATGGCCCGGCTAGCATCCGGTGTCCAGATTTGAACGGTTCACATATCAGAATTCATAGGTAAACCGGCTGTGAAATAGACAATTTCGCTCCTTATTTTGTGTGGGTGGTCATAATTGGGGTGACTTTATCGAGAAATTGCTTGAGTTTTACAATTTCGGTTGTGTCGTGATTGAGGTAATAAAAATTCTTCGTGCCTTCTGCGCGATAGTCGATTAGTTTGGCATCCTTGAGGACTTTGAGATGGTGTGAAACCGCAGGTCGCGATAAGCCGGTTGCTTCAGTGAGTTAGCTGATTTGTAGCCCGTCACAATCACTTTCCTCTAACAAGCGGATGATAATGGCTTGGTGTTTTGGATCACCTAAGGCAATTAAAAATTGACTAACATTGGTTAAGTCTTGTTTTAATGCTTTGTCAACGATAGTGGATTATGATGTGCAATTCACACACAAAACCCCCACTAGATTGAACCTAGCAGGGGGTTTTATAGCATTAATTCTATAAGCTAATTTGTGTGTTTTTTGAAAAAGGGATGATAGACGCTTGGCGTTTTGGTTTGAGGAAGCGGTGGCGATAGTAACGATATTGTGGGGTGAATGGGTGGGTAGATACTGCATGCCAAGGCTTCTCGTGACCACAGAAGTGGACGATTGCTGGGGCCTTTTTGGCTTCAATAAATTGTTGTTGTAACCGTTGTGGGGGTGTGATCTTATCCATGATGATGTTGGTTTGGGCATTCCATTTAGGATGTAGATGCAGCCATTGATCATGTAAAACAGCATTCAGTGCATCTTGATCATGGAAGCGTAACTTCTCTGGATGATGGTTAATGAAGTCTAAAGTTTTCTCAGTGATGGCTTGTTGACGCCATTTCTTAAGATCCATTAGCATCATGCCGGAGTTGAAATACCGCGTACTGTGACACTTAATGGCCATTTTTTCGAGGCGCTGATGGAACCCGGCGTCTTCAACCGCAGCTAGCGGGAACTCGCCTAAATCAATATTCCAAAGGCGTTCAAGGTTAACGTTACATAGAGCATCACAGTCTAAATAAAGCACGCGATCAATGCCGTTTAGCACTTGCGGGATTAAAATCCGATAATAAGCTGATTTTAAAATCCGATCACTTTCTACGATATTGGCCAAGAGAGCCTCATCAACTTTGAGAAAAGTTAAATCGGCATTAAAAGCGGCAACCACCTGTTTTAATGGTATTTTGTCTGCTTCAGTTAAGTGGTCTTCTAACACATAGAAAGAATAGTGGCGTTGTGTGTCATTGTGATTCAAAATCGAAGCATATAAAATCGCCAAGGGTTCAATAAAGGCAGCATTAACAGCTGAGACAATGTTAATGCTGTCTTTTTTTAATGCGCCTAATTGTTGACTATACGCTTGGTATTGCGCTAAAAATGGATGTTCTTTCAACGTATTCCAAGGTTTATTGTGCGTTGTAAAATGAACGATTTTAGGTTGCGCAATAGCTTCGTCAAAAAGTTTTTTATAAGTGGCATTAATTGGCTGATGTTTGCGGAAGATGAGTGAATTTTGTACATTCCAAGCGGGATGCAATAATTGAACCTTACCGGCTAAAATGGCATTCAAAGCGTCTTGATCGTGGAAAATAATTCTCTCAGGATGCTGATTGATAAACCGTAGCGTTAATTCACTAATTTGATTTTCTTCCCAACGGAAGGTGTCAATTAACATCACGCCAGAATTGAAATAAATGTTACCTGATTTTTCAGGGGAAACACCTAGTCGTGGTAGTGCTAGAGCTTGCCCAGGATCAATAATTGCGCCAACAATATTAGTCCCTAAATGGCTTTCATAAAGTGGCGTAATATCGGTTTGGACAAGAATATCGACGTCTAAGTATAAAACGCGGCTAATCCCTTTGCGTAATAGTATTTGGGGCGCAAGAATGCGGTAGTAGGCCGTTTTATTAATATGGTTACTTTCAGGACAATTTTTTAAAAGTTGTTGATTTATTTTAATAAAATCGACCTGATGTGATTGCTTGGTAATTTGTCGCACCAAACACTTGGTTTGTGGTGTGAGTTCATTATCGAGAATAAGAAAATGGACAGTTGTCTCAGCAGGAATATGCGCCAATATCGACTTAATCGCGATTAAAAGCTGGTCGGCATAATTATTATCTGCTGCGAACATAACATCGATCGTTTTGATAATCATCAACCCCTTTTAGAATAGTGATACAAGTTAATTTAAACAACTTGAAATTATTTTGTAAAGGTAAATGATTATGCTAAATATAACCCAATCAGAATAGTTGAGAAAAATCAAGTTAATATTTTATAGTTAAACTGTAGCGCTACTAAAAAAATTATGGAAGGACGTTTGCTATGTTGAAAGAAGTGCCAATTAAAAAAGTGAGACTAGGTAGAAGTACAGTTAAGACGCCGGATTTGAGTTTGATGATTGAAAAACAAGAATCAAAATTAAATTGCTTTCTAGAAGGTGTTACTGATTTAGAATTGGCCATCTTAAAAGCGAATAATGGCGAAGCACTTCTAGAAGGAAAATGGGGACCTTTGACAGTCGATCGAGTTGGCAATGTTATTAAAAACCAAACGATTAAACCCTATATATAGCAGTAACGAAGCGTCATAAAGTTGATAGTAATAGCGATTATTCAGAGAGGACGAGTAGATGGTTTCGAGAATCTTACCGATTGAAAACGGGCATAACTTCAGAGAATTAGGGGGTTACCCAACATTAGACGGCAAAACGCTAAAAACAAAACGCCTACTTCGAACAGCTAATTTAGCTGATCTTAGTCCCAAGGATCTAGCGCTTTTAAACAGTTATAACGTCTCAGTGGATATTGATTTACGCTCCAAAGATGAGCGACAACAAGCACCGGATAAAGTACCAGTCAGTGCTAAATATAAATCTGTCCCTATTTTCAAAGAAGACCAAACCGAAAGTACAACAACTGAGGCGGAACTCTATCAGCGCTATACAAACAATCCACTTGGTGGCCAAATGCAAATGCAAAAGGTCTATCAAGAATTAGTTCAAGATGAACACTCGATTAAGATGTATCGTCAATTTTTTGAAATATTACTCCAACAGTCTGCGGATAATCAGGCAACGCTGTTTCATTGTACGGGTGGTAAAGATCGAACGGGGATGGCCGCATATTATCTTTTGAATGCGCTAAACGTCCCTGAACCAGTTATTCGCCAAGACTATTTACTGACAAATACTGCCTCGCAACAACATATTGCCCAACGCATGTCACGATTAGCGGCTAAGCACGCTTCCAGTGGCTTTATAAAAAGTACACACGCTTTAATGAGTGTGCAATCCGCTTATTTAGACACCGCAACAACTACGATTAAGCAAAATTGGGGTTCTACGCAGAATTATTTACAGACCGCTTTAAAATTAAGTAAAAGTGATATTAATCAGTTAAGAGCAACCTATCTAAATTAAGTCAGGAAAGGTGATATTAATGGTCAAAGCAGATTTGAAAGACCCCCGTGAGTTATATAAAGTATCCGGATTTGAGGAGCAAGAACAACCAGCCCCAGCACTACAAGGCAAAATGCGGCCGAAACCCGATTGTGGTGAGGCAGATTATCAAGGGCGTGAGCAATTGATGAATCGCAAAGTCCTGATTACAGGTGGCGATTCAGGAATTGGCCGCGCAGTAGCAATTGCATTTTCACGTGAAGGTGCGGATATTGCTTTACAGTATTTACCTGGTGAAGAAAGTGATGCTAATGAAGTCGCGGGGTTAATTGAATCAGCTGGTCGTAAGGCAGTTTTAATCCCGGCTGATTTTAAAATGCAAGAAGCACCGCAACAAGTGGTAGCCCAAGCAGTGGCACAATTAGGTGGTTTGGATACAGTTGTGTTGAATGCCGCCCAACAGATTGCCCATCCAACGCTTGAAGACTTGCCCATCCAACAAGTACGGGATAGTTTTGAAATTAACGTGGTGGCAATGTATGGCATTGCTAAAGCGGCGATTGCCCATATCCCAGCTGGTGGTAGTATTCTAACCACCACCTCGATCCAAGGATTCAATCCAAGTTCACAACTCTTAGACTATGCCGCAACTAAAGCCGCTATTAGGAATTTTACGATTAATCTCGCCCAACAATTAGCAGATAAAGGGATTCGCGTTAATGGTGTCGCACCGGGCCCAATCTGGACGCCACTCCAATTAGCGCAAGGCCAGTTAGAGGGTGCATTACCAAAATTTGGACAGAATACACTTTTAAAAAGAGCAGGCCAGCCAGTTGAAGTCGCTCCAGTCTATGTATTTTTAGCTAGCAATGCTGCCAGCTATATTACCGGACAGATATACGGGGTGACCGGTGGCGAATCAATCAACTAAATTGTCAATTTATCTGCTTATATTATTTATAAAATTAATAAGCGTATACTTTTACAAAACAATGTTGAACTTGTTACATTTAGGTAGTACAAGTAGTCGATAGAATGTCGATTATAATAAATAGTATGGAAGGATGATTATTATGTTACATTGGTTATGGGTTTTAATTATTGGGGCTTTAATTGGTATTATTGCGGGGGCTATTACAAGTCGTGATTTACCCGCTGGTTGGATTGGCAATATCGTAGGGGGCCTTGTCGGTGCCTGGTTAGGTCAATCATTATTTGGTAGTTGGGGACCCCAACTAGCAGGTATGGCGCTAGTACCTTCAATCTTAGGTGCCGTAATCATCGTATTCTTAGTATCAATGCTATTTTCACGTAAGAAATCCTAAAGTAAAGGAGCAGATACCATGAACAAATTGACAAAAACGGTAATCGGCTTAGCCAGTTTTCTGGGATTATGTCAGGTAGCATGGTTCATTTTGCTCGTTTATCCGCTAGGACTAGCAGATCAACAAGCCATTAACTTTAACTGGCTGTCAGAAGAGTGGATTAGCAATATAGGGCTGGGATTGGGCGTTATTAGTGGTCTGGTTTTTCTTTATTTATTATTACTAGCAATTTTTAGTTTGCCAAAGAAACGACAGATGATTATTAAAACCAATCAAGGGGAATTAGCTTTATCGCGTAAAGCGGTTGAAAAAACAATTTCCCAGGCAATAATTGAAAAACACCGTTTGAAGGATGTTTATGTCCAGACCGTTTTTAAAGGTCGACAACCAAAGGTTAGTGCAGACATTCAAGCAAAAGTGCTTGATAATCGGGACATTGATCAACAAGCCAGAGCGGTGAAGGAAACAGCACAACAGGCACTAAAAGAAGTCTTTGACATGCCCATTAAATCAGTAAATGTTAAGCTTGCGCCACTTGTTCATGATCAAGGTCGGACGCAAAGTAAAGTGATTTGAGGTGAAACAAATGAAACGTTCTTATTGGGGCTTTATTGCAGGCGCTGCATTAGCGGCAATATGGATTGGCTTTGGATTTGTGAGCCTAATTTTAATTTTGATTGCCGGTCTGATTGGCTACATTGCAGCAAGTTTAACGGGATCCAAAGATGATTTAGAAGGTTTTAGAGCACAAGTCAACCGCGTATTAAGACAAGATAAATAATGGAGGTGCAGCAAAATGGTAGAACAAGCACATTTAGATGACGTATTAGCAAACAGCAAGTTAACGTTCGAAGATGCTGTCATTGCAAAAATTGCTGGTAAAACAGCACAAAATATTGATGGGTTACTATCAATGAATGGCAACTTTTTCAGCGATATCGCTGATCGATTCAGAACTGATAGCGATCCTACCAAAGGCATCAGTGTTGAAGTCGGCGAAAAACAAGTGGCGATTGATATGACTATTATTTTGGAATATGGTCGCAACGCGCGCGACGTATTTGAACGCTTAACGTCGGCTGTCACCGAAGCTGTTGAATCAATGACGGGATTGAGTGTTGTTGAGGTCAATAGTCATGTTAGTGACGTTATGACTAAGAAAGAATGGCAACAACAAGGTAGCAACGCTAAAAAGAGCGATAACGACGACAAAAGAGTTCAATAAAAAATTAAGAAAAGGGGATTAAAATAATGGATAAGCCAAACAAACCAATGGATAAGATGATGGACAAACCTAATAAGGAAACACCAGATCATAACGCACAAATTGAAAAAGAATTAAACTTTTCAGACGGTGTGATTGAAAAAATTGCCGGACAAACTGTTCATGATATCGATGGTGTCTTAGAATTATCAGGTGGTATGATGAGTCAATTAGCAGATCGTTTCAGAGATGAAGCAGATCCAACTAAAGGTGTTGATGCAGATATTGACGATCAAGAAGTGACAATCGAATTAGATGCCATTTTGGAATACGGTAAATCAGCCCCAGATATTTTTGAACAAACAACCGATCAAATTGCCAAGTCTGTGCATAAGATGACCGGTTTAAATGTTACAAAAATTAAAATGAATGTTTCTGACTTGTTGACTAAGAAAGAATGGGCAGCAAAACAAGAAGCAGGCAAAAAAGATAATAAAGATAACGAATAAAAAATAGGTGGTCCTCAATGGGACCACCTATTTTTTTGTGCTCGTCGTTATTCAAACTGTGCTAAATCTAAATTTAATGCGGTTGCGACGCGTCGACCGTATTCTGGATCAGCTTGGTAAAATTGTTTAACTTCGCGAATTTGAATTTCTGGTTTAGTTACTTGACCAAGATTCATGCGAATATTTTCGATTAAACGGGTTTGTTCATCAGCGGATAGTAGCCGATAAAGTTTGCCAGCTGCTGAGTAATAATCGGGATCGGTAGAGAAGTTGCCAGTTGTACCAGAGAGTTGATCACCATGAATCTTAGCTGCTGGGACTTCAGTGGGTCCATCTTGACTGTTTGGTTCGTAGTTAACGCCCGTTTCTTGGTTTTGGGCCATGGCACCGTCGCGTTCGTAATTATGAACAGGGACTTTTGGTCGGTTGATTGGCAGTTGTTCGTAGTTGGCACCAAGTCGGTAACGTTCCGCATCCTTATAACCAAATAGTCGACCTTGGAGTAATTTGTCCGGTGATGCTTCAATTCCAGGGACTAAGTTAGCTGGTGAGAAGGCCAATTCTTCGATATCTTCGAAGTTATTCGTTGGATTTTCATCGAGGACCATTTGACCGATTTCGATTAACGGATAATCCTTTTGTGAAATAACCTTGGTAACATCAAAAATATCTTGGGGATAATTCAAACCAACTTCATAAGGGACGAGTTGGACGGCGACTGTCCAACTGGGATAATCGCCAGTTTCAATTGCGTCGAATAAATCATTTTGAAGGTAATCAGTATCCTTACCAGCCAGTTCATCGGCGAGTTCGTTGCTGAGATTATGAACGCCTTGGTTCGTCTTGAAATGATATTTAACCCAGAATTGTTCACCTTGTGCGTTGACCCATTTGAAGGTGTGGCTACCAAAGCCGTGCATCATCCGGTAACTGGCAGGAATCCCGCGGTCACTCATGAGAATCGTAACTTGATGGACAGATTCGGGTGACAGGGACCAGAAATCCCATTGCATATCTTGGCTACGGGCATGTGTCCGAGGATCACGTTTTTGTGAATGAATGAAATCGGGGAATTTTAGTGGATCGTTGACGAAGAAGACCGGCGTATTATTGCCAACAATATCGTAATTGCCTTCTTCCGTGTAGAATTTAACGGCGAAACCACGAACATCGCGGTATGTATCGGGATAGCCGGCTTCACCAGCGACTTGAGAAAAACGAGTGATAAGCGGTGTTTTTTTGCCGACGCCACTGAAAACAGCAGCTTTGGTGTAGGCGCTCATGTCTTTTGTGACCTTGAAATAACCTTTAGCGCCGGCACCTTTGGCGTGAACCACTCGTTCAGGAATGCGTTCGCGGTTAAAATGGGCGAGTTTTTCGAGTAATTGATAATCTTGGATTAAGACGGGGCCGCGTTGGCCGGCAGTTTGCGAATGTTGATTGTCCGCCCATGGTTGCCCTTCGTTAGTCGTTAGTTGATTTGTCATAATATTTGACCTCCTAAGAATAGTTTAAAAACTAGGAACACACTAGAAAAGAATTGTGCGCAACTTACCTAGTCACTATAGGACTTTCAACCGCGAATCGTCAAATGAAAGTGCTTGCTCAAAAAATACTAAAAAACGGTTAACTACAACTAATAATTTCTCAATAGAAAAAAATTCCTAGATTGTCTATATTAAGAATAATAATGCAATAATTAATTGATAAAGAACATTTGATGAGAATAAAAAAGGAGTGCCGAGTAGTTATCACACGGCACTCCTTTTTTATTCTATTTAATCTAGCTTTGTGAATATTATTTACTAATAATATTTACTCGGCTGAGTTATCAATTCATTTTGATTTATTTTCTGCTATCAACCTTTTGAAGGGTTTCTATCGGGTCGTGGCAGTAGAGATTTAGCACTTTATCATGCCAATAAGTTCACAACTTCTGAGTTATGAACAATTCTATTTCACTTAAGATAATATCGTATAGTTAGAAAATAGTCAATACTATTAATTTAAAAAACATGATTACAGTAGCTTTATTTAACTATCATGAATATCTAATTGTTATTATCAATTAGATATTTCGTAAAAGTTCATAACTCAGGAGTTATGACACTCTCTGTTGTGCTACCTAAAGCTGATATTTATCGGTTTTTCGATTGGTGGTTAATATATTATTGTTTGTCTGCCGTAAGTATAAATGTAGTTAATCGATACCTGATTATTGATTCGATTATCCAAAAGGACACGTAGTCAATTTAGTTTTTTATCATCGTCAATGATTTCTCGGGAGGGATAAAATGTGACTTTAAATAAACGAAATATAATGTTCAGGTTGTTGTTGCTAGCAGTAATGGGTATACAACTGATTGTTACTACCGGAACGAGTCTTGCTGAAAGTAGTATCAAAGTAGATTCAGATCTTGCATTAACATCGGATCAGGAATTATCTAATGAAAAACAAATTGTAATTAGGGTGAGCGATCAGTCAAAAGCGCAACGTGATTTAGGGTTAACTATACCAGAGGGGGCCACATTTGATCGCACAACTAGTAATCAATTAAACAAAAAATCAGCGTATACGGCTATCCTTGATCAAAAAAATAATTCCAATCAAGTTATTTTAAAACAAACAGCACAAACAGCTGAAAATATTGAGAACGATTCGGTAAATAGACAAGCAACAACGTCCAAAAAAGAATACTTATTAGTCTTTAAACTAAAAGATACTAGTATATTCGCTAAACAACAGTTGAAAGTGACAACAATAATGGATGGTGTTCACTATGAATCTAAACCACTATTGCTGAAAGATATCGTTGGAACAGATGGTGTTCAACGACAAACTAGTTTGTCGAAGGAGGATACACCTCAAATAACCTTTAATCTAAATCAAACAGAATATATCGTTGGAGATACCATCCAGTTAAAAGTTGATCTTAATGCTAGTGAGATCAATGAGCCTCTCTATATTAATCTTGGCAATAAAGCAATACTAACGCCGATAAAAATATCTAGCGATAACAGGGATATTAACTTTGAATCACAAAATAATCAGAATACAGGGAAGAACATTTTAAAGATTTCCAGCAACGAACCGATAAAGAAAGATTTTACGCTACTAGTAAAAGCGACAACAGTTGGGAAGGTTGATATTACGGCTTCTACCGAAATTGATCATTTAATTTCGAAGACAGCTACTGTTAAAGTGATTGATAACCCAACATCAAAAGCATTGGCAATTAATCCCAATACTTTTGATGACGGTATTCCTAATTGGGTTCAAAAGACAAAAACAGAGGTCGGAAGTAAGGCTTTTCAAGGAAGTACAAGTCGATTTCTTAATTATACCTTCGGTGGTGTGAATGGCGGAATTGATGCAGAAGCAGATTCAAAAATTTCTAGCTACAATATTCAGGGCAGCCAGATTAATATCTTTATTAAAGATAACAATAAAACAATCGGCGCTTTTTTTAAGGGAGAAGACACTAGTAGTAAAGCAGTAAGAACATCAACCGGGTTTGGGATTGTTTTCGAACCAAATGAAAGTAATGATGGACCTAAACAAGCTATCTTAGCTAACAAGTTAACAAATAAGGCATATTTTGTCGGGCATGATAGCGAGGGTAACCTTGTTAGCAAAATAATGGGGCAGTTTGAACGTAATGGGAAGACGTTAATTGCTGAAATTCTATTGCGGCCTTCACTATCAGGTACTACTGCGGTTCAACAGGAGCTTTATTTGAAAAATGACACAACTCAATCTGTTTCTTATGGGACCTTTATTGGTCAAGATACAATGTTAAACGGTAATGATAAAGTACCAATGTCATCAATGGGCAATAACGCAGGATTATATATCACTCAAAACCCCTATAAATTGGCTATCAATATGAAGGTTCCTGATGGACCAACTAATTATGCGGCACAAACTTGGACTAGGAGAAATCCGTGGTTTAATGGGTTCACACCACGTAATTTTTCTGGAACGGGCTTGGAACAAAAGAATTTAGAAGAGGGTTACACAGTTTTAAAAAATTCCGATACTTCATATACAGCCAAGTGGCCTTTTGCGACCTTGGCCCCTGGTGAATCACAACATTATCGTCAAGATATAGGGATTACTAAAGCCCCTGACGTGGCACCAGAAGCTTATAAAGAATATCAAAATGAAACCAGTACTGATGGGAGTAATAGACCAGGCGATAATATAAAATTTACATTACGTGCTCATAATTCGGGATTGGATTCTTCTTGGAGTGATGTTTCGTTTAGTGATATTATTCCGTCCGAATTTCAAATTGATACAAATTCAATAAGGTTAATAAATCAAAGCGGTCAAGAAACAATCGTTTCACCGTCAGCTTACAATGAAGTAACTCGGGAGTTGAAAGTTACAGTTCCTAACAGTATTAAAGATAACCAGTGGGTTAGTGTCACATTTGAAGCGAAGGCTTTAACCACAGCTTCTGGGCGAACTGTTCGTAACACTGTCAATGTTGTTGGTATAGACAGTAATGTTAATCAACAAGAACGTTCAGCAAGTGCGATAGTCGATGTACCGTTTATCAAAGTACAATTACCAGAATTAACAAAAAAAGTAAAAAATATTTCTAGATTAGATGCGAAGTATGCTACTGAAACAGAAGCAAGTATTGACGATAAAATTGGTTATAAATTAGTTTTCACTAACACTAAATCGGAAGAAGTACCAGAGGCTATTATTGAAGATCCGCTCGATTCGGATCTAGATGAACCAAGCGCGGTTCATGTTAGTTATAAAGATTCAAATGGGAGTGAGGTGAGAAGCGAAGACTTAACCTTTGTTGGTGATCAATTAATTTTAAAAGCTATCCCAGCGAATGGAAGTGCAGTGTTAACTTTTGAAACAATTATCCAAGACACTAAAAAGACCGTTATTAATAATACAGCTATGGTTGCTGATGTTAAATCAAATGTCGCTAAAGTTAACGTTATCAAAAAAACACCGCCAACCTTAATTAAGGAAGTTAAAAATATAACGAAATCCGACGCAGATTATATGACAGAAACAACGGCTGAAGTTGACGATGAGATTGAATATCGGATACAAATTGTTAACACTGCCTCAGGCGATATTAAACCGGGTGCGATATTAAAGGATGTTTTTGATGCTGACTTAGGAGATATTCAACAAATTAGAATTGATTATTTGGATAAAGATGAAAAAATAACTGCGACGCAAACCACTGACTGGGCTAATAATCAGGTTATCTTGGATCATGGTATTCCGACTGTAGGTCAAGGTATGGCGATTGCTTATGTCAAAGCCAAAGTAAAAGAGACTAATAAATCGGTGATTAATAACAGTGCTAGCCTAGCCACTGATTTTGGAACTGGGGCTTCTGAAAAAGCCAAATTAAATATTAAACAGTCTAAAGGCCGGATTGTTGTTCGCTATCGAGACCGAAAAGATGAAAATCATAAATTAGCTGAAGATGAAACCTTTGATGGCAAGATTGGTAACACTAAACTAGTGCAACCCAAAGTTATTCCAGAAACAGACGGTAATTGGACCGTTGTTGACTCTTCTGATATGACTAATCCAGATTGGGGCTCAACCACGAAACCTGATTGGACGTTGGCGCATGATTATACCGTCACATATGCTAAAGATGAACAAGTGATTACCTATCGTTATGAGGAATCGCATATTGGCATTATTGCTGATAAACGCTGGGATTTTGGTAAGTATGATACGACTGGCACTGACCGAAACTATTATCTAAAAGCTAAAACTAAAGACAATCAAAAACAATCTTATGCTGTCGGTGTTGAGGACTACTATACCTCTAAAGGTTGGACTTTGAATGTTAAACAAGATGATCAGTTCCATACCAATGCTAATGAAAAGATTGCTGGAGATCAAAAATTTTTAGATAATGCCGTCTTAAATTTCCATAATGGACAGGTTGCCTTAAAAGAAAGTGATGACGTAGGCGCAACCGCACCAGTTTCTATGTTAACTTCTGAGTTTGAGTTAACACCAAAAGGAGAGGCTGTTAACCTGATGACCCATACGAATAAGACACCTGATCCCGGTTATTATGCAGCTCACGGTTTTGGGATTTGGGAGTATCAATTTGGGGCTTCAAAACAGGCCGACTACAGTATTGGTTTACGAGTACCTAAAACAACAAAACGTTATCCACGACAATATACGAGCCAGTTAACTTGGTCATTGGTCATTGCAGAATAATAAAACGAGGTGTGTACTATTGAAATTCATTGGACGCCTAATAGCGCTAAGCCTAACGTTATTGGGACTGACTATACTACAAGCTAATCAAGCACAGGCAGATGTTAAAACTCAAAATGCCGATTTCGAAGTTCAACCGATTTTGCCAAATGAACAAGAAAATCAAAGCTTAAACTATTTTGATTTAAGCTTAGCTAAAGGCCAACGAAAAACAATTGAAATGCGGATTCAAAATTTTACCGATCATAAAATTACTGTGTATTCCGATTTAAGAAATGCAATGACTCAGGTTGGGGGTGGTGTTGACTTCCAAACAAATACTAAGGGTCTTGATTCAAGTTTAGCACATCCGTTTAACAAAGTAGCGACGCTAGAAAAGAAGAGTCAAAAAATTGATTTAGCGCCTCAACAAACAAAAATTTTAAAAGTTAATATCAAGATGCCTGAAGAACAGATTAACGGCATGGTTTATGGTGATTGGCACTTTATTGAGTACATGAATAAGAAAGGTGGCCAATCATCAGTTTCAAGTAATTATGCCTATTCTGTAGGCGTTTCATTAAGAGGGCAACATTATAAAGTTTACCCGGAATTGAAATATGATAAGACTGAAGCAATGTTATATCGTCGCCACCCAGCTATGGGTGTTAAAATTCGGAATACCCAGCCAATGGTTATTAATAAAGTGACCGCCAAGGCTGTTGTTTCTAAAGAAGGTTTATTCAGTTCAAAACATGTTTTTAACATGAGTAAGCAATCAATCGCACCAAATTCAGTTTTAACAATGCCAATTTCTTGGGATTATGACCAACTGAAACCAGGAAAATATACTGTTGAGACGGTCGTTACGGGTCAAAATCTATGGAATAAATTACCAATGAATTGGCATTTCAAAAAAAGTTTCACAATTAAGGCTGATGATGTTAAATCTATTAATAACCAAGCACTCAAGAAACCAACGAATACATGGGCCTATGTCGCGACGGTTAGTGGGATTTTAATGTTAGTATCAGCAACTGGTTTAGTGAAAGTGTTGAGAAGGTCATGAAAAAGCACATCGTGCTAATTGGTTTAGTACTTGGTTTTTGGCTGTTGGTGTTCCATCGGTCTGTACAATCCGTCTCAGCCGAAACTTCGGATGCCACGCAAAAAGTCACTTTTATGATTTATCCAGAACTACCAAAAGAGAACCTAGGTGGTAGGAAACTTGGTTATTTTAATCTTAGATTGAAGCCTAATACTGAGAAAACTGTAAAAATTAAAGTGATGAATCCAACTGACAAAACAATAACTGTCAAGACAAATGTTAGAGATGCTCAAACTGCTGACAATGGGCGAATTGACTATTTGTCAGCAAAACCGATTCCTAAGCATATCTTGCCACAACCAGGTAGCCAATTCTTAATGGTTAAGCCCCAGTTAACGGTTAAACCGGGTGCAGAAAAATGGTTAACGATTAAAATTAAAATGCCCAAAAACTCGTTTAAAGGTAAAAAAGCAATGGCGATTAATTTATCGGCAATGGGCCCAACTGGGGGCAGCATTAACAATCGTTACGTCTATGCTGTTGGCGTTACGCTAAATGGAATCAACGTTACTAAAAAGCATTTAAAACGCCTAGAAATGCCGATAATGAAAGCTGGTTTTGTCCATAAAAAAGCTGCCTTACAATTTAAAATGGTTAATCCTGATCCTGCTTTCCTAAAAAAAGGACAATTATCAATTAAATTAACGAATCAAAAAATTGGTTTCTTTAACTATCAGTTGGTCCAAAAAAAAATGCACATTGCGCCAAACTCTAAGTTTGATGTGAACTTGATGCTTGGCGGACAACGCTTAGTACCCGGAAAGTACACCATGGTCGCTAAATTTAAGAGCGACCAGTACCAAAAACAGATTAAAAAGAGCGTAAAGATTACCAAAACAGACGCTGAATATATTAATGAACGTAATTTAGATTATCAGCGGCGTCGAAAAGTAGTTTTCTTATTCGGAGGGATCTGCATACTACTTATCATCGGAACTATCTATTATGTAAAGGTCTATCGAGCTAGGAGTAAGCAAAATGATGAATAAATTAATCAATAAATACAGTTACAAAAAAGTGAAATGCGGCTTAATTGCTGTGACCGTTGTTTTAACACTCTTGTTTATTGTCAGTTTAGTTTTTGCGATTATTAGTCAGATTAATTTCAATACGTATACGACAATTACTATGTAATGGTTGACTGGCTGCGCTGACTTATTAATGTTACAGAGTTATCAGCCATAAAAATTACCGCCTTGTTTTAATCAATAAAGCTGGGCAGTTGCAATACCTAATTTAGTTATAATCGTACCTGAGGTACGTTATAAAAACCGTGCCACTTGGCACAATTAAATAAAGGGAGGAATTTCAAATGAAATTCACAAAATTAACAAGTGCAGCTTTAACAGCTGGCACCATCTTAAGTATCTTAGCACCAACTGCAACTTTTGCAAAAACGGCAGAAGGAGACGCCAACGCCAATGGTGGGACGGAACTACCAATGACTGACAAGACAACTGTTGGGATTTCATTTGGTGATAACAGTGACAATGGTAATACTGGGTATTTACGTTTACAAATGGTTCCCCACGTACTAGACTTTGGTAACCATACAGAATTCTTAGCACAATACCCAACCTTTGACGCAACTGGCCACAACGTAAGTATTAACTCAAATGACCGTCATGCTTCATATGATAATTCAGATACAAATAAGACGGCTGTTTTAAATACTGAAGATGGTAAGTTAAAAGATGTTAAGGGTAAAGCATGGGCTACAGTTGTTGATAAACAAGAAACGCGTGAAAATACAACAGAACCTACTGATAATATTAATGGCGATTGGGATTTAAAGGTTAAATCAGATGACGTTTTAACTGCCAATAACGGTGAAAAAATTTCAAATGCTAATTTAATGCTTAAAGATACACAATATGGTCGGACTGGTGAAGTTTTCACATTAACTAATGAAGACCAAGATAAGGGTTATGTTGGTGCTGGCGATAAAGATGTATCAGATTACAGCAAGAATATCTCAATTCCATTAGATGCAGCTGGACAAAATGTGAAGGTTGCTCATGCAGCAACAGCTGAAGGTCAAGGGGCGAACGTATTTGGTTGGGATCGTTCAAATATTAATTTGACGTTACCAAAAGATACAAAGGTAAGTAATGCCGTGTATACAGCTCATTTAACATGGACATTGTCAACAGGTGTTACTACAGCCTAGAACGGATATAAAAAAGGAATTCTGATGTATTCAGAATTCCTTTTTTTATAATATTTAATAACAATGTTAAATACAATAGCGTAATAAAATGAAGGAGTGATTACCATGGTTGATAGAATGATGTCTTTTTTTGAAGAACTCCAGCGATTGGATAATGCCTGGAGAGCATTAAATCAATTAACTAAAGAGTACGAAATTTCTTTTGAGCAGTTCATGTTGTTGAAAAGAATATCATTGGAAAAGCGTATTACCCCAACGGCGTTAAGCGATGAATTGAAAATATCAAGACCGGCAGTTAGCCGTAAAATTAATCAGTTATATCGAAATGAATATCTAAACAAAATCCGCTCCTTTGAAAATGAAGATCAAAGAATAGTAGAACTTGAAATTTCTAATAAGGGCAATAGAATAATGGCAGAGCTGGATAAAAGGTTTGATGAAAAAATACCAGATATAGATTTTCCAACTCAGAAAATTACCGAAACTGTGAGTCTGCTAAGGAAAATCTCAAGGGATTAGACAATTGTTTAGTGCGGCTAAATCTATTTCTACTTGTAGTAATACAATATTTGTATTAGAGACGATAATTAATTACTGTTCCGGTCCTAAAAACGATATGGAAGAACATTATAATTGGACTGCTTTGTCCTTTTTGAATGAACATATTAAATAGACAACTTATACTGATGGTTATTGTAACCTGTGTTGTTTCTAATTGATTATTGGGTTTAGTTATAATCAAAATTACGAGATCTATCGTGCCAACGTGACAGTGTTTGATCAATCACTAAAATAACTTAAACCAAAGATAAACCCGTTATATAGTTACCTTTAAATCATTAAAATATATTAGCGGGATTAAATGGTTCTAAAAATATCAACTTATAAACAATTAATTTATATTCAATTTTAATTATTGTTAATATAAGTTGATTGCATTGAAAGCGATTTATAATTTTGCTATATTGAATTTAACCCAAAAAGTAAGGAGTGATCCTAGAACAAAAAATAATTATCTTTTAAAATCTGTAACTAGTCTATCTCATCATTCATAATCTGTATTGTTTCTAACTTATCTTAGCAGAAGTCTATTATCGAAATTAAAATGTTAGTAGGGTTCGAGTTTAAATGAATTGAAGTAAATCAGTTTTAAAAATGGTGGGTACAATTTATTGATTTGAATTAAGTAATATATCAAAATCATATTACTCAATAGTTAACGATTTGAACTATGAAAATTTTAGGAGGTTTCAAGTATGAAAAAATCCGTAATTTCTATAGGTGGTGTCGCAGTACTTATTGCAGCGACTTTTAGCCTGTGGCATCTTAAAACACCTCAACAAACGAATGCAGAACCAACACATTCGAAGGTTCAATATCCGAGTGAAAATCTGATTAAAAATAACTTATGGGTTCTTCCAGACGATCAGCTTAAAGATGATTCGAATGAAATCGTTTTACTTGTTACTGGTGCAAATAATACAGGTTCCGGCGCCTGGGCTTGGAGTTATGCTGCACAATTACCTAAACAAAACTATATACCAGTGACCATCACACTTCCGAATATGAACAGCGCTGATTTAAACTACTCTGGTAAATTTGTCTATGAGGCAGTAGCGCAATTGCACAGAGATTATCCACAAAAAAATATCAATATCATTGCACATAGTTTAGGCAATTTAGCGACTTCATGGGCTTTGCATTATCGACCAACCTTCATGGCTAAACATGTTAAAAATTATGTTGCCTTAGGGGCACCATTTAAAGGAATCCAAAGTGCAGGCTTTGATAAAATGCCGGCGCTTACATCAAATGGTCAGGCGCAAGTCCCGATTAATTTCCAAGTAAAGGCGGGCTCGGAGTTTGTTAAACATATCAATTCAACGCCGTTCCCAAAACCAATAAGATATTTATCCATCATTTCACAGACCGATGAAGTTGCCGCAGGGCAGTCACCAGAACATATGGCCTCATTCCCTAAAGGAACTGAAGGTGAGACAGTTACGCCGCAAGCAATCTATCAAAAACCTGATATGCTATTAGGTCATGTTGAAGAATTAGCCGATAATGGTATTTATGAAATCGCGACTAGCTTCTTAGAAAAACGTGAGATTAATCTAGCTGCAGCGGATCAAAAATATTATCCTGAGATGCAAAAACCAGGACTAGATCTCACGATTTTATACGGCAACACTAAATCACATACTGGGGATGCCAAAAAAGTAGAACGTGAACCAATTAGCACCGACATCATTGAATGAAACTATTAGTAATGCTGGTTTAAAGAATTTTTACATTTTAAGAAATAAAAGAGCATCAGGAAAGTTAGATTTTCATCTAATCTTCCTGATGCTCTTTTTGTTTGATAGTCCTTTGTTAGTAGTATTTAGTAACACAATCATGATGTACTGTTTTGTAAAAGGTTTTGCTATAAACCTGTTGTAGTACGGTACTGAGTAAGGTTGACCAATCATGTGGATTGAAAATATTGTTGAACAAGAAAAAGTCCCCCTGCAATGCTTCAGCATTTTCGTAACTATCCGAGACAATGAAATCTGCTTGATCAATTCGATCGGTAAAAGTGATTGCCGAGCCAAAAACATTTTGTAAACTCTCACTGATCATATTGGCAGCATAGAAGTTTTTCGTATATTGGACGTTAATTTTCAGTGGCTTAATTTGGACATTGTAATCCAACAAGAAGAAAAATAATGAGTATAACATGTTCCCCATGGTGCTATCTAGTAATTTAGGATAAGTTTTGGCTTCTTCGGAGAGGAAGGATTTTAAGGACTTAAAGACGGGATCGGCGTTAATGTTTTCTTCTTTGAAGGCCGACATGGAGATACTGAATTCTAGAAATCCGGTGACATCAACGGAGATGAATTCGAGGTAGATGAGCGTCACTACAAGATAGTAAAACGATTCAAGGAAGTGTGTTTCATTTTGTTCAAGTTTAAAGGCAACGAAGAAATGTTGTAGCAATTGTTGCACGTCATTTGTAAAAGCCGTGTCAAGGGCTAAAATCGCTCTGGAAATGGCGATTTTCTCTGCTGATGTGTCGTAATTAGCAACTAATAAGCGTAATAAAAAACCGAAGAGCGCAGATTCATCTTGCAAAACTTGTTCAGAAAAACCGGGTAATTCGATGACGATTGGATTAGTGTCGTTGACTGCGGTTAGTAATTGACGCAATTTGGGCGTTAGGGTGACGGTATTTTTTTTCTGGATTAAATCAAAATAAGTGACAGTCTTTAATAACTTAAGTTGGTGACGTTGTGAAAAACTCAAGTGGTCTTTAACGGTGAGTGAATATTGGGACTGATTCGTGACAAAATCAGGCAATACATTTCCGCGATAAATGGCATTGTAGGTATAAACCATCAATATTCTGATATGGAGTGGTTCACCAATAATATTTTGACTACTTCTGAATGAAATTGAAACATTGAAATTTTTAAAATAGTGTTTCAGCGGTTTAATCGTATTTTGAATCGTAGAGGGGGAAAGGTTGGTAGCTTCTGCCAAAGCTTGGATCGAGCTAAAATTATTTTTAAAAAGGGCATCCATTACTTGGAACTTAGTTGTCCGTACGATATAGGTGAAACGGAGTCTAAAAATAGTTGCACTAAAGGAACGGCCTGCAGGATAGACTACGCTATATTGATTATCAGTTGTGATCAACTTTATTTTGGGGTCTAACTCAGTGAGATCCTGTTGAATTTCTTTGAGGTAGCGGATAGCTGTAATCTTTGTAAGCGAAAATTGTAACATAATCTCTTTTAATGTCGGGGAAGTCTCGGCATTCTCAATATATTTAAATAATTGTAGTAGTGTGATGGCTTTACTTGATAAGAAAAAATCCTTCATTGCTCGGCACAACCTAACTTTTAACGATTTTAGTTAATGAGTTAACTAATTGCACTTGATAGTATCAGAATAAATTTAAAATGACAAATTGGCAAGATAGTTGCTTACCGTAAACAGTTATAGGGGTAAATATCAACAGGAAACTGTTACTTATGGGTAACAGTTATTTGCTTTTTGGCAAACAGTTACCATGTTATTCTTTGTTTATCGACAATGTACACGTGGTTAATTATTTATCTGCAATTTAGTAGCGCGGGTTATTGGTTTGACTGCATAGGTTGTAGTGCGTAAATACTTTAGTTAGCTGTTGTCATTAGCAATTTCTTGGGAGGGATAGAACGTGACTTTTAATCAACGAAATATAATGTTCAGGTTGGTGTTATTGCTGGTAATGAGTCTTCAAATCATCGCCACGACCGGAACAAGTCTTGCTGAAAGTAGTATTAAGGTAGATTCAGATCTTGCGTTAACGTCGAACCAAGAATTATCTAATGATAAACAAATCGTGATTAAAGTGAGCGACCAAGCAAAGGCACAACGAGATTTAACGTTGACTGTACCGGATGGTGCAATATTTGATGTAACTGCCACAGAGAAATTGAATCAAAATCCGACCTATTCAGTCGAATTTGATCCAAAAGACAAAGCAAAACAGATAACGCTAAAAGAAATTATTGGAGATGAACAGAAACCATCTGCTAGTGCATCGACTGTGAATAATTCACTTAAATCAGTTGCTAAAAAAGATTATTTATTAGTTTTTAAAATTGAGAACAGTACAACGCTTAGCGAGCAACAATTGAAGTTAGCAACTGTGATGACCAGCAGTCATTATGAATCTGAGCCACTCATTTTTAAAGGAATTATTCAGGCCAGTCAATTTTCTAAGGAAATATTAGAACAGAAAACGGCCGCCAAAGAAACAGAGTCACGGTATGCCAATAGTCGAGCTTCAACAGAATATTTACCAGTACCAGATGATACCGTTCCAATGTCAGGGGTTTTAACCCAACAAGTTGGGACAAGTCCGATATATGACAAAGAAAATGATGTGTTACAGATTACAAATAGAACTGGACAAGTAGGTGGTATCTGGTCAAAGAAAAAACTGAATTTTAGTAAAGATTTTGTATATGATTCATACATTTACCTAGGTAATCAAACAAGCAATGCCGCCGATGGGATAACGTTTACCTTTCAAAATGATCCGCGAATGTCTTCAACACCCAAGAAAGTAATTGCCGGTGGTGGTTTCGCGTTAGGTGTTTACGGGAACTCCAGTAATAGTCGCAATGGTTATGTCAAAAATGCTTTATCCATTGAGTTTGATACGTATATGAATACAGGTTCACGTGATCCAATTGATAAGGAAGTTAATAGTAATAATGGCAAGGGGCATATCGCAATTGTGATTCCTAAAGCAAAAAATAATACAGCTTCTGGGAATCACATTAATCCGCAATATCCAAGTGATTATTTATCGAATGGTAAGTGGCGTCGATTTAAAGTAGCGTGGGATGCAACACATAAAGTAATGACTTATGGATTAGAGGGACTTGATGAGCAAACTTATCAATTTGAGCCTTCAAAAGTTTTTGGCGCGAATGAAGCATATTGGGGCTTTACAGGTTCTACTGGGAATAAAAGTGCTCTGAATGCAGTCGCTATTTCAGAAATTCCACAAAAAGGATCTCAATTATTAAAAATAAAAGATGAACGAACACAAGAAGTTATTACTGATTTGGGACAAGTAAGACCAGGCGATTCATTAACATATGAATTAGATACTAAATATATTGATGGTCCTGAGGATTGGAGCGATATATTTATTAAATTATTATTGCCAACAGGGATCAAGTACGTTCCTGGAACAATTACATCTGATGGTGCTGTGGTTAGTGACGGTGGTAATGTCAGTGGACAGACATTAAATGTGCCTATTGGCGATTTAAAAACGGATCAAATAAATAAATTGAAGTTTAGCGCAAAAGTTACGAATGATATTGCAGACGGGACTAAATTACTTAATCGTGGTCTTGCCTATAATACGGATTTTGGGGTTCAAAGTAATTTAGTAACGTTACAGATTGATAAGCCGGCGGATCCGGTTCTAACAAAAAAAGTTAGAAATGTTTCAGAGGATGAAAAAGTATTTAAAGATGAAACTAGTGCTTATAAAGATGATACGGTCGAATATGAAGCGGTCGTTAGTTTGGATCCTGGCAAAGATTTATCAGGTGCTATCTTCAAAGATGCAATTGACAATAATTTGACTTTATTGAAGAACGAAATACAAATGCAAATTGGGCAAGAGGATGGTTCCTGGGGGGCTCCCCAGAATGTTGCGATTGAGCCAAGTACTGGAGAAATTAAATTAGCAGAAGCGGTTAAAAAACCAACAAAGATTAGATTTGCCTTTAAAGCGACAATTAATTCTGATAGTAAATCGGAAATCGATAATACTTTCTCACTAATTAGTGGTAGTTATGGTGGACCATGGCATTCAAATGTCGCGAAAGTAAAGGTAGGAAAAAAAACACCCCCCACAGTTATCAAAGAGGTCAAAAATTTAACCAAGGCTGATGATGATTTTGCACCAGAAACAGAAGTTGAAGTTGATGATCAAGTTGAATATCGAATCCAACTGGTTAATCTGTCATCGGTTGATACCAAAGGAGGGACCGTTCTAAAGGATGTTCTAGATCCGGACTTAGGCGATATTCAACAAGTTAAGATTGACTATCTCGATAAAGATGAAAATATTACAGCTACTCAAACTGCGGATTTAACGGATGATCAGGTGACATTGGATCATGTTCTACCGGCTGCGGGCCGGGGGATGGCAATTGCTTATATCAAAGCAAAAGTCAAAGAAACCGATAAGTCAGTTATTAATAATCAAGCTAGTTTAACAACTGAATTTGGTAAAGGCACTTCTGATAATGCCAAATTGAACATTAAGCAAAGCAAGGGTCGAATCGTGGTTCGTTATCGGGATCGCAAAGATGAAAATCACAAGTTGGCCGAAGATGAAACCTTTGATGGCAAGATTGGTGACACTAAACTGGTGCAACCTAAAGTGATACCAGAAACAGACGGTAATTGGACCGTTGTTGACTCTTCTAATATGACTAATCCAGATTGGGGCTCAACCACGAAACCTGATTGGACATTGGCCCACGATTATACCGTTACTTATGCCAAAGATGAACAAGTCATTACTTATCGGTATGAAGAATCTCACATTGGCATTATTGCCGACAAGCGTTGGGATTTTGGTAAACACGATACAACAGCGACTGATCGTAATTACTATCTAAAAGCGAAAACTCAAGATGATAAAAAACAACCATATGAAGTCGGTGTTGAAGATTACTACACTTCTAAAGGTTGGACACTCAATGTTAAACAAGATGATCAGTTCCATACCAATGCCAATGAAAAAATTGGTGGTAGCCAAAAATTCTTAGATGATGCTGTGTTGAACTTCCACAACGGTCAAATTGCTTTAAAAGAAAGTGATGATATTGGCTCAACCGCACCAGTTTCTAAGTTAACTTCTGAATTTGAACTGGCACCTAAAGGCGCGGCAGTTAATTTAATGACGCACACCAATAAGACACCTGATCCTGGTTACTATGCCGCACATGGCTTTGGGATTTGGGCTTATCAATTTGGGAATGCCCAACAGGCTGATTACAGTATTGGTTTGAAAGTGCCTAAAGCAACAAAACGATTCCCAAGACAATATACGAGCCAATTAACTTGGTCACTAGTAATCGCAGAATAATAAAACGAGGTGCGTACGATTGAAATTTGTTAGACGTTTAATGGTATTGAGCTTGGCGTTTGGGGGCTTGATGCTCTGTCAAATGACACAGGTTCAAGCTGCTGCTCAAACTCAAAAAGCGGACTTTGAAGTGCAGCCCATCTTGCCAGATGAACAAGAGGATTTAAGTTTAAATTACTTCAACATGAGTTTGGCGCAGGGACAAACTAAAAAACTCGAAATGCGGATTCAGAACTTTACGGATCACGCGATTACGGTGCATTCCGACTTAAGAAATTCGATGACCCAAGTTGGTGGTGGCGTTAGTTTTCAAGCTAACACTAAAGGGTTAGATCCAAGCTTGAAAGTACCGTTCACTAAAATTGCTAAATTAGATAAAAAGAGCGAAACCATTAAATTGGCAGCGCAAGAGACTAAAATTCTTAAAATGACGGTTACAATGCCGGAAGATCGGACAAGCGGCATGATTTATGGCGATTGGCATTTTATCGAATATCTTCATAAAAAAGGTGGCCAATCATCAGTTGGTAGTAACTATGCCTATTCAGTAGGCGTTGCGCTGAAAGGTCAGCACTACAAGGTATACCCCGAATTGAAATATGACAAAACCGAAGCCATGATTTATCGGCGACATGCTGCAATGGGGATTAAGATCCGCAATACACAACCAATGGTCATTAATAAGGTTAGCGCCAAGGCAGTTGTTTCTAAAGAAGGGCTCTTTTCTTCTAAACATGTTTATACAACTAGCAACCAATCTGTCGCCCCTAACTCAGTGTTAACCCTACCGATTTCGTGGGATTACGAACAGTTGAAACCAGGAAAATACACGATTGATACGGTCGTTCAGGGTCAAAATCTCTGGAATAAGTTGCCGTTGACTTGGCGCTTCAAAAAGAGTTTCACAATTAAGGCCGATGATGTCAAAAACGTTAATGCACAAGCGCTTAAAAAACCAACGAATAAGTGGGCTTATGTGGCAACTGCCAGTGGGGTCTTAATGCTCGTTTCGGTTACCGGTTTGATTAAAGTATTGAGACGCTCATGAAAAAACGATGCTTAATAATCACCATAATGCTCGCTTTTTGGGCCTTGATGCTTCAACAGCAATCACAGTTTGTTATGGCGGCATCTGCGGATTCAAAACAGAAAGTAACATTTATGATTTATCCAGAAATACCAAAGGATAATCTTGGGGGGAATAAACTTGGCTACTTCAATCTTAAGTTAAAACCCAAAGCTGAGAAGACTGTGAAAATTAAGATCTTTAACCCAACGGATAAGCCGATTACGGTTAAGGTCAGTGCCAAAGATGCACAAACGGCAGATAATGGCCGGATTGATTACTTATCGGATAAACCGGTGGCAAGAGAAATACTGACCGACCCAGGGAGTCAGTATCTACGTTTCAAACCGAGCGTGGTGGTCCCACCTAAAGCACAAAAGTGGGTGAAAGTAAGGATTAAAATGCCGGCCACTGCTTTTAAAGGGAAAAAAGCGCTCGCGATTAACTTAGCGGCCATGGGGCCCACAGGGGGCAGCATCAACAACCGTTATGTATATGCAGTTGGCGTTACTTTAAATGGGATAAAGTTACCACACAAAGAATTGCATCATTTACAAATGCCTACGATGCAGGCGGGATTTGTTGATAAACAAGCAGCCTTACAGTTTAAAGTGAATAATCCCGATCCGATTTTTCTCAAAAAGGGTCATTTATCAATTAAGTTAACCAATCAGAAGTTAGGCTTTTTCAATTACAAGCTAGATTTGAAAAAAATGCACATCGCACCTAATTCGACCTTTAACGCCAATTTGTTATTGGGTGGCAAACGATTGGTAGCAGGACGCTACACCATGGTTGCTCACTTTAAGAGTGATCAGTATCAATGCCAAATTAAGAAAAACGTTCAAATTACTAAAACGGATGCGCGCTACATTAATGATCATAATCCGGATTATCAAAAAAGGCGCCGTATCTTACTAACTGCTATTACTATCTGCGTCTTATTAGTGGTGATATCAATTTATGACATTCGGAAACATGGAAGTAGGGATTCAAAAAATGATTAATAAATTAATCGATAAGTATAACTATTCAACTGTTAAATATACGTTCATTGCACTAACCACACTGACGACCATCTTATTTCTGGTGAGTCTAGCCTTCGCAATTGTGAGTTACATCAATTTTAATACGTATACCACACTCACAATGTAAGACAGTACTGGCTGCGCTGATCATTAGTTTGTGATTATCAGCCGTAAAAATACCCGTCAAATTAGCTAATCATTTGACAGATGGACCATCTAAATTCGTTATAACGACACATAACGTGTCTTATAAAAAACGTGCTCAGAGCACAAATTATATCTAGGGAGGAATTTCAAATGAAATTCACAAAATTAACTAGTGCAGCTTTAACAGCCGGCACAATCTTAAGCATTCTTGCACCAACAGCAACATTCGCTGCTACACCAGAACACGATGCCAATGCTAATGGTGGCACAGAATTACCAATGTCTGACAATACTGAAGTTGGGATCTCATTTGGTGATAACACTGATAACGGGAATACTGGCTACTTACGTTTACAAATGGTACCGCACGTACTAGATTTTGGTAACCATACAGAATTCCTATCACAATACCCAACATTTGATGCTACTGGCCATAACGTAAGTATCGATAGCAATGATCGTCATGCCTCATACAAAAATACAGATACTAATTTAACAGCAACTTTAAATACGGAAGATCCTAAATTAGAAGATGTTAAGGGAAAAGCATGGGCAACAGTTGTTGATAAACAAGTCACTCGTGAAAATAATGATCCAGAAGGCGAAACTGCTAAAACAACAAAGAAGAGTGGTACATGGCAATTAAAAGTTAAATCAGATGATGTTTTAACAGCAACTAACAACGGTGAAACAATCAATAATGCTAATCTATTGCTTAAAAACACTGCTTATGGTCGGACATTAGATGTTCCTAAATTGACAAATGAAGCCCAAGATAGTGATTTCCAAGCTGATACAACTATTGATAATAGCGACGTATCAACAATTACGAACAACGTGTCATTATCATTAGATGGTAAAGGTGAAGAAGTTCTAGTTGCTGATGCCGCTGATTCTGAAGGTCAAGGTGCTAACGTCTTTGGTTGGGATCGTTCAGACATCAACTTAACATTGCCAAAAGATTCAAAAGTTGGTAATGACATCTATACAGCTCATTTAACATGGACATTATATACAGGTGTTCAAGCTTCATAATATAGCGCTGAAAAAAGGATTCTGGCTATCCAGAATCCTTTTTTAGCAAAACAGATTAACACGACTAAATATAGCGATATGTTAAGAGGAATGTGAGGTGAATATAGATGGTTAAGAATACATTAGTCTTTTACGAGGCAATTCAGCAGTTAGATAATATGAGAAGGGCCCTTAATGAGCCATGTGAGGCATATCATATTTCATTTGAACAGTTTGTTTTGATGAAACGGATTGCGGTTGCAGGTGGGATTAGACCAACAAAATTGAGCGAAGACTTGCATATCTCAAGAGCAGCGGTGAGTCGTAAATTAACGCAACTTTATTACAGCAACTATTTGTCTAAAGAACGTAGTGGTGTTAATGAAGATCAGCGAGTGGTTATAATTGCATTAACAACAATTGGTGAAAATGTTGTTAAAAAGATAGACCAATTTTACCAGACTAAGTTGGCAACACTCACGAAACCAGTAGAAAAAGTACAGGCAACTGCGGAAATTTTTGAAACGTTGAGTCAAATAGATTAAGAAAAAATGAGCTTCAGACAATATTTGTCTGAAGCTCATTTTTATGACCAATTAGTCATTCAAGTTATAACGTAATTTCATGTGTTCTGAGCCTGAAATCACCATTTCGCCTAATAGTTTTGTTTGGCGTTGAAGAGATTCTGTTGCTAGTTTGTTATTAGCTTCTTCCAAGAAGGCAACGGCATCTTTTTGACCGTCAAAGGCTTTGTCAGTTGCGTTTTGGATTTCGTGATAAGCGCTCATTGCTTCTAATTCGAAGGTGTTGCGCATATCAACGTAGAAGTCATAGTCGGTATCACCAAGTAAGGCGGTTGTACAGCTTAACCAGTACATATTATTAAGGTCGAATGTTCCGGTCGCATTCTTGTATGATTCCGGTGTGTCATTAACGTTGGCGTAGAATGGTACAACTGTATTGAAGGTGTTAGCACCATAAGCTAACCAGTGAATACCAGCGATTTCAGCAGGCACGTTGTTGCGAACTTGTAAAATGTGCACATTGTGATTCCGGTTAATCCCGATAGGACGGAAGCGTGTTTTAACGTCTTCTGGTGCGCTACCGTAAGGATCATATTCCGTATTTTCAAAGTGGGCGCTCAAGACAAATTTAACGTCTTCGATTGAAATTTTACGGTTGGCATGGCAGATGAATGGTAAATCATGGTCCATTGGATCTTGTTTAATTTCTGGGTTGAAATATTGTTGACCATACCAAGTACGAGGGTTGTTATAAACGGTATCTTTGATGGTTGCACTACCGAAAATGTGACGGAGGTTGTAACCTTCAAAGTCAGGATTTAAGTGATTATCATCAATTAAGGCTTTTAAATCAGCTGAGCAAAGTGTGTCGGCTGAATCAAAATCAAAGTGGTCGATGTTCATGCGGTTAGGGGCAACTACGTAGGCATCATCCGGGATGCGAACAGCAGCCCAGTGATGACCACCGATTGTTTCCAGCCACCAAACACTGTCTTGATCAGAAAAAGCAATCCCGTTTGGTTCGTATGTGCCGAATTCTTCGAGAAGCGCGCCTAAACGTTCAACCCCTTCTTGAGCACTGTGGATGTAAGGTAAGACTAAAGTAACGATATCTTCTTCACCGATACCACCGGCAACGAGTGGGTCTAATCCTTGAATACGGGGGTTAGTGGTAATTGTTTCAGTTGCTGACATTGTGACGTTTTCACTGTTAATCCCAGCCGCTGGCCAGATGCCGTTTGTGAGTAATGAGTTAGGAATTGATGTGTAACGCATTGGGTTATCAGGTAATTTGATTTGCACACCACTGATCACGGCTTGGTAATCGCGTGGTTGATCTTCAGGATTGACGACAACAAAACGTTGAGGATCTAGCGCTTCGTGACCATCATCATTTCGAGAAATCATTGTTGACCCGTCGATTGAAGCTTTCTTGCCGACTAAGACTGTCGTACATGAACCCTTAATTGGTTTTTTCATTATTAAAACACTCCTTATCGATTAATTACTACTAGTATAGCGCTTTTGAGGGTGAAAGTGTGGGATTTAAGGTGAATTCATGTGAAAAAATTATTAATTAAATCAAATGTTATCTTTAATATTTTTAGCCTAGACTAAAATATTTGTTAATTGCATTAAAATCAGTTATGCTGATAGATGTAAAGTTAGGTTTACCTAAAAGAATGGAGGCTCTTTATGTTAACAGTTAAGAACCTCACCGTTGCTTACGATGACACACCAGTATTTACTGATGTTGCCGTTCACTTTGACGCAGGCAAAATCACTGGCATCATTGGACCAAACGGTGCAGGCAAATCAACACTCATTAAAGCAATATTAGGGTTGGTTAAAGCACAGCAAGGCTCAGTTTTATATCAAGGGAAATCAATGCGGGCTGTCCAAAAACAAGTTGCATATGTTGAACAGCGAAAAGATTTGGATTTAAATTTTCCAATCAGCGTTTTTGATGTTGTATTAACGGGCACGTATGGCAAGTTAGGTTTGTTTCGCGATCCAGGCAAGCAGGCAAAAGCGGCCAGTCGAGCAGCACTAGAACAGGTGGCCCTCGCTGATTTTGAACGTCGCCAAATTGGCCAGTTATCAGGGGGCCAATTGCAACGGGTTTTCGTGGCCCGCGCAATTGTACAAGAAGCGGAGATCATTATTTTAGATGAACCCTTTGTCGGCATTGATTTACAAAGTGAGACGGCAATCATGGCCATTATGAAACAGTGGCGGGATGCAGGGAAGACAATTATTGTCATCCATCATGATTTGAACAAAGTGTCACAGTATTTTGACGATTTAGTGGTTATGAATCACGGTATCGTAGATTATGGTCCGACTGATCAAGTGTATAATGCCCAGAATATTGAGCGCGCATTTAGTGCCGACTTATCGGCCGTCTTGTTTGAAAAACAGGAGGTAGACCAATGACCAGTATTTCAGCATTTATGGGCGCATTAGGGCGCTACGAATTTTTACAAAGTGCATTATTAACCGCCATTATGGTTGGGATTATGTCGGGGGTTATCGGAAGTTTCATTATCTTGAGAGGGATGTCCTTGATGGGCGATGCGATTTCGCATGCCGTGTTACCTGGCGTGGCCGTTGCCTATATGTTAGGGATCAACGTGCTGGTTGGCGCATCCGTATTCGGCATTCTAGCGGCGGTCTTGATTGGTTTTGTCGCGACCCACAGTAAGATTAAGACGGATACTTCGATTGGGGTCGTCTTCAGTGCGTTTTACGCATTGGGCTTTATCCTGATTTCGATGGCAGAAAGTGCGACGAATCTCCATCATATTTTATTCGGTAATATTTTAGCAGTGAGTGATCAGGATATTATGACGACTGCGATTGTGTTAGGGATTGTCATCTTATTTGTTTCCTTCTTCTATAAGGAATTATTGATTACCTCATTTGACGAAACCTACGCCAGAACTTACGGGCTTAAAACGCAAGTCTTACATTATGGCTTGATGTTGGTCTTAACGTTAGTAACGGTTTCAGCGTTACAAACGGTCGGGATTATTCTGGTAGTGGCGATGCTAATTACACCTGCTGCGACGGCCTTTTTGTGGACTAATAAACTCGTGACGATGCTCTTTTTATCAGCTAGCATAGGGGCCGTTGCGGCGATTAGTGGGCTGTATTTCAGTTATACCTTCAATTGGGCGTCTGGCCCGGCAATTGTCTTAATGGCCGCTGTTTTGTTCGCGATTTCGTTTATCTGCGCACCCAAGCAAGGCTTTTTGAAATGGCGTTCAGCTAAGGGAGGGCAATAACGATGAAAAAAATACTCATTACTTTATTAACCGTCGCTGGCATTATTGGTGGTGTGTACGGTTTTATTCACCAACGGGCACAAGCTAAAATACAAGCTAATAGTCAGCACACCAAATTACGAGTTGTGACCACCAATTCAATTTTAGAAGATATGGTCGCCAATGTTGGCCAGGATCGAATCGAATTGTACAGTATCGTTAAACGAGGGACCGATCCCCATGAATATGAACCCCAACCAACTGATATCTCCAAGGCAACCGATGCCGATGTGTTATTTCATAATGGTTTAAACCTTGAAACGGGTGGCAATGGTTGGTTTAAAAAGTTAGTGTCAATCGCACATAAAAAGTTTGGGGAAGACGTTTTTGCGACGACTAAAGGGATCAAGGTCCAACATCTAACGACCAATAAGGACGAGCCAGATCCACACGCGTGGTTGGATTTGGCCAATGGCATGCAGTATGTTGAAAATATAACGGTTGCCTTGCAAGCTAAGGATCCTAAAAATGCTGATTATTACCGCCAAAATGCGGATCAGTATATTGCGCGATTAGAAAAATTACATGCAAAGGCCCAGACGCAATTTGCTGATATTCCGGAAAAACGGCGCGTATTGGTGACTTCTGAAGGTGCTTTTAAATACTTCGGAGCAGCTTATGGCGTGACCCCAACTTATATCTGGGAAATCAATACGGAATCGCAAGGGACACCAACCCAAATGAAATCGGTCCTTGCCAAAATTGCGGCAACAGATGTTCAGAGTTTGTTTGTGGAAACATCGGTATCGCCGAAATCCATGGCTAAAGTTGCCCAAGAAACGGGACTACCAATCTATGCAAAAATCTTTACGGATTCCTTGGCGCAAAAAGGAAAACCGGGCGATACCTACTACACAATGATGAAGTGGAATATCGATAAGATCCATGCCGGGATGAGCCATTAGTAGAATCACTAGCTTATGATACGATTCACCTAAAATTTAGTGGTATAAAATGGTATCCTTTTTAAAAAGAGTATTGGGTGGGATTATGGATGGTGGATTTGGCAGATTGTTTATTAGTGATTGATTTACAAAATGGGGTTTGCAAAGGTAAACAACCGGTTGCTAATTTTAAACAATTGATTGAACAGGTGAATGCTAGAATTGAAATTTATAAAGCGAATAAGCGACCAATAATTTTTGTCCAGCATAATGATACAACCTTATTAGCACCACAATACGCTTGGCAACTAGTGCCAGAATTATCCGTGCCAGCTGATGCGCAATTTGTGCAAAAGACCCATGCTAATTCATTCTGGCAAACCAATCTGCAGGTTTTATTAGAACAAAAGCAAATCCATTCACTAGAAATTTGTGGTGCGCAAACTGAGTATTGCGTTGATACAACAGTCAAGGTAGCCCACAGTCTGGGTTATCAATTACAAATGGTTTCAGGACTTTCGACGACCGTTGCTAATTCATTGATGACAGCAACACAAACAATCGCCTTCTATGAAGATATTTGGGCGGATCGATTTTTAACCTTAATTGAAGGCTAATAAAAAGGGTTTCTCTTTCGAGAAACCCTTTTTATTTTGGCAAGGTACTAAATTTAAACAAACTAATGAAATTATCATTAACCGTTTACATTTTAGTAAAAGTTTAGTAAAATGAATTTGTTAGCTGAAGAATGCGTTTACACCGCGATTAGAGATCACGCTTAAACGGTTTCCGGCTAAAAATCTATTTTAGAAAGAGGCTATTAGAATGAATGATAATAAATTAACCATCGATGCAGATCAATTTGCAGCAGCCATTATCGCCGGAAATCCGAAGCAAACAAACGAAGACAACAAGGTTTATATTAAACGTCAATTGACGTTATATCTTGAATCCGTTTTATTAGCAAACGATTTTAATTCATTAGAAGAAAACCAGTTTGGTACAGCCAAGGAAAAGCAACGCCAAGCTATTTTAGAAAAGATTATTGAACATCGTTATCACTAGTTTTAAATTAAATGAAAGGAATTGAACAATGAAAAAACTAAAAGACATCAAACAGTATAGTTCATATGCATTCGGGGCATTTGGCCACGATGCTTTCTACGCAACACTTAGCACTTATTTTATGATTTTTGTTACTAGCCAATTATTCGATACAAAAAATGCCGCTTTTAATGCTAAAATGATCGGTTATGTCACTTCCATGATGGTTGTCATCCGGATTGTTGAAATCGCCTTTGATCCACTTATCGGTGGGGTAGTTGATAATACCCGGACACGTTGGGGGAAATTTAAACCTTGGTTACTAATTGGTTCATTAATTAGTTCTGTTGGTTTAATCATGATCTTCACGAACTTCGGTGGTTTAGCAACAAACAGCCCTTATTTATACTTAGTTCTTTTTGCAATCGTTTTCGTTATTTTGGATATCTTCTATTCATTTAAAGATATTGCGTTTTGGTCAATGTTACCGGCTTTAACCGTTGATTCAGAAAAACGGACGAAGTTTGGGGCTATTGCTCGTTTTGGTTCAACGTTAGGGGCCCAAGGGGTCATCATCGTTATTGTGCCAATCGTGGTCTTCTTCTCACAAATGTTTTCAGGGACACATGGTAGCGAACAAACTAGCGCTGGTTGGTTAGGGTTCGCCGTTGTTATCGGGGTTGTCTCATTCTTAGGTGCTTTAGCAACAATTATCGGTACTAAAGAAGAAAAGAGTGCTATCCGTGAAAATACTGAAAAGATTCGTTTCCGCGATGTCTTCAAAGTAATCGGTAAAAATGATCAATTAATGTGGTTATCATTATCATATTTCTTATTTGCCTTTAGTTACGTGATTACAAATTCACTTTTAATTTACTACTTCAAATATGTCATGGGCCGCGCTGCAGCCTTCTCAACAGTTGGTGTGATTACCGCTATTTTAGGGGTTATCTCAGTTGCCTTATTCCCAACATTAGTATCATTGATTCACCGTCGGGCCATCTATCTTGGCGGGATTGCCATGATGATGCTTGGCTACATTCTCTTCTTATTTGCTGGTAGCAACTTAGTGGTTGTCTTAATCGCAGTTGGGTTATTCTTCTTCCCATACCCACTTGTTTTCTTAGCAGCCTTAATGACAATTACTGATAGTGTCGAATACGGTCAATTGAAGAGTGGGACACGTAACGAATCTGTTACGTTAGCCGTTCGTCCATTATTGGATAAATTAGCTGGGGCCTTTGCCAACGGTGTTGTTGGGTTTGCCGCAATTCACGCAGGCATGACAGGTAACGCTAAACCAAGCGATATTACAAATGGTGGTTTATTACAATTCAAGACATACATGTTCTTTGTACCAATGGCTTTATTAATTGTTTCTGCTTTAATCTTCATGGCAAAAATTAAATTAACAGAAGCAAAACACGCAGAAATTGTCAGCGAATTGGAAAAGAAATTAGACTAAAAAAAGAGTGCGTTATAAGGCGTAATGGTCTGAGGATTAGCATAGATTGGTGAATGAGCGCTGAAAGCGATTGTTCACCAATCGTCGCTAAACGCAGGACCATGTCTTATAAAAGCACGTTTAAAAAAAGAGTGCGTTCAAAGCGGTTTGAGGCTGAGCATTAGCTGAGTGTTGTGGATAACCAGCAGAGCTGGTTGTTTGCAATACGGTGCTAAGCGCAAGCGTCAGCTTTGAAAAGCACGTTTAAACAAAAAGTTCCCATCCTAATCAGGTGGGAACTTTTTTGGATCCTAAAATAATAAAAAAGCTTAAAAAGTATTAAGTTGGCTTAATAAAACGACCATCTTTAACGGTTTTTAATATACTCGAATAGGAGATTAGTAAACAGATAGGAGTCGTTATTTTGAAGAAGTTAAAGATTGTATTAGGAGTTATCGGGGTTATTTTAGTAATTGGTGGGGTTTTTTACAAAATAAAAGAAAATCAAGCAATCCATGCGATTAAAACCCAAAACAAACAGGTTTCCAATCGAATTAATCAGGATAAACCTATCTCATTTTTATTATTAGGGGCCGATACAGGCTCTGACGGGCGTGTCGATCGCGGCCTCTCGGATTCGATGATGGTCGTTACGTTAAATCCTAAAACTAAGAAAACCTTGGTTTATTCCATTCCGCGGGATTCGCTCGCCGAAATGGTTGGCAGCAAGACTAAGAATGTTCAAAAAATTAACGCAGCCTATGAACTAGGAAAAGCGAAGATGGCCAAAAAAACCGTCAGTGAATTTATCGGTGTGCCAATCGATTACTCGGTCACGATTGATATGGGCGCGCTCAAGGAACTGGTTAATTTTGTCGATGGTGTTGATGTTAAAACGAATATCGATGTGAGTTTCGATGGTCAGACAATCAAAAAGGGCCGCCACCATCTGAATGGTCAGCAGGCCCTAGTTTATACACGAATGAGATACCAAGATCCCCGTGGTGATTATGGTCGTCAGTTACGCCAACAAGAAGTCTTGCGCGGGGTCGCCGATAAGATTCAAAAGCCCCAGTACTTAGTCCATCTATCTGGCTTGATGACTAAATTAGGCAAGCATATCAGTACAGATTTAACCGCTGATCAAACGAAAACGTTAATCAAAAATTACCACCAATGTGGGATTAATATTACGAGTGGTCAAATCATCGGGAAAGAAGCTTGGATTAACGGCAGTTCTTATCAAGTGATTGCGACCGATAAATTGCAAGCAACGTCTAACAAACTTCGTGAGAGTCTCGAGTTACAAACCAAAACGTTAAGTAACACGGAGACTGAATTAAATCAATTAAACACAGCGTTCTTTAAAGACAATACTAATAAGACGTTTAATACTGATGGCTTAAATACGACTTATTATTCAGATAATACGTATTAGTTAATTAGCGCGGGATCAATTGATAACGTTGGCTAGCAACACCATCGATAAAATCACGGTCATGTTCAATGAACAAGAGCGTTGGTCGGGTTTGGGCAATTAATGTTTGGAGTTGTTCGCGGGTAATGACATCCAGATAGTTCAGCGGTTCGTCCCAGACGTAGAATTGCGCCTCCTCACAAAGTGAGCGGGCGAGGGCGGCCTTACGTTTTTGGCCCATGCTCATCGTTTCAAGCCGGTGGTTGAATTGTTCCCGCTCAAAACCCAGTTTGCGTAAAGTTGAGAGTAATTGTTCAAGTGATACCTGCTTGGCGGCTGCAAAGTCAGCTAATGAGCCGCTGAGTTGCGCGAAATCTTGCGGCAAATACGACACCTTAATCTGTGGGGCAATGGTTAATTGACCGCTAGTTTGATGGTGGGTTTCAGGAAGGGCGAGTAAGGCTTTGATAAAGGTCGATTTTCCGGTACCATTAGCCCCGGTTAGCGCCACTTGTTGGCCGGCCTTTAATTCAAAGGACAACGGCTGATTTAGGGCGCGGCCATCTTGTTCAAGCACTAAGTCGGTTGCGGTTAGGACGATTTGTTGCGGCTTTAAAGGCTGATTGTTGATCGTCAGTGGTGCGGTAATTTCAACGTTTTTGAGCAGACTTTGCTTTTCAGTAGCCGCTTGTTCACTACGGGCGGTGATGGTTGTGGCGCGCTTCATTACCTTAGCGGCGCGGTGTCCAATAAAGCCCTTGTCGAGATTGGCACTTTCATTTTTGACACTCGCCGCATTTTTACCACGTTCAGCCTGTTGTGACCACTGGGATTTTTGTTGGGCTGTTTGATTTAACCGTTTAATTTCACTTTTGAGCAGGCTGTTTTGATGTTGTTCAGATTGGGTCTGCTGTTCCTGGGTGGTCTGCCAGGTCTGGTAGTCACCTTGTTGGACGGTAATATCTGCTCGGTTGATTGATAAGACGTGATCGATGACTTGGTTTAAAAAGTACCGATCATGACTGATGACGATAAAGCCTGTTTTTTGTTGTAAATAGTGGGCGACGGTATCGCGACCATCTTGATCGAGATGGTTGGTTGGTTCATCGATCAGTTGAAAATGGTGTTCATCGATGAATAATAACGCCAAGAGCGCCTTAGTTTGTTCACCGGGACTCAGCGTGTTGAACGGTTGCCAGAGACAGTCGAGATCAACTTTGAGTAAATTGAGTTCCCGTTCAATTTGCCAAAAAGTACTGTCATCTAATTGACCGAGCGTCATTAGAACGTCGCGGGCTAGTTGACTGGGATCAGCGACGGTTTGTGGAAAATAGTGAAAATCTAGATCAGTTATCAATTGCCCGTCAAAGTCTAATTGACGTTGGAGTAATTTTAACAGCGTTGTTTTCCCCCGGCCATTGCGCCCGATTAAGCCTAAGCGCCATCTAGCATCGAATTGAAGTGTGACGTCTTTGAAAAGAGGCGTCGCTTGATCTAGATAGTTGAATGTTAATTGTTTGAATTGAATTGTGCCCATTAATATCACCTCATAAATTTAAATGAGATTGGTTGGTTGTCGTTTTGCATGCACAAAAAAAGACGCTACTGAGGGCGTCTGTTAACAAGTCTGGTTTTTTACCGGCCCTGAAAATAAACGCAAGCTAGCTCTAACGACAATCAGAAATAAACGGTCCCCAAACGTGGGGCCATTTAGTACCAATCGAGTTGTCAGAAATTTAGCCTGCAATTTTCAATGCCAGTCACATCCTTTGAATAAGTTGTTTTAAATTCTAGCAGATTCCTTTTGAAAAAACAACTGCTTAAAAAAGGCTTTACAATTTTGGGTGTCTTGGCTATACTTAGAAACTAATAATAACAAGGAGGTTTTATCATGATGACAATGCAACGAGTTGCCTTTAACTTTTTCTTTAAGAAACCCAGAATTCGACTGGTTGATTAAGGGAAGAGATTGTCTATTACATGATAAACCTTAATAAACTGGAAGATGACTGGGTAACCCGAGTCATCTTCCTGGTGGAGCTCACTAGTGAAGACTAGTGGGCTCCTTTTTTTGTTATTAGAAAAAGAGTGCGTTTGAAACGGTTTGACTTTGAGCATTAGCACAGCTCGGCGAATGACTGCTGCAAGCAGTTGTTTGACGAGTGGCGCTAAGCACAGAAGTCAGTTTCAAAAAGCACGTTTAGAAAAGAGTGCGTTTGAAACAGTTTGACTTTGAGCATTAGCCCAGCTCGGCGCTCAAGGTTAACCGGAAGAATATGGGTTACAGAACACGTTTAGCACCACCAAATAAAGCATCGAAAGGGCGTTTTGCAGATGGGATTAGGGGCAAGATTATTCAGAAAAGAGTCACTTGAGCGTTATCTTCAACAAGATCAACGCTTAGCTAAAACATTAACGGCGAAGGATTTAATTGCGTTAGGCGTGGGGGCAGTCATTGGGACTGGGATTTTTATTTTACCCGGCACAATTGCCGCGTTGCACAGTGGGCCAGCCATTACGTTGTCATTTATGATTGCGGCGGTCGTTTGTGCAGTGGCCGCAATGTGTTACGCCGAATTTTCATCGGCATTACCAGTCGCGGGGAGTGCGTATTCTTACGGCAATATTATTTTTGGGGAACTGATTGGTTGGTTACTAGGTTGGGCATTATTCTTAGAATATATGTTGTCAGTCGCGGCCGTTTCAACCGGCTGGTCGGCGTACTTTGTCTCTTTTATTGAAGGTTTTGGGGTCCACATTCCTAAAGCAATCACAGGGTCATTTAATCCGGCCCAGGGGACTTATGTCAATCTGTTCGCCGTCTTAATTGTGCTTTTAATTTCAGCATTATTGATGACTGGGACGCGTTCGTCGACACGTATCAATAATTTGATGGTGATGATTAAAATCGGCGTTGTCTTACTATTCTTAGTCGTGGGAATTTTCTATGTGAAGTCGTCTAATTGGCAACCATTCATGCCATTTGGCGTTAGTGGGGTTTTCAAAGGGGCCTCATTAGTATTCTTCGCTTATTTAGGCTTTGATTGTGTCTCGGCTTCAGCAGCGGAAGTAAAAAATCCACAAAAGAATTTACCAATTGGGATTATTGGGACTTTAGTGATTTGTACGTTATTATATATTTTAGTTGCTTTTGTTTTGACTGGGATGGTGTCATATCGTGAATTAAACGTGGCTAACCCAGTCGCCTTTGCCTTACAAGTCGTGCACCAAAAATGGTTTGCAGGCTTATTATCACTTGGCGCTTTAGCCGGGATGTTCACGATGATGCTAACGATGACTTACAGTAGTTCGCGGTTAGTTTATTCAATTGGCCGGGATGGTTTATTACCCAAGATGCTCGGTAAAATTGAACCCCGTCACCAAACACCAATCAACAGTGTCTGTGTAGTGACCGTGATTATCGCGACACTAGGAGGGCTCGTTTCATTAGATCAATTAACAAATTTAGTGAATATTGGGACGCTGATTGCCTTTTTCTTCATGTCCATTGGGGTGATTCCATTGCGTAAAAGAAAGGATATTCCGAATAAAGATGGTTTCAAAGTACCGCTTTATCCTTGGCTACCACTATTATCCGGCTTACTTTGTTTATTCATGCTATTCGAATTACCAGCAGTTACTTGGTTGGCAGCCGGCATCTGGTTTATTTTAGGCTTAATTATTTATTTCAGCTACGGTTTAAAACACAGTCGGTTAAATGATTGATTAAATTTGCGATAAATGTTTGGTGATTAGCAGGCAAACCGCTACAATATAATCTGAGGTGACAACTGTGAAACATAAACGCTTATGGCTGGCGTTCGGGGGCTTGTTGATCTGCATGATTGGGATTTTAGCAACATACCATGACGCAACACGCTACCAACAACCGTTGATCCAAGTGACGGCTGTCAAAACGATTCAAAAAACAAACACAATGGATGATTACCAGAATCAAGATACCGAAGTCCAGCAAAAAGTAACGGGGCGGTTCTTGAATACCAAGCACAAAGGGCAGACAATTCAGCTGCAAAATACCTATTCTAAATCACTGGCTGATAGTTATCGGTATTATCAGGGCCAGCAAGTTTTCTTGCATCATGACCAAGAACGCCATCAATGGCGCTTAAGTGAACCTAAGCGTGATACAGTGCTGGTAGCTGTAATCGTGGGGACCTTTAGCTTATTACTTGTAATGATGCCTAAGCGGGGATTAATGACCATTTTGAGTGTTGTCGTGAACCTTGTGTTTTTCATCATCGCACTCCACTTTAACGCTGCTACTGGTGGTCGCTGGTTGTTGCCATTGATGTGTGGGCTTGCGGTAGTTTTAACTGGTCTGACGTTATTGTTGGTACTCGGACCGAATCGGCAAATGTTGGTGTCATTTGGCGCGACAATTGGGGCTACGTTCTTGGCATTATTATTGAGTGTTATCCTGTTAAAAATCAGTGGCGATCAAGGGTTACATTATGAAACAATGGATTATGAGCTCCAACCCTATAAGACGGTTTTCTTGGCGGAAGTGGTGCTAGGGATCTTAGGCGCTGTGATGGATGAGGCGACCGATATTTCATCGTCACTCCAACAGTTAGCTTTTGAACAACCAAATGTGACAAGAGGTCAACTCTTTCATTCAGGGTTAGCGATTGGTCGAGAGATTATTGGCCCACTCGTTAACGTCTTATTCTTCATTGTGATGGCCGAAGCTTTTCCGATTATTTTATTGTATTTGAGAAACGGGAACACAATTGCCTATACGTTATCGCGTACGATGACTTTGGGCTTCACACAAACGGTGATTAGCGCAATCGGCATTACCTTGGCTGTGCCGGTGACGAGCTTGTTAGCAAGCCAGTTAGTGGAGGTGTGTCGCTGATGATGTTATTAACGGGTGTTTTATTACTACTATTAATACTAGTCTGTGGTTGGCAAGGATTAACCATCTTTTTCAGTCTTGGGTTGAACTTCGTCGTTATCATTTTAGCGTTGGTCTTAATTGCTGGTGGCTTTAATCCCTTAGTGGTCAGTGGGCTGTTGAGTCTGATCTTGCTGGCGACATCGATCTTCATGAATACGAAGCAACCTTTAACGGCTAAGACAGCGTTTGTGACGTCGTTATTGGTTGTGTTGGCATTGTTAGTCGTTATCGTCCCAATCAGTCACTGGGCAGCAACCTATGGCTTTGGGGCGGAAGATGCTGAAGAGATTGAAGGCTTTGGTCTAGCAATTGGGTTATCATTTCCGCAAGTTGGAATGATTATGACGGTTTTAGCCAGTTTAGGTGCAATCGCAGAAACGAGTATTGCAGTTGCCAGCGGGTTGGTTGAAATTTTGGAATATGATGAACAGATGGCCCCGGCACCTTTGTTTAAAGCCGGCATCGCGATTGGTGAGAAAATTATTGCGACGGCCTTCAACACACTGTTCTTCAGTTTCTTCGGGAGCTTCCTATCATTAACGATTTGGTTCATCCAATTGGGGTATCCGCTCGCTAAAATATTAAATCATAAAATTTTAATTGGGGAGATATTAACGTTGCTAATCGGGGTAATTGGCGTAATAGCAACAGTTCCCATCACTAGTTGGTTGGTGAACCGCTTTAGAAAGTCACCAATAACACAAACATCACTTGAAAAAAAAGTCAATTCAGATTAGAATAATAGAATATATGCATGAAAGGAGGAAATGCGAAATGTCACAAAACTTACATGTTAGTGTTTCTGGTAACCGTCGTCCTATCAACCAAAAGAATGCTAAAAAACGTAATGCTGAAACAGCAGCTGTATTGAACTTCTTGAAGGAACGTAAATCAGCAAAATAATTATAATGAATTATCAAAATAATTTTAAAAGACCATCTGAAACCGACTTGTAAAAGTGGCTTTCGGATGGTCTTTTAATGTGCTCTGTTATAAGCGGTACCATTTTGGTAGAATAATGTTGTTTGATAAAATAATTAACCTAATAGATGGGGGCGTGTTAGTTTAATGAAAAAGTTATGGGGAAGTTATGGGGTGACAGCCGTTTTGCTAATTGTGATTGCTGGCAGTTTGGGGTACAGTTATCACTTAAATCAGCAGTACCAGGCTAGTGTACAGAAGCGGCTGCAAACTGAAAAGACGCAGGAAAAACAAGCAGCGGAAATGAAGGCACAAAATAAGGCAATTCAGGAAGCTAATGAAGACGTTCAGGTGGCTCATGCCAAACAAGCCGCAACGGATAAAGCACATTTTGAGAAAGTCCAGGCTGACTTTGAAGCTAAGGAATCCGCGTTTATTACGTCGCAAGGCGGTATACCATCAGTAGCAACCAGCTTTAAAGCATTACACGTTGGCACTGCACAGATTACAGAATTTGAGAATGAAGAGCGGGCTAAAAAAAATCAAGCGCAAACTGATGCAAAACAGCTTTTCGATCAACTTGCTTCTTTAGATAATGCGCAAATCGCTCAAGCTAAGCAAACACTTGCGAATGAAACAACACAAATAACAGATTTAACAGAGCGGATTAATAACCAAATCACTTTGCACACAGCCTTAAATCAAGAAATCGATAAGATTATTGTGAGCTCCGATAAAGCACTACAGAATATAAAGGATGCAGACGGTGACCAAGAAAAAATTAGATTGGCCTTTGATTATGATAATCCACACGATCCAGTGAATGCCTTGAAGGATGATGTTGGTCCAACTGTTGAGGAATTTGCAGCTAGGGAAATTGGCATGAAAATTAACAATTCAGATTTCGAAAATTACTTAGAACGTGAGGGTCAATAAAATGAAAATGACTTTAATTAATAGTGGTTTAGCAGTTGTTGCGGTTATATCATTAGCATTTATCCCAATGGCAATGAATCGTGCACCACAGCAGACTGCCAAAGTGGCGTCAGTTAAACAAGTTAAGCGTACTAAAGCACATTATCAAAATCAATATGCAAATCAGGAAAAAATATTAACCGATGCTGGAGCACTGATTGATCAAAAAATAAGTATTAATCAAAAAGAATCTAGTAGTATGGCGCAATTAGCGCAATTGAGACAAACGAAAGACGATAAAACATCAACTGTTATGGATAATATTCGAGCGATTAAAGAAGGGCAAGAAGCTGCTTCCGATAGCGACGAAGATTAAAATAGGCAAAAAAAAGAACCGCTAATGTTTAAAATTAGCGGTTCTTTTTTGCCTTGATAATTAGAATACGCGTACTGCGAATGAAGGCATGAAGTAACTTGAGATTGTACCAATCTTAACTGATTCGCCAGGTTGTGGTGCGTGAACGTATTGGCCACCACCGATGTAGATAGCATCATGGTATGATGCACCAGCGCCACCCCAGAAAATGATATCGCCAGGTTGTAAGCTGTTAAGTGATACGCGTTGACCAGCACCTTCTTGAGCAGTTGTGATACGGCCCAATGAAACGCCAGCACGTGAGTATGCATATTGTACTAAACCAGAACAGTCAAGACCAACACCAGGTGTTGAGCCGCCCCATACATAAGGTGTACCAATTTGTGACAATGCTGCATTGATAACTGTTTGAGCATTACCGCTTGTTTGAGCAGGTGCTTTTGGTGTTTGGGTAGGTGTTGTTGCTGTTGTATTAGAACTTGAAGCTGTGTTTGTTGTATTTTGAGTTTGTGTTTGAGTTGATGATTGTTGTTGAGCAGGAGCACTTTGTTGTGTTGAAGCTGATTGTGCAACAGGTGCTACTGAAGTGCTAGTTTGTGATGTTTGCGTTTGTGTTTGCACTTGAGTTGCTTGGCTTGTTGATGTTGAAGTTGCAACTGATGATTGTTGTTGAGCAGGTGCAGTAGGTGTTGTTGATGATTGTGAAGCAGCAGGTGCTGGTTGGGTTGTTGATGTTTGAGCAGCTGATTCAGAAGTTGCAGTTGTAGCAGCAGGTGTTGTCGTAGTTGTTGAAGCTGCTGGTGTTGTTGTAGCAGTTGTTGTTGCAACTGGTGTAACAGCTGGGGCATCAGTAATCGGTGTGACGCCGGCTAAGCTAGGGTTGTTTAAAACAACGTAGCTAGAAGGCACCCAACCTTTGTTTTCTAATTGATACCATGTAACGCCGTTAGCTGTTTTAGAAGCAATGACGTTTTGTGTCTTACCATAAGTTAAGTAAGCGCCAGTTGGTTGAGCAGCAGTTGTGTTTGTCCAGATTGTTGTTGCACCAGACTTGTAGTTAACTGTGATCGTGTCTTTAGCAGCAGGAGCAGCAGTTGTAGCTGCTGGTGTTGTTGCACCTGTTTTGACAAATTCGCCGGCAACCCATTCGTTATCAGCTAATTGATACCATGTTTGACCGTAAACTTGTTTTGTATTTTTGATTGTAACGTTTTGGTTGTTTGTTAAGTAACGTGTAGGTTTTTGACCAACTTCAGGACTTGTCCAAACAGTTGTAGCACCGTCTGCGTAGTTAACTGTCCCTGTAGTAGCAGCTTGAGCTTCATTAGCTTGGATACCCATTAATGCAAGACCAGCTAAACCAACGATACCAGATGATAAATAAGTCATTTTTTGTTTTTTCATTGTGATTGAAGTGCTCCTTTGAAGTTTGTTTTTAGACGTTTAAGTTTGTTTTAATTTATCGTGCCCAATAAGCATATCATTCTAACGTGACAAACATGTTACATAATAGTTAGCACGGTGTTACAAGTTTCTTAAGATGTCAGGATTTAAAAGACTAATTGACAGATTATGTTAAAAAGGTAGCGTTTAATAACGATCTTTTATAAATAATGTTCGTATTTTACTAATAAATAGAGGCTATTGAAATATTTCAATAGCCTCTATTTATGTTACAGCTAGATTAAATTATTGTAACAAAGCATCAGATTGTGATTGGGTTGTAATTTGATTATCACTTGCTGATGAGTCTGATTGTGTACCGTTCGTACTATTATCAGTAGCAGCAGTGCCATTATTATTGTCACTGTTAGCAGGCGTACTATTTTGAGTATTAGTAGCTGAGTAACTTGTGTTGGTTGTTGGTGTTGTGGGCTGCGTGTAATTGTTGTTAGTTGTCGTTTGGTTGGTTGTAGCAGCCGTATTATCGACTGTATTATCAGTTGATTGTGTTGTTTGATCAGTAGTTGTTGTGTCAGTTGCTGAGCTACTTTGGCTAGTAGCCGTTGATGAGGCACTAGCGCTATAACTATCAAACTGGGCCTTAGCTTCCTTGATCAGTTTTAAGTAGCGTTCTTTAAATTTCTTGTGAGTTGTTTTTTCAACAAGCGCTTTAGAGTAGGTGAAATCTTCAGTTGTTAAAGTGGCGGGAATTGCCGTGTGATCGCTGTTGGTAAAGAGGTTATCAACAGCGGTCATTGCTGCTTGTTGGGCCTTAGCCTCTTTATAGGCGGCTAATTTTTTGGCATCATTGGCATAATCTGATTCTGCACCAAGTTGCAAGCCATCTTTGACAATCCCATCGGCATCGAAGAAGTCGCTATCTTTGGTCTTTTTAGTTTTTTTCTTAGTTTTTTCGACGGGAGCGCCAGTATCAATTCGTTTTAAATCTTTTTGAGCCGCTTTAAAAGCGGTTTTTGATTTACTGGATAGGGCACTCATATAGAGATTATCTGAAATTTTATGATCTAATTTTTGAGCTGATTCGATAATCTCGTTTTTCTTGTTAGCGGTTAATTTTGCGGGCTTTTTATGATTGGCATCAGCGTAAAGTTGGTTGACCTTTTGAACATACTGCTCGATTTGATCCTCAGTCTTAGTTGCGGCGGCAGGGACCGTCGTTTTATTCTGACAACCGGCTAGAATCACGAAACAACTAGCCATGAGCATCAACAGAACGTGTGTTAATTTTTTCATTTTGAAACCACCTTATTGTTAGGATACTTAATCTATAATATATCATGAAAAGATTGTCCAAACATAAATTAATGAAGAAACTCTAATTTTTGTCTAGCGTAATAATTGTTTTAGAAAATCTTATGAATATGGGTATACATTCGACCGAGGCGGGCGTACACTAAGAGTATCTTTATGAGAATAATTTAATGTTCTCTAAATCAAAAGGAGCGATAGACATGGAATCAGCTTGTACAACAATTTTAGTTGGTAAAAAAGCATCACTTGACGGCTCAACAATGATTGCCCGTAATGATGATACTTTTATGCCTTTAACCCCCCAACGGTTTTATATGAATCCGGCAGTAAAAGGCCGTAAGGGTGAAAAAATTAAATCTTGGTTGAACGGTTTTGAAGCAACTTTACCAGAAGATGGTTATCGCTGGCCAGCGGTTCCTAATGTGGATTACAAGAACAAAGGTTATTATGACGAAAGCAGTATTAATGAAGTTAACGTTGCGATGAGTTGTACTGAAAGTACATATGGTAACGAAAAGTCATTGGCCTATGATCCATTGGTTAAAGATGGTTTAGACGAAGATTGTATGCAAGCAATGGTTGCGCCTTACATTAACTCAGCACGTGAAGGGGTTAGCTACCTTGGTAATTTGATCAAACAATATGGTTCACCTGCAGGCAATAGTGTCTTGTTCAGTGATCATGATGAAGTGTGGTATATGGAAATTGTTACTGGCCATCTCTGGTTAGCACAACGGATTCCAGATGATGGGTACGCTGTAGCCGCAAACCAAGTTGCTATTCAACAAGTTGATTTTAACGATACTGATAACTTTATGTGGGCGGAAGGTATTCAAGAATATGTTGAAAAACATCACTTGAATCCAGATAAGACGGGTTGGAACTTCCGTCATATCTTCGGCACAATGAACGAAAAAGATCGCCACTACAACACACCGCGTGTCTGGTATGCACATCACTTATTTGATGCTGAATTTGACATGTCACCGGAATCAGCTGATTTACCTTTTATTCGCAAAATTGAACACAAGATTAGTGTTGAAGATATCGAAATGTTACTTGGCTCACACTATAACGAAACAGAATTCGATCCAATGGGCCACGGCGCTGATGCTGACAAGTATCGCTATCGTCCCATTGGTTTAAACAGAACGCAAAATGCGCATATCTTACAATTGCGCAATGACGTCCCTAAAGAACAAGCAGCGATCATGTGGATTACTTTAGGCATGCCAACTTACACACCATTCATTCCATTCTTTACGAATGCCAATGACACGGATCCTAGTTTCAGCGAAACACCAATGAAGTGGGATATTAATAGTGCTTATTGGATGTATCGGACCATCTCAGTCTTGGTTGAAGGCCACTACAGTCAACATATTCAAGGCAACGTTGATTATCTAACGAGTTGTAAACAAGAATTACGGACAATGGTAGACAATATTGAAGAAGCGGCTAAAAACTATCAAGGCGAAGCCCTTACAAAATATTTAACGGAACAAAATTATTTAATTGTTAAAACCATGAAAGATAAAGCAATGGGGATGATTGGGGAACTCGTCATGTCAGGAATTAATTTATCTAAATTGACATTTAATATGGATCGCAATCTCTAATAAGGTTAAAAAGGCGGACGACTAATCGTTATTAGTCGTCCGTTCTTTTTGTGTCATAATACCAAAATGATAGAATATTTAATATGAAAGTTGAAGATGATTATCACTGCAATAATTGGCTCTACAATATAATTGCCGAACATTAACTGACTTTGTACCAAATTAATGAAAACAGGTACTTTCTTTTTTGAAAGAATATGCTACTATGGTTGTTAGCAATCAAATTAAAACCATTAATTATTCTTGACCCTCATCACTTGTATTTATAAAAAGGAGATTCAATTATGTCATCAAAGATTACGGGGAAATATTCTGAAGACTGGGAAGTTATCACCCATCTATCACTCATTTATCGTTGGGTTATCAGCAATCTTAGCGATTTTGTTAGTGGGGAAAGTTTGAATTATAAAGTATCATTTGATCAATTCTTGATTATGTATGAAATCGCCACTAACGACGATTTAACGGGTAGCAAATTAGCTAAAACAATGAGTGTTAGTCGTTCTGCAATCTCACGTCAATGTCGCTTACTTAAAGAAAACGGCTACGTGGTTGAAGAACATTTACAATCAGATCAACGGGTTAAATTCTTGAGTTTAACTAAACAAGGACAAGATGTTTTAGATCGCTTAGTTAGTCGTTATGTACAAAAGTATCAAGAAATCGAAACACAAATGGGTCGGGAAAAAATCGATGGCTTAATTCAATTTATCGACCAATTCTATTTAGACGTTATTGAACCTAGTGATTACCACGATAATAAAATGGGCCGTTCATTCTTAGAAAAAGTCCAACAAATCCAATCAGACGACCAAATTGCCAAATAAATAAATCAAAAGGGACCCTTCGCCAAATTCATTTTTGGTGGCGGGTCCTTTTTTAGGTGTTATTAAATCAAGGGTTGTAACTTCCTGTGAAATTGCTTACAATTGTGGCATGAAGGAATTACTTATAGATTGGGAGACGATAACATGGAAAAAATTCTAGCAATTAACGCGGGCAGCTCAACACTAAAATGGCAATTATTTGAAATGCCCAGTGAAACAGTTATCGCCAAAGGGATGATCGATCGCTTAGGTTTATCTGATTCGGTGTTTACCGCTAAATATGGTGACAATCAAAAATTTAAAGAAGTCCAAGATGTGACCACTCACGAAATGGCAGCAACGCTTTTACTGACACGCTTAAAGGAATTAGGGATTGTCAGTCATTTGGATGAAATTACCGGTGTGGGCCACCGAGTAGTTGGGGGCGGTGAAGCGTTCAGCGATTCAATGGTTATCAATCCGGTGGCATTGGACGAGATTAATCGCCTGGCAGAATATGCGCCATTGCATAACCCCACACAAGCTTATTACATCAAGATCTTTACGACCTTGCTACCGGGTGTGCCACAAGTAGCGGTTTTTGACACCTCTTTTTACAGTACCTTGGCACCCGAAAACTATTTATACAGTATTCCGCAAGAATATTACCAAAAATATGGCGCAAGAAAATATGGCGCTCATGGGACCAGTCATCGTTACGTTGCCCATCGTGCTGCTGAAATTTTAGAAACGCCGTTAGAATCACAAAAAATGATCACCCTTCATTTGGGGAGTGGCGCTTCAATTACCGCGGTCCAAGATGGTCATGCCGTTGACACTTCAATGGGCTTCACACCACTGGCTGGGATTACAATGGGCACACGTTCTGGCGATATTGATGTTTCTTTAGTTGCTTTCTTAGCAAAGAAATTAGAGATCACAATGCCCGAAATGATTGACATTTTAAATCACAAATCAGGCTTGTTAGGTATTTCAGAACTTTCACCAGATATGCGTGATTTGGAAGAAACCGCCGATACACGGCCACAATCAGCATTGGCGTTATCAATCTTTGTCAACCGCGTTGTTAAATATGTCGGCTCATACGTTGCTTTAATGAACGGCATTGATACGCTAGTTTTCACTGCTGGTAGTGGTGAAAACGGGAGTGAATTACGGGCAGATATTTGTAAACATCTTGCTTGTTTTGGTGTAAAATTGGACGAAGAGAAAAATAATGTCCGCAGCCAAGAACGGATTATTAGTGCTGATGATTCGAAGGTCAAAGTTTTAATTGTCCCAACGAATGAAGAATTAATGATTGCCAGAGATGTCATGCGGTTAAAATAATGGAGTGATTGAAGATGGCGCAAAAACCATTATCTGAATTTGAAGTTGATATTCCAAGATTAAGTGCGCGACTTGAGGCCCAGCCAACTGTGAAAACTTTTTTTGATGCCTTAACCCCCGGGTATCAACGGGAATGGGCGCGCTATGTTTACGGCGCTAAGGCTGAAGAAACACAACAACGACATTATGCTGATATGCTGATGATTTTAGAAGCTGGTTACAAATCAAAACGCGGGTATTCACAAGCTAAGAAAAAATAAATTTAAAAAAGATTAATTGGGTGGAAACGGTGCCTGATTAATCTTTTTTTATGTTTAGGTTGTAAACCGTTTTCAAAAAAGGTTGAATTATCGAAAAAGGTCATTTATAATAATCATCAAGATAGTTAGTAAAACGTTTTACTAATTGATTAAATAGGCTTGGAGGAAATTATAATGAACGCTGTAAATATCTTAATCGGCTTAATGCCGATGATTGGCTGGGGGATTTTCCCAGTGATTGTTGGTAAAATTGGTGGTAAACCAGCGAGTCAAATCCTGGGGACCACTTTTGGGACATTAATTCTAGCAATTGTCGTTGCCATTTTCCGTGGGACACCAATTCCTGAAACCAAAACTTTCATTTTCTGTTTGATTTCAGGTGCATGTTGGGCACTGGCACAAATTATTACTTTCCACGTTTTCGAAACAATGGGTGTTTCTAGAACAATGCCGATCACAACTGGCTTTCAATTAGTTGGGGCATCTTTGTGGGGAGTCTTCGTTCTAGGTAACTGGTCAAGTTCACAATCAAAATTAATCGGTTTTACAGCGATTGCATTAATTATCATCGGCGTTTATCTCACCGCTTGGAGCGAAGATAAATCAAGTGCTAGCAAGAGTGGTGCGGTTAAGGGCATCTTGTTGTTATTAGTCGGTGAATTAGGCTACTTAGGTTATTCAGCCTTTCCACAAGCAGTTAGCGCTGATGGTTTCCAAGGCTTCTTACCACAAGCTATTGGGATGACAATTGTCGGCATTATCTTCGGCTTAACCCAAACTAAAAAAGATTATAAACCATTTAAAGAAGCAACTTCATATAAGAACATCTTCAGTGGGTTCTTCTTCGCTTTTGCGGCATTAACTTACTTGATTTCAGCACAACCATCTGTCAACGGTTTAGCAACTGGGTTCGTTCTATCACAAACCAGTGTTATCTTTGCGACAATTGGTGGGATTTACATCTTAAAAGAAAAGAAATCAAAAAAAGAAATGATCGCCGTAATGGTTGGTTTATTATTAGTCTTGGTGGCAGGTTCTGTCACAGCATTTATTAAATAAAAATAAGGGAGATTGGTGTCATGAGAAAAACTAAGGTGATTAACACACAAATTTCGAGCGTTATTTCAGATATGGGACATTTCGATACATTAAGTATTGGGGATGCTGGTATGCCAGTACCAGCTGGTACGAAGAAGATTGATGTGGCCATTGAAAATGGTGTACCGAGTTTTATCCAAGTTTTAACAAATATCTTAAGTGAATTAGAAGTGCAAAAAGTTTACTTAGCAAATGAAATTAAAACAGCAAATCCAGAACAATTAGCGGCGATTAAAGCTTTAATTGGGGAGACACCAATCGAATTTATTGATCATTCACAAATGAAACAAGACTTAAATAAGGCCAAAGCATTTGTCAGAACAGGTGAAATGACACCTTATTCCAACATTATTTTAGAAAGTGGCGTTGTCTTTTAACAACCAGGAGGGTATTCAAATGAAAAAAGTAATCGTATTAGGTTCAACCAATGTCGACACAATTTTAAACGTTCAACGTTTTCCACAACCTGGCGAAACGTTAGCAATGGATGGCCGCGCAGTTGCTGGTGGCGGTAAAGGTGCTAACCAAGCAATCGCAGCTGTTCGTTCAGGTGCCCAAACAGCTTTCATTAGTAAGGTTGGTAAAGAAGGTGCCGCTGATTTCATGATCGACACGTTCAAAAAAGACGGGATGAACGTTGATCACGTGCGCTGTTCAGAAACAGCTGGGACAGGCCAAGCTTATATCATGGTTGATGCTCAAGGTCAAAACAGCATCTTAATTTACGGTGGTGCTAACCAAGACGTGACTGTTGAAGATATTCACGAAGCAGAAGCAGCGATTAAAGAAGCTGACAGAATTGTGGCGCAATTCGAAGTGCCAATTCCTGCCATCATTGAAGCTTTCAAGATTGCCCGTGCAAACGGCGTTCAAACAATTTTGAACCCAGCACCTGCCATCAAGAATATTCCAGCCGAATTATTAGCAGTGACGGACATGATTGTCCCTAACGAAACTGAAGCCGAAATTATCACTGGCATTAAAGTGACTGACGAAGCTTCAATGCAAGCCAACGCTGAAGCAATGTTCAAATTAGGTATCAAAGTGGTCATTATCACGGTTGGTTCTAAAGGGTCATTCTATGCAACACCAACTGCAACTGGTTTTGTCCCTGCCTTTAAGGTTAACGCAGTGGATACAACAGCTGCTGGTGATACTTTCATCGGTGCGTTAAGTACAAAACTTGAATTGGATTACAGCAATATCGAAGCTGCGATGACTTATGCCAATAAGGCGTCATCAATTGCCGTGCAAACTAAAGGTGCACAAAATTCAATTCCATACGAAAAGGATATTCAGTTATAATAGATTAAAGGGCGCTCATGGCTTAGTCGGCTGTGGGCGTTTTTAAATGATAGCGGGTTTTACAATGGGGGAAGTTAACGTGGTACGAAAAGTAACGATTAAAGATGTCGCTGCCTTGGCCCAAACATCGGTGACAACTGTTTCACTAATTTTAAATAATAAGGGTCAACGCTTTAGTGCAGAGACGATTGCCCGGGTAAGAGCAGCGCGTGAAAAACTCAGCTATGAACCGGATTATTTTGCCCAGAATATGGTCAATAAGGAAACCAAAACAATTGCGGTTTTAGTACCGGATATCAATAATCCTTTTTTTAGTCAGTTTATTCAAGGGGTTGAAGAAGTCGCCTATCAGTACGATTTTATTCCGTTGATTTATAGTGCGGGCCAGAATAATCAGAAGGTTAATTATTATCTGAAAGAGCTGGTCCGACGAAATGTCGATGGGTTTATTTTGGCGGTTTCACATATTGAAGAAGAAACGCTAGAGGGCCACTTGAAACAACGTAAAATACCGTATATTTTGTTAGATCAATCGGAAAAACAACATCAAAGTGATGAAATCGCTGTGGCGGATACCGAAGGCGGCCGAATGGCGGCTAATTATCTAATTGGAAAAGGGCATCGTCAAATTGGGATCGTGTTGCCAGAACAGCGGGCTTGGAATATCGAGCAGCGTTTTATTGGGTACCAAGCAGCCTTGGTTAGTCAGCAAATCACGGTTAATCCGGATTGGCAAATAACGACCCCCTTATCTAAAGAGGGGGGCTATCAAGTGGCCCAACAGGTGATTGATAGTGGGGTCTCTGCGGTCTTTGCCGTCAATGATGAGTTGGCGATTGGCTTAGCACGGGGGTTAGCCGAATTAGGTCATGCGGTACCAGAGTCAATTTCAATTATTGGTTACGATGATATTGATTGGTGTGAATACGTCACACCGCGACTAACCACTATTAAACAACCGATTTTGGCGTTGGGCCAAGAAGCGACCCGCTTGTTGTTAAATCGGATTGAAAAACCCACGTTAGGGATGCAACAAAAAATGTTACCAGTTGAATTGGTTGAACGAGATAGTGTTCAAGCGCAATAAAAATTAAATTACGGACCAAAAAGTACGGGCGACACTAGGCTTGGCAATTTGCCAACCGAATGTGGGCCGTCTTTTTTTGTGCTTTATAAAAAAAGCTTGCAAATATGTCGGAAAGAACTATACTTAATAAGTCTTAAAGACCTGTCGGAAAGACCGATTGAAAAGTGAGGTTATGAGGATATGTATGAATTGCTGATGTTATCAGCCTTAATGAGTCGGAATATGTCGGGCTATAAGTTGCGGATTATCTTGGAAAATGCCATGCTGCCCAGACGGAAAATCTCAAATGGGGTTTTGTATCCGTTGTTAGATAAATTGGAAAACAAAGGCTGCATTGGTTTTGATGAAGCTGATCAGGATTCACGGGGCACAAAGATTGCGCACATCACGGAAGAAGGCCGGCGCTATTTTGCTGAATTAATGGCTAAACCAGTCGCTCATGATGCGAAGTGGGATGACGCTTATCGCTTTAAGATGCGCGGAATGCACTATATCGATTCCGAAGAACAAATCAGCATTTTACAAGACTACCGCAATGAGTTAGCTGAAGATTTACATGTCTATCTGGGTGTCAAAAACCATCTAACAGATTTGCGGGATGAAGAGGGGACCAATACTAATTATTATCAGTGGCAGGTTCGCTCAATGGATTTTGTAATCACCACGCTTAAAGCAAAGGTCGACTGGCTCGAAGCCCAAATAAAAGAGATCGAGAAAATGGAGATAGTAAAATGAAAAAAACAACAAATCGTTGGATAGCGCTGGTCGCTATGAGCCTAGGGGTCTTTATGGGACTACTAGATGTCACCGTCGTTAATGTGGCTTTGCCCAGTATGGCGGTTGATTTTAAAACCACTTTCAGTAACTTACAATGGGTCTTGAACGCCTATACGTTAATGTATGCGGTCAGCTTGTTAATTGTTTCCAAATTAGGGGACATGTTCGGGCGCAAGAAAATTTTTATTATGAGTATGATTTTATTCACGGCCGCTTCTGTCGTTAACGGACTGGCACCAAACTTATTGGTATTGGATATTGGTCGTGCGGTTCAAGCAATTGGTGGCTCTGGGATGATGAGTTTATCGATGGCGCTAGTGGCATCGAACTTTGAAGGGCGTGAACGGGGAACAGCACTGGGGATTTTAGGCTCCGTCATTGGTTTTTCAACTGCCATCGGACCTTTGGTGGGAGGCTTTTTAGTCGAAAGTTTCGGTTGGCCATCAATTTTCTTCGTCAACTTACCAGTTGGGATTATTTCGGTTTACTTAGTGATTCGGAATGTTAAAGAAACACCAGCATATGGTGCAGGCGAATCAATCGATTTTATGGGGATGTTTTTATCAGCAATTGGTTTATTCTCCGGGATTTATGGCTTAATTCAAAAAGAACAACACATGCACTGGGCTTGGACCGACATGCGGATTATGGGGTGGTTAGTCGCTGCCGTGTTGATTCTAGCGCTCTTCGTTTTTGTGGAATTGAAAGCCAAAGCACCAATGATGAACTTGACGTTACTGACAAATCGCCATTTCGTGGGTGTTGTGATTTTGGCCTTCTCATTAGGGGCTGGCATTTTCGCCTTAGCCGCTTATCAAACGAGTTTGATGCAAAACTATATGGGATATTCAGCCTTTTCAACTGGTGTGCATCAATTACCAATGAGTCTATGGTCACTTGTCTTGGGACCATTCACCGGGGTATTAGGTTATAGATTTGGTAAAAAATGGCTGATTGCTTTTGGGTTTACAGTCTCGGCACTCGGTTTATTAATCTTTAGACAAGTGACCACGACCGATTTTACTTACATGCAATTATTACCGTTGCTTGCGCTAACTGGGTTAGGGAATGCGATTATCAATCCAATGATCAATACAGCGGCGATGGACAATATTAATCCTCAAGAAATCGGAATGGCCTCCGGTTTGTTGAACGTTTTCCGTCAAATTGGGATTACCGTGGGGGTCGTGATTCTCGGATTGTCACAAACAAACGCCTATGAGAGTAGCTTAAGTACTGGCTTTAGTGGGAGTTCAATCCCAAAGGCGGCAGCAACTGGGATTCACCAAGCATTAGTCGAAGCGGGTGCTTTTTCAGGGCATGCAATCGCATGGGGGCAGCAATTAGTGAAGACGCCGTATGCTGCCAAGGTGCAACAAATGGTGATCACAGCCTTTGACAAAGGGATGATCGCTGTGGTCACGACGTCCTTAGTTTTAATGGTAATTGCCATTTTAGCAGCACTCTTCTTATTAAAAGAAACAAAAAGTGTCGATCAAAAACCCCAAAAATAAAGTTCATTATTTTCTGAAAAGATAAGACTGTAAATTGTGATGAAAACAGTGTAAAATGGACAGAGTAAAAATAAAAAAAGTGAGGTTACTTACACATGGCTAAATTAGTTTTTATTCGTCACGGACAAAGTGAATGGAACTTATCAAACCAATTCACTGGTTGGGTTGATGTTAACTTAAGCGAAGAAGGCGTACGCCAAGCTCAAAACGCTGGTGCTTTATTGAAAAAAGAAGGCATCCTTTTTGACCAAGCTTACACATCAGTATTGACTCGTGCCATCAAGACATTACACTATGCACTTGAAGGTTCAGACCAATTATGGATTCCTGAAACAAAATCATGGCGCTTAAACGAACGTCATTATGGTGCATTACAAGGCCAAAACAAAGCTGAAGCAGCTGAAAAATGGGGCGACGAACAAGTTCACATCTGGCGTCGTTCATACGATACACTTCCTCCACTATTGGATGCAAGTGATGAAGGTTCAGCAGCAAACGACCGTCGTTACGCACACTTAGATCCAAAAGCGATTCCTGGTGGCGAAAACTTGAAGGTTACTTTGGAACGTGTTATCCCATTCTGGGAAGACGAAATCGCTCCAAAATTAATCGATGGCCAAAACATCATTGTTGCAGCTCACGGTAACTCACTACGCGCCTTAACAAAATACATTGAAAACATCTCTGATGAAGACATCATGGACGTTGAAATGGCAACCGGCGAACCAGTTGTTTACGAATTAGACGAAAACTTGAATGTTGTAAGCAAGAAGAAATTAAACTAATATAGTGCGGTTGGTTGCGGTTAGCAACTGAGCATTAATAAAAAATCACCTTAATCTTGGTTTTAAGATTAAGGTGATTTTTAGATTAAGCGGAAGTTGTTGCAACCAGAAGCACGTTTTAAAAGAGTGCTGACTCGAACGGTTGGTTTCTGAGTATAGTGTAAAATAAGCGCCTATCATCTGAACTTTTGATGATAGGCGCTTATTTGTAACTAGACGGAAGAAGCTAGGGAGGAAGCACGTTTTAGCTTACTCAAATAGGCTAGTCCCTTAGGGGATTAGCCTATTTTTTTGCTTAAAAGTGGCTATGCTAAATTTGTACACTAAAAAGTAATACCGAGTGTGCCTGTTTAGTGAAGTTATGCACTACCCATCAACTTTGAAGATAGTTAACCGCTAAAACTTCGTAGCACTTTTCTTGCTCGAGTGCTAAAAAGTGTTATAATAGAACCATAAGCAAAATGATTAGGTTATTGATAAGATAGCCGCTAGTCATTTAATGTTTAATATAATGGAGGTGCAGTTGTATGGCAAATATGTACGGAAATGATCCTTTTTTTAATAATGATATGGATGATATCTTCAATCAAGTTTTCAGAAGAATGGGTAATTCAGAGTCAGCGCGATATGTGATTAACGGACGAGAATTATCACCGGATGAGTTTGCTCAGTATCGGGCAACTGGTAAATTACCTAATCGAGAAAAAGAAATTGAAATTAAGCAAAATGGTGAACATGCCCTTAAAAAAGGTGGCATTCTTGAAAAATTAGGTCGAAACTTAACCCAAGAAGCACGGGATGGTTTATTAGATCCTGTGATTGGCCGGTATAATGAAATTCAAGAAACAGCTGAAATATTGAGTCGCCGGACTAAAAATAATCCCATTCTAGTTGGGGATGCAGGTGTTGGGAAGACCGCAGTGGTTGAAGGATTAGCACAAGAAATTGTGGCTGGAAAAGTACCGGAAGCCATTAAGGATAAAGAAATCTATTCAATCGATTTGTCCTCACTAGAAGCTGGGACACAATATCGTGGTTCATTTGAGGAAAATATTAAAAATTTAATTAAAGAAGTAAAAGCAGCCGGCAACGTTATTCTCTTTTTCGACGAAATTCATCAAATTTTAGGGATTGGTTCAACTGGTGGCGAAGATGGCGGCAAAGGGTTAGCCGATATTATCAAGCCAGCTTTATCACGTGGTGAGTTGACGGTCATCGGTGCGACAACCCAAGATGAATATCGCAACACGATTTTGAAAAATGCTGCATTAGCAAGACGATTTAACGATGTGCTGGTCAATGAACCTAGCGCAGCAGATACGGTTAAAATCTTACAGGGGATTAAAGGCTTGTATGAAAAACACCATCACATTGAACTACCAGATGACGTTTTGAAAGCGGCCGTTGACTATTCTGTTCAATATATTCCACAACGGACGTTGCCTGACAAGGCAATCGATTTATTAGATATGACTGCGGCTCATTTAGCAGCTAAACGCCCAGAAACAGATAAAGCTAAATTGGCGGCTGAACTTAAACAATTAGAAGCTGATAAAGCCGCAGCTGTCGAAGCGGAAAATTATCAAGCTGCTGAAGCGCTAAAAGTTAAAATTGAAAAAATTAAAGCGCAATTGGCAACCGATGATCAGCATGCGGCAGAAGTGATTGCGACTGTTGATGATATTGCGCAATCTGTTGAAAGATTAACCGGCATCCCGGTTGCCAAAATGGGGAGCAATGATATTCAACGCTTGAAGAACTTAGGCCAACGCTTAAAAGATAAGGTCATTGGGCAAGATGAAGCTGTTGAAATGGTAGCGCGGGCTATTCGCAGAAATCGAGCAGGTTTTTCGGAAGGTAATCAACCAATTGGGAGCTTCTTATTTGTTGGTCCAACTGGGGTTGGGAAAACCGAATTAGCAAAACAATTAGCCTTAGATATGTTTGGTAACAAAGAAGCGATTATCCGTTTGGATATGAGTGAATATGCTGACCGGACAGCTGTTTCCAAATTGATTGGGACGACAGCTGGCTATGTTGGGTATGACGATAACTCTAATACTTTAACCGAACGCGTTCGTCGTAATCCATATTCAATTGTCTTGTTCGATGAAATTGAAAAAGCTGATCCACAAGTTTTAACGTTATTACTACAAGTGATGGACGACGGTCGTTTAACGGATGGTCAAGGGAACGTAATCGACTTTAAGAACACGGTGATTATTGCGACATCTAATGCCGGTTTTGGCAATGAAAAATTAACCATGAATGACCAAGAAGATGCTAAATTATTAGATAAGTTAGCACCATACTTCAGACCAGAATTCTTAAACCGTTTTAACGGGATTGTTGAATTTACGCATTTAACGAAAGCTGACTTATCACAAATTGTGGATTTAATGTTAACCAATGTTGAACAAACATTAGCTAAAAAAGAATTGACCTTAGTTGTTTCAAAAGAAGCTAAGGATTGGTTGATGGAAGAAGGCTATGATGAAGCAATGGGAGCTCGTCCATTGAGACGGGTTATTGAACAACAAATCCGAGATAAAGTGACTGATTTTTATCTCGACCATGCAGATGTCAAAGACTTAAAGGCCGATTTAGTTGATGATCAAATAGTCATTCAGGCAGCTGACTCTGAAAACTAAAGATTAGCGGTTTAAAATTTTTACGGAAGAAGTCCTCAAGATGTTATCAAAGAATATTTCAAATAAGTTACGCCAAGCGACTGGTGTGAATGGTTTATTGTCCTTAATTTTAGGCTTATTAATCCTGTTTTTACCCGGACAATCAGCCATGGGTGTCACGGTGATGGTAGGGGTCGTTTTTATTATTATCGGGCTATTCGACATCCTCTCTATTTTTAAAGAGGTTGATGAAAATACATGGGTTCGACTAGGACACTTGCTCTTAGGCCTTTTGTACCTGATTGTTGGGATCTTTGTCTGCGTTAATTTAGCTGCCAGTGCGACCTACTTATTCTTACTAGTCGGGATTTTTGTAGGAATCACGTGGTTGGTAGAAGGCTTTGTGGAACTGGGCACAGTACAATTAGCAGTTTCTAAAGGTTGGACAATATTCTCTGCCGTTTTGAGTATTGTTGCAGGGATTATTCTTCTGATGACACCACTTTACGGTGCAGTCATGCTTTGGACGTTACTAGGCGCCATTTTAGTCGTCCTTGGTATCTTTAAAGTCGCGCATTACTTAGCTTGGCAAAAGTAATCGCATGTAAATATTGAAAAAGGCCCCTCATACTGGTTGCTCAACCAGTATGAGGGGCCTTTTGTATTGGATTACAGGTCATCGCTTTGTGCCAGTTGATAGCCCATTAACATCAATATCAGTTGTAGGATTGAAAATGCAATGACGAAAATCCAAAAATCAGATTGATTCAAGATGCTAAACACACTTGAAAGCGTTGTGTGCAATTGGTAGAAAACGTCCCAGGAGTTAATCCGTAAAAAGCGGCCAATATAAATGGCAACGGAGGAACAAACACTCAAAATACCGAAGGTCACGGCTTGATTAATGAGGCGTTGATGGTTGGGGATAAACAGTGGATAAAGGATGAAGAGACTTGTCAGTCCTAAGGTAACACCGATAAAAATTCCACCAGCTAAGATCGCGTATTCCACAAATTGGAAGGCGGTACTCAAGCCAACCCCAATGGATGACAGGTGACTGAAATCAGTAATCATATAGAGCGCGTTGGGGAAAAAGAGGAGCCAAATCGCTGCGATTAAGTAGCGCCAACGACTGGTTTTAAATAACCGACAAAGTAAACTCAGATCAAACGGTACTAGCGCTAAAATGATGTTCCAAATTAAGAAGGCAAACCGACTTTGATAGAGTAAAATCAACGCGAAAAAGAGCAGGATAATAGCATGAATCGTCAGAACTTTTTTGGACAAAGGAAACACCTCCCGTTTTTTCTAAATATTAATAGTATAGCGTGAAATTAGCGCTTAAAACGTTAAACTTTGGTTAAAGCATTGTTTTTAATAGTGGTTTAAGTTGGGATGAATAAAAAATTTTTTTGGCTATCAGTGAGTGAGGAGCTATAACAATAGTTGTCACAAATTGGGGCGGAAAAGGAAACATGTCTAGGGTGAATTATCTGAGTTGTGTTTTTATGGAAAGCTAATCCGCGTTACTGATGCTAGTAACCCTTTAGAATAACAGATGTTTTATAATTTGTGAGAGGGGGTGCAAATTATAAGTAAACGTGAAATGTGTTGCCTATAAACGTTATTAGATCAACGTTTATACTGGTTTTTTCAACTTGTATTAACGGCTGCTTTGGGATAAACTCAAGACACGTTAAGGTTATACACTAATTTAAGTGCCACTGGTGAATGAGCCGCTAGGAGGTATATCATGAAAAAATGGTGGAAACTGCTATTCATAGGGATGATGGTCGTATTGGGCATGGCTATTTATTATCAAACAGTAAACGATAAAACGATAGCAGTTGCCGTCCACAAAAGTAAGTCATTACAAAGAGCTGTTGAAGGCTCAGTTGATTTACGCAAATTCTTTTTCATTCAAGCACCTCCCTATGCCGGTAGTGACGCACATGTAGACCAAAGTGATGATTCAATAGCGGTTATTACGGAGGATCAAACGAAAAAACTAGGGATTTTATGGTCCAAAAAACAGATCGATTTAGACATGCCATTTACCTTAGAATCTAAATTGTATTTTAATTCGAAAAATAATACACCAGCTGATGGCATGGCAATCGTATTACAAAACGATCCGGCACAAATCAATGCTTATGGGACTAATGGTTCGGGGCTTGGCTATTCCGGCGGCGATACAGGCACGTATTATATAAAAAATGCGGTTGCGCTCGAATTTGATCCGTTTACCAATTATTCAGCAGATACGTATTTAAAAAAGCCACATATGGCCTGGCGAATTCCTAGCGCGAAATTTCAGGGGGGCGACGACCATAAGGGGGTCCAATTTTATGATTTTGCGGCAATTAATAATAAATGGTTACCGCTAGAATATAAATGGCAACCGGATAGTAATTTAAAGTCTGGTACGTTGCAGGCAACTTGGAATGGCCTGACAACGACCTATAAAATCGCTGATTATCCTACCCATTTTAAAGGGCGCAAAGCATTCTTTGGATTTACCGGCGCAACTGGCTGGGAAAGTGTGAAACAAGCTATCCAGTTCACCGATTTTAGGAACCCAGGACCAGCTCTAATAGTGAAAAAAAGTGTCTTCGATGCAAGTGGTCAGGCGATTGACAAGCAAGATGTTGCTGAGGGCGATACGCTCCATTATGCGATCGAAGCTGCCAATAATAATGGGATGGACGAGACCGCAGGGGCGACTTTCATAGATACGATTCCGGCTCTGACGACTTATGTTCCTGGATCAGCACGTTATCTTGTTAAAGATAGTGCGGGTATTATTAAAAAACAAGTTAAATTGGATGATGCGTCTATTTTTAAAGATGGCAAACTGGAATATAGTGAACAAGATGGGATACAGGCTAAGACCAAGGGGGAACTTGATTTTGCGGTCAAGGTAAAGTCGCAATCGGGTGGCCAAACGATTAAGAATAGTGCGACTGTTTTTGATTTTATGGGTTTAGGTCGCTTAACCGATGAAGTGACTAATCCGGTTGCCTTAGCTAAAATTGGGCCAGTTACACAAACGGTGGCAGATGTAACGGATAAAGGGCTGCCGGATGAAAAAGAAATCAATGCGAGTCGAATTGGGGACCAAATCCGTTATACTTTTAAAACTAAGATAGAGGGCGATTCAAAAGCTGTTTTACCAGGGATTGACCTCCTTACCGAGGAGAATGCCACTGTCCATAAAGATGCAGGTGGTCAATTGGATGCTAATTCTTTAAATGATTATCCTAAAGAATATCGGTTAAATGATGGTAATTGGCAACCGCTCCCGCCTCAAGCTGATATGAAAGATGGCGGGGTTCATCTAACGATTTTACCCACAGACGGGGTTACGATTCATGGTGGTGATGTGGTAGAAATGCGCTACTCTAAAAAAGTCACCGCGATTCCGCCATTCAATCATTATTTTTATAACGAAGGGGTCTTCAACATTGGGTTATCGGCTGCTGATCTTGGGATGTCTGTTAAGAGTAATACGACACGATTTAAGCAAGGACTAGGCAAAGTCATTTTTAGATACATTGATCGCCGTAACCAACAAGCAATTGGTGATCGTGAGATAACCGTTACTGGTCCCATAGGTCAGAAAATATCGGAGTTAACAACTGCTGAAACGAATGGCCATCAAGATCCCAATAAAATTCGACCGGCGTATATTGCGGGGTACGTTCCGGTCGATTATACGGACCAGTCGGATTTAACGACGGCGCAGTTTTCAAAAATCCAAGATATTGATCCAGTAATTGATGGCCAAGAGATGGTTTATACGTTTCGTTATGAAAAATCGCGTTTAGAGATGCAAGCTCCCGCAGAGATGTCATTTGGAACAGTGTCCAATACGCCAATCGATCGGGTTTATTATCTACCGAGTCAGAAAGTAGGAAACACCAAAACGCCCTATGACATTAAAGTGGCAGATTACTGGGGGGTTAATAGTTGGCATTTATCGGTGCAACAAGCCAAGCAATTTACTGGTATTAATCCAGAAGGACAGCTAAAGACCCTAGATGATGCTCGCTTATCTTTTGATTATGGGATATTCACGACGCTTCAAAGTTCTGGCAATACAGCCAAAGATGATGTTGAAACGCATGATAAATTTACATTAATACCAGGTGGTGCTGCGACCGAACTCATTACTTATCATAAAAAGGGGCATTATCTCGGACCGCAACAAGATAATACTGGTAACATGCAATATGATTTACCGGGTTATTCTGTTTACCGATATCAATTTGGCGATCAACAAACAATGGACTATAGTATTGGGCTCCGCGTACCAGGGACGACCAAACGCTATCAAACGAGTTATTCAACAACATTACGGTGGAATTTAACAGTTGCGCCATAGTAAAAAAGGCCCATCCTGAGCTTAAGGAGTGGGTCTTTTTTGGGGGGCAGGGTAATTATAAAAATGGATTAAACAAGAATGCTGTTTTTTTAATAGTAAATTAAATTTAAAAATAATAACAACCAACTAAGGGACTAAAAATAAATTCGGTTCATTTTAAGTCGGAATATCGGTGATAATAGTTTGCCGATAAACGTTTTACGAAGCTGTTTTTAGAGCACTTGTAACAATAGGGTTTATACTTTATACTGTTAAATGTGAACGGGGATTATGTGATGTAAGTGCAATGTTATTTAATTAAAAATTAATTTATATAATATTTAACAAGCGCTGCTATTGTCGATAGTGTTGCAATAAAAACGATAAGTAAGAGGTGTTTTTTGATGAAGAAGTTAGTAGCGTGGCTAATGATGTGCTTTATGCTAGTCAGTTTATTGATTGTCAAAAATGGTGAAGTCGATGCTATTCAAAAAAAAGATACTAAGACTGATATTAGTTTAAATTCGAATTCAAGCGTCGTTACAAGCTCGAGAGAAGGATCGGAATCTAGCCTAAGTTTAAAATCAGAATCGGTCTATCACGGGCAAGAATCTTCAAAAGAAGAGGCCAATTCGAGTATTTTTAGTAAATCGACATCTTCAAGTGATTTACCAAGTATAGAAAGCGTCAAAGACTCTCAAAATCGCTTGACTCAAATAAAAAAAGGGAGTACCAAAGCAACCGCGATTGATGATGGTATTCATGACTGGACACCAACTGTTCAGACAGATATTGAGGGATTTAAAATTGATAACGATAAAACTTTGAAGTATACTTTCGGAAATGACGATGGTACGTTAACTTCGGGGGATACTAGTGGTGGGAATATGCTTCCGAAATTTAATATTTTTCTTGATGATAACGGCACAATTGTCGAATCTGTCTATTTAGCCAAACAAGGGATGCCAACTTCTTATGATTTTGGATTACAGCCGGATAGAACCTCTGATGAAGTGACGATTGATGGAAATAGTGTTGTAAAAAGATTTATGTCATATGAATTTTATAAAGGAACGACAGATGCCGGAAAGATTGCACTGAAAGTGGTTGGAGAGATTAATACTGATAATGGTCACTATCAAGTTGAACTTTTACTGAGACCGGCAGATGAACAGCCAGTTATTCAGCAAGAAATTTATATTATGAATTTGGACAGTCAAACATATGAAAGTGGTGTTTTTTTTGCTAAAGATTCTCAGGTCGCGGGGAATGATTATGTTCCGGTATTTGCCCAAGCTAATAATGCGGGAATGTATCTAGAGACTGATTTATATAAGATGTTTATGAATATGAATATCACTGATGGGCCTAAGCATTATTCAGCTGCGGTTTACACCTCGACTGGCGGCCTCAGTGGTTCTATCTTTGGATTAAAGGGCTATGATTCGGCTGATTTTGATAGTGGTGGGGCTGATAATAGGAATCTAGCAGAAGGTGATACGATTTTTGATGCCGGCGATTCTACCTATAGTAATAAATGGGGATGGACGGAATTTAAACCAGATGAAGTGAATCATTTTAGAACCGATTTAGGGATGGTTAGCAAGGGCGTTGTTGTGCCCGCTGCTGCGGTTTCTTACCAAAATAATACAAGCCAAGATAATGAAAATCATATTTTAGATGAGCTAACTATCAAATTGAAAACGCATAATATCGGATTCGATAGTGATTGGGATGAGGTTCAAGTGACCGGCCCGATTCCAGAAGAACTAGATATTGATAAAGATTCAATTAAAGTTGAGAATAATGCCGGGGACACGCTAGATCTTGACGCTAGTAGCTATAGTGAAAAAAATCGTAAAATAACGGTTAAGTTACCACAAGCTTTGACCGATAATCAATGGGGAACCGTTGTATTTAATGCTAAGATTAATAAGAAAGCTTCAGGGGAGACAATAACTCAGAAGATGCATTCTGAGGGTGGTTCAACAGTTTTCAGTAAGGCAACAGCTGAAAAAAAGATACCGGTAGTATTGTCGCCAACCGATTTAGAAAAAAAGGTTAAAAATGTAACTGAAAAAGAAACGGAGTATAAAAAGGAAATAGTTGGACATGCGAAAGATATTTTAGAATATCAGGTGAGATTAACAGTTAGTCCCAAAGGAACAGATATGGTGAATGCAATTTTAGGGGATGACTTAGCTAATAAAAAAATAACATTAGTTCCCGATTCGGTAAAGTTAGAGTATAGTGACAGCACAACTGAAACGCCTAAAAATGTTACAAGTGTTGCGCTGAAGAAGATGGTACCTGGAGAATTTGTAATATTGACCTATCGTGCGAAGATTAATGAAGATGCCATCGTTGATAAACCGATTAGAAATACCATCACGTATATAGGAGAACAAGCCAATACTGGGGCAACAGGCAATCAAGATGAAGCGATTGTTAATGTTGAAAAGCCTAAGATTAGTAAGATTCATTTCAGATATGTCAATCGAGCTATGATTAATGCGGATGGCACGTATCATGAAAATGCGGAAATTGGCGATAAAAACATTACAGTGACTGGTCAGATCGGGGATGACGCTTCTAAATGGAAAGATGATGGCGCAATTGTCGATGGTGGCCAAGATCCTGATAAGATTCGGCCGGCCTATATTGAAGGTTATACACCGGTTGATTATTTGATTAATGATCGAACAACGCCAGAAGCAATCATGGCAGATCTTAATCCAATAATTGAGGGTGATGAGACCACCTATACCATTCGTTATGAAAAAATAAGGTTAGCGGTGACCGCACTTCCTACTAAGATGAACTTTGGTAAATTTTACGATACACAAAGTGATCGCACATTCTACTTACCAGCGATGACAGCTAACCCGCGTGAGGGTGACCGGTACCAGAAAACGCCATATGGTATTGAAGTTACAGATTATTGGGGGATTAAGAGTTGGGCGCTAACGGTAGAACAAAAGCATCAATTCCAAGGAGTTTATAAACCAAAGAATCAAGTCGCACAAACTGTGACGCTTAAAGATGCTAAATTACAGTTTAATAATGCGCAGTTTACCATCGCACATACAGAAGATAAAGAATCACCATCTGGTGAAAAAGATGATGTAACGTCTAAGAAAAACTTTGAATTAGCCCCGGGGGCAGGGCCTAAAGAAATTGTTGAGTACGTTAAAAATGGGCAATACCTAAAAGATAAGGATGAAAATGGTAAAGAAATGGATAATACGCAAGGGATTGTCTACGATCGTCCGGGTTACTCAGTTTATAAATATCAATTTGGTGATGAAAAATCAAGTGATTATAGCATTGGCTTACACGTTCCAGGGACGACCAAACGCTATCAAACGAGTTATTCAACAACATTACGGTGGAATTTAACAGTTGCGCCATAGTAAAAAAGGCCCATCCTGAGATTAAGGAGTGGGTCTTTTTTGGGGGGCAGGGTAATTATAAAAATGGAAAAAATGGGGATTTTACAGGGATATTATTTATTTTTTAAATGGTGAATTAAAAAACGTGTAATTGTCATAATAATGAGCGTGCTAGCATAGACCCTAGTAATGATTAAAGGGGAAATGACAATGTGTACAAGTCTCACTTATTCAACCGTTGATGGACATCATTTTTTAGCAAGAACTATGGATTTTTCATTTGAATTAAATGGTAATCCATTATTTTTACCGCGCCAATATCAATGGCAACCAGTTTTAGAAAAGCACGCCGTTCAAAATCAATATGCGTTGATGGGCGCCGGAGCCAAACTAGGTGACCAATATTTGGTTGCTGATGGGTTTAACGAACATGGATTAGGGTGTGCTGAGTTATATTTTGCGCATGAAGCAATCTATGAACCACAACCAGTATCTGATAAATTGAATTTGGTAGCTGAAGAATTTATTGTATGGGTTTTAGGTAATCATCAAAGTTTAGAAGAAGTGGCTGCTGATTTGGATAATGTTCGGATTATTGAGAGTGATCAAGGCGTAATGGGCGCCAATCAGCCACTCCATTGGATATTATCAGATCGTTCTGGTAAAACAATGGTGATTGAACCCCGGGGAGCTGGGCTTCAGTTAATTGATGATCCAGTCGGGGTGATGACCAACACACCAGATTTAGATTGGCATCTTAAAAATTTGAGTAATTATTTGAATTTACAACCCCAACCCTTTACTGAGCGGCCATTTGGTAATTATCAAGCAGGTCCTTTTAGCCAAGGAACGGGCACACAAGCGTTGCCGGGTAGTTATACACCACCAGATCGGTTTGTGCGGGCTGCTTATAGTCGGCAATATATGCCTGAAGCTAATAACGTGTCTGAAGGTGTTAACCATATTTTGCATATCTTAGATAACGTCACAATTCCCAAAGGTGTTAATATCGGTTCAGGTGGCAGTTCAGATTATACCCAATATCAAGGCATCAGCGGACTCAATAATTTAGCCTATTATATGGTCAATTATGATAACCGTCATGTTTATCAAACTAATTTAACCAGTGATCTTATCGAGAATCAAAAAGAACCGCTGATATATGTTTTGCCACAAGGACAGCAAAATACACTGCTCAATTAATTAAAATAATTAAGCCGATATCTGGAAAAACAATTCTAGATACCGGCTTTTTGTGTGCGTGAATTATTGTTGATAACATAGGCTTTTTTCAAAAATTTAAATTGGTATTTGAATTTTAAACAATAATTACCACCTGTTAAATGATAGTGTATTAATTGAATTATGGATTAATTAAATTGGTAAGAGATGATTGAGGTGATACGTATTGAGGCTATTTAAATTATGCATGACTTTATTATTAACGGTAAATGTGTTAGCGAGTTCGGTGATGATGACTGAAGTAAATGCTGTTGAAGCGCCTGCTAATGCGTCTTCGGAAACGATCACTAAAATAGCTCAGGACGCTATTTCAGGTTCAACACCAACTAAACAATCAAATAGTGTCATTCAAAAAAAGGCGGCTTCAAGTACGGAAACACAAACCATAACGCCAGCAACGTCAGAAAAAAAAGCGACGCTACTTGAAGCACCGCAGACTAAAAAAACTAGCCAACCCCAAAAGCAGCAACTTGATCAACGAGCAGGCACCAGTTTGGGAACAGTCACCTGGTATATCGATGATACAACGGCGACCTTACATTTATCAGGCGGTGTATTGCCGGATAAAGTGGCTAATGATACTAATACACCTTGGAATTTCCCTAACTCGCCTTATATTGCGCGAATCGCGCATATCAGCATTGACGGTGAAATCACAGCCAAAGATGTCTCCTATATGTTTTGGGGATTGACCAACTTAACAACGGTTCAGGGGTTAGCTAACCTAAAAGGGGCCACTAATTTTAAGATGTTATTTGCCAGTGACAGTGCGCTGCAATCAGTTGACGCGACTAACTTAGATTTTTCAAAAGTAACGGCAATGAGTTCGATGTTTAGCGACTGTGAAAACCTAGTATCAGTTGGCGACACAGCAAATTGGCAGCTTGGGCAAGTCACCACAATGGCGAGTAGCTTTAGAGGTGATAAAAAATTAAATCAGCTGAATAGTACGAATTGGGACACTGCTAATATTCAAAACATGAATAACACATTTTACAATTGTACGGCCTTAACGAACTTAGATGTTTCAAAATGGCAGACGACAAAGATGACTAATCTGGGGAGTACCTTTTCACAATCGGGCATTACTGCTTTAGATGTTTCAAATTGGGATACGAGTCACGTTACTAATTTAAGTAGTACTTTTCTGAATACTAGTATTGCCGAACTAGATGTTTCGAATTGGGATACAAGCCAAGTGACGACAATGGACAGAACTTTTGCAGGATGTTCAAGACTTGAAACCTTAGATGTCTCAAAATGGCAGCTCGGCAAAAATACATCGTTGTCTTACACGTTCAGCGGTGATCAAAGATTAACGCAGTTAGACGTTTCTAAGTGGCAAACCGCTAATGTGACGAATATGGCTTCAACATTTTCCGGGACTGTCGGTGTTAAGACTTTAGCGGTTAAAGATTGGCAGACCACTAAAGTGACAACTATGGCGGGCATGTTTGCCAATAGTGGCGTTGATCAGTTAGAAATTGCTGATTGGGATACGAGCAACGTCAAAAGTATGCGATTAATGTTTGATGCGACGAAGTTAAGAACGCTTGATTATCCTGATTGGAATACCGCTAGTGTAACCGATATGAGTTATATGCTGCGTGGGATGACGAAATTAACAGATGCTTATTTCACGAATTGGGATACGAGTCAGGTAACGAATATGGGCGGCATGTTTTTGAATGATCAACAATTAGCGCACCTGCGGTTGGGACCCAAATTTAAATTCTTAACGAGTACCTCAACCGGACCATCATTAGCAGAACCCAGCACTGAAACACCCTATTTTGGGAAGTGGCAACGACATGATGCAAATGATAATCAAGTTGGGAATACCTATACATCAGCAGCGTTAATGGCCCAGTATGATGGGACGACTGTTCCAACGGGTGATTATTATTGGGCCGTTGCAACGCCACCAACGATTACCAAGTTGGTACGCAATGTGACAGCCGATGGCAATAACGCCCCATTTAAGACGGTAACAACGGCTCAAATGGGTGACCTAGTTGAATATCAAATCAATATCACCCAGCCAAATGGGCAAAAATTAGATCGGGGTGCGGTCTTTGAAGATGTACTTGATTCACATTTAAAACTGGATAGTAGTAAAGGGCTAATGATTGCGTATGCGACCGCCGGTAGCGATTTTGATATGTTCCAATTGATTAACTTTAATGATCAATGGCAATTTGCAACGGGGCAGACGATGGAAATTGGACAAAAGGCACAAGTCAAAATTAAGGCGACAGTAGCCGACGATAGTGTGCCAGAAATTGATAATCTTTTCAAATTGGTTTCCGGGAGTTACGGTGCCGGTACCATTTCAAACACTGCTATCGTTCACGTTAAGAAACCATTGAAGCTAACTAAAGCGGTTAAAAATGAAACAACGAACACAAACTGGGCTACCAAACAGGATGTGAGTCCGGGTGATCAAGTGGGCTTTACGCTCGATTATCAAAACACGACGGGCGCCACTAGCAACCAGATAACTTTCAATGATCCGTTGGTCACCAATGAACTGACGTATCAAACGGGTTCACTAAAGGTGACCTATCAAGATGGAACGACTGAAACTGTCAGCGATGCGGCGCAAACTCAATTTGCAACCACGGGTAAATTAACGTTAACCAAATCGTTAGCGAATTATGAAGCCGTTAAACTTAGTTTTTCAGCAACGGTTAATCCATTGGTTACATCAGGAACAACCTTGCACAATACGGCAACGGTGACCGCGGATAACGTTAGTCAACCAGTTACCTCGAATACAGTTGATATGAACGTGGTCCAGTCAGAACATCAATTAACCATTCGGTATGTTGATTTAGATGAGGATCTTAGCCATCCAGCTAGTGCGGGGACTCAAATTGCCGCGCCGATTACGGTGTCTGGTAAAACTGGCACAGCTTTATCAACCCTTTTACCAAGGCAGCAAGTCGCCCCTAAGGTGATTGAGGGCTACACGATTTATTCAGTTAGTGAAGATCCAGATTTAAAACCGGAGAATTGGCAAAAAGCTTATCGCGATGATCCTCAAATTGGTGATCAAGATCGAATCATTACTTACGGTTATAAAAAGGCAATGTTATCGATTGATGCACCCAGCAGTTGGGAATTTGGTGATTATAATAATAAACCCATGGACCGGACGTATTATTTAAATCATAATCATGGCACGCCACAAGCAGTGACGGTCACCGATAATTATGGCGTTCAAAATTGGCAATTACAGGTTAGCCAAGCCAAACCGTTTGTTGATAGTGAACAACATGAGTTAACCGATGCAAAATGGGTCTTTTCAAATGGCAATGTTAAAACACTATCGAATACCGATGCGGGGACGGTCACTAATAATAGCGACCATTTCACATTGGCATCAGGTCAGAGTGCCACTTTAATGACAATGACTAAGAGTGGTCACTTTCAATCCGATTCACCGGATACCAGTGATCGCGACAATCCCTATACCCAAGTTGGACAAGGGCAGTGGGCTTATCGCTTTGGTGACGAAAAAAGTGCCGATTATAGCATTGGCTTAAATGTACCGGCAACTACTAAACGGTATACCGGTCATTATCGAACGAAATTAACGTGGTCATTATCAGTTGGCCCATAGTAACACTTGTTTCTTGGGAGGAACAATCAAATCAGAATAGCTTGGCAATTAAAAATAGGGTTGAGTGATAAAAATGCGATTAAGAAAATGGACAACAGGTTTAGCAGTCGGGCTGTTCGGCTGGCTATTATTGGCTAGCAATCAGCCAGTTTCAGCAGCACAGGAACATATCGATTTTGAAGTTGAAAAAGTTAAATCGAACCGCCAAGTGGATCAAGAAAATCGTTTTTTTGATTTAGGAATTGAACCGGGTAAAAAAGAAACCATTCAGGTTTTGGTTCATAATTTCAGTGATAAAAATATTAAAGTTCATTCAGAGATTGATAATAGTTTGACGCAACAAGGTGGGGGGATTATTTATCGCCCCACGAAAGACGGCATTATCAAAGAAACGGCGCATACATTGATGGATGTTGCTAAAGTTCATCGGGCGGATCGAGTGATTACGCTAGGCCCCAATGAGGTCAAAAAGGTGAGTGCGACGATTACGATGCCAAATGAACAAACCAAAGGGATGATTTACGGCGCTTGGCATTTTATTGAATACGGGCAAAAAGAAGCTGACGATCATTCGAGTATTTCCGGGAATTACGCCTACAATATGGGAATTGTTCTGCGCGGTAAGCCTTACGAGATTTACCCAGAGTTGAAATATCAAGGGGTTAACCCAACCGTCAGAAATGGGCATCCAGCGTTAGGGATTCAGTTGAATAATACCAAACCGATGGCCATCAAGAATGCTAAGGTGAAGGCTGTTGTTTATAAGAATGGCTTCTTTAAAGATAAACGCGTTTATGAAACAGACAGTGTTGATGTTGCCCCTAATTCGCAGTGGACTGTGCCAATTTCATGGGCATTCGATCGATTGAAACCCGGTCGTTATAACATTTCCATCAGTGTTAAAGGTAATAGTTATTGGAACCAATTACCAATGAGTTGGCACTTTAGAAAGAAAATTACGATTAATCAACAACAAGCCGATAAGATTAATCAAGCTTCAGTGAAGAAACCCGTTAATAAATGGGCGTATGTCGCGACTGCTAGTGGCGTTTTGATGCTTGTTTCATTCTGGTTTGTCTATCGGGTATTGAAATTAACAAGGGGGCTTTAAACGTGCAGCACTTAATTACAAAATGGGGCCCTAAAAAGGCTCGCTTGGCAACCTTCATAGTCTCAGGGGGCTTAACAATTTGGTTTGTACTGACCCTCTATCTTGCCATTAAATTTTATTTAGACTTACAAAAAATCACGATTATTACAATGTAACAAGTTACGGGGGATGGGTGGGCAGCGAAAGAAAATATAGTTAAAAAAGGGAGGAATTTCACATGAAATTCACAAAATTAACAAGCACAGTTTTAACAGCATCAACATTATTAGCAATTCTAGCACCTGCAACAATCGCTAGCGCTGCAACACCAAAAGACGACGCAGCAGCTAATGGTGGTACTAAGCTACCAATGACTGACACAACCGATGCTGGCATCTCATTTGGTGATACACATGATAACGGCAATTCAGGCTACTTAAGATTACAAATGGTACCAAAGACATTAGATTTTGGGAACCATGCTAAGTATGACGCAGCACACACAAACTTTGATGCAACAGGTGCTAACTTAGGCGTTGTTGGTAATGACACACATGCTTCGTACGACCAACAAGATAGCAATAAAACAGAAACATTAACAACGAGTGATGCTAAGTTAAAAGCGGTTCAAGGGACCGCTTGGGCAACAGTTGTTGATAAACAAGTTGAAAATCCAGAATTAGCTGCTGCTACACCAAAGGCTAATACAGCAGGTGACTGGAAGTTAACTGTTTCAGCTGACGGCGATGGTCTAAAAGCTGGTGGACACACAATTGCAGATGCTAACTTAGTATTTGGTAATACAAAATACGGTCGGACAGCTGATATCTATGGTTTAACAAACCAAGATCAAGATAATGATGGTTATACAGCTGCTGGGACAACAGATGCAACATATGCAAAATCAGTTAGCTTGAACTTGAGTACACCAAATGAAGAAAAAGTGGTTGGGACAGCCGCTAAAGATGCTGGCGATGGTGCTAACGTCTTTGGTTGGAACCCAAGCGATATTCGTTTAGCTTTAAACGGTTCAAACGATGTGGCAACTGGTGAATATCACGCTGGTTTAACATGGACATTAAACACAACAATCTAAGCTGACATATCAATTAAAGCATCATGAAACCAGGCTATGTTTGGGAGATAGCTTGGTTTTATACATAAGTGATTAGAAAGGAAGGCTGATATGTTTAAACGTTTGAATGGGTTGTGGTTTTGCTTATTAGTCGGTTTATTAACCGTTCAAACTAGCAGGTCAGTCTTTGCCAAGAGTGATGGGATGGCAATCCCAGCCGAGCAGAAGGCGACATTCATGTTAAGACCAGAATTACCCAAAGATAATCTGGGAGGGAAGCAGCTAGGGTACTTTAATCTGAATTTGAAGGGTGGACAGCAACGGACTGTATTTTTAAAAGTCTTTAACCCAACTGCCCAACCGTTGATAATCTATGGGCACGTCAAAGATGCGACCACTAATGATAATGCGACGGTTGATTATCTAGGTAACAATCCGATTGATCGGCAGTTATTAAAACGGCCGGGAAGTCAATGGGTTAAGGTAGCACGAGCAACAAAAATACAGCCCAATGAAACAAAAAGGTTAAAAGTTACAATTAAAGCTCCCGCCAAAGGTTTTAAAGGGCAAAAAGCAACGGCAATCAATTTAAGTACCAACCAATTGGCGCAACAAAATGCTGTTGAAAATCATTATGTCTATGCAATCGGGTTAATCTTAAACGGCCAAAAATTAACGGCTAAGGAACAACAGCCACTGCGTTCTACTGATATTAAGACGCGTTTTGTGAAACAAAAGCGGGCGGCGATTAGTGTTGCCATTGCCAATCCGAACCCAGCTTATCTGAAATCAGCGACCATTAACGTTGATTTACAAAATCAACGATGGTCGTTGATTCGTTATCAAGATAAAAAAACAAACCGCAAAATTGCACCAAATTCTCGCTTCTATGAAGATGTCCCACTAGGTGGCAAGCGATTAGTAGCGGGCGTTTATCGGATGACGCTAACAATTAAAACAGCGCACAAGCGACAGATTATTCATAAGAATGTCGCAATTAGTAAGGGCCAGGCCCGCTACGTCAACCGAAATAACGATCAATATTTAAAATATCGCAATCTACTAGTGTTGGGCGGATTTGTGATTGTTTTATTAGGCGTTGTTGCAGGCTATCGGATTTTGAAAGAAAAGCATAAGAAGAGAGATGAGCACGATGATTGAGAGTGAACGAAATCAATATTTAGAAGGCTACCAATTATTAACAAGGTTAGAAAATGGTTTAAATACGATTGCTAAACGGCATGGTGTGAGCTTCAGCCAGTACTTAATTATGAAACAAATTATTGAAAATAATTGTAATGAACCGTCATTGTTGGCACAAGCCTTTGCCATTTCGAGACCAGCGATGTCTCGAAAACTAACAGTCCTATTCCGTAGTGGCAAAATCGTAAAATTATATAATCTTAAAGATGAAGACCAAAGGGTAACGAGTTTGCAAGTTACTGCAGACGGTAAAGCTATTGTCACTGCTTTAAATAATGAATATGACGCTATATTATTACCTTACAGTCAAAAGAGTGATGCCTTGATGGCGCAATTCATCACCATTTCCAATCAGATATTAAGAAAATAATTAATGAAGTATGAGAAAACTTCATAAAACAATAATTTACTCAATTAAATTACTGGTGTAAAATATTAATGGCATATTAAGGAGTGGAGGGACCGAGTTGTATCGAAAAAAATGGCTTAATAAAATACTAGTATTAGGATTAACGTTATTTTTCGTAGGATCAGGTTTGGCATGGGAAGTTACTCAGAGCGATGCTACAGAGGCCACTGATAACAGTGTCGCAACTACTAGTCAGTCAGGTAGTAACACTAATAGTGTCGCAAGTCGCGAATCAAGCGATACACTCGATTCAGAAACAACTAAGATTGCGCCTGAAACAAAAGGTGAATCGACCAATCCTATTAAAGTCGTACCGCCATTGACCAAGGCCCAACCGCAAGTGACACAAAAGGTGGCGCGCGCAGCAACCACCTATAAAATCCAAGATTTGATTGATCAAGGGGTCGTTAAAACGACTGTCACTTGGGATGTTTATAGTCAATCAGAAGACGATATCTCTCAAGGCTATACAGGAACCTACTATCCTAAAAAAATAGAATTTTCCGTACTGCCTAATAATGTGTTACAACCAGGCGATACGATCAGTTTCAGTGTCCTTAGATATACTGGGAAATTAAGTGGTCAGGGACCGGTTACGATGGCCAGTGTCTCACTCGCGGGATTAGGGCAATATGACGGTAAGTCCTTGGTATTGGGGAGTGAATACGTCCCCGATAAAGCGGTCGATGTATCGAGTGACTTGCCTAAGAGTTCAGGTGGGGTGGCAACTTTAACAAATGAAACAACGCCTGATTACACGGCGGCTTATGCCGGCAGTACGATTAATGGGACGAAATCATCGGTAACGGTCATTCCGGCCACGCATTTTAACGGTTTTCAAGTGACTAATGCGGCAGTTGGTTCTGACAAAAAAGGGACATTAACATTAAGTGGTTATACAAAAGACCAAACCTACTTCCAGTCAGCCTTAGATGGTACGCCTAACCTCAAAGGAGTCCCAACGGCTAATTACGTCCGGATTTATCGCATTAATAAAGATTCAGCACAAAATATTAATAAAGTTAGCTTTGATTTAAAAACTTACATGCCAGCGTTAATGCCGGATGGGCAACATATGGCTGCCAAGGCGGGGACAACTGGGCCGATGCTCTTCATTAAAGCCCCTGCAGCTGTGCCGATTAATAACAGCGGCAGTGTCGCTGCCGATGCGACCGACGATGAGATTATCGCTAAAACATCGCCGCAAACCTATGGTGTTTTGCATAATTCGGATGGTAGTATGACCCTGTATTTAAATTATGGTAATTTGACGCGACCTTACGAGTTACCGGTTGATACGATCACCAAAGGGGTTATGAATAATTCTTGGGATGGAACTCAAGAGGGATTAGATTACGCACTCAACCGGCTAGCGAATAATAATTATTCGGCCTTGGCGACCTCAACTTATTTCACAATGAATATTAGTTTTAATGATCCAAGTATTGAAAATACGGTCCAAGCAACGTACAAAGATACACTTAATAATACAGAAACGATTAATCAATCGTCATCACCGCCCAGTGCTTCAACCGATGGGCAAACCACAATTAAGGTGCATTATGCTGATCAAAATGGTAAATACATCAAACCAATTGAAACCCATTATGGTTGGCCGGATACAGACAAATTACAAATCACAACGCAAGATTTAACAATTCCTGGTTATACGTTAGATAAGTCGAATCTGCCCAAAGGTGCTGATCCAGATACTGGTGCGCTCACTTTAAGTTATCCAAAAGAAGCGGGTAAAGTTGATGATATTTTGTATCGTTTTATTCAAAATAAACAAAAAATTGACGTCACCTATATCGACGACACAACAGGGAAGCAATTAGCGACCGATACGATGTCAGGCGTTGTTGATGAAAATTCAAAATACAATACACAAACGAAATTAGCAGCTTATGAAAAACAAGGCTATCAATTAGTGAGTGATGAAACCAATGGTGCAACACTACTGTTTAGCGACCAAGACCAGTCCTTTACAGTGCACTTAAAACATGCGATTAAAGCGGCCCCGGATGAAAGCAAGCAAGTCAAACGAACAATTCATTACCGCTACCAATCTGATAAGCAAGCGGCCCCAGATGTGGTTGATAAAATAACCTTTACAAGACATGATCAGATTGACCAAGTTACCAACCAATCGATTGGTTTTACGAAGTGGGTCGCAACAGAAGGGAAAACGATGTTTGCAAAACAGACGAGTCCGGTGATTAAAGGTTATACTGCCGATCAATTAACTGTTCCGGCGGTTGAAAATATTAATCAAGATTCAGCCGATATTACGACGACGGTCACTTACACAGGACAAGCGCAAAAAGCCACGGTTACTTATCAACGAAGCGATAATCAGGCCGTCATTCAAGTCGATCAATTAACCGGGGTCAGTGGCCAAACCAGTGATTATCGAACCGACGCCACTTTAGCGACCTTAGCGGATAAGGGCTATACTGTTGCCGATAATCCATATCCGAGCGACGGCTTAGTATTTGATGATGATGTGGCTGTCGATCAGAACGTGACGGTGTTATTGAACTACAATCCGTATTATAACCGGGTCTATTTTAAATCAGTGCCTAGTGAGATGGACTTTGGCCAACATGCTTTGGCAAGTACGACTGAAAGCTATCAGCCAACAGTTAACCAAGCGTTAAGTATCCAAGATGAACGTGCACTGGGATCGAAGTGGACCTTGAAAGCAGTGCTCGTACAACCTTTTACAGGTGATACGCAAAAAGCGCCGCTCAAAGGTGATTTAACTTATCAACGCGCCAATCAGTTACCAACGATGATTACGGCACAATCATCAATTATTGCGACGACTACAACAACGAGTCATGATCCGGTGGATATTTCCGGACAATGGCAGAATCAATTGGGGCCACAGTTAGTGGTGCCAGTCGGCGGTGCTTTAATTGATCAATACACAGCACAGGTCGAATGGACACTAGAAGATGGTGTTGCTAATGAATGATTTTCGAAAATTTGAATGCCGATTTAAATTAGAAAAAAATTATGAAAAACGCTTATGCTATAGTGCCATTAAGGTTAATGATTGCGATAATCAAAAGTTGAGTTGTAAAAAGAGTGGGGGTGGTTAGCAGTTGCGCTGGTTAAAAAACAAATCAAGATTTGTGATGCTAATGTTGATTATCGGAAGCGGCCTAATCATCGTATACCCAACTCACACAAGTGCTAACGCACAAACAACGACTAAGAGTGTTGCACGAGTTGGCTTTTACGAAACAGGTCAAGCACACAAACAAGTACCAATACAAACCGAAACAAAACAGCATGCTAGATTGCCACAAACTGGGGCAAGCTCAGTCGAGTTAAGCACGATTGTGGGCATTGTTTTACTGATTGGTAGTTTAGGATTATTCAAACAAAGACGGGGGAATTTTTAAAATGAAGAAATTTATGATGAGTACTTTATTATTGAGCGGGATGTTAAGCATTTCAATGGGCCAAGTACATGCGGCTGATACTGATAGCCACGATACAACTGGTAAGGTTGGTTTCAAAACACCAGATACTGGTGGGTTAACAATGACGAATACTAATGATTTAGATATTGATTTTGGTTCAAATCCAATTTCAGCCGATGACAAGACCTATACGAATGTCAACGACGCTAAGGCAACTGTTCAAGATATTCGTGGGACAGCAACTGGTTGGACGTTAACAGTTGCCCAAAAGGCACAATTTAAAACGGCTGATAGCGATGAATTAACGGGTGCGCAAATAACAATCAAAACACCAACCCTAGATACGACTTCAACAGCCACAGCTACGGTTGATCAAAATTTAGTCTTAACAACTGATAACACAGCTCATAAAATAATGGGCGCTACTGCAGGTGAAGGTAACGGGACAGCGATTGCCGATATGAATACTGGTTCAGTGTCATTAGATGTTCCTGGTAAGACGGTCAAAGTGGCTAAGGATTATACAACAATGTTGACTTGGAATTTAGCGGACGTACCAGCTAATAATTAAAAACGACATAAAATAATTAAGATAGATGAGGCTAATTTAGTCTCATCTATTTCTGCTTATCGGAAAAAGACAAGGGGATTAGAATATGAAACGTAAATATCGTTTAATGGTCTGGGGACTCATCTTATTAATGGGCGTATTACTCAATATTAAATCAGTAGATGCTGCTAACAACGCCGGTTTTGAAGTAATCCCAGTTGCCGCTAAGCAACAGTTAAACCATGAAGTAACCTATTTCGATTTAAAGTTAGCGCCAAACCAAGCCACAACGGTGACGGTAAATGTTAGGAGTACAAGTCAAAAGCCAATCACAATTGAGACCTCAGTGGCCCAAGCAACCACTAATACCAATGGGGTTGTTGAATATAAAGCATTCAAACAAAATAAAAGTTGGGGCCTACCTGCTGATATTGAAAAAGTTGTGACCACTGATCAAAGCAAAATTACATTACAACCGGGTGAAGTAAAACCGGTGACCTACCAAATTAAGATGCCCCCAGAGACCTTTGATGGGGAGTTAGTGGGTGGCTTGAATTTTGTCAAAAAAGTGACCGATGATCAAATGAAGACTGATAGTAGTATGGGTGTTAAGAATCAATATGCTTATACAATTGCGATGGTCTTACACGGTCGCCAAGAACTAACCAGAAATAAAATGAGTCTTGGTAAGATAACAACGCGGCAAATTAATAATCGCAATATCATCAGCATACCATTGAATAATCAGACTGCTGCCTTTTTAAATAAGGTGACAACTAAGGTTACGATTACAAAACAGGGACAGTCGAAGGCGATTTATACGCAAAAGACAGCCGATGGTCAAATGGCGCCTAATTCGGTCTATGATTTACCCGTCAGAATTGGGGAAACAGCTTTCAAACCAGGTCGTTATACGGCAAAAGTCGCCGTGACGTCTAAGCAACAGCATTGGCAATTCATCAAAGATTTTACGATTACTAGAAAACAAGCTCGGCATTATAATCAAAAAGCGGTGCTTAAAGAAGACGATTCCTGGTTAGGGCTAAGTCTGATCATTATCGGCATAGTATTGTTATTAATTTTAATCATTGTGATTTATTGGCGGAAACAACGTCGTATCAAACTATTGGAAAGTGAATTAGCCGCTAGTAAACGAGACAGCAATCAATAGAGTGGAGCGAGTGCGTTAATGGAATACTTATTGGAAGCAGAAGATTACCAAAGCCTTCTTTTATTTGCTTATATTGAATCCTCCCCAACGAATGTTGTTTCGGTTAAAATGATCGAAGATAAGTTTGATTTAACTTATTTTAAAGTTAATCGTTTAATGGGAGACTTAATTCAAGATTTAGAAAAATTAAATTTAGATCAGTATTTTTATATTGAAAAGGAAAACGGCGAGTATCATTATCGGAAAAATGGACTAGATTCAATTAACCGGTTATTGTGGGTTTATTGCCGGCGCTCGCTGAGCTTTAGTCTCATTGATTATATGCTCAAACATCAAGGGGCAACAATTGAGGAATTTTCAGATGCAGCCTATATTAGTTTGACCAAGGCTTATAAAGTTCGCAAAGCTGTTCGGACCTTCTTCAAGGCGTATCAAATTAAAGGATTTGATACTAAAAATGCGCATGATGAATTTCGATTACGATTAGTCTTAACCCAACTGTATTACCATGCTTTTAAGGATTATGAATTGCCGTTTGAACCAGTTAAAGTTCAGCGCGCAGATTATTTGGTTAAGCTTATCGAAGAACAAGCAATCATCGCAACTATGACCGATGCTAAGCGGGTTTTTCTTACCTTTTATTGCTTAATTGCCAGTACTCGTTTACATCAAGGCTTCGAGTTTAAAGTTGAACCAACTTGGCAAGCAAAGATTGATGAATACCGACTTCAGATTAAGCAAGTACAAGCGCAATGGCCTAAAGAAATGCTGCCAATTAGTACTGATGAGATTGGATATGTCCTACAATTACTAGATATTTTAGATTGGGAAAAAGAACCGCATCAAAAAATTAATCTGTTGCCAGAAGATTTTAAAAAACGGGTTTTAACGATTTTACAGTCATCGTTTAGAATTCATCATGAACCGGTCCAACTAAACCTAAGTGATAGCCCAATCTTAGGTAAGCTATGGAAGCTTTGTCAGCGATATTACTACGATGATAATATTGTTTTGGATGGCTTTTTCAGCACTAACTTAAGTGTTTTTGAAGAGAACTATTATGAATTGTATCAAGGCTGTCTAAGATTTATTGATACGTTGGAGGAAGAACAGCTACTGAAAAAAGTGAAAAATCATAAAACTTTTATCATGGAGCTTGTGATGATTGCGTTGAATAATCTGGATTTTAAAGCACTTTCCCCCCGGATTACAGTGACCGTTAACTTTTCGCTAGGGATGCCATATAATCGGTTTATCGAGTCTAATTTACGATCATTACCTTTCAATAATATTCAAATTAATAACCAATATTCGGCGGAAACGGATATTTATTTATCAGATGTGCTGAGTCGACATGTTAAATCTGACTATGTTATTTGGAATAGTCCCCCCAATGCAATTGATTGGGAAGTTTTTGGTAATTTAGTGGCACGGATTAAGGAGGATAAACAATGCGATTAAACTCATTATTGTGGGTGACGCCAATGCTTTTTTCAGCAGTTGCTTTTTTTAATCAGATTGATACACAAGCTAAAGTGAAGGTGGAGATGGCGACTGCAATGTCGTCCGCTAATCAACAATTAGGAAATAATCAGGATAGTGTTAGTATCGGGTTTTATCGAAAAAAGCCTAAAGAAGATCATCACTACTCGCTTTTGAATACGCCGGTCGATTATGCACCAACTAGACAGCAACTGAAGCATCTACCAGTCTATTTACCGCCAGTTGATATTGAAATTTATTATTTGGGTCAGCTTTATCGGAATATTTCTGGGACGTTAATTTTTGGAGGGCGTATGCCATCTAAGACACTATTAGAACGACCATTAAAACAATAATAGCGAAAAAAATGGTCCAAATTGAAGGACTCCAATATTATTGGAACCCTTCATAGTATTAAGCGAATAGTATTTTGAAACAACCGTTATTTCGAAACAATTAAATAGTTTGTGTCGGACGTATTGTATGACGTTTGAGCAATTCTTATTTTATAACAATTAGCTCAATACGGTACGCAATCACCTAGCGAATTGGCAATTAAGTCTAATACGTCAGGGACAATTGTGCCCCGGAAACTCAATACGCTAAAAGATAAAGGCTTGATTAAAAAACACGCGGTACCCGGTTAGATCAACGGGTAGTCAGCGTTTCAATGACTGAACTGGGGCAAATGGTGTATGAACAACTCTCTGCTGAATTAGCAAATTGGTTTCAAGAACAACAAGCTAAACAAACCGCCACTTTTAAACGTTTCTTACTAGTTGGTTAACTAGCTAGCATATGACTGATAGACCAGATTTGAAGAGTGTAGACAAAACTTTTTTGTTGGCACTCTTTTTTAGCTGCTACGTCAGCTGTTAGGAATGGTTTATTTTTTTAGGTGGATAGGTTATATTGATGGTTAATAAGTGAAAGTTGGTGACTGTGATGAGAATCGTAGTAATTGGTTCAGTAGCAGCGGGCACAAGTGTTGCTGCTAAGGCACGCCGGAATAGTGAAGTCAATGAGATTGTCGTCTACGAAAAAGGGACGGATATCTCGTATTCAGTTTGCGGGATGCCATTTTATCTTGGTGGGGCAGTTGAACAACTTGATGAGCTCATTCCACGGGATGCTGCTTGGTTTAAAACGCGTTTTAATGTCGATATTATGACGGCGACCGAGGTGATTTCAATTGACGAAGTGCAGCAAACGCTATTGGTAAAGCAACTAGCAACGAATACCGTTTTTGAAGATCATTATGACAAACTGGTCTTAGCAACCGGGGCAGCGCCAAGAATCATTCCGCCGTTTAATCAGCAATACAAAAATGTCTTTATGATGCATCACATGGCAGATACGCGCGCCATTGATAGTTACCTCAAGAAAAATACGACGGCGAATGTTTTGATTTTTGGAACGGGATATGTTGGGATTGAGATGGCCGAACAGTTAAAACAACGGGGATTATCGGTGACATTGGTGCAACGCAGTACGCAGATTATGACCCATTATGATGGTGAAATGGCTTATCGGGCCGAACAAGTGTTACTCGAAAATGGTGTTAACGTGATTAAAGGGGTTACAGCTGAAACAATTGTTACTGCCGATAATCGCGTGACAGGCGTCAACCTGAGTGATGGGACGAAATTGACTGCCGACTTTATTCTACTGGCTACCGGCGTGATTCCGCAAACGCAATTAGTTGAGCATATGACGATTGCCAAGGGTGACTCGGGCGCATTACAAGTGACCGATAAAATGATGACCTCGGTACCTAACATTTACGCGGTGGGGGATGTTGCTGAAAGTTTCTCTTTAATTGATGGTTTGCCACTTTATCGGCCCATGGGATCAACCGCCAATAAAATGGGGCGGATTGCAGGGGATGCGATAACTGATGGGCAACTTGCGCATCGCGGTATTCTAGGGACGGGGATTATCCGTTTATTTGATACCACAGTTGCCCAGACTGGTTTTACCGAAACGGTCGCTCGGGCTAAAGGTTATGAGGTTGATGTCTTATACAATATCAAACCAGGACATGCTGATTATCTAAATGGGACGGAAAATGTCATCAAAGCAATTGCCGACCATCAAACGGGGCGCTTGCTCGGTGTCCAAATCATCGGGCAAGATGGTGTCGATAAGCGGATTGATGTGTTCGTCACCGCGATTTCATTTGGGGCGAAGGTTGCGGACTTATTTCACCTCGATTTGGCCTATCAGCCGCTCTATGCTACTACGAAAGATCCAATACTCTACACAGGGATGGCGCTCGAAAATGCGCGCAACGGGAGACCGTTATTGTCGCCGACAGAACTCAATCAACGATTAGCAGCGGGTGATGATCTACAAGTAATTGATGTACGGTCCCAAAAACAATATAGGCAACAACATATTGAAACGGCCATTAGCATGCCCCTAGGTGAAATTAGAAAACGGATTGCTGAGCTAGATCCAACTATGCCAACGGTGGTCTATTGTAATAAAGGGGTTACTGGCAATGCTGCCCAGAACCTCCTATTAAATATGGGGTTTGAGGATGTTTATAATTTAAGTGGTGGCCACAAGAATTATCAGTTAGTTAAAATGTACTTACAATGAAAATAAAGTCGTCAAAAAAGACTCGCCAATTAAATGACGGGTCTTTTTTGCTTTGAAACGAATTAATAGTAATCAATAGAACGGCCTATAGAAGGTTAATCTTGAGATCTATGGCTAAAAGCCAAGTGACAGGGTGCTGTAGTGATTTTTGTCTAAATAACAAGTGGCGGCATCGATAATATTCATTAATAGTCATTATTATTTGAATAATGACTTGAAAGGACTAGATAATACGGCTAAAGGATCGATTCTTGCCCGCCAAATAGGTGTAACAAACTACGCATTAACGCAAGATATTTATAAGTTAACAAATTCAGACCAAGATAAGACTTATCCGATTGGGACAGACACTGCTCATTTAACTGATACATTCTTAGTATCATTAGCGGCACCTGCATCAGGTGCCGCAGTTAAACAACAAATGGTTGGGCATGCTGATAAAGATCACGGGAAAGGTGCGAACGTCTTTGTCTGGGCATCAGAAGATATCCAATTAATGAGGCGAACAGATGCTGCGGTTGCCAATGCAATCTACAAGACATCATTAACGTGGACAAACAGGTAAATAAATTTTTTGATGTAACGTACCATTTGGTGCGTTACGTATACGTAGATGAATTAATTTCATCGATAGTTTAATTTGAGAGGAAGTGCAACATGTATTATTTGAGCCAGTAGTATATAGAATACCAATCAGTGTCATCTAACTTGACTACAATTTGCCATAAATATGATATTAGTTTAGAACAATTTTTATATTTGGAACGACTGGTGATAGAAGGAACACAGTCGCCAAGTGAATTGGCAATGTTTTTTTAATATCAGGCCTGATTGTGACTCGTAAATTAAATGTGTTACAAGATAAGGAAATGATTGAAAAACTATGAGGTGAACTTCGAAATCAACGTTTGGCTAATATTACAATTACCAATGAAGGTCATAAGACTTATAAGAAGGTTAGCCACAATATTGTAGCGTGGCAAGCACGACGTAAATTAGAACAAATACCAATATTAGGGAATGTATTTTAGATAGCTATTAAAAGAGATTGGGTTTCACGTCAACATTTACGCTACTTTGTTGCTGGAGATTGGTGAGTTGACAGTGGCTGAGAAGCATGTTAAATTGAATTCTATTCAATATAATCGTTGAGTAGAGGGGATCGATATATCATGGATGAACGAGTAACGCAATATCGAGATGCGGTTTATGAGCAGGTTGTTAAAGTCGGCAAATCTTTAGGCAACGTGACACGACTACGGATACTAGATCTATTGGTGCAAGGCCCTAAAACAGTTGAAAATATCGCTAATATAATTGGTTTAAGTGTTGCGACCACATCACGTAATCTACAGATATTAAAACGTGCTAATTTAGTGACAATTGAACGGAGTAAAAATTTTATGACATATCGCCTTGTTTCAGAACAAATTAAGCAGTTGGTGACGTTATTAGTGACCGTGGCTGAGCAATCGCAACCGGAATTAGTGGCCGTGCAGACGATATTTAAACAACAAACGGGTTCGCCACAAACATTAACAATTCAAGCATTAAAAGCTAAACTAGGGGCCTCATCAACTTACCTAATTGATCTCAGGCCACACGATGAATATGCGGCACAGCACTTGCCAGGTGCGCATAATATTCCATATGATGAGTTACCGCAGTATTTTACTGAGTTACCGCGGGATAGAGAAATTGTCGTTTATTGCCGTGGGCGTTTGTGTGCATATGCCAATGTTGCTAGTCAAGAATTGCACGATGCCGGGTTTAAAGTAGCGACCTTTAATCAATCCGTGTGGGAATGGTCACAGGTGATGCCAGGACAAACTGATTAATAAGTCTGTTCATTTGACGTATAAAAAGTAAGATGATATATTGTGGGTATCAATTCAACGAAATCGTTGAATAATTTAGATAAGAAGGCGATTAGGATGGCAGCACAAATTTTAAACGAAGCCAATTTTAACGATGAGATTAAAGAAGGCGTGACGCTAGTTGATTTTTGGGCAACTTGGTGCCCACCATGTAAGATGCAAGGGCCAATTGTAGAACAATTAGCAGACGATTACGCAGGTAAAGCTAAGATTGCCAAGGTTGATGTTGACCAAAACCCAAGCTTAGCAGCTCAATTTGGGATTCAGGCAATCCCGACATTATTGATCATGAAAGACGGGCAACTACAAGAACAATTAGTTGGTTTACAACGTAAAGAAGCGTTAGCAACTAAGTTAGATGCCATATTAGCATAAATCATTATTTTTAAGAGATTACGGCGAAGAAGTTACTTTGTCGTAATCTCTTTTCTATTATTTTAAATAATTCGTCATGACTGCCTTAAAGAAGTCGACGTGTTTGAGATACATTTCTTCATCAACATATTCGTCAATCATGTGGCTAGTATCATTGCCAGGGCCGACAACTGCCACTGGTAAGTCAGGATTGTGCTGGGCGAGGTGGGCGGCATCGGTACCCCCAGCAACGTGCATCAGTGGATATGCTTGGGATAACTTTTGTGCGCCGATTTTTTGAACAGCTTGGATGAATGGCGCTTGTGGATTACTTTTAACGGGTGGTTGGTTATTAATGATGGTCAATTCCAGATTCATATCCGCCTGTTGATTGAGTTCCGCAATGATGGTATTAAGGTCAGCAATCACTCGGTCGCCAGTTAAGGCGGGGGTTGTACGAACCCGACAAGTAAGTTCTGCGTGACCGGGGACCGAATTAATTTGTTCACCACCGTTGATTAAGGTTGTGACGGGAACAATATCGCCGAGGACATCATCAATAGGATGCTTTTGATCGAAGTATTGTTTTTGCCGATTGTAGTAGGCAAGCAAATGATCAATTGCGTTAATACCGAGTTCCGGCATTGAACTGTGCGCGGTTTTACCAGTTGCCGTCACTTTAAAATCAAGGGAACCGTTATGGGCGAAAATTAAGAAATGTTGTTCATTGGTTTGATTAGCCGCAAGGAGTTTTTGAGCCATTTCTGTGGGGAATTTGTCGGGGTTATTTGCCAAGGCTTGTTTATCAACGCCAGATGGTTCGGCAACTAATAAGGCTGTTAAATCATCGGCATAGCCTTGAGCGGTTAAAGTTTGCGCACCAGTTTCGTTCTTTTCTTCATCGACGGTTGCGAGTAGTTTGATTTGGCCGTTTAAAGGAACATGTTCATCGTGTAATTCGATCATTGCAATCACAAGCGCAGCCAGACCAGACTTCATGTCGGTTGCGCCTCGACCGAAGAGTTTACCATCGCGAGCGGTTAGAGTGAAGGGATCACTCGTCCATTTGCTGCGATCACCGATGCTGACGACGTCCATATGACCAGTGACACCGAGGACTTTGTCGGTTGCTTCGCCTAGATAGGCCACTAAGTTTTCGCGGCCTGGTTTAGAAGCCACTTTTTCAGTGCGGATACCATGTTGTGCGAATAGATCGGCTAAGTAGTCGGCAATCACACCTTCTGCTTGGTCTGTTGTATCAATTGAGACCAGTTTTTCTAAAATTGCGATTTTTTCAGTTTTTTCCATCATCAAAAGACCTCCAGATAAGATTCAATATGCATTATAGAGCCCGCGTTTAGGGAAAGCAACGGACACAAATTAAGAAATTTCGCAAACGAAGTGGTTTAAAAAGAAAAATAGAAATTATATGACAACCGGTTGACATATAAAATAAAACGATTATACTTTAGTTATTCCAATAAAAGAAAGCGCTTTTCTTGAATGTTATTATTCATTGGAGGTTTTGCGAATAAAGTTTAATCAGTTAATTTTGATCATCAAAATGAATGGAGTTGAAGAAAATGGCATCTGTTATTAATGAAGCACCTCAGGAAAAAGCAGAAATCCCATTATTTCGTAAGCTGAGTTACTCACTGACGGATTTTGGGGGGAATGTCTTATTTGTTAGTATTAGTACTTATTTACTCTATTTCTATACGGACGTGTTTGGTCTTTCAATTGGGGTTGCTGGGACCATTTTGTTACTGACACGGTGTATTGATATGTTTGACGCGCCAATCTGGGGTTTTTTAATTGATCATACGCATACACGCTGGGGACAAAGTCGACCATACTTTTTATGGTTATGTTTACCATTTGCGGTATTCACATGGTTAACGTTTACGACACCAAACTTGTCAGGTACAACAAAAGTGGTTTACGCAGCAGTAACCTATGTAATAGCCGGTATTTTGTATACGGGGATTAGTACCCCAATGACATCGATTTTGCCTAATTTAACGAATGATCCGGAACAACGAACAGTATTGAATTCTTATCGGATGGTAGGGGGCAATATCGGGTTATTGATTGCCAATAGTGTCGTATTACCATTAGTCCAACTTTTTGGGCAGGGTAATGACCGAAAAGGCTTTTCGATTACGATGATTGTCATGGGCGTCGTATCGATTGCAGCCTTCTTAATTGCCTTTTGGAATTTAAGAGAAGTAAATGCAGTATCAACACAGTCTATTTCATTAAAAGAAAGTGTTAAAGCCACTAAAAGTAATTGGCCGTGGGTCTTAATTGTTTTAACCAATTTATTCTATTGGATTGGCACGACGATTAGAAGTTCAGCAATGATTTATTATTTCCAATATAATATTCATGCCAAAGCACTAGTATCAGTAGCGGGCGGTCTATCAGCCGTAGCGGTAGTGGGCATGATTTTAATTCCATTATTTGTTAAAAAGACAAATAAACGCACAGTGCTAATTGGGGCGCTAGTTCTCGCTGCTATTTCTAACCTCTTATTACAAGTCGTTGGTGCTAACCAAGTTGCAGTAGTAGTGCTCTATTGCTTAGGTTCAATTGGAACTGGGGTTGCTGCAGCAATGCCGTTTTTGATGCTTGCTGATGCGGTAGATTTCGGGGAATGGAAAAATGGTATTCGAGCAAGTGGCTTTTTAACAGCCATCGGAAGTGCCTTTTGTGTTAAAGCCGGGAGTGGGATTGGTGGTTTTGTGCCTTCTAAAATTATGCAATACTTTGGTTATGTGCCTAATCACGCACAGTCTGCGCATTCATTAGTGGGTATTAATTTTAGTTTTGTTTGGTTACCAGCTATTTTATTCTTGGTTGCTGCCATTCCAATGTTCTTCTATGCAAAATTTGAAAAGAACGAAGCAGCGGTTCAAGCAACATTAGCAAAACAACACTAAGGAAAATCAGCGTTTTTGATGCTTTATGTTAAAATATAAACGAGAGTGTTTAGTATGAATGACATAGGAGCAAAAAATGCAAAATCCCAAACTTGAAGACGTTGCAGCATTAGCAGGCGTTTCTAAAACAACTGTTTCGCGAGTATTAAATAATCGAGGCTATCTAAGTGAAAAAACAAAGCAAAAGGTATTCGATTCAATGAAAGCGTTACATTACCAACCTAATGATGTCGCTCGCCAACTGTTTTCGAAAGAAACGAAAATGGTCGGGTTGATTTTTCCAACCATTGCGAATCCTTTTTTTGGTCAGATGGCGGCGCAGTTAGAAATGAAGCTTTTTAATGCCGGTTATAAAGTATTAATCGGTAATTCAATGAATGACCCCTTAAAAGAAAAGGAATATCTACAGAAATTATTGGCTAATCAAGTAGACGGCTTAATTGTCGGTACGCATAATCAAAATATCGCGGAATACAACAATACCAATTTACCAATTGTGGCAATTGATCGGGTGATGAATGACGATATTCCAGTAATTGCTTCTGATAATTATGATGGTGGTAAAAAGGCGATGACATTACTGCTCAAACGGGGGGCACGCCATATCGTGCATACGGATGGGCCAACTGATTTGCAGTCACCAGCGTTAGATCGCCGGCGTGCTTATGAAGATATGATGGCGGCTAATGATTTACCAACCGTCATCTATACGGTCGCGCTTGATTCATCCGATACACAGAAGAAAGAAACGTTCCGACAGATTTTTAAAGAAAATAAAAAAATCGATGCGATTTTTGCATCAAACGACGTTGATGCTAGTCTGATTATCCAAGTGGCCACCGAATTTCAAAAGCAAGTCCCAGAAGATTTGCTGGTGGTTGGTTACGATGGGACAGATACGGTCCGCCTATTTAAGCCTGAATTGACAACAATCGTTCAGCCGATAGAAGAAATGGCGGCAGTGGCGGTATCAACTTTGATGGATCGAATTGAGGGCAAAGAAACTCCGCATAAAATTATATTACCAGTCACAGTTCATCAAGGGACAACGGCGTAGTAGTTTACGCTTGTTTTTGGCATAAAATGTCAATCGGTTGACATAAAGGAGAATGACGATGACAAAAAAATTAAATTATCCAGAAATAACAAATGATAGATATCGTTTAAATTACCATATTATGGCACCTTCGGGTTGGATTAATGATCCAAATGGGTTCGTTTTTTTTAAAGGCTACTATCATATTTTCTACCAATACCATCCTGAATCAGTTAAATGGGGACCAATGCATTGGGGACACGCTCGTAGTCGTGATTTAGTGCATTGGGAACAATTACCAATTGCGCTTTTCCCTGGGGATGCTGAAGATCCAGATGGTTGCTTTTCAGGTAGTGCGATTGAAAAAGATGGCCGTTTGTACTTGATGTACACCGGTCAACACTTGAAGGATAATGATCCTGAACAGTATTGGGAAACCCAAAACTTAGCGGTCAGTGATGATGGGATTCATTTTGAAAAGTACGCTGGAAATCCAGTGATTGCAACCCCACCAGAGGACAATGCACGCGATTTTCGCGATCCAAAAGTCTGGTTTGATGGGCAAACTTACTTCGTTGTGATTGGCAGTAAAGATCAAGCTGGGCTAGGCCGCGTTTTATTGTATCAATCTAAAGATTTAATCGACTGGGACTATATTGGACCAATTGCAACAGCTAAGTCAGTAGATGAAGAAGGCTATGTCTGGGAATGTCCAGATTTCTTCAATATGGCAGATCAAGATGTATTAATTATGTCGCCACAAGGCATTAAGGCTAACGGTTTGAAATATCGTAACTTCCATCAAACCGGTTATCTAACGGGGCATTATGATGAGGCCAATCAAAAATTTGAACATGGTGCATTTCGAGAACTTGATCATGGGCATGATTTCTATGCCACTCAAACCACAGTGGCGCCAGATGGTCGCCGGATTCTATTCGGTTGGTTGGCAATGTGGGAAAGTATAATGCCAGAACAAGCGGATGGCTGGGCAGGGGCCCTAACATTTCCACGAGAGATAACGGTCAAGGGAGATAAAGTGTTGATGACTCCTGTCAGAGAAGTGGCGCAGTTGCGTGAAACATGCTTGTTAGACACAACGGGTGCTAACAGTTTCCAGGCACCAACCAAAAGCTTAGAGTATTTAGGTAATTTTACTAGCCAGCAGAATGTTGGTTTAAAAGTCATCGATGCCAGCAATCAAGTTTTGATCGACTTACAATATGATACACAGACTAAAACGGTTGCGTTACAAAAGTATAACGACGATCAACCACGGATTACGACTATCGAAGTAGCGGATCAGTTTGATATTCATTGTTTAATCGATACGAGTTCAATTGAGATTTTTGTTAATAACGGGGAAGCTTGCTTCTCAGAACGAATTTATAGTGAGAATGCTATCCGTATTGAAACTGATAGTATTTCAGAAAACGACACTGTTAAAATTTATCAACTTGGAGGAATGATGTAATGTTATTAGGTAGTATTGAAGCAGGCGGGACTAAATTTGTTTGTGCCATTGGGAATGATGATTATCAAGTGAAGGATAAGATTCAAATTCCAACGACCACCCCAGCCGAAACGTTAGGTAAAGTGGTCGATTATTTCAAGCAGTTTGAAATTGATGCTTTAGGGATTGCGACGTTTGGCCCAATCGAAGTTCGCACGACTTCACCTAAGTATGGGTATATCACTTCAACACCTAAACCAGGCTGGAAAGACACTGATTTCTTAGGTTTTCTCAAAAAAACAATTGATGTGCCAATGTCATGGACCACGGATGTGAATGGTTCAGCTTATGGCGAATTCACAATGGCGACCCTCTTCAACGAAAAAATTAATTCACTTGTTTATTATACAATTGGAACGGGTGTTGGTGCCGGGGCTGTGACGAACGGTCAATTAGTTGGTGGTATCGGTCATCCTGAAATGGGGCACGTTTTATTGAAACGTCATCCGGCAGATTTAGATTTTGCAGGGATCTGTCCGTTCCACGGTGATTGTCTAGAAGGCTTAGTGGCTGGGCCAACTTTTGAAGCCCGGACTGGTAAAAAAGGGATGGATGTACCGTTGACGGATCAAACATGGGATATCATGGCATATTATATAGCTCAAGCGGCAATTCAAACGACACTAACATTGCGCCCTAACAAAATCGTCTTTGGCGGTGGGGTCACGAATCCTGTACTACTTGATAAAGTACGCGTTCAATTTGCTGAATTGTTAAATGGCTATGTTCAAGTGCCACCACTAGAGCAGTATTTAACGATGCCTAGTGTACCCAATAATGGGTCTGCAAATGTCGGCAACTTTGCCCTAGCCGCTAAATTATTAGTCGGTTAATTTAAAAATATTGGAGGAAAAAATCATGACAGAAGCTTATTATTACGATGTAACCAATTGGCCGATTGGCGATCCTTTTGAAGATGTTGGTCAAGTGATCAACAGTATGATTGCTGATATTAAGGAAAAACAAAACCATAAAGATCTTAATGAAGGTGGCAAACCAGGTGCAGTGATATATCTCCCACCTGCTGATTATCATTTAAAAACTCAAGTTCTAATTGATATTAGTTTTCTGAAAATTATGGGTGCTGGCCACGGCTTCACCTCTTCAAGTATTCGCTACAATGTGCCCGAAGAAAATGTCCCTAATTTACACGAACTATGGCCGGGTGGCAGTCGTATTTTAGTGGATCTAAAGACGACATTAGAGACACCAGAAATTGATGGGGCCGCCTTCGTTGTTAAACGGGATGGCGATCCCCGGATTAGTTCTGTTGAATTCAATAATTTCTGTATCGATGGGTTACACTTCATTGATGATGGCACTGGCGAACCTAACGTTGAAAATACTTATGTCAATGGCAAGACTGGGATTTATGTGGCAAGTGCACAAGATTCATTCTTGATCTCAGATATGGGGCTGGTTTATCTTGAACACGGCGTGACAATTTATAACGCGGATGCTTTAACCATCCATAATAACTTCATTGCTGAATGTGGCAACTGTATCGAATTGCGTGGTTGGGGTCAAGCTTCTAAAGTAACGAATAACTTGATGGGCGCAGGCTTTAAAGGTTATTCCATCTATGCCGAAAATTTTGCACAACTCTTAATCAGTAGCAATAATATTTTCCCACGAGGCGCAAGTACAATTGAATTTAATAGTGTTACCCGGTCATCAATTGTCGGGAATATCTTACATGCATTTTATGCCGGTATGGTCATTTTTAAAGCCAATTGTTCTGAAAACCTCGTTTCAAGTAATCACTTCTTACATGATCACGAACCTTGGATACCAATGCAGGTTCATGATAATGGCTTAGATGATCTATTCGGTTTATTAACGATTGAAGGCGATCATAATTCAATTATCGGGAACCATTTCTCAGAAATTCTAGACCAAGAAAACATTAAACCATTGGGTGCTAAACCAGTGATTATCCGTTTAGTAAAAGGTAATCATAACTACGTGGCAACCAATAACGTTGTGGCAACTGAAGCCCATTCAGAAAGTGGCGATTCAGCCTTTGCTGCGCAAGTCGATTCACTATTAACAACGGAAGTTTCGGCAGCAATCGATGTAATAACCGTCTTAGTTGAAGCAGACGCTGTTCAAAATACAATTCTAGATTCGGGTACTGAAGCACAGGTTGTGTTAGATCCAAAGGTGAATGCGTTTAGAGCAACACCGTCAATTTAGATAAAAAGCCGTCACGCTTAGCGTGGCGGCTTTTTATCTGTCTGATTGGTGAGGGTTTCTTTAAAAATCTGACTGGCGCTCGAGAAAATCTGCCCTTTTTTCCAGATGATGTTCGTATTGACAGAGAGTGGTGGATTTAATGGGATGAATTTTAAGCCGTTATCCTTGGTATTGATAATCCCGTCGATGCACAATGCTGCGTTGTTACTGGTTTTAACGAGAAGCGAAGCGTTGTATAAAAGCGTATAAGTGCCGACAACATCGAGCTGATCGAGATTGACGCCAAACCAGGTACTGATTTGTTGGTGAACGAGGGATTGGCCTGAAATGAGTAGGGGATATTGGGCTAAGGTCGTTGCATCCACGGTGGATTGACTTGCCAAGGGATGATCATCGGCAACGAGCACGCCCCAGTGATCGGACATGGGTAAGCGGACGTATTCGTAGCGTTGCTTTTCAACAGGATCGATGACGAGCCCAAACTCAAGTAAGCCCTGATCAATGCGTTCTTTGACCTCATCGGCTGAACCGCTAAAGAGTTGAACGGTGATGTCAGGATAACGTTGGCGTAAATCATTGATGATGACCGCGATTAGTTGAAAAGCTTGCGTTTCGCCTGAACCGATACTGATTGACCCACTGACGACAGTCTTGTGGGTCAAGTTGGTGGTTGTGGTTTCTACTAATGATAGAATTTCGCGGCCCCGTTTTTGGAGATAAATCCCGTCGGTGGTCAACGTAATTTCACGGTTACCACGGGTAAAGAGTTGGACGCCTAATTCGTCCTCCAAATCTTTGAGTTGTTTAGAGAGCGTGGGCTGTGATAAGTGGAGGACTTCAGCAGCCTTGCTGATAGTCTTTTCTTGTGCAACGGTTAAAAAATAATTCAAAACGCGAATGTCCATCGTGATTCTCCTATCGTTAAAATCTATATCTGAATATTCATTATAAGTATTAGTCATTGCTAGTGTAGCGAAGTATACTAAAAACATCAAGAAAAGAAGTGTGTTCAAGCTTGTTCAACTTTCGAGCATTAGCTGAGTGGTGCAAATGAACGACGAAGTCGGTCGTTTGTGCAACGTAGCTAGGCACAGAAAGTTAGCTTGAAAAGCATGTTAAGAAAAGAAGTGCATTCAAGTACGGTAAAAGGAGGTGCGAAGCAATGGATTATTCATTACAATCAAGAATCACGGGGCGACCGATTTATCATGATTCCGAGTTGTTGCAAGAAATTCACTTGGTCAAGGGCAACAACGAGCGGTTGGTGATGGAAATGAACACTGGCTATCACGATGCAGCCGAAGTGCGAGCGTATTTAAAGTGTATTACGGCTCAAGAAATTGATGCGTCAGTGACAGTATCATTACCGTTTTATACGGACTACGGTAAACACATTACCTTTGGTAAAGAGATTTTTATTAATAATAATGTTCTGTTCGTTGATTTAGGTGGGATTACGATTGATGATCACGTGTTGATTGGCCCGCGGGCTTCATTAATTACTGTGAATCATTTGGAAAATCCTGCCGATCGGCGCGGTTTATTCGTTAAACCAGTGCATATCAAAAGGAACGCGTGGATTGGCGCGGGGGCGACAATTCTACCCGGTGTAACAGTCGGTGAAAATGCGATTGTGGCTGCCAACGCCACGGTCACCAAAGATGTGCCAGACAATATGATTGTCGCCGGGACACCGGCAAAAGTCATGCGTCAAATTAAATCAGAAAAGGAGTTTTAACATGTCAATTCAAAATAAAGTCGTCATCATTACAGGTGCTTCATCAGGGATTGGGGCAGCAACTGCCAAATTATTAGCAAGCAAAGGGGCCAAGGTTGTTTTGGCCGCTCGTCGCGAGGATCGTTTGCAAGCTTTAGTAACCGAAATCGGTGAAAATGCAATTTATCAAGCTACTGATGTGACTGATCGGGCGCAAATGGCGAGCTTAGTCCAATTAGCGCTTGATCATTTTGGTCGCGTAGATGTTTTATATAACAATGCCGGCGTGATGCCCCAAGGTAATTTGAGTGAACGCGATTACGATCAATGGCAAAAGATGCTCGACATCAATATCATGGGTGTTTTAAATGGAATCGGGGCGGTCTTACCAACGATGCAAGCCCAACAAGATGGTTTGATTATCTCAACGGATTCAGTTGCCGGTCACGTGGTTTACCCAGCTTCTGCCGTTTACAACGGGACAAAATATGCAGTACGCGCTATTATGGAAGGCTTGCGCCAAGAAGAAAAAGATAACGGGATTCGCTCAACGATTGTTTCACCAGGTGCTGTTAAAACAGAACTGGTCAATACAATTGGCAATACCGCTGTTTTCGAAGGCGTTAAGCAATTAATGGATGCACCTGAAGAATCAGCATTAGCGCTCAATCCAGAAGACATCGCCAACGCTGTTTTATATGCGATTGACCAACCCAAACACGTGGTGGTCAGTGAAGTCTTGATTCGTCCAGCTAAACAACAAGTTTAAAAGAGTGTCGACTGATGTAGCTAAACACAAGGCATTGCTTAGGCGAGCACGTTTCAAAGTGGTATTTAGCTACTGAGAATTAATAAAAAATCACCTTAATCTGTTTTTTAAGATTAAGGTGATTTTTTAGATTAAGTACAACCAGGTTGGTAATCAAAATGTGAAATGGATGACAACAGCTTTTTAAAATGAAAAGTCGTATAATAACAGTATTCTAAATGAAATTGGAGATCATAATATGGCAGAATTGATGCGATTTTATCAAAGTTTTCAACCAGAACATTATCAAGTTTTCTTAGATATTAACCGAGCTCAAAAACGATTTAGTGGTCGGACAACGATTACGGGGACGGCCAAGGAAGCGGTAGTCTTAATTCATCAAAATGGTTTGGTGATTGAAACGGTAAGTGTTGCGGGGCAGAGCGTACCGTTTACAGTTGATAATGATGCGAATGCCTTAAAGGTTGAAGTAGGTCAACCTGGTGAAGTGACACTGGTCATTTCATACACGGCCACTTTAACGGATTCGATGATGGGCATTTATCCTTCTTATTATGAAGTAGACGGGGTCAAGAAAGAGTTGATTGGGACCCAATTTGAAACCAACTTTGCGCGCCAAGCCTTTCCATGTGTTGATGAACCAGAAGCCAAAGCTACTTTTGATTTAGCGATTAAATTTGACGAACACGAAGGCGAAACGATTCTCAGCAACATGCCTGAAAAAGAAGTCATCGATGGCGTTCATCATTTTGAAACGACAGTTCGCATGTCAACGTACCTTGTAGCGTTTGCTTTTGGTGAACTCCAAGGGGCTCAAACGCAGACGAAGAGTGGCGTGCAAGTGGGTGTTTTTGCAACTAAGGCTCATCAAGCTAATGAACTCGACTTTGCATTGGATATTGCCAAACGCTCAATCGAATTCTTCGAAGATTTCTACCAAACGCCATATCCACTCCCACATTCATGGCAGTTGGCCTTACCTGACTTTTCAGCCGGTGCGATGGAAAACTGGGGCTTAGTCACTTATCGAGAAGCATACTTACTGCTCGATCCAGATAATACGGCGCTCACGACGAAACATCGTGTAGCGACCGTCATTGCTCACGAATTGGCGCACCAATGGTTCGGCGATTTAGTGACAATGCAATGGTGGGACGATCTTTGGTTAAACGAAAGTTTTGCTAATATGATGGAATACGTCGCCATCGACGCACTTGAACCTGATTGGCATATTTTGGAAAGTTTCCAAACCTCAGAAGCACCAGCTGCCCTACAACGGGATGCGACTGACGGTGTTCAATCAGTCCATGTCCAAGTTAAGAATCCAGCTGAAATCGATGCGTTATTCGATAGTGCCATTGTTTACGCTAAAGGGGCACGGATGCTCGTAATGGTTCGCGCTTTAATTGGTGACGCTGCATTACGCGCTGGTTTGAAAGCTTACTTTGCAGCCCATCAATTCGGAAATGCAACGGGCGCTGATTTATGGGCTGCCCTTGGTAAAGCGGCTAACTTAGACGTTGGCGCTATTATGAACTCATGGCTCGAACAACCAGGTTATCCAGTGGTAACGGCCAAAGTCGTTGACGGACAATTAACGCTTAACCAACAACAATTCTTTATCGGTGAAGGCCAAGAAGTCGGCCGTCAATGGCAAATTCCATTGAAGAGCAACTATGCGGCGGCACCATTATTGATGACTGACCGCGAATTAGTACTTGGTGATTACGCCCAATTACGTGCCGCTAATGGTCAGCCGTTCCGCTTAAATGTGGGTAATGAATCACACTTCATCGTTAACTACGATCAAACGCTATTCGATGATATTTTAAAAGATAGTGCTGAAATGACACCAATCGCACAACTCCAATTGCTACAGGATTTGCGTTTATTGGCTGAAGGCCGTCAAATTAATTACGCCGATGTGGTCCCAGTGTTAGCCCCATTTGCTAAGAGTGATTCAAATGTCGTAGCGGAAGCCCTTTATACGGTTGCGGGTAACTTGAAGAAGTTTGTCACCGCCGGGGAGACGAGTGAACAACACTTGCGGGCTTTCTTCGATCAATTGAGTAGCGCACAAGTCGCCCGCTTAGGCTGGACCATTCAACCAACGGATACTAATGATGATCAATTGATGCGGCCAACAGTTTTAAGTGCAGCCTTGTATGCTAAGAATCAAGCAGCGATCGATGCGGCGCACACATTATTCCAAGCTAACCAAGATCAGTTGGCAACTTTACCAGCTGCTATTCGGGTACTAGTCTTGATGAATGAAGTCCAAAACTTTGGTAACGCTGCGCTTTATAGTCAACTCTTAAAGGCTTATCGTCAAACGAGCGATGCCAGCTATAAGAATGACTTGAGCGCCGCCTTAACACGCACGACTGATCCTGAATTAATCACCACTTTAATTAGTAAATTTGAAGATGCCGGTACAATTAAACCGCAAGATTTACGGGCTTGGTTCCGGGGGTTACTCGCTAACGACGCGAGTCAACAAGCCACTTGGGATTGGATTCGCAATGATTGGCAATGGCTAGAAGAGACAGTCGGTGGTGATATGGAATTTACAACTTATATCACATCAATCGCTGCAGTCTTCAAGACGCCAGAACGCTTAGCGGAATTCAAAGCCTTTTTCGAACCTAAATTAGACACCCCAGGCTTAACCCGGGAAATAACGATGGATATGAAGGTCATCGAAAGTCGCGTGGCCTTGATTGAAAGTGAAAAAGAAAAGGTTAATGCGGCAATTGCACAACAAATTTAATAGCATAGCGTAATGAAAAGCCATCCTAACAAAAATTGTTATGGTGGCTTTTTTGTATAAGTAAATTTTTAAAATCAATTGTTAGGTTTTTGTTGACACAACCTAACTAACGCGTTAAACTGATTTTCGTTAGGTTAACCGATATAAAAACTAACTAATTATGAAAGCAGTGATCAATATGACAAATGAAACACAAGAAATCATGGCGTTGTTCGCTAAACTTGTTCAATCACGGTATTTTGTGGCATCGGCATGGATGACGGTCGGTAAAGAAAGACGGCGTGATTTTATGAATACGAAGGGTAAATCACGATTATTAAATCTATTGGTTGCTAAAGATGGGCTAACGAATGCTGAAATTACAGAATTACTAGATATTCGTCCTAGTTCAGTGAGCTTGCAAGTCAAGGCACTTGAAGAAGATGGCTATGTTACACGCCAAGCATCAGCAGCCGACAAGCGCGTTTCCCTCATTTTTATTACCGATAAAGGGCGGGACTCAATTGAAAAAGGTGATTTGGAAACCGATAAATTATCAGAAACGATTCTGGCTGGTTTAAGTGAATCTGAAATCAATGAATTACGGGCGATCTTAACGAAAATTACCAATAATGTACAAGAATCACGTTTTGATGCAGCCTTTTTTGAACACGGGCATCAGATGCGTCATCAAAATCACGGCGATTGGAATCATTCACGATTCCCTTGGTAGGAGGTTGTTATTATGCAACAAATGAGAGTCGCACCATCTAAAAGTCAATTTAGTTTCAAAGATTTTCTAGGTTTAATTAAGAATACAAAACCTAAATATTGGCAATTGTTCTTGGGTTTAGCATTAGGGCTAGTTGCAACTGGTGTTCAGTTAGCCGTTCCTAGTTACGCTAAACAATTGATCAATAGTTTTTCAAAACAATTTAATATTTACATGTTGATTGGGATTGTTGTTTTATTCATCTTGAGTGCGGTGATCAGTGCCGCTTCGGGATCGCTACTCGGCTTTTTCGGGGAAGATGTTATCCAGAAATTGCGGAATAACATCTGGGATAAATTATTGCATCTTAGAGTGAGTTACTTTGATGACGTGAAGTCGGGCGAAATGACATCACGACTAGTGAATGATTCAACTCAGATCAAAGATCTATTATCACGATCATTTCCCGGATTAGTAACAGCCATTTTCACAATTGTGGGGGCGTTCGCTATTATGCTCTTTATGGATTGGAAAATGACTTTAATCATGGCCTTTTCAGTACCATTGGTCATGGCCGTGATGTTACCGATTGCGAAGAAGTCACATGCCATTGGGCACACCCGTCAAGATGAGTTAGCTCGTTTCAATGGCGAAACGGATGAGACACTGAGCGAAATCCGCTTGGTCAAATCGTCAAATGCGGAACAACAAGCCAGCCAACAAGGGCAAACGGCTATTGGCAGCCTTTATAAGATTGGTTTACGCGAAGCCATTTATGATTCTATCGCGGGTCCGATTATGACCGCCGTCATGATGGGCTTAATCGTTGGTATTTTGGCTTATGGGTCAGCGCGAGTTGCCCAAGGCACCATGACGATTGGCGCGATGTTCTCATTTTTAATGTACTTATTCCAATTAATGGGGCCAGCCGCCACGCTAGGTCAATTCTTCACGACGCTCTCAAAAGCTAGTGGCTCGACAGAACGGATTCAAGAATTGATGCAAGAGGCCGAAGAAGATTTTGATCATGGAACGGCAGTCGATGTTGAAGGCCAAACGTTGAACGTTGAATCAGTTGATTTTGGCTATGACGATGATCAAACGATTTTGCATGATTTATCATTTGAAGCGCAACCCAATACCGTCGTTGCTTTTGCAGGCCCTTCCGGTGGTGGAAAATCGACAATCTTCAGTTTGTTAGAACGGTATTACGAACCAAATCAGGGTACAATCAAGATTGGTGAAACGCCAATTAACGATGTTTCGCTAGCCGATTGGCGTGAACAAATCGGTTTTGTCAGTCAAGATTCAGCCATTATGGCGGGGACGATTCGGGATAACTTAACTTATGGGTTGACCGGCGAATACGCAGATGCACAATTGTGGGCTGTATTGCAATTAGCTTTTGCTGAAAAATTTGTGCGTGAGATGCCTGCAGGCCTTGATACAGAAGTCGGTACTCGGGGTGTTAAAGTCTCGGGTGGTCAACGGCAACGATTGGCAATTGCGCGGGCCTTTTTACGTGATCCTAAGATTTTGATGTTGGATGAAGCGACAGCCAGTCTCGATTCAGAATCAGAGGCAATGGTTCAAAAGGCTTTAGAAACTTTGATGGAAGGTCGCACGACCCTCGTCATTGCGCACCGTTTAAGCACGATTGTCGATGCAGATCAGATTTACTTTATTGAAAACGGCCACGTTTCCGGTGCCGGTAAGCATCAAGAATTAGTCGCCAACCATGAACTCTATCGAGAATATGTAGAGACACAATTTAATCAAGACTAGAGTGCGTCATTAATGGTTAGCTTCTGAGCATTAAGGGTTAACTGATTATTTTAGGCTCTTTCAAAAACAGAGTAGTGTCTGAATCAATTGGACGCTACTCTGTTTTGGGTTTTAAGTTATAATAGTAGCAAAGCACTATAATTTAGTGCATACTATAACATATTTATTAGCTATTGGAGATTATAAGATGAATGAATTTTACTTAGTGGCGCTACTATTAGTTGGGGTCATTGTGGTCAACGTGGTCGAACAACTTGTGCCACGAATACCAGAAGCTTTCTTATTAATTGCGATGGGGCTAGGTCTTTCGTTGATGCCGGTGTTCCACAATTTTCAGTTGGAACCTGAATTTTTCATGTTACTGATCATTGCGCCGTTGATGTTTATCGATGGGCAAAAGCAATCGTTTGCCAATATTCGCAAGAGATTCCAAGGGATTTTCTTACTCTCGGTCGTCTTAGCGGTTGTAACGGCAGTGGTAGTTGGTGTTATGACCAAGCAAATTGAGGCTCGGTGGACGTTCCCATTAGCGCTTGCGCTAGCCGCAATTGTCACCCCAACGGATGCAGTCGCAGTTAAATCAATGACCGGTAACAATGATATGCCCAAAGGTGTCGGCGAGGCCCTCGAACTTGAATCGCTATTTAATGATGCGACTGGGTTGGTGATGTTGGATCTTGCCTTGTCAGTGCTCTCAAAAGGGACGTTCTCGGTTGTTGAAGGCATTGGCCACTTTCTATTTGTAGCTGTTGGTGGGGTCGTTGTCGGTATTATTGGCGGGTTCTTATTGGTAATGCTCCGTTTTAACTTGAATCGGCATGGCAAAAATCCGGAATTAACGACAATTCCGATTAGTTTATTGACGCCGTTTGCGATTTACTTATTAGCAGAACATTTTGGGGTTTCCGGGATTTTAGCCGTGGTTGCGACTGGAATTGAACATAATTGGGAAGCGGATCGTCTACGGTTGACATCAACGAACGTTCAACTCACTTCACGAACTATTTGGAATATTCTAGCAGATATTCTGAACGACTTTGTTTTTTTAATCTTGGGAATTTCATTACCAGAAGTCGCACGAAATATGATGCAAATGGGTTGGTGGAGAGCCGCTGCCTTATTAGGGGTCAGCGTTTTAATCTATGTTGCGATGTGGATTGTTCGCTATGTTTGGGTATTACGTGGCGATAGTCCTTGGATTTCAGCCTTCTTTGGTGATCGAAAAGGGGATGAGCGGCCATTTTTTGCCCGTTTATTCGCAGTCAGTGGCATTCACGGTACGGTGACGTTAGCGATGGCTTTTTCACTACCGAACAAGATTGCCGGGCACGCCTTTCCATATCGGGATGAATTAATTACGATTGCGACCTTCGTCATTTTAATCAGTATGATAGTTAGTGCGATTGTGTTACCCCATAAGTTACCACAAAAAACGGAAGCTTATACGATGGCCGATTTGGATCACATTCGCAATAAGATGGTTGACTATGTTATCTTGCAAATGCGTTCTCAAATTGAAGACCATGCCGTCCGCGAAGCGCTAACGGACCAGCTTCAATCACAAAAGAGCAATCGACTAACGGTTGATCGCGTACAAGCGACGGCTAATTATAATGCATTGTTGAGTGAAACTAAGGAAGTAGTGGATAATTTCCTCCATTGCGATGATGTTAATAATCGCTACAGTCCAGAGGTTGTTAATCTATATGACCGAATTTTTCAACGGGTGTTAGTTGAATCTAAACGCGATCATCTCGGGTTACGCATGAAACATTCGGTTAAACATTGGAAGAAAGAACTTCTTTGGCACACAAGCCATCGCGTGATTACGAAGAAACAGCGGTTACGTTTCCATGATGCGAAAATGGCCAATAATCCCCAATATTCAGAGCGGGTTGAGAATTGGCAAGCCACCCGGGATTCTTTATTAGCCCTTAATAATGAAGTGACCGATACAATTGATCAATATCTCGATACCGTTTTGGAGAACCGCTTAAAGCAAAAGCATAGTGATAATGATTTTGTTTATCTGGTTCGCCGAACGATGAATCACTTCTGTGCACACATCAAACATGATTATCAAAAAGGGGCCACAGTAGTCCCCGATATCTTGTATGTCCAGGCTTTCCAGCATGAATATGATTTTGTGCAACAAGGGATTAATGCTGGCTATATTAATCAATCGATTGCCGGTGTGCTGTATACCGAAATTAACCAAGCGCAGTTATTACAACTGCAACAATTCCAAGAAACGGATATGGCGTTAATTGAAGCTTAATTAATAGCTACCAAAAAAGAGTCGCTCAGGTTTTAATCTGAACGACTCTTTTTTGAACTGTTATTCAAACATTTTCTTAGTAGCGCGCATCAATGTCTTGATGTCACGATCATAACGTGGTGTGTCGACTAATTTTGCCATTGGGATCCCAGCAAAGTGGTAAGCCGCGATTTCGCCAGAACGCACGGCACTTTGTTCAGTGAAAATCATCTGATAAGGTTGTTCAACAAATTCACCAGTGAAGGCTAAGTTGGTTGAATGTTCAGGGATGACTTCGGGGCGGTCTGTCTTGGCACGATTGTTGAAGAGTGCTGAAGCATATGGCATATAGACCGGGATGTTGTTGATGACACTGTCCATGATTTCAGCTTCTTTTTCGCGGATATTGATTGGGCCAGGATCAACTTTTGATAGTTGACCAATCAATTCTTGCAGCATTTCCTTACCCGTCATTTCGATATAAGGTTTGTCCACGAATTCACCGCTTCGACGTGGATAGAGGAAGTAACCCCAGATAACCGCTTCGTTTGGTTTTTGCGTTGTGAAGTGAGGTTGGTGGTGAACAACAATCGACATATTAACATCTTTTTGACCAAGTGGTGTAATTGGTTTTGTGGATAGGAATGAGTTTAACGCATTCCCTGGAATTTGAGTGGTAATCCGTTCAATTTCGTTTAAGAGCGTATGGTTCTTAGTGGTTAAAGTGAAGCTGACCCATTCACTGGCATTGCGGTCAGCGAAGAATTTATCGGGATTGCCAAGGTTATAGAATTTAGAAGCAATTTGCTTCCATAAACCAGCTGCAGCACCGTAATCCATATTTTCAGGTGCTGGTGTATTATAATCGCCAAGGGTTGCAGAATCTGTAATTGACCCATTTGTGAAGATAACAGCAGTGTCATCATCAACTGTGATGTGTTCAACTTCATCGGTTTCGGTGTTGGTCATCGTCATACCAGTAACTGTAATTTCATCGGTCATCTTAGTCTCTTTAAAGTCTAAGTCAGTAATCCGCCGGTTGAGGATAATGTGACAACCTTGCGCTTTTAAGTAGTTAATCAGTGGCAACATGATACTTTCGTATTGATTGTAACGGGTCCGGTTAACGCCGACTAAGTGTTCAATTTGAGTGAATTCATAAATCATTTGGTGCATATAACGACGTAATTCCTGTGCGGAACTTTGGGTTCTGAAAGCAAAGGTAGTTTCCCACATGTACCAGAAGTTAGTTTGGAACATATGTGGATCATCTTTGAAGTATTCGGCAATTGAAACGTTATCTAATTTTTCTTCTTCAGAATCAGGCATCATAATTAATTTAGTCATTAATAACCGATCCTTATTATTGAAGCCGAGGTGCCCAGCATCCAAAATGCCTTTACTACCTTCTAATAAACGGGCTTTGTCAAATGTACGGTGTTGGGCATCGAATGAACGCGTATCTTCTTCAGCTGTCATATTAGGTTCAGTTGCTGAAGGAATCCGGCCTAGAAGATCCATTAAATCGACATAAGTCCGATAGTTAAGCATCCGGCCACCACGGGCAACGTAGCCCTTAGTATTTTCGAGTGGGTGGTTTTTATTCCAATATTCATCAGTTGTTTCTGAAACTGGGGCACCATCGTTTGAACCATGGTCATCTAATGAGTAGAATGTAATCGCATCGCCAGGCCAACCGCCTTCTTGAATTAAATAGACTGCTGCGGCCATGTTTGAAAGGCCAGCGCCAATCATAATTGCTTTTTTCTTAATCATATGAAAAACCTCCTAGATTCAATTTAGAAATGACTAGTGATTAGCGACTTTCGAACTTTTCGTAATCAACTGAATCATCTCTAAACAGTTCCATTTTCTTAGCAACTAAGCAAGCACCGGTAACTGTGATCCCTGCAAGTACGAGACTGCCTAATAAAAATTTCTTCATGATATTCGCTCCCTTTCATTCACTACTTTTAATATCTATATTATAACGCGAATCAAAAAAACAAAAAAGATAAAACCCTTACAGAAATGATGGTCAGGATTAAATAGTCGTTAATACGTTGATACAGCGGGGAATAAGCGACTAATTAAGTTTGAGTTAAGTCGCTCTTGATTATTTCCTGGGAAATGGCAGATTTGCCAAAATAGGCTAGTAAAACAGGATGTTAGAGAATGTCGCGCGTTTATTGAAGCGGGGTGTGAGATAATAGCTAGGCAATTAGTGAGGGTTGGATGATACTCGTAATGACAGGAGGAATAGTATGAACATTGGTCAACAAATCAAACAAAATAGATTGAAACGGGAATGGACCCAAGAATACTTAGCGCAGCTGTTGAATGTATCACGTTCGACAGTTTCAAGTTGGGAAGTTGGCCGTAATTATCCCGATTTAGAAACAATTGTGGCGATTAGTGATTTATTTGCTATTTCTCTTGATAAATTATTACGGGAGGACAGTGTCATGACCAAAGAAGTTTCAAAACGGATACACATGAACAAGTATTATAAAATCGCCTTGACGATAATTACAGTTATTTTATTAGGATTGGTGATTAGTAATCGACGCCTAAGCCTACTGGAACAACGTTATCGGGCGAATTTAAGCCATTATGGCTGGCATCTTGATAAGGATGATAGTCCATATGCTAACAATAGTGCGTATGAACTTAAGAAGGGGGATATGACCTATTACACTAATATTCTACCAACTGGTTATAATCCAATTCCATTGGAAGAACGTAAGGTGAATATTATCACGCGACAAAATGGACACGTTGTTGATGTTTTAGATAGTCAGCATATTACCGTCGTCTTTTCGAAGTCAAATGATGCCAATCTAAAGTATCAAGGTAGTGTTCAAGTTAATCTAACAGGTGAACTGATTGCTGATCAACCACGATTAAAGAATGTTAAGAAAGCGTATTTTAAAGCGTATTTAAAACAGCACCAAAAGATTTATCAAACCTTAATTCAAAATAGTCTCGAGAAAAAGCAAGAGATTATTACTAAACGGTAGTTAATTGAAAGTTAACGGCTAATAATGCTTGACCTCAAGTCAGCTTGAGGTTGTAAAGTAGTTTTATCGAATAGAAAAAGGAGACTTTTAAATGCAAAAATTATCTGCCTTAACAGCCCCAATGACTTTAAGCAACGGTGTTACCATTCCAGGATTAGGTTATGGCACATACCAAACACCTAACGAAGAAACGAAAAAAGCGGTCTTAGAAGCTTTATCAGTTGGCTATCGCCATATCGATACGGCTGCCGTTTATGGTAATGAACAGGGTGTTGGTGATGCTTTGAAAGAAAGTGATATCGCTCGTGAAGACATCTTTGTGACAAGTAAGTTATGGAATACAGAACGGGGCTATGACGCTACTAAGGCGGCATTTGCGCAAACAATTGCAACCTTAGGTGTTGATTACTTAGATTTATATTTGATTCATTGGCCAGCGAATACCAAACAATTTGGTGCCAAAGCAGCTGAATTAAATGCTGAAACTTGGCGGGCAATGGAAGACCTATATAATGAAGGTAAAATTCGTGCAATTGGGGTTTCTAACTTTATGCCACACCATTTAGATGAACTCATGAAGACTGCTGTTATCAAACCAATGGTTAATCAAATTGAAGTGCATCCAGGCTGGCCACAAGCAGCAGCTGTGCGTTATAATCAAGCCCATGATATCTTAGTTGAAGCTTGGGCGCCACTTGGCGAAGCCAGTGCGCTTTCGAATGAAACGATTGCAGCAATTGCTACGAAACACGGTAAAACAGCTGCGCAAGTTTGTCTTCGTTGGGGGATTCAACAAGGTGTGTTACCATTACCTAAGTCAACCCATCAAGAACGTATGGCGCAAAATACCGACATCTTTGACTTTGAATTAACAGATGCCGAAATGACCCAAATCAGTGCTTTGGAAAACTTAGGCGGTCAATGCATGGTGCCAGATGACGTTGATTTTTAATCAAGCGTAAGGAAGGTTAATAATGGCATTATCAATTGGCGAAGTCGCCCAACAATATGATTTAAGTATTCCAACACTACGATATTATGAAGAACAAGGGCTATTACCGTTTATTAAACGCAGTCCGGCTGGTCGCCGTGAATTTCGGCAGGCAGATTTGGATTGTCTATGTGATATTGAATGCTTAAAAAAAACGGGCATGCAGTTGAAAGACATTAAGCAATATATCGATTGGCGAACGGCAGGCGATGAAACATTGGACCAACGCTTGGCGCTGATTCAACAACGGCGGCAAATGTTGGCTAACGAGATTGAATCACTGCAAGCAGAATTGACGAAGCTGGATCATAAAGAATGGTATTACACAAAAGCCAGCGAAGCCGGAACCGAGGCTATTTTTACGGCAGATTGTGATACGGAATACGAACGCGCTCACCAGAATAAGTAATTAAAATGAGGCATCCTTTAAGGTGATGTCTCTTTTTTGTGCTTTTTAATAAGGGAGGAGATAGTTGCGGACAAGCTAATTTTTAAAAATTTTTGCTTTTTGAAAATATTTTGGAAAATCTACTGTAATTTACGCACTATCGTTAACTATTACGTACTATAATAAATATCGTAATCACAAATAATAAACGGAGGTAATCATTATGAGGAGCAAGATGCAAAATATTTTTACGATATTTATTTTGCTAGCAAGTCTAATTAGTAGTGCTGTTGCTAACGTTAATCCGGTTAATGCTAGCGCAGATTATGGCAGTAGCTTTATTACAAAAGGTGAACTACTGGATGAAGATGGTAACCCTACTACAAGTGTAGGGCAATATGATGAAACAAAAGCACATTACGAATTTGCGATTCCAGATGGGACACCGATTAAAGCTGGGGATATAATGACGGTAACGTTACCCAAGCAATTAACAGTTGCCAGAGATATTTCGTTTGATATTAAGGATAGTGCAGGAAATATAATTGGACATGCTACAGTTAGTCAAGCGACAGGAACTGTGACAGTGACATTTACTGATTTCTATGAAACACATCCTAATAATAAAAAGGGTTCCTTTGATATTACGACAAAATGGGATCAAAATGAAATTACAGTCAATACAGATGTCCCATTAGATTGGGGTTCAAATGGCTCAACTATCCATATTGGTGAAGACGAAGGTCCAGATACAAATGAAGGTTTGTATAAATGGGGAGACGTTGATGCCCAAGATCCATCATTAATCCATTGGACAGCACGAGTTAATTATAAGAAAGCAGATATTAAAAATGCGGTCTTTACAGATACCGTGGGCGCGAATCAGGAACTTGTTTCAGGCAGTGTCAAAGCTGAATATGTGACTTATACAACTGGCGACAATTATACGCACGATGCACCAGTACCTGATAGTTTAGTGAGTGAAAACGGGACAAGTGGCTTCACTATTAATTTTGGTGATTTAAAAAGTACCGTACTTATTAACTATGATACACGCGCAACTGATAACGGAACTTCCGATACCTATGAAAATAGTGCCCAGTTAACTGGGGATAACATCACGACCGAACAGGTCACCGTTAATACGCCACATACAGGTGGTAGTGGTAATGGTAGTGGGAGTAACCAAGCGGTTGAATTAACCAAAACTGATGCCGCTAATGCCGCTAAAGTGTTAGCAGGTGCGCACTTCAAACTTGTTAAAGTAGATGAAACCCCTAACAAGGTGATTAAAGACGATGTGGTAACAGACGCTAACGGGAAGTTACGTGTTGAAGGTCTATCAAATGGGAAATACCAACTAATTGAAACACAAGCCCCAACAGGTTATGAACTAGATGGCACACCAGTTGGCTTTGATATTACAGATAATCAAACTAGTGCAGTCACCGTTTCCAAACTTGATAAACAAATTTTGGGCGATGTTGTTTTAACAAAGACTGACAAAGATCAAAATCATTTGAGTGGTGCGGTCTTTGAATTACAAGATAGTACAGGTAAAGTCTTACAAAAAGATTTAACAACGGATAGTAACGGACAGATTGCAGTTAAAGATTTACCATATGGCAGTTATCAATTTGTCGAAACTAAGGCCCCCGATGGTTACAATCTTGATACGACACCAAAGTCTTTTAAGATTGATGGGACCGAAAAAACGGTCAATATTTCAATGGTTAATCAATTAACACCAGGTAGTGTGATTTTAACTAAGAAAGATAGTAAAGATAGCTCTGTGTTACAAGGTGCTGTTTTCGAATTACGGGACGCTTCAGGTAAACTACTTCAAAGTGGTTTAACCACTAATGCTTCAGGACAATTAGAAGTGAAGAACTTAACGCCCGGGAAATATTATTTTGTTGAAACCAAAGCCCCAACAGGTTATGACATCAGTAAAAAACATCATGACTTCGAAATTAAAAAGGGTCAGGCAACAGCAACACCTGTTGCGGTAACCAATCAATTAACACCAGGCAGTGTGATTTTAACAAAAAAAGATGCTGATAATGGTGCTGTCCTTCAAGGCGCTGTTTTCGAATTGCAAGATGCTTCAGGCAAAGTGCTTAAATCCGGCTTAACAACGGATGCTTCAGGTAAATTAGAAGTAACTGATTTGGATCCTGGTAATTATCAATTGGTTGAAACCAAAGCGCCAGCAGGGTATGAATTAGATGCAACACCGCAAAAAATCATAATTAAAAAGGATCAAAAAACAGCGTTTAAAATTGAGATGACCAACAAATTAACACCAGGGAGTGTCGTCTTAACGAAAAAGGATGCTGAAGATGGGACCGTCTTACAAGGGGCCGTTTTCGAAATTCAAGATGCATCAGGAGCAGTCATTAAATCAGGCTTAACAACCGATGCCGCAGGTAAATTAGCTGTTAATGATTTGAAACCCGGCAAGTATTATTTTGTTGAAACCAAGGCCCCAGCCGGTTACGACTTAAATAAAACACCAAAAGAATTTGAGATTACAAAGGGTCAAACAACAGCAACACCCGTTGAGATGACCAACAAATTAACACCAGGGAGTGTCGTCTTAACGAAAAAAGACGCTGAAGATGGGACGACATTACAAGGGGCCGTTTTCGAAATTCAAGACGCATCAGGAGCAGTCATTAAATCAGGCTTAACAACCGATGCCGCAGGTAAATTAGCTGTTAATGATTTGAAACCAGGTCAATATTACTTTGTCGAAACCAAAGCCCCAGCCGGTTACGACTTAAATAAAACACCAAAAGAATTTGAGATTACAAAGGGTCAAACGACAGCAACACCCGTTGATATGACCAACAAATTAACACCAGGTAGTGTTGTTTTAACGAAAAAGGATGCCGAAGATGGGACGACATTGCAAGGTGCCGTTTTCGAAATTCAAGACGCTTCCGGAACAGTCATTAAATCCGGTTTAACAACGGATGCTTCAGGCAAGTTAGCCGTTAATGATTTGAAGCCAGGCAAATATTACTTTGTTGAAACCAAAGCCCCAGCCGGTTACGACTTAAATAAAACACCAAAAGAATTTACAATTATAAAAGGTCAAAAATCAGCGGTTTTAATTGATATGGTTAATACCCAAACACCGGGCAGTGTCATTTTAACTAAAACAGATGATAAATCAGGTGCCACATTACAAGGCGCTGTGTTTGAACTTCAAGATCAAAACGGTAAGACACTTAAAACAGGTTTAACAACCGATGCCGCAGGTAAGTTAGCGGTTAATAATCTTAAACCAGGGACCTATCAATTTGTTGAAACCAAGGCACCCACGGGCTATGACCTTGATAAAACACCAGTTAAAGTCGTTATTACAAAAGGCCAAACATCAGCTGCTCAAGTTACTAAAACAGATCAATTAACACCAGGGAGTGTTATCTTAACCAAAGCAGATAACAAAACAGGTGAAACATTACAAGGTGCGGTCTTTGAACTTCAAGATCAAACTGGCAAAGTACTACAAAGTGGTTTAACAACCGATACAACCGGGCAAGTCGTGGTCAAAGACTTAGAACCTGGTGATTATCAATTTGTTGAAACTAAAGCCCCAACTGGCTACGATCTAGATCAAAAACCAGTTAAATTTACGATTAAAAAAGGGCAAACGACTGCTGTTAAGGTTGCAAAAGCTGATCAATTAACACCAGGCAGTGTGCTCTTAACGAAGACCGATAATAAGTCAGGGATTACTCTACAAGGGGCAATCTTTGAACTCCAAGATCAAAACGGTAAAGTATTACAAAGCGGTTTAACAACCGATGCAACCGGGCAAGTTGTGGTCAAAGACTTAGAACCTGGCGCTTATCAATTTGTTGAAACCAAAGCACCAACTGGCTATGACTTAGATCAAAAACCAGTTAAATTTACGATTAAAAAAGGTCAAACATCAGCGATTAAAGTCACAAAGGCTGATCGATTAACACCAGGCAGTGTTATTTTAACCAAGATTAACAATAAAAATGGTGCGACATTACAAGGTGCGGTCTTTGAACTCCAAGATCAAAATGGTAAAGTGCTACAAAGCAATTTAGCAACGGATGCAACTGGTCAAATCGCTGTTAAAGATTTAGAACCAGGTGATTATCAATTCGTTGAAACCAAAGCACCAACTGGCTATCAACTTGATAAAACAGCTGTTAAGTTCACCATTACAAAGAATCAAAAGACAGCTATTAAAGTGACAAAAGCCGATAAAGCAATTCCAGGCAGCGTCATCTTAACGAAGAAGGACGATCAAACAGGTGCATCACTTGCGGGTGCCGTCTTCAAGATTGTCGATGCCAATCAAAAAGTGGTTAAAGAAAACTTGAAATCAGACCAAAATGGTCAAATTATCGTCACAAACCTTGAACCGGGTCAATATTCATTTATTGAAACCAAGGCCCCAACTGGTTATGTGCTAGATGCAACACCGGTTCAATTTACGGTTAAAGCACAAAAACAAGCGGTCCAAGTCAATAAAGAAAACAAACAAAAACAACACGAAGTACGCCTTGAAAAACGTGATCAAGCAACCAACCAATTATTAGCAGGTGCGGTTTTTGAATTACGTGATCAACAAGGTAAAGTGTTACAAAGTGGTTTAACAACTGATAAATCAGGGGTGCTCTTATTAACTGACTTGAAAGTTGGTCAATATCAATTGGTTGAAACTAAAGCGCCAACCGGTTATCAATTAGATAATTCACCATTGCACTTTACAATCACTAAGCATCAAGATAGTCTGACATTAATCAAATATAATGTGCGCCAACCAGAAAAACCAACGGTGCCAACAGATCCTGAAAAGCCAACAACACCAACCAAACCAGTAACACCTACAACACCAACCAAGCCGGTTAAACCAACAACGCCAACCAAACCTGCTAAACCAGGTACTAAATTACCACAAACTGATGCAGACACGAATAATGGCTTACTTTATCTAGGCTTAGAATTAATTATGGTTGTTAGTTTGGCTTATTGGCAAATTAATAAGAAAAAACACGAGCAATAAAAATATAAACGGATGGGGTTAGCTATGAATTTTAATTACCTATTAACTGAAGATGACCGGTATAAATACTATATCCTACAGTACCTAGAGCTTAATAAGAAGAACTACCTTTCTGTAGAATCAGTATGTGAGTTTGCGGGTCTATCGAAATTTAAGGTTAAGAAGTATTTAGGTGAATTAAATAATGATCTCCAAACGTTGCAGATTACCAATGCGGTTCAGTTGCTTGATAATAATGAAGTTGCGGTCCACTCCCTCACCACGATGATTGTGAAGAAAGCGCGTCTAGCATACTTGCAAAAATCCGGAATCTATCTATTATTGCAAAACGCATTGACCGATGGGTTAGGGGTAGAAGCGCTTGCCAAGCAAAATTTCTTAAGTAAGTCATATGTTTATCTACTGAAGAAACAACTCTCTAAGATTTTAAAAGAGTATCACATTGAGTATCGAAACAATGCACTTCGGGGGAGCGAACTGGCAATTAGGAACCTGCTCTATACTATTTATTACGATTTTTATAACGGGTTGGGACAACCATTTTCAGAAGCGATTGAAACTCAGATTGAACAACTCAAGCAACAAATCATGCGATACTATCCCCTCAAACTATCATTGATTAAAACGATTAAGCTCAATCTTTTTCTGGGCGTTTTAATTCAGCGATTAAAAAAAGATTGTGCGATTGATGCTACCACGTTCACAACGATTGATGAGCAAAACGACGCTTTTTCAATCAGTCAGATCATCAATGGTCGTAAAGATGAAATTGTCGATATTCAAGAGCGAGATTGGTTATTAACTTTTCTATATGCTGAAAATATGACGACCTGTTATCTCGGACGATCGGTTGTTCAACAAGTTAAGCCAATCGAAGATGGTACCAAGGCAATCTGCGCAACAATTATGACGGAACTGGCACTACCGATAACAGTTGAGAAGAATTTGTACCACCAGTTGCTGACGACTAACTTACGGTTTGCGCTCTTTTACGTAGAAGCAAGTACATTTACGTCTAAGCGTCAAATTAGATTTTTTGAAGAGAGTTATCCAACTGGTAGTGCAGTCGTTTCAAATCATTTAGAGGCTTTTATGGCCGAGGCAATGATCAACCCCCGCCTACAAGTCAGCCTTTTTTACAGTTATCTATTTGCGATTATTGAGAGTGTCCCTTATCAAATGTTGAATCCATCGATTTATGTTTGTGTCGATTTCAGTAATGGCGAAGCCTATACGCATTACATTGAAAAACAGATTATGGGTTTTAAGAATTTAAATATCGTGTTGGAAGAAAACGTAACCCAGAGAACACAGTTATATGTATCTGATTTTGCCCAAGAAATTTTAAAGATTGATCAGATTATCTGGAAGAACCCCCCAAGTACGGATGATTGGGGCGACTTCGGCGATTTGATTGTGAAGATAAAAAAGGAATTGGTTTTAGATGAAACGATTCATTAAGAGTTTCCTATTACTGGCGTTAATTATGGCGCAGGCAACTAAACCTTACTTATTTTGGGCTAAGGAAAAACGCCAATTAACAGAACACCGCTTAGCAGATCAAGTCGAATCGCAAGATGACACAATCGTCCAACTGACAAAACACAATCACCGGATTGACCAACATCGTCGCCAAGCAGTATTCAGAGACACGACTGAACTGATGGAGAGTAATATTATGAAAATAGAAGAGTCTGTTAAACCAAGTGGTGAACAGCAAAATAGTGAGTTAGGACGTTTATTTAGCCGCCTAGCTGAGACTATTTTATTCGGAGAAAAGCACAAATAGAAAGGAATTAGGCTATGAGAATCGAATCGGATGCACAAGGTATGATGAAATTTAATCAAATTTATCAATGGTTAACGAATGATTTACGCCCCTTTTTAGGTGAAATCAGTCAAAAACATCATTTAACGTATGATCAATACATCTTATTAAAATCAATTCAAGACCAAAAACATGTTTCAGGTAGTGAACTTGCGGCGGGGCAACATGTGTCGCGCGCCGCTATCTCACGGCGGTGTCGTGAGTTGCAATTGTTGGGCTTGATTGAAGGGATTTCAAGACAGGAACCAGATTACCGGTTAACTTACTTTGAAGTTTCAAAGCATGGCGAGGAAGTCTTGTTTGAATTGAACCAAACCTATGATAAGTGGGTTGAAATGGTGAATGAAAAATACGGTCAAGATAAATTTGCCCAACTGGTTGCACTAGCAGATGAACTCGTTGAACAAGCAAGTGTCATCAAAAAACGGCTTGCATAGTTGTTTTTAAAATAGACCTGAGAGGGTCTATTTTTTTGCCTTAAAGTAGTTTAAGGCATTGCTTTTCGTTGATAATTAAGGTGGTTTAATATGGCTTTTCCGTAACTAATGAAGATGCTAAAGTAAGGCTATTCATTAGTATGAAATTGCATTAATTTATTTTTGGGAGGCTTTATTGTGAAAAGTTTAAAATCAAAATTAGCAACTAGTTTATTAATTTCAGGGATGGTTCTACCAGCAATCAGTCCAGTAGTAACCTCAATGGCGGCGACACCGGTAGCGGCAACAACACAATCAGCAACTGCTAAACCAACTAGCACACGCGGTTATGTGGTTGAAAATACAACGACGGTTGATTTGAGTAAGGCATCAAGTGCTGCTTATAAAGTCGCATTACCAGATGGTTTTACGTTTAATTTATCAATGAGTAAAGATGGTGTGAGTGCTCAAGGCTCAATCTTTGATGCGACGGGTTCAAACTTTAACGACAATCAAATTTTATTAGGGGACGCTAACTATCTCCAAGCCAATACAACCATGCAATACTTTGTCAAAGTCGGTTCGACTTGGCATTTGCGGGCTTTGAAGTTTGTTAATAATAAGGCGACTGCCGGTGTGAAAGATTTTTATTTTGATACGACAACCCTCGATCAATCAGCATTGGCAGATAAATATGATGCGATTAAACAAACAATTGCACCCGGGGTTGATGTTAAAATTAATGCAACAGCTTCAAAAGATATCGTTGAAATGGCAACCATTCAATATATGATTACTGCCGAAGGTACAAACGTCCCAGATTTCAATTATGAAGGTGTTAATGAACATCAGGGCTACGTAACCAGTCCCGCTTATTCGAATACTAAGGAAACGACATTTACTTTCTCATATTTCAATGAACAAGGTCAAATGATGACGGCTGTTTTACATTTCCAAAAAAATGATGTTAAACCAGTAGCACAACCGGTCACAGTTAATTACGTGGATGCCAATGGTCAAAAATTAGCAGACAGTGATACTTTGAAAGGTAACGTGGGTGCGAGCTATCAAACAGCCGCTAAAACAATTGCCGGTTATTATGTCGTCACAACGCCAGCTAATGCCAAAGGGACTTTTACCGATAAGGCGCAAACCGTGACTTATACGTATGAAAAAGATGCTGTGACAACCCCAGCCGCTAAAGCCGTCACAGTTAATTATGTTGATGCGAATGGTCAAAAATTAGCAGCCAGTGAGACGCTTAACGGCAAGGTGGGTGCAGCTTATCAAACAACCGCGAAGACGATTGCCGGTTACCATGTTGCCCAAACCCCAGTCAACGCTAACGGGAGCTTTACCGATAAGGCACAAACCGTGACTTATACGTATGAAAAAGATGCTGTGACAACCCCAGCTGCTAAAGCGGTGACGGTTAAATACGTGGATGCGAATGGTAAAGAAATTGCTAAAGAAGACGTTTTAACCGGGCAATTAAACGCCGCTTATCAAACAGCCGCTAAAACGATCGCTGGTTACAAATTAGTGAAGACTCCAGCCAATGCCAAGGGTCAATATACAACGTCAGCACAAACCGTTGTGTATGAATATCAAAAAGAAGCGACCACACCAGTCCCTGATACAAGCGTTAAAATCACTGCCATTTACGTTGATCAACAAGGCCACGAATTGACAACGGCTCTGACAAAGGTTGGTCATCAGGGGGATCGCTATAAGGCAACGGCTCCAACGATTAAAGGTTACGAACTAGTTGCAATGCCTAAAAATGCCTCAGGGGTTTTAGACAAGGATGATGTCACAATTAAATTCGTATACCGTAAAGTGACAACCAATCACCAAACACCAAATAAGGATCAGACATCAAACCCAAATCAAACCCAAACAGACCATCACCAAACAACAACACCAGATCACCATTCAAAAGGACAGGTGACAACAACTAAGCAACAACCTGCTAAGAAAGCTAAAAAACAATTACCACAAACCAGCAGCACAACAACGATTGCGGCATCAGTAATGGGGATTGCCTTAGTCGCTTTAGCCGGTGTACTTGGCTTTTATAAGAAACTAAGAAAAACAAATTAATGCGCTAAAAAAACTGCCTCGCTTTTTATCAAAGCGAGGCAGTTTTTTTGTCGTTTTAAGTTAATTATTAACACACAAGGTACAAGTTAATGTAGTTAGTCTTCATAATTTTGCAGATCATCAAAAAGTGTGGAAAAACACTGCGATAATAATCTTTAACGAGGCTAACAATTAATTTATACTCAAGTTTGTATTGTGGTAAATCAAATTTAAACATAATTAGGAGGCAATTTAGATATGAAAAATAGAATCACTAAGATTGGTTATATTTTTATCATGCTACTAACAATTTTTGCACAATCGGGGATTGCGACTGCAGCAGCAACCCTAAGTTCAAAAAATGTTCGAGTAGCTGGTGACGATCCAGGTGTGACAATTACTGCGCCCGAAGTGATTAGCTCTAAGCAGCGAGTTGAGTTAGATGTTACGGTTAGTTATTCAGCCGGAAAAATGGATACCGATGGTAAGCTTAAAGTTAAGATACCTAAGAGTATTGTTAATAGCTCTGTAGATATTGTTAACGACATCAAAATCGGGGATCCTTTTTATCTGGAAGATCCTGCGTTAGTGGATGATGGTAGTGGTAATTATGTATTAAATATCGCGATTGATCACACTAAAATTGATCAAACGACCGCTAATGGTGCTACTATCAAAATCTTCTTTGCCGCTCCGTTTATGGACGCTGGTTCAGGACAGGAATTTCCAGACGCAGTCGATTTTGAGGCAACTTTGTCAAAAGACAAAAATGTGGTTAGTACCGATACAGCTAATTCCAAGGTGAATGTTGGGACTTCCGGGAAGCCACTGTTAATGAAGTATGCGACACAGCCAGATGCAATTGTTAACGGTACTAATGCATCAATTCAAAGTATGACAAAGCCCAATGCTAATATTTTTGTTATTCCAATTAATTATAACCAAACGGAAATTAAGAACGCTAAAATTGTAGATACACTACCGTTAGATACCGAACTTGTTGATCCCAATCCACATATTCCGGCAACCGGTGATGCAACGGTGATTAATCATTTTAGAATTGCTAAAGTAACCGGACGACGGGCTGATGGGGTCCCGATTGCTTGGCAGTATGTCACTACACAATTCGCCAATAAAATTACATTGACAAGTAGTGGTTTTTCAATTGATTTTGGTGATATTGGTAAGGATGATGCTTATGTTGTAATGTACGCTGAAAAAATCCAAGGCAATCCAACCCCAGAAGAGTTTGGGGTTCGGAAGAACGTGGTTACGCTCTATAGTGATGATCAAGCAGTTAAAACTGCCCAAAAAGCAATCGCTTTGAAACAAGATGACTATCAAGCTGTTTCCTTGAGTAAATCAGTTAGTCAAGCCACAATTGCTTCTAAATCAGGTGACATGACCTATTCATTGACGCTTAAAAATAATAGTGGCGATGTTAAGGCGGGGACAATCATTACGGACCCGCTACCTGAGTTTACAAAATTTACTAAAACGGAATCGTTGGATAGTAACTATTTCGAAGAAGTTGGTTATGATGTAGCAAGTAATACAATTAAATATAGATTAATTAAAGACTTACCCCTTAATACTGCGGCTAAGATTAGTTTTAAGGTGCATTATGAAAATTTAACAGGCCAATCGGGCGATAAGATTGTTAATAAAGCTTCTTTTAACTATGCGGGCTCTGATATCTATAGTAATGATGCCACTACCATGCTAGATGGGAGTGCGCACCTATATAAAAAAGATGCTGCAACCGCTAATCCATTAGCAGGTGCAGAATTTAAAGTTGTCGATAAATCGGGCCAAACGGTTGCCTCGGGATTAGTTTCTGATAAAAACGGCTTGGTTAATTCCGGTCTATTAGAACCGGGTGACTATCAATTTATCGAAGTTAAAGCCCCAACTGGCTATGTCTTAGATAAGACACCGATTGATTTCACGGTGACTGCTGGGCAAGATCAAGCAATTGATTTAACGGCAGTTAATAAGACAATCACCGGTAGTGTGCTTTTAACGAAGACTGATGATCATCAAAAGGCACTTCAAGGAGCTACTTTTGAACTTCAAGATCAACAAGGGAATGTCCTTCAAAAAGATTTGAAAACAGATGCCAACGGACAGATTAAGGTAACTGACTTAAAAGCTGGTGACTATCAATTTATTGAAACCAAAGCCCCAGCTGGTTATGAATTAGATGCCACACCGGTGACATTTACCATTCAGAAAAATGATGCCGCAACAGTTAAAATTAATAAAATTAATCACCTGATACCTGGAGATGTGTTATTAACAAAAACCGATCATAAGGATGGCCATGCCCTTCAAGGTGCCATCTTTGAACTACAGGATAAATCAGGTAAGACGCTACAACAAGGATTAACGACGGATGCTAAAGGTCAATTAACCGTCAAAGGGTTACAACCTGGCGATTATCAATTTGTTGAAACCAAAGCGCCAGCTGGTTATCAACTAGATAAAACGCCCCAACTCTTCACGATTAAAAAAGATCAAACAACCATCGCTAAAGTTAATGTCGAAAATACATTGACACCAGGCAGTGTTATCCTAACAAAAGTCGATGCAAAAGATGGTGCCACTCTTCAAGGGGCTGTTTTTGAACTACAAGACAGTCGGGGGAAAACAGTAAAAACAAACTTAACAACGGATACCAAAGGCCAATTAGTCGTTAAAGATTTAGAACCAGGTGATTATCAATTTGTTGAAACCCAAGCACCAAATGGCTATCAGCTAGATCAAACACCGCAACCGTTCACGATTAAAAAAGGCGATAGTACAATTGCTAAAGTAACCGTTAAAAATACTATGACGCCTGGAAGCGTCGTTTTAACTAAAATAGATGCGAAAGATAATAGTCAATTACAAGGCGCCGTTTTTGAATTACAGGATAGCCAAGGTCAAGCTTTGCAATCAGGGTTAACAACAGATGCTAACGGACAAGTTGTGATTAAGCAATTAGCGCCTGGCGATTATCAATTTGTTGAAACTAAGGCGCCGGCTGGGTATCAATTAGATACGACACCGCAACCATTTACAATTGTTAAAGGGCAAACGGCTGCTGTTAGCGTTAAAATGGCTAACAAGTTAGTACCGGGGGATGTGGTTTTAACAAAAGTGGACCAAAGAGATAATACACCTTTACAAGGTGCCGTCTTTAAACTACAAACTAAAGCTGGTAAAACAGTGAAGACCGGTCTAACAACGGATGCGGCTGGCAAAATTGCCGTCTCTGATCTAGAACCTGGTGATTATCAGTTTGTTGAAACCCAAGCGCCTACTGGTTATGATTTAGAGCAAACACCAGTCTCATTTACGATTAGTAAAGGTCAGACAACAGCTGTGAAAGTCACCAAAAATAACCAATTAACACCAGGGAGCGTCGTTTTAACCAAAAAAGATAATCAAACGGGTGCTGTTTTACAAGGTGCGGTATTCGAATTACGCGATAAAGCAGGTAAGACACTTCAAAGTGGCTTAACAACTGATGTGACAGGTAAGTTGGCTATTTCGGATTTAGACCCTGGTGATTATCAATTAATTGAAACTAAAGCGCCAACCGGCTATCAATTGGATCAAACACCGATTAACTTTACAATTAAGAAAAACCAAGGCACAGCGCTTCAATTAACGAAGATAAATAAATTAACGCCAGGTAGTGTTATATTAACGAAGGTCGATCAAAAAGATGGTCAACACCTTCAAAATGCGGTCTTTGAACTCCAAACAAAGGCAGGAAAGGTGCTTCAAAGTGGTTTAACGACAGATGCTGCCGGGCAAATTGCCATTAAAGATCTAGATCCTGGTGATTATCAATTTGTCGAAACCAAAGCACCAACTGGTTACGATTTAGACCAAACACCAGTCTCATTTACGATTGTTAAGGATCAAAAGACAGCAGTTCAAGTCACAAAAGCTGATAAGTTAACAGTTGGTGGTGTGATCTTAACTAAAGTAGACCAAAAAGATAATACACCTTTACAAGGTGCCGTCTTTAAACTACAAACTAAAGCTGGTAAAACAGTGAAGACCGGTCTAACAACGGATGCGGCTGGCAAAATTGCCGTCTCTGATCTAGAACCTGGTGATTATCAGTTTATTGAAACCCAAGCGCCAACTGGCTATGATTTAGAGCAAACACCCGTGTCATTTACGATTAGTAAAGGACAGACAACGCCAGTCAAAGTAATGAAGACTAACCAGTTAACAAAAGGTGGGGTTCTTTTAACCAAGACGGATCAAAAGAGCGGTGAAACCTTACAAGGTGCCATTTTCGAATTACAAGATCAAAATGGTAATTCATTACAAGTAGGCTTAACGACGGATAAAGCTGGGCAAATCGCTGTTTCAGATTTGACACCTGGTGATTACCAATTGATTGAGACCAAAGCGCCAACTGGCTACCAATTAGACCAAAAACCGGTCAAATTTACGATTAAGAAAAATCAAACGTCAGTCATTAAGTTGACTAAAACCAACCAATTAACGCCAGGTAGTGTGATCTTAACGAAACAAGATCAGCAAACTGGAACGCATTTACAAGGCGCTGTTTTTGAATTACAAGACAGTCAAGGCAAGACCCTACAAACTAATTTAATCACGGGGACGACAGGACAAATTGCCGTGAAGGATTTGGCACCTGGCGACTATCAATTTGTCGAGACCAAAGCGCCAACCGGCTATGACTTAGATCAAACACCGGTTAAATTTACGATTAAAAAACACCAAACAACAGCAGTAACAGTCGTTAAAAATAATCAATTGACCGCTGGCAGTGTTATTTTGACGAAACAAGACGATCGTACAGGTGAAACTTTACAAAATGCAGTCTTTAGCTTACAAAATCAGCAAGGTAAAACAATTAAGACTGGGTTAACAACCGATGCCACTGGCCAGATTGCCATTAAAGATTTAACCCCTGGCAATTATCAATTCGTTGAAACCCAAGCGCCAACCGGCTATCAGTTAGATCAGTCACCGGTTAAGTTTACGATCGTTAAAAATCAAAAAACTGCCATCAAGCTAATCAAAACAGATAAGGTCATTCCAGGCAGTGCTGTCTTAACAAAGGTGGATAAGCAAACAGGTGAAACCTTAGCAGGTGCCGTCTTCAAACTCGTTGATAGTCATCAAAAAGTCATTGCCAAGAATTTAAAATCAGACGCAGCCGGGAAAATTGCAGTTTCTAATTTAGCGCCCGGTCAATATTCATTTATTGAAACCAAAGCGCCAACCGGCTATCAGTTAGATAGTACGCCAGTGAACTTTATTGTGATGAAACAACAACCATCAAGTACGGCGGTTAATGTTCAAAAAACCAATCAACAAAATGATCATGAAGTACGATTAGCCAAAAAAGATCGCCAAACGGGTCAGTTATTGGCAGATGCGGTTTTTGAATTACAAGATGAAAAAGGTCATGTTTTGAAAGAACAGTTGATAACAGATCAGTCTGGTATCTTGTTGATTAAAGGTTTAAAAACAGGTGATTATCAATTGGTTGAAACCAAAGCCCCAGCGGGGTATCAATTAGATCAGACACCGGTTAAATTTACAATTGACCGTAATCATTCAAGCTTGTCATTAGTCAAAGAAAATCAAAAAGTATTAGACCCAAGTACACCAGCTTTACCGACACCACCAACCGATCCAGTTGCGCCAACTAAACCAGGTCATAGTAAACCAAGTCATAAGGATAACGCAAAGTTACCTCAGACTGGTAGCACGGCAGATATGACAATTTTAGGACTACTAGTTCTTTTAATAGCAGGTGGTTTATATCGTACAAAGCGGCGTGTTAGTCGTCGTTAGACTACTAAAATAATAGATATAACATTAATAGTTCTATCATTTTTTATTAGAGTAAATGGAGTCCGAAAATGAATATAAACGACTTATTAACTGAGGATGATCGGTTAAAATACTATCTCCTACAATATTTAGAATTGAATAAATCTAGTTATATTTCAGTGGATTTAGTTTGCGAATTTTCGGGCCTTTCAAAATTTAAAGTCAAAAAATATTTAGCACAGCTCCAATTAGACTTGCAAACATTGAAGATTGAAGCTCAGATTATAGTGCATGAAACGAGCGAGATAACAACGCAACAGCTAACACCACTCATCACCAAAAAGGTACGACTATCTTACTTGGAGCGTTCGGAAATTTATGCATTACTATTAAATGCTTTAAATCAAAGCGGTAGTGTAGAGGCATTTGCTAAAGCTCATTTTTTTAGTAAATCTTATGCCTATTCGCTGAAGAAGCAGCTGACAAAACTATTGAAACAGTATGGTATCGAGTATCGTAATAATGAATTACATGGGGATGAGCTAGTTGTGCGTGAGTTTATTTATACAATCTATTATGATTTTTACAATGATTTAGGTCGTCCTTTTTCCGGTAGACTATTGGAAGAAATTAAACAACTCAAGCAACAATTATTGTGGCGGTATCAAATTGATTTATCATTGGTGCGAACCACTAAACTGGATTTATTTTTAGGCGTGTTGTTACAACGGTTGCAACAACATCATCCATTGTCTGCTACGCATTTTGAAGCAGAAGTTCACCAGACCACTGATTTTACGTTAAATGGCCTATTGGCAAAGCTATACAATCCTGATCAGTTACAATATGAAATCGACTATATACTAACATTTCTCTATGCCGAAAATATGACGGAAGTGTTTGAGGGGCATCGCTTACTTGCGAAAGCACAGCAAATTAATCACGGTTCACAACAAATAGTCAAGACCATTATGACTGAATTAAATTTACCGCAGGGGGTTCAACCGGTATTAACGCATCAAATTGCGACAGTTAATATTCGCTTAGCACTGTTTTATGCTGAAATTAGCAGTTTTACCTCCGTTCAACAAGTTAAGTTTTTCGAAGAAAGCTACCCCACGACGAGTGAAGTCATTCTGCGACATCTACCAGAATTTGCGAAGCAAGCGACCATCAACGCGCAATTAACCAATACACTCTTTTACAATTATCTGTTTGCAGTTATTGAGAGCGTCCCTGATGATTTATTGAATCCGCCAATTTATATCTGTGTTGATTTTAGTAGTGGTAAAGCTTACACCCACTACATTGAACAGCAAATTTTAGGCTTTAAGAATTTGAATATTATTTTGGAAAGAAATATTACCCAAAAAACACAGCTCTTTGTTTCAGACTTTGCTCAGGGAAGTTTAAAAACAGCGCAAATAATTTGGAAGAATCCACCCAATGCCGATGACTGGGCTGATTTTGGGGATATCATTGTGCAATTTAAAAAGGATCTGATGTTACATGAAAAAAACGATTAATTATTTTCTGATCCTAAGTGCGACATTATCCCAAGTTTCAACAGGTTATCTGTTTCAGACGCGCGAAAAATGGACAATAGCTGCTGAAAGTAAGACGATAGCTCAACCGGTTCCCCAGCTAACAGAAAATGGGACATTACAACTTAAAAAGGGTAATCAGAATTTAAAAACAAAACGAACACAAATAACCTATAAGGACCCATCGCAATTGATGGCGGAGCACTTAATGAAACTAGAAGAGCCAGTTCGACCTAATAATGATCAGCATAGTGAAGTCGGCCAACTACTAGGCCGACTATCTGGCAATTTGTTGATTGGACAAAAATATAGCTCTTGAAAGGAGCAACAAATGACGCAAGCAACTAATGTTTTAGAAATGACAACTTTTAACCATCTCTATCAATGGCTAACCAATGACTTACGTCCCTTTATTAGTGGGATTAGTAAAAAATATCACTTAACTTATGAGCAATACATGTTGTTGCAAATTGTCGGTGAGCATGAACGTATTTCTGGCAGTGATTTAGCGGTTCATCAAGGTGTTTCACGGGCAGCTATTTCAAGACGGTGCCGTGAATTACAACTCTCAGGGTTGATTAACGGTATCGCTCGTCAAGAACCAGATTATCGAATGACTTATTTTGAACTCACAGAATACGGGCAACAAGTCACAGCCGAGCTAAATGTGGCTTACACAAAATGGCTTGAAAATGTGATGGCTTGTTACGGGACAGATAAGTTAACAACTTTAATGCAGATGGTCAATGAATTATTAAAACAAGCAAAAACTGCCAAAGCAGTCGTTAATAGTTAAAAAAAGAGCTTATTCGATAAATAATTATCGAGTAAGCTCTTTTTAATGATTATTTTAACGCTTTTTGCATAATCAAATCGCGTTGCGCGTCATCACCGAGTTGGAAGATATGATCACCAATTTGCTTGAAGCCTAACTTGGTATAAAAGGCAAGTGCGCCAGTATTGTGTTCCCAAACACCGAGCCAAATATGGGCTTTATGCATGTCTTGAGCTGTTTTAATCGCATATTCGATGAGTTGCGTGCCCAGGCCCAGTCGTTTAAAAGTTGGTAGAATATAGATACGTTCAACTTCCAGTGAATCTGGCGCAGATTTTTCAGTTTGAGCGTCGTTACTGTTTAATTTAAGGTAACCAGCAATATCGTCATTGTGTTTAATGAAGTAGAAAGCCGAATTAGGATTAGTAATTTCTGAAGTAAGTTGTAGATCATTGTAGGCAGATTCTAAATAATCAGCTAAATCCTGTTTTGAATTGTCAGCACCGAAAGTGTCGGTGAAGGTTTGAATACTGATGGTTTGTAATGCTTTAAGTTGGTCTAGAGTGACTTTTTCAATTGACATAGTAAAGCTCCTTTATATTTTTTAATAGGGCCGCTGTTGGCCTTTTTTGACTTGTTCCCAGTCGGCGGCAACATTGGCGCTAACTTTGGTTAACAGTTCGTGTAATACTTGGGTTTCCGCTGTTGTTAGTCCTTGTAGCGCTACCTGATTGGAATAATCGTTCTCCCGTTTAATTTCGGGGTAGATCGCTTGGCCGGCGGGGGTTAAATAAAGATGTTTGATTTTGAGATTGTTTTCGTCAGCTTGGCGGGTAATGAGCCCGGCCCGGCTTAATTTTTGAATAGCACGGGTGACAGTTGCGCGGTCGACCTTGATTAATTCGATAAGGCGTTCTTGAATAATCCCTGGATTTTCCGCGATACGGACAAGATAGAGATACTGGCCACGGGTTAAATCATATTTTTTAAATTCGATATTAGCAATTGAATCTAAGGAACGGGCGATAATGCCAATTGGTCTAAGAATATCTACCAAGATAAGAACCTCCAATATTATAAAATGTAGTATAAAACAATTATGTTGCAAATGCAACATAATTCAAATCGAATTGTAATTTGAGCATTTAATGGTAAAATAAAAAAGCTGAATTTTGTTTTTTTAGTTAAATTTAGTAGCAAAAAAGCGAGATTTTTTTTAGTGAATGGGCTATAATAAAAATAGGTAATATTGTAAACAATCTAATTTTGTTAGACCAAGTTAGGGTGTATGATCTTAAAATGGCGCAAAATAATAGATAATATGGGTATAATTAGACAATAGGCTTAAATAATAGGAGAAAATAAAATGACATTTAAAAAATCGATTATTAGTGCAGTGACAGTTGGGTTGGTAGGGGTTACAATAACTTCAACGCATCCAGTGTTTGCGAGTTCGTCTGCAGTCGCTAAAGAAGCCATACAAAAAAATCAAGATAATACCAAAGCATTATTAAAACAGATTGCCGCTGCCAATGAAGAAGGTATTAAGCTAGATCAAGAAATTAAAGATAATTCTGCCAAAATTGCAACTCAAGAGGCTGCGATTAAAGAAGCAACAGATGAAATTAACAATCTTTCAACTAAGATTACTGCGGCTAAGGAAGAGGTCGCTAAACGGACCACTGTTTTGGAAGGCCAATTAATTTCACTTCAAAAAACAAGTGGCGATGCTGTTAGTGGGAATGTTTATGTGGATTTTATTTTAAATTCAGATAATTTAACCGATTTAGTGGCTCGGACTTTTACGGTTAATAAATTAAATCAAGCCAGCCAAGAAGCATTGGCCGATGTTAATGAATCTAAAGCAAAATTAACCGACTTGAAAGATAATCAGGAAAAAGCAAAGGCTAAACTTGAAGCTGATAAAACTGATTTAGAGAAGCAAAAAACAGATTTATTAGCTTTAAAAGATAAGGCAACTCAAAATCAAAATGATTTAACTAAGAAAATTAATGATAATAAAAAAGCATTAACGGCTTTAAAAGCAGATTATGATAAAGCAAATAAAGCAGAAACCGAAAAAGAACTTAAGGAATTAGCTGCCTCAACTGCCGAAGGCGAAAAAGGAACCGATAGTTCTGTTGGTGAAGGTAAAAAAGCAACCAGCTCAGCTGGCAATGCCTATGCGTGGGGCCAATGTACTTGGTACGTTAAGGCTGTTGCACCATGGGCTGGTAATAATTGGGGTAACGGCAATCAATGGGGCGCTTCGGCTGCAGCCGCTGGTTTCACCGTTGATCATAATCCAGCTGCTGGGACCATTATTAGTTTTGCTGCTGGTCAAAAAGTTGGTTCATGGTCAGCTGACCCTTCATACGGACATGTCGCTTATGTTCAATCGTACGATGCTGACAAGAATACCGTTACAATTTCACAAGGTGGATTAGGTTTTGGCAGCCCTGCAGGCCCTAATACACAAACAGTATCGAATGCAAGATCATTAACCTATATTCACAAATAAACTAAGCTTTTAAAAGGATGATTTCCAATACTGGAAGTCATTCTTTTTTATTTTGTGGGAAGAATGTTTCACGTGAGACATCGGCTTTTTGAGAGACTTCTCATTGAGAGCGTTTTTGTTTTACAAATTTGAATGAAGTAGTAGACGGTCTTTATATTTTCAGATAGAGTTAATACTTATAGTTAATTTGAGGAGTCGAACGAATTCATGACAGATAAAATGGCAACAAGTGACAAAGTACTATACGGTGGCTTATTAGCTGCTGCAGGAGGCTTTGACTCCTATACCTTTTTAGTGCACGGACAAGTTTTTGCTGGCCTACAGACGGGGAACTTAATCTTATTGGGGACGCATATTGGGCAATTGAAATGGTCAGTATTAATTCAGCATATTACGCCCATCTTGGCCTTCATGCTAGGCACGATTTTAACGCGGGTTGTGCAACATCACTTCAAGGAAGCTGATTCAATTAATAAACGGCAACGACTGATTTTAGGGGTTGAAATTGCTGTTTTGACGGTGATTGCTGGGGTATCACCATATATTCCTGATTTGTTAGCGAGCGCGTCGGTTTCGATGATTGCTGCCGCACAATTACAAGAATTCCGGGAATTAAACGGGGGACCATTCACCTCATTGATGATGACTGGGAACGTCCGGACACTCGCAGAAAGTTTATACGATGGCATTTTTAAAAAGAATGCCCAGGCGCTTGAGAAAGCTTGGGAAATTCTAAGAATCATCATTAGCTTTACATTAGGCGCAGTAATGACCGGTCTTTGTGTCTCACTATTGGGTGAACGAACGATTATTTTATCAGCCGTCTTTTTACTGGTAACCTTATTAATTTTACAGGTTAACCCGCATAAAAAAATCTAATCAAGTGGTTTGTCACGAGGTGACAAACCGCTTTTTTGATTAGTAAAATGTTATAATTAAGTATACTAAAGTAAAGTGAGGTTTTATTATGAAAAAATCCCCCCTACTTATCGGCTTATTAACCATTGCGTTGTTAGTAGGTTGTGCAAATCAACAAGCTAAACCAACGACTTCAACCAAAAAGGCGACAACGGTTAAGCAAAAAGCGTCAACACAGCTCCGCCCTAAAGTAAGTCTTGAAAAAGCACGGGAGTTGTTTAAACAGCAATATCCCAATGCGGATATCTCCGAGTTACAGTTAAAAAAGCAATTGAACAAAACGGTTTATCGTTTAACCGGTTTGAGCGATACTGAAGAACTAGCAATGCAGATCGATAGTCAAACTGGTGATATCAGTCATTTAACGAAAGAACCGCTAGATACCGATGAACAAAACGGTGTGGCTCGTCAAAAAGAGCGGGTTGATTTCAAATCGTTAATGACGCTTGAAGCCGCTCAGAAAAAAGCCCAACACTACTTTGATGGCGATGTCTTGGAAGCGACACTTGAAAAAGATGATGGTATTGTTTATTGGGAAATTGAAGGACATCAGAAGCACCGTGTGATGCAAGTGAAGATTGATGCAATGACTGGTGAAGTAGTCGATACTGAGTTAGATGATTAAAAATTAGCAAAAAGCAACTTCCTTTAGCGGAGGTTGCTTTTTTTATGTGGTTAAGCGTAATAAAAAGTTAGGCATTACTAACTTTTTATTTACATTCGATTAAATCGGTGTACAATAAACGTGTTACAAAGAATAAACAAAGGGAGTGTGTGTGATGAATAAAGTTAAGGGACCCAAAAAGCATAAATTGATTGAATATGCTAATGGGCCATCTTTAGAAGAAATTAATGGAACAGTTGAAGTACCTGAGGGCAAAACATTTTGGAAAACGTTATTAGCCTATTCAGGACCAGGAGCGTTAGTGGCAGTCGGGTATATGGATCCAGGTAACTGGTCGACCTCAATTACAGGTGGTCAGAGTTTCCAATACTTATTGATGTCCGTGATTTTGGTGTCTAGTTTAATCGCGATGTTGTTACAATATATGGCGGCTAAGTTAGGCATTGTAACTCAAATGGACTTGGCACAAGCAATCAGGGCCAGAACCAGTAAATCATTGGGAATTGTATTATGGGTTTTAACAGAATTGGCCATTATGGCGACCGATATTGCCGAAGTGATTGGGGCGGCGATTGCCCTGTACTTACTGTTTAACATCCCACTAGTGATTGCGGTCTTTATTACGATTTTAGATGTCATGCTATTATTATTATTAACAAAAGTTGGTTTTAGAAAAATTGAAGCAATTGTGGTAGCGTTAATCGTCGTGATTTTTGTGGTCTTTGCTTATGAAGTTGCTTTATCGAATCCTGATTGGGCAGGGGTAATTGTTGGGTTAGTACCAACTGCTAAAACATTCGCAACGACGCCTAACGTCGGTGGGTTATCGCCACTATCAGGTGCGCTAGGGATTATTGGTGCGACTGTGATGCCACATAATCTCTATTTACATTCTGCTATTTCACAAACGCGGAAAATTGACCGCAATAATGAAGAACAAATTGCACAAACCGTCCGTTTTTCAACGTGGGATTCAAATATTCAATTGACGATGGCCTTTTTCGTGAATGCACTCTTGTTAATCATGGGAGTTGCCGTCTTCAAAACGGGTGCGGTCAAAGATCCGTCATTCTTCGGCTTATTTGAAGCTTTATCTGACACGTCTACAATGAGTAACGGAATTCTAGCGAGCGTGGCGCGGACCGGGATTTTATCAACATTGTTTGCGGTAGCTTTACTAGCATCTGGTCAAAATTCAACCATTACGGGGACCCTAACCGGTCAAGTGATTATGGAAGGTTTTGTTCACTTACGGATGCCGCTTTGGTTACGGCGGTTAGTGACACGCTTGTTATCTGTGATTCCCGTATTAATCTGTGTCATGATGACCAGCAATAAACCACCATTAGAAGAACATCAAGCGCTGAATACATTGATGAATAATTCCCAAGTTTTCTTAGCCTTTGCCCTACCATTTTCGATGCTACCGCTCTTGATGTTTACCGATAGTCGGGTCGAAATGGGCGAACGGTTCAAAAATACACTTGTAATCCGCGTATTGGGCTGGTTATCTGTAATCGGATTAACTTACCTCAATATGCTTGGTTTACCCAGTCAAATTGAAGCCTTTTTCGGAGATCAGGCGACCGTAGCGCAATTAGCGTTAGCGGATAAGATCGCCTATGTTTTAATTGCTGCAGTTTTAGCACTGCTCGTTTGGATGGTAGTTGAATTGTATAAAGGCAATCAACGATTTGAACAGCAACTCGCGGCTCAAGCTGCAGAATAACTCGAGGAGGGATTGAGATGTCAATTTTAAATATGCGACGGGTATTAGTCGGCGTGGATGATTCAACGGATGCGCTATTAGCCTTTGAATACGCAATTAAACGGGCTGTTAAGGACGATTTAGAATTAGTGATTGTGTCGGTGCTAGAAAATGATGCGCTAAACGTCTATCAAGCCTTGAATAAAGATTATATCCATGGGCAATATAACGAGTTAGAAAAGCACGTTTTAGAGTATCAAGAACAGGCACGGACCGAAGGGGTTAAAAGGGTCCGAGCAGTAATCGCTGAAGGTGAACCAGGTGAGGTGATCATTAAAGAAGTGATTCCAAAGGTCCAACCCGATTTATTGATTATCGGCTCAAAAGCCAAAGAAGGCATCGCAAAATATTTTGGGAGCCAAGCAGCCTATATGGCTAAATATGCACCGGTACCAGTATTGGTGGTGCGTTAACAGAACACGTTGAAAAGGCGTTGGGACAAAGTAACATGGTCTCAACGCCTTTTTCGTACTAATTATGGTAAGCTAAATGCATTATTATAGAAGGAAGTGGGATAAGCGCATGGATGAAGTGGTTGAATTTTGGGATGATTTTGCGGCGGAATACTATCAAATTCAAAAGGAATCGCAAGTACCAATCGTGGCTGATATTGAAAAGTTTTTAAAAGAGCGGTGCTTGTTGCCCACGAATTCGGTTGTCGATTTAGGCGGCGGTAGCGGGCGTTATCTGCCAACACTTGCCCAAAATAGTCAACAATACACAATTGTGGATATCTCAGCACAGATGTTGCGTTATGCACAGGTGGAAAACCAAGCGCTATCAGAGCCGCGTCCAGTGACTTATCAACAACAATCAGTTGCCGATTTTTGCCAACAAACACCCAAGCAAAGTTATGATTTAGTCTGGATGGCACTTAATCCGGCCGTCACGGCGGACGAAACCTTGCTTGCAATTACGCAAAAAAGTCGGCAGTGGTGTGGCTTTTTACGGCTAACGCAAAATAGCGATGATTTATTTGCACCGCTGGAACAACACTTTGGGATTGCTGAAGAAAACCCCAATATCGAACCCACGATTATCCCAGCTGTGGTCAAGCTGTTAACAAGTGGTGGCTATCAAGTTCGACAACAAAGGTTTCAATATCAAACAACCGAGACTTTCGACCGGGCATTTTTAGCAGCTTATTATGCAGAACTGCCGCAAGCATTGCTAAAGGCTTATTTGGACCAGCTATTTGCCAATCAAAAAACACGTGCCAGTACGACAACGCTTGAATATACGCTGTTATACTGGCACGTGTAAAGGGAGCCATTGATTAGAAGCCAAGCGCAATTAAGCCAGTTGGCAGGTTTTCGACCGGTACAGGATAGAGTGCAAGGCCGGTTTTAACGGCGGCAATCAGTAAGCTGTTGAGAACTGGTATCTGATCAGCGCTAATGGTTGGGGATGGCGTTAGTGCAGTTGGGACAATCAGGGCGGTCAATTGCCGGTTGTTAATCCGCGATAAGATAATATCGGGATTCCCTAATTCAAGATCGCTGTGATAAGTGTTAGTTGCCCGTTCTGCTAAGGCCAGGGCTTCTTGGCGGAGGCTTTGGCGGCCGTCTTTTAGTAAGGTTGCTAGTAATTCATCATCTGTCAATGATTCCGGTGAAGTTTGAATTGTTTGGTCCAATCGGTAATTAACGTTTGTTGCGAGTTCTTTGAAAAGATTCAGATTACCTGGCAAAGTCACCACATAAATTGGGGCTTTTTGCGGTAGTAGTTCAGTGAGATACCGATCAATCACGCGGAAATAGTTGGTTTGATCGATGAGTTGTTCATTATCCTTGACCACATAACTGTGAGTGGGACTTGAGAAGCCTTGGACCACTTCACCTTTGCGGTCAGTTCCAATTCCCGCTTCGATTGTAGTGGGCGCATCAGCTGGTAAGGGATAGTCGCGAATCACGTTTTGTTGGATTGTTTTAAGGCTAAAACTGGTTTTGTTGAGGTTTAAAATCGTACCATTTAAACTGAGGGCCAACTCAGAACTAAGTGGTCGTAGGTCAGGTTGGGTATCAATCGTAAAGTATTCAACATTGATTGGATAATGCAAAATGAGATGGTAGCATCTGTTCGCAGTGATATAAAAGGCAATGGATTGCACGTGGGCTAATTCTTGAGGAGCAATCGATAAACACGCTTCAACTTGTTTTAAAAGCGCATCTTGATCGGGATGATCGGCAAGTAGTTGGTCACGAATCTGTTTAGCATAACTATTCAGTTTAATTTTGTTGGCGCTAAGTGCTTGACCACCTGTATCTAAGTTAATGAATAATGAAACAACAGGCTGACTTGAATCTGTAAGTAACTGCGTTAAACTATCTGGATATAACATAGAAACACCTCCATTTGATTAGTTTAAGCGTATCATATTGAAAAGAAGCAGAGAAGGAAAGTGCTTTCTTTAATTTATGGCGTTGACTTTTAGCGCCTTTGAGTGGGGGATTATGCTAAAATATAGATAGGTTAATAAGGGAGGAAACACGTATGAAGAAACAAACCGTATCGGTGACACCCAATGCAATCAGTAAAAGTATTAGAACTCGGTTTTTCGTTTTACAAATGATTATTATTCTTATTCTCGGTGGGATAACGGCCAAAATCGTAAGCGGTTTTAATCCGCTAATGACCGATTCTGAAATCCTCAATAAAACAATCTTGATGGCGCTAAGCTCAACAGTAGTGGCGTTAATAATCTGGTACGTTTCGTATAAATTAATTGCTTTGCAGATTAAACGGCAAGTGATGGATAAGGAACTTGAAGATCGCTATACTTTTAATTTATCCCACGCTGCTAGCAGTTTGAGTTTACACATTGTTTATTTTATTAGTATCGTCGTGATTGTTTGGTTAATGATGAGCGCTCAAAGTGTTCGGGGTGATTTAGACGGTTTAAATCTATTCAAATCTGATCCAACAGTTGTGAAACTGGTCGATCAACATAGTATGAAACAGATTAATCGCTTCTACCAAAAGGCAGACCAGCAATCAGTTCAATATTTAGGGAGTCAACAAGACCGTGCTTATTTTAAAGTGGCTCAAGCGACAATCAGTCTACCACTTTCAAAAGTCCAATTTAATGGCCAAGATCAAGGGCGAATTAAAAATCCGTTGAAAATTGAAACTTATCAGTTAAAACAACCGGCTAACAAAAAATATTTAAAACCAACGATTTATCTAAGTCAAAAGGGCCTACCAACGGTGCCAGTGACGAAGATGTATCAGCATTACACACCAAAATCAAGTGAAACTGTTCAAAAATTAGATATTGAGTAAATTAAACCACCAGATTAGCTAGATTAAACGGCTTTCATTTGGTAAAGTTATAGATGAGTACTTTTCCAACAAAGGAGATTAACATTATGATTGAAGCAGTAAATCTTAGAGCAGGTATGACGTTTGAACAAGACGGCAAATTAATTAAAGTTTTAGAAGCAAATCACCACAAACCAGGTAAAGGGAATACTGTTATGCGTGTGAAATTGCGTGACTTACGGACTGGTTCAATTGTTGAAACAACAATGCGTCCAGAAGTTAAAGTTGAACAAGCAATGATCGATACAAAAGATGTTCAATATCTTTATACACAAGACAATGTTGCGTTCTTCATGGATCTCGAAACTTACGAACAATATGAAATTCAAACCGATGCAATCGAAGCTGAATTGAAATATTTATTAGAAAACATGAACTGCAAGATTCAATTCTTCGGTTCAGAAGTCATCGGTGTTACGTTACCAACAACTGTTAACTTACGCGTTGTTGAAACACAACCTTCTATTAAAGGGGCAACAGTTACAGGTTCTGGTAAACCAGCAACAATGGAAACGGGCTTAGTGGTTAGTGTGCCTGATTTCATCAGTGCTGATGAAGTCTTAGAAATTAACACCCAAGAAGGCACATACGTTAAACGTGCAGCAAAATAATTTATCTTAATATTAATTTGAAGTAGCTTATCAATTCTGATAAGCTACTTTTTATATCTAAAAAAATGTTATTAATTAAAAATTCTGTAGAATTAATATTCAACATGAACCCAATGAATGTTTGACAAGTAAGCGCTTCAACATTATAGTGATAATGTACACGATAGTTATTTAAAGTGGAGGTATTAATAATGACGAAGAAAATAATTCTCGATTGTGATCCTGGGCATGATGACGCAGTCGCAATGATGCTTGCTCACGGAAATCCTGAAATCGATTTGCTAGCCGTTACAACAGTTGCTGCTAATCAAACGTTAACTAAGGTAACCCGTAATGCATTAGCGGTGGCAACCATGATTGGTATGCATGATGTGCCAATTGCTGCGGGGTGTTCACGTCCCCTAATTGAAGAAATTAAGGTCGCGGCAGATATTCATGGTGAATCTGGCCTTGATGGTGTTGTTTTACCAAAACCAACTGTCGAACTTGAAAAAATACACGCAGTCGATTTAATTATCGATTTAATCATGAGTCATCCAGCTAAAACGATTACTTTGGTCCCAACCGGGGCTTTAACGAATATTGCGATGGCCGCGCGTAAAGAACCTCAGATTATCGACCGTGTTAAAGAAGTAGTTTTAATGGGTGGCGGTTATCATGAAGCCAATGCGAGTGCTGTAGCCGAATTTAATATTAAATTTGATCCTGAAGCTGCTAAAATTGTCTTCAATGCGGGGTGGCAAGTGACAATGGTTGGTTTAGATTTAACCCATCAAGCCTTAGCGACACCTGATATTGTGTCAGAAATTAAGGACATTCATACTGAAACGTCGGCATTTGTTGTCGATTTATTAGCTTTCTTCCGCGATATGTATAAGAAGGGACAAAACTTCGATGCCCCTCCAGTTCATGATCCATGTGCGGTGGCCTATGTGATTGATCCGACCGTCATGACCATTAAAAAAGTCCCAGTTGATATTGAACTCAACGGAACATTGACGCGCGGGATGACCGTCGCTGATTTCAGTTATCCAATCCCTGAAGACTGCCAAACATCAGTCGCTGTTAAATTAGACCACGCTAAATTTTGGGGTCTAGTTGAAGACGCATTGCGAACGATTGGCTAACGAAAGACTAAAAACATTACCTAATCAAATAGGTAGTGTTTTTTTATTTCAATAAAAAATGGTATACTATCAGTTGTAACCGGTTGCAAAAACACAGATAAAGAGGGCGTTTAAGCATGTATAACGCAAAGAGAACGCGGTATGATGATATGATCTACCGGCGTGTCGGCCATTCAGGGCTGAAATTACCTGCAATTTCATTAGGGTTATGGCATAACTTTGGTGAAACAGATAAAGTGGCGACTCAAAAAGAAATTATTTTTGGGGCTTTTGACATGGGCATTACGCATTTTGATTTAGCGAATAATTATGGCCCACCAGCTGGTAGTGCGGAAGAAAACTTCGGGCGAATTTTGCACTCAGACTTAAAGCAATATCGGGATGAAATGATTATTTCGTCCAAAGCAGGTTATTATATGTGGCCGGGACCTTATGGTGAATGGGGCTCAAAGAAGAATTTAATCGCTAGTTGTGACCAATCATTGCAACGGATGCAATTAGATTATGTCGATATTTTTTACAGTCATCGACCAGATCCTGAGACACCGATTGAAGAAACAGCGCGGGCGTTGGATCTATTAGTCCATCAAGGGAAAGCTTTATATATCGGCATTTCCAATTATTCTGCCGAACAAACAAAAGCAATTACTAAGATTTTCAGAGAACTGGGCACACCATTTATTATTCATCAACCCCGTTACAATATGTTGGATCGGTGGATTGAGGATGGCTTAACTGATGTGTTGGCCGAAGAAGGGTTAGGGGCAATTACGTTTAGTCCATTAGCCCAAGGCATGTTGACGAATCGCTATTTAAATGGGATTCCAGCGGATTCACGCGCTGCCCGTCCAGATAGTCCATTCTTATCACCTGAAAAGGTTGATCAAACAATCAGTACCGTTCAAGAACTGAATAAAATTGCGCAACAACGTGGTCAATCATTGGCTGAAATGGCGCTTGCTTGGAACTTGCAACAACCAACCGTTGCCAGTGTCTTGGTGGGTGCTTCTAGATTGAGTCAACTTCAAGATAGTGTACATGCGTTAGATAACTTGACGTTTGCACCTGAAGAATTAGCGGCCATTCAAAAGGTATTAAAATAGAAAAAAGGCGTTAGGGCAAATATAATTTGGCCCTAACGCCTTTTTGATATCCAAATGTGCTTATTGAAACTGACTTCTGCGCTTAGCGGCACTCGTCAAACCGTTTCAAGCACACTTTTTTTTTTATTCAGCTGTTTCTGCAGTTGCTGCGTTTGCTTGGATTTTACCAAGAATCGCACGTGAGAAAGGTCCTACGATGATTAATTGTAATGGTAAAGCGACGATAACGTTCATTAACCAAGTATGACGGTAGACGCTACCTAAGTGTGCAGGGATGCCACCTTCGATAAGAATACCGAAAAGTGACATACATGTAACCATGCCAAGAATCATCAAACATGAAATCGTCAAAATCATGACTAATTTATTGTCCTTATTGAGTGGTAAACTAAAAGCAATTTTTTTGGCGATTGCCCCAACGATGAAAACATCGAGGATGAAAGCGACGATGAAGCCAGGGATTAAGCCGGTGAATAAAGCGCCCCATGAGAGGCTATCGTGGAGGATTAAGTTATAGATACTCATTCCAAGTACCATGCAAAAACACATTAATGTCGTAAAAATAATACCTTCTTTTTTATTGGTTGGCATCTTAAATTCCTTCTTTCTGAAAAGTTAACAAATATAACCGTATCACATAAAAAATTTCGGTGTAAGTCTTTTTTTCAGAAAATGAGAAATTTCTTCTTTTTCTACAGGGAGGGGTTCTTCGCCATTCTTAACGGCATGGAAAATCGAAACCAGGAGTAATGCACAGACGAAAATCAGTGGGAAGCCTGCGATTACACAAACTGCTTGAACTGTTTGAAAACTACCGACAAGGACAATGCCTAGTGAAAATAGAATGAAAATGACCACCCAAGCCATCCGATTCCATCGGTTAGGTTGTTCGCCAATCTTCAATTCAAGACTGGTAAATGATGAAACGATGAAGGCTGATGATGAAATGGTCGTGGCTAAGAAAATGAAACAAGATAAGCAGAAAATCGCGAGCATGACAATCTTCCAAGGAAGCGTGGTAATGACCGCAGCAATGACGGCAGCTTGGCCTTGTGTATTCAATAAAGTAACAAGATCGACTTGGCCCGAACTTTGTAAGAAGAGGGCATAGCCGCCAAGGATGGCGTAAAAGCTCATACAACTAAGCGCCCCATAAGTCGCCATTCCCAGTAGCACTTGGCGAATAGTCCGGCCACGAGAGATGCGGGCGATGAACAAGCCCATCACAGGCATGTAAGATAGCCACCAGCCCCAATAAAAGAGCATTTCGTGTTGGGCAAAATGGCTGTCCGAACCAGTCGCATTTAAACTAAGACGACCAAATTTATCAAATAAACGGAAAAGATTGTGCCCCTCAGCACCGATTAAGTGGCGAGTTGGACCGATTAACAAAACAAGTAATAAAAAGCCAATAGCGGTGTAAATGTGCCAAGCGCTTAGTTTTTTAATCCCCTTATTTAACCCAGCGTAGACGGTTAAAGTAAAGAGCACGAATAAAACAACGAACAACGCCAATTTTAACCAGATAGTATCTGAAAAACCAGTCATGGTACTGAGGACTTTAGAGATAACGGGGATTTCCATTCCGATTGAAGAGCCGATTCCGCCCATAATCCCGAAGACGACAATAAAATCGATGAGTTGGCGGATAACCTTTTTATAGGTTTGAGGGCCTTCTAGTAAATCGATGGCGGCACTCAAGCGTTGAACACGTAAATTCTTAACATAGAGTGCATAGCCAATCGCAATTGTGGCGGTGGCAAAAATCATCCAGGCCATTGGTCCCCAGTTGAATTGACCGCAGACGTTGGCGTAGTGATAAGCCGCTGTAGAAAAAGGCTTAGCGCCAAATGGTGGATTTTGTAAGTATTGGAGTGGATCGGTGGTGCTGAGCATTAAGATGCTGGCATCAATCCCAGTGGCAAAAACCATGCTGCCCCATTGAAAATCGTTATATTCCGGTTTTTCATTAGGTTGGCCTAAGCGAATCCGGCCGTAGTGACTACAGCCCAACCAAATTAAAAAGATGAAATTAATAATGTAAATACCTATGTAGAGCCATTGGGAATGGGACGTCATCATGTCCAATAATTGCGAAATAGAGTGCTGGAGTGTGTCACCTCCTAACATTAAAAATGCGGAGACAATCCCGAACAATAACATCGTGGGGATAAAGACGACTTTATCAACATTCTTACGCTTTAAAATAATGTTCCTCCTGTGTTTGTTAAAGTCTAAGTTGTTTATTTCAAAATAAAAAGCGCCCATACAATTGGTCAACTGACCACCTGTACAAGCGCGTTATTATAACGTATACAAATGAAAAAACAGCCTAACTTGATTTACTTCTTCTTATAGCATAGCACTTATCTGAGATTTGTTAAGGGGAGATTAAAAGATTAAAGGTCGGCGGTGGCGAGCCACTTTAAGTAATCTTGTTCACGATTGATGGCATGCTCTAAAATTAAATAATGGCCATAATTGGCAGTGACCGCTGCTTGATTAGGAAAGACGAGCGCTTTGCGCGCCAATAGGTGGGTTAGTTTATCGGTGTGTAGGGTTGTTTGTTCCGCAAACATAGCGGGCAGATGTTGATCATCTTTTGATTCGATAAAATAAAGTTTGAGGATGAATTCATCTTTGCTAGCAAGAATCTCACTAGTGGGTGAATAACGCCATTCATTAAAATAACTAACGCCACTAGCGGTAATTGTATATTGTTTCTTCTTGAGTTTAGTGCCAGAAATGAGTTCGATATGGGTAATTAATTTTTCGGTTTCGAGGCGCTTTAGTTCGGGATAGATTTGGCTGTGCTTGGCTTGCCAAAATTCACCAATTTCATTTTCAAAAACGCGTTTAAGGTCGTATCCAGTTTTGGGCGCCTGATTTAATAGTCCGAGGAGTAAGTACTGGAGAATATTTTTCTGTGCCATATAGAAGTTCCTTTCTAAGCGAAATCTTAGTTAAAGTATAGCATAGGCAGGGGAGATGGTTGCCATTAGAATATAGTTACTTTTTGTAAGTCTTTTTAATTGAATTTCGAAGTAGTTTGGTATAGGATAGCTGAATTGGGTGTCTAATCAGGCTATTTTCCAAGGGAGATAGCAACAATACTAATATAATAGAAGGAGGCCATTTAATGGCTAAGAAATCAAAGATTGCAAAATTAGCAAAACAACGTGCATTAGTTGCAAAATATGCGGATCTACGTGCGACTTTAAAAGCGGAAGGGAACTACGCTGCTTTAGCACAACTACCAAAGGATTCAAGTCCAGTGCGCCTACGTAACCGGGACTTGATTGATGGCCGACCAAGAAGTTTCATGCGTAAATTCGGCATGAGCCGGCTCAATTTCCGCGAATTAGCCCACAAAGGCCAAATCCCAGGCGTCAAAAAAGCAAGCTGGTAAAAAAGTGAGTGCGTTAATTCGCGGTTAGCTTTTGAGTATTTGCATAATCAGACGGATAAGCGCCAGAGGCGATTGTCTGGCTGATGTAGCAAAGCGCAGAAAGTTGCGAATTAAAAGCACGTTAAAAAAAGAAGTGCTAGAAAAGCTAATCCTCGTAAGTTGGCTTTGGAAGCACGTTAAAAGCTAGGCACGGGAACCTAGCTGGAAAACCACGTTAAAGGGGTCTCTTCGAGGCCTCTTTTTCTGTGTCTTGAATCCACAACGTTTTTTTGATATATTGGTAGGAATTGTTTAACAAGTCAACTAAATTAAATGAGGAGGATTGAAGATGAGTTATGCACAATTTATCCAAAGTGCGACCGTAAGCGACTAAAGACGTTTTTCAGCAGATTAAATTAATTAGGAGTTTTAAAATGAAAAACGTCTCAAAAAAAAGCCCATCAATTCTATTAATGATTGTGTTGGTGGGATTTCCACAAATTAGCGAATCAATTTTTACGCCCGTCTTACCAATGATTAGTCGGGCCTTTCACGTCAGTGCGCAAACGGCGCAGTTAACCATGAGTACCTATTTTATGGCCTTTGCCTTTGGTGTTTTATTCTGGGGCTGGTTATCTGATCAGCTTGGTCGACGGTTAACCATGCTGCTGGGCATCGGCGTCTATCTGCTCGGTAATGGTGGCCTGTTATTAGCTGGCCATTTTAGTGGGTTAATTCTAGCGAGATTGGTACAAGCTTTTGGCGCAAGTGTTGGTTCAGTGGTGACGCAAACCATTATGCGTGAATCCTTCAGCGGTGTGCGTGGGGCGCAAGTCTTTGCCAAAGTTGGGGCAGCGATGGCACTTGCACCAGCCTTAGGCCCGTTGATTGGCGGTCTTGTCCAAACCTATTTTGGTTATCGCCAAGTTTTCTCGGTGTTAATCATGATGGCGGTTGGCGCGATTTTATACGCGGGTGCGTGCTTGCCAGAAACGCGGCCAGCTGGTGTGCCAGCACAGATTAACGTCGGGTTAGTGACAAAACGCTTATTAACAGATAAAAAGGTCTGGGTTTACGGGGCCGTGATTAGCGGCATCAACGGCATCTTATTCAGTTATTATGCTGAAGCGCCGTTTATCTTTATCAACCATTTCCATCTCAGCACGGTTCAATATGGCTGGTTAGGGCTTGTTTTAGCGGCTGCTAGTATTTTGGGCGCGATGACCACCAATTACGGCGCACCTAAGTTGGGAGCGGTAATGATGGCTAAAATCGGCTTAGTACTCGCTTTAATAGGGAGCCTGTTATTGTTAGTTGCCAGTTATTATGATCAGCTGTTGTTGATGGTTATTTTAATTCTAATCGTCTTTTGGGGATTAAATACGACTTTACCGGTCGTTTTAAACCTGGCATTAGTCGGTTACGAAGCGGTGATTGGCACTGCCAGTGGGCTATTTAGTTTTGGTTATTACCTTGCAATCAGTGCTTTGACTTACGGCATGAGTTTGTTGCATACAGGCGCAATCAGTCGATTGCCGTTGTATATCGTAACGATTGTCGCTGTCATGGCACTTTGGTATGGGTTAGTGATTCGAAATAACGAAGTGTAATTGAAAAGGACTTGAGACAAAAGTGATTTTGTCCCAAGTCCTTTTTTGATGGTTAAGAATGGCGTTGTTGTTCAAGGCCAGCGAGGAAAATATCTAAGCCCAACATGAATTTTTCAGCGGAATGTTGCTGTTGTTGCCGGTGGTGTTCGAACGTTTTTAAAAAAGCGTCGAAATGATTGTCAGCAGCGATGGTTTTCATCTTCACCGGGAGTTGTGCGAGGTAAGCATCAGTTTGGTGACGCACGCGCTGTTTCATATCGATTTCATCCGCAATATCGGCGAAGAGGCCTGACATAAAGTGATCGATGGATTCAATCGCTAGGCTACTTTGTTCGGGTGTAAAGCCAGCGTCTAACAAGATTTGTAAGAGGCGGTTAATGAGGCTCAGGCGGATTTTGGTTGCAGGGACAGTCCGTAACATTAATTCGGCTGCATAGGGCCGTTCAAGGTAGGTCGCATAAATTGTTTTGAAGATTAGTTTGATTTGTTCCGTCCAAGGCATGGTTGTCGTTGTTGGTGGGAATTGAATCCCGGCGATAATCTCGTCCGCCATTGCTTGAAGGAGCGCTTGTTTGTTTTCAAAGTGCCAGTAAAAAGTCGCGACACCAATCTGTAGTTTGGCTGCAATTTTACGAATTGAGAGTTGTTCAACTGTGCCACCGGTTTGCATAATTTCAAAGGCAGCGGCCGTAATTTGGGCTGCTGAAATTGTTTGTTTAACCATCTTAATAAACCGCCTTTATTTTTCAGAAAAAAGAATTGTAATTATTTTTAAAATTTGTTAAAGTATTAACTCGAACACTGTTCGATTATACTGTACATGATTTGGGCAGTTGAATCAACTTAAAGGAAAAAGAGGGATGCGCATGTCATTATTGAAACAGCACTTGAAGCCATATCTAGGCGTTTTTAGCCTATCTATATTAGCCACCATCGTATCTGTTGCGTCTTCACTATGGCAACCAAAACTATTGCAAAACGTTTTGGAAGGTATTATGAAAGATGACCAAGATAAAGTGATGCAAATTGGGATTTATCTTATTGTGATTGCCGTTGTCGGTTTAATTGCTGGGGTGGTCAATACGATTACATCGGCAATTACTGCACAAGGGATGACCGCTGATATTCGGGAAACGACTTTTAGAAAGATTCAAACTTTTTCATTTGCTAACATCGAGAAATTCTCAGTTGGGAATCTTTCGGTGCGCTTAACGAATGATATGACCCAGATTCAAAATGTGATTATGATGTCTCTCCAAACGTTGGTCCGGATTCCGATTCTATTTGTCGGCAGTTTCATTTTAGCGATGAACTCAATTCCGAGCTTATGGTGGATTATTATTCTCTTAGTGGTCCTCGTTTTTGTAATTACCTTTTTATCAATGGGGTCAATGGGGAAACACTTTGGTGCGATTCAAAATTTAATCGATAAGATTAATAACCTCGCTAAAGAAAATTTAATGGGCACGCGGATTGTGAAGTCCTTTGTTCAAGAAGATAATGAAATTAATCGCTTTTCAAAAACCAGTGACCAATTGGAAAAACATACGGCAATTGTCGGGATGCTTTTTTCAGTGATGATTCCTTCATTTATGTTGGTCGCTAACTTAGCAGTTGTTGCTTCAATCTATTTCGTCGGTAACTTAGTCGATACAGATCCGGAAGCAATCGCCGCAATTGCCTCATTTATGAACTATCTAATGCAAATCATGATGTCGATTATTATGGGCGGCATGATGATGATGATGGCTTCTCGTGGGGCGGTTTCGTTGAAACGACTCCAAGAAATTCTCGCCACAGAGCCTGATATTGTGTACCCTGATGTGCCAGATCGAGACTTAGCTGGAACCTTGGCTTTTGATCATGTTAGTTTCCGTTATCCAGAAGACGATCATGATACGTTGAGCGATATTAGTTTCGAAATTAATGCGGGGGAAATGATTGGGATTGTCGGCGCAACTGGTGCTGGTAAATCAACGATGGCCCAATTGATTCCACGCTTATTCGATCCAACGCAAGGTGAAATTCGCATTGGTGGCGTCCCGATTAAGGAATTGAATGAACATAACTTACATGATTCAGTGTCATTCGTACTTCAAAAAGCGATTCTTTTCTCCGGCACGATTGCCCAGAACTTGAAGCACGGTAAAAAAGATGCTGATAACGCTGATATGGATCGCGCGACTGGCATTGCGCAAGCCAAAGAATTCATCGAGAAGTTAGCCGATACGTACGATGCACCAGTTGAAGAACGTAGTGCCAACTTCTCAGGTGGGCAAAAACAACGCCTTTCAATTTCACGTGGTGTGATTGGTCAACCTAAGATTCTAATCTTAGATGATAGTACGAGTGCGCTGGATGCTCATTCTGAAAAATTGGTAAAAGAAGCCCTTGATCGCGAATTAGCCGATACTACCACGTTGATTATTGCGCAAAAGATTTCGTCAGTCGTTAACGCTGATCGAATCTTGGTCTTAGATGAAGGTCGCTTAGTTGGTGTCGGGACGCATCATGAGTTGTTAGAAACCAGTGCTGTTTACCGTGAAATTTTCGAAACTCAAAAGGGAAAGCGAGGCTAAATTATGAAAGAATTTAAACGTGCCATGGTCTTTTTCTACCATTATTTAAAACGCTATAAACCATCTTTTGCACTGATCCTGGTGATGACCGTTTTTGCCACTTATTTACAAGTCAAGGCACCCGAATATATTGGGGATGCATTGAATGAACTGGTTAAATACGCCACGAAGTTTCAGGTTTTAAAAGCCCAACATTTACCAACCAGTGGTGCTTCCAAAGATGCTTTTATTGATGTCATTGTGTCGTTAGTCCTTTTTTACGTCTTGAGTTCAGCGGCCACTTTCGTTTCAGGCGCAGCCTTTTCACGTGTCAATGCGTTGTCGACCAATCGGATGCGAATTGGGTTATTTAATAAATTACAAAAGATGCAGATTAAATATTTTGATCGTCATTCAGATGGCGATATCCTCAGCCGTTTTACGAGTGATTTAGATAATATTTATAACGCAATGAACCAAGTGTTAAGCCAATTAGTGTCGGGAACGGCCTTGTTGATTGGTTTGTTAATTATGATGTTTAGAAAAGATACCCAATTGGCGTGGGTCACAATTGCGTCAGTGCCAATTTCGTTTATTTTAGCGTGGATTATTATCAACAAAGCGCAAAAATATGTCAATGTGCAACAAGATGAAGTGGGCAAGCTCAATGGTTATATCAACGAAAAAATTACGGGGCAAAAAGTGATTATTACCAACAGCCTACAAGCTGAAACAATTGACGGCTTTGTGGAGCATAACGAAAGTGTCCGGAAAGCAACCTTGAAAGGGCAAATTTATTCAGGGATGATTTTCCCATTGATGCAAGGGATGTCACTAGTCAATACAGCGATTGTGATTTTCTTTGGGAGCTGGTTAGCGGTCAACGGGGATATCAAAAAATCCGTTGCTTTAGGGTTAGTGGTGACTTTTGTACAATATTCACAACAATTCTATAATCAAATTGCGCAACTCTCATCAAGTTACAGCATGATTCAATTGGCAATTACCGGTGCACGCCGGGTCAATGAAGTCTTTGATGAAGATGATGAAATTCGCCCAACGAATGGGCAACAATTCAATGGGATTGAACGGTCAGTAACGATGGAACACGTTGATTTTAGTTATTTACCAGGCAAACAAATCCTGCACGATGTGAATATTGAGGTTGATAAAGGGCAAATGATTGCGTTGGTTGGGCCAACTGGCTCTGGGAAAACGACGGTCATGAACTTAATGAACCGCTTCTATGATGTGGATCAAGGCACCGTTAAGATTGATGGCGTTGATATCCGCGATATGGATTTGGATACGTTACGCGCACATGTAGGGATTGTCCTCCAAGAATCAGTTTTATTCACAGGGACGATTCGCGACAATATTGTCTTTGGGAAACCAGATGCGACTGATGATGAAGTGATTGCAGCGGCACAACAAGCCCATATTCATGACTTCATTATGACGTTGGAAGATGGCTATCAAACGAAGGTTAGCGAAGAAGACAACATCTTTAGTACCGGTCAAAAACAATTGATCAGTATTGCGCGGACGATTATCACGGATCCAGCGCTCTTGATTCTAGATGAAGCAACAAGTAACGTCGATACGGTGACTGAAAGTCATATCCAAAAAGCGATGGAAAATGTGATTCAGGGCCGGACCAGTTTTGTGATTGCCCATCGCTTGAAAACCATCTTAAATGCGGATCGAATTATCGTTTTAAAAGATGGCCAAATTATCGAAGAAGGCAATCACCAAGAACTACTAGCACAAGAAGGTTTCTACGCAGAATTGTATAACAATCAATTTGTATTTGAATAGAGTGTGACAGCGGGCGGTTATATTTTGAGGACTAGCCTAGTCTGGTGAATGACCAATGTGTTGGTCATTTGCTGGACGTAGCTAGCCGCAGAAATATGCTCGGTGGCGCACGTTTAAATATTGTAGGCAGTACGTTTCAAGCCTCAAAAAAATCCCGGTTCAGCCAATATAAAACGGCTGAACCGGGATTTTTGATTATGCATTTAAGGCATGCGGTAACTTGCCAAGCGCACTGAGCGTTAAGCGATGGGTCGCTCTTGAAATAGCTGTGTAGAGGCGGTTACGCCCCACTGCTGGGTCAGTGTAGTAGTCATTGCTTAAGTCATACAGCAAGACGTTATCAAATTCCAAGCCTTTAGCGAGTGTTAATGGTAATGTGAGGGCCCCACTTTCGGGGAGGGTGGTTGTTTCTGTGGATAAGTGGTGGACATCTTTTAACTTTAACAGGCGCTCATCAAACTGACCGGCAGGGGTAATAATCGCTAATGTTTGGTCAGCGGGCAGTTGCTCGATTTGCGCTTGGATTTGTGCCAGGTAGTCGGTATCATTAGTCGCGCTCAGATACGTTGGTTGAACACCGTGCGGTTGGACCGCGTGAACATCGGATAAATCAGGAAATAGCTGACTGAATAACGCGGTAATCGCCCCGGATGAGCGATAACTCGTCCGTAATGTTTGGGTTTGGAGATTAGGAAAAATCGCGGGCAATTTACTGAATTGAATTTTATGAGGGATGATACTTTGATGTTGATCGCCGAAGACGGTGAATTGCGCCTTGGGGAAAAGCTGTTTAAAAAGGTGCAAGGTGCTAGCGTGATAGTCTTGTACTTCGTCGATAAAGACCTGTTTAACTTTGGGAAAAATACGCTGCGTTAAATAACTGTAAACTTGTGCTGCAATCACGGCATCCATAGTTGATTGGCGCGCAATAATTTGTTCAAAGGCCAACCATTGATAGTCGTGTAATTGCTCAGATAAAGCTTGGTAATCATAACGAACCATTTTTAAAGCGAGCGGTGCTAATGGTTCGTCCTCGCGAATTAAGCGTCCGAAGGTTTGCTGCTGTTCGGTTTCCGTTAAACTTTCTAAACGTGTTAAAGTCGTGGAAGCTTTGGCAATTGCCATTAATTGTTCCTGTAGATAACTTGTGAGTTGTTGCTGGGTGGCTTGGATGCGTTTGTCTAACGGTGCATCCACCGGCGTCTTCAAGAAAAATTGATAACTAGTCGCGGCGTCAATGGTGAAGGGTAACCCGCTATTTAATGACTGGAAGTCGCTTGTCTGCAATGTTAGTTGGTCAATTGCTAAGGTAGCCGGTTGTGCTGCAATGGGAAGATTTACCAACTCTTCTGGCAGCAACTGCGCTAATAGTTGTTGCAAAGTGAGGTTGACCGGTGTTTGTTCGCCAAGATCGGGTAAAACTTGAGCGATATAGTCTTGGAACAAGCGGTTAGGCGAAATCATCAAAACTTCGTTGAGCGCTAGTTCCTTGCGTTGCCGGTAGAGGAGATAGGCAATTCGTTGAAAAATAACGGACGTTTTACCACTACCGGCAATACCATCGATTAGGAGATGGTCAGTCGTTTGTTGGCGAATAATCGCGTTTTGTTCTTTTTGAATCGTTGCGGTAATGGCACTCATTTGGGTTGTTTTAGCTTCTTTTAACGTTGCTAATAATAGCGGGTCTTCAATCGCAATCTGGGTATCAAAAAAATCAATTAATTGGTCAGCTTGAATTTGAAATTGGCGCCGTTGTTTTAAAGTTACCGGGATTTGGCGGCCGTTAGCTTGATAGCTGGTAGGGCCGAATGTCTGTTGATAATAAACATCAGCGATTGGTGAACGCCAATCAAAAATAACGGGTTCGCCATCTTGATTGGTATAACTAGCTGAACCGAGGTAAAAAGCCTCAGTGTCGGGGTCTTCCGGGAAGGTCAGCGCAATTTTGGCAAAATAAGGTTGTTCTAAGAGGCGTAACGTTTCGTCTTTCCTAGCGAGCAATGAATCAGTTTTGAGGTTGAGCATATCGATTTCTTTATTGATGGTTTCTAGAACGGCAAAGGTGTCGAGGTTATCGGCATATGAATCAAAATTGAGTTTAGCTTCGCCGGTAATCTGAGCTTTAATAGTGTTGCCAGCCTGATGATTCTGCGATTGAGCATCGTTGATGGCTGCTAAAGTGGCTGTTAGTTGTTGATAAATTGTGGTTAGGTGGGTTTGTTCTTGTTCAAAATCGGTTGTCATACGATCAGCCCCTTACAAAGTTGTTTACCTAGTGTAGCAAGCCCAATATGAAAAGAACAGTCTTGTAATCACATCAAAAAGCGCGCATAATTAACATATGGAAGAGCAGTAATTGCTCTAAAAACGGTAAAAAGAGGTGCGCCCAAAATTAATTTTGGGCGCACCTCTTTTGGTGTCTCTTTGAAAGGGAGTACTCTAGCTGAAACGTGCCATTGAAGCTAGATTTCTGCGCTTAACGACGATTGTCAAACTAGCGATTACATCGTTAATTCTCCACTCTATGTTAATGCTCAAAATCTGATCAAGCTTCAAGGGGCACTCTATCTAAAACGTGCCATATCAACCTGATTCTTACGTTTAGCGTCGTTAGTCAAACAACCGATTGCATCGGTTGTTGCCTACCTATGCTAATCCTCGGAATCAACCCGGTTGCTGGGGCACTCTGATTTGAAACGTGCCATTGCAAGTAGATTTTTGCGCTTTGCTACGTCCCGCAAATAATCGACTGCGTCGCTTATTTATTGGCCTAGGCAAATGCTCAAAATCTAAACACTTGCAAGGGACACGCTATTCTAAGTAGTCGTTCTTTAATTGTGCTATTTCTGCTGGTTTGAGGGCCATTGCTTGGGCTAAGTAATTGTCCATATTGCCGTAATGTTGTTCAATTGTTTCTCTGACGAGTTCGAGGTTGGCTTTTGAAACACTTTTACCATTCATTGCGGCGACTTGGGCGTCGTTGCTACTAATGCGAGTAGGGGCCGTTGTGGTTAAACCTAAGACTTCGTTTGAAAGGACGAAATCGTCCGCAATGGTTGCCCAGTCGACGCCTAATGCGCTGAGAATGAGCATAGTAGCAATCCCAGTCCGATCTTTGCCGGCTGAGCAGTGATAAAGGACCGCGCCGTCGTTATCATGATTATTCAATAATACGGTAAATAGATCGCGGTAAGCGGCTTGTGCGTGCGAGTCTGTGACTAATTGTTCGTACATTCGGTCCATACTTGAACGTTCGGGTGTAGCAGGTTCTTTTTTACTAAAAAGATGAAATAATCCCTTTTTAGCTGGTTTTTTTGGGGCGTCTGCTTGGTCCGTGAACGGAAATACCGAAAGACGGTGGTAAGTGAGTTGGCTATCATCAAATGGATCTGGTGCAACCTTAATTTCGTGCCGGGAACGGAAATCAACATCGTAAGCAACGCCGTAATTTAGGAGGTCTTCGATATCTGTTGCGGTCAGTGCGTTTAAACTACCAGAGCGCAGTAATTTGTGCCATTTAACGGTCTTGCCGTCAACGGTTGGATAACCACCTAATTCGCGGAGATTATAACTGCGCGTTAAATTTAAAACCCGTTGTTGTTCTTGCATGCCAATCCATCCTTTGTAATAAGTTACTTCTATTGTATAACGAAGATTGATGACATGCACCCTTATTTTAAATGTTCGGAATTTGTTTAGAGGCTATGGACGCGAAAATAAGTTTTTAGTAAGAGTCCATTGACCTTTACTGAAAAATCTGCTAATATTTTATCAAATTTTAAATCAGTTAATCTTGATGGTTAATACGAACATTTAGTAGACTGATGGCCGATTAAGTTCACGAATGGAGGAAGATTATGTCTGCATGGGAATCAAAATTTACAAAAAAAGGGTTTACGTTCGATGATGTCTTATTAGTACCAGCGGAAAGCCACGTTTTACCAAATGAGGTGGATCTAGGAGTGCAACTTGCCAAGAATATCAAGTTGAACACACCGATTATGAGTGCCAGCATGGATACCGTTACGGAAGCACCAATGGCGATTGCTATGGCGCGTCAAGGTGGTTTAGGGGTTATTCATAAGAATATGAGTATCGAACGCCAAGCAGATGAAGTATTGAAGGTTAAACGTTCAGAAAACGGCGTTATTATTGATCCGTTTTATTTAACAGCGGACAAACCCGTCAGTGCTGCTGAAGATTTGATGCGCAAATACCGCATTAGTGGTGTCCCAATCGTTTCAAATCTCGATGATCTGAAGTTAGTTGGGATTATTACGAACCGTGATTTGCGTTTTATCTCTGACTTCTCTGCTGAAATCGGAACCGTCATGACGCACGAAGCGCTTGTAACAGCACCTGTGGGTACTTCTTTAGAAGAAGCTGAACAAATCCTCCAACAAAATAGAATTGAAAAATTACCTTTAGTCGGTGAAGATGGTCGTTTAGCCGGCTTAATCACGATTAAAGATATTGAAAAAGTACAAGAATTCCCTAAGGCCGCTAAGGACCAATATGGTCGCCTATTAGTGGCTGCTGCTGTCGGGGTCACAAGTGATACGTTTGATCGGGCAGAAGCGTTATTAAAAGCTGGTGCGGATGCTATTATCATTGATACAGCGCATGGCCATTCAGCTGGTGTTTTACGTAAAATTGCTGAAATCCGGGACCGTTTCCCAGAAGCAACCTTGATTGCCGGGAACGTCGCAACTGCCGAAGGCACAAAAGCCTTATATGATGCTGGTGTGGATGTGGTTAAAGTTGGGATTGGCCCGGGTTCAATCTGTACAACTCGGATTGTCGCCGGCGTTGGTGTCCCACAATTAACAGCTATCTATGATGCTGCTAGTGTTGCGCGTGAATATGGTAAGACAATCATCGCCGATGGTGGGATTAAGTATTCAGGTGATATTGTTAAAGCTCTTGCAGCTGGTGGCAATGCGGTGATGCTCGGTAGCATGTTAGCCGGTACTGACGAAGCACCTGGTGAATTTGAAATTTATCAAGGGCGTCGTTTCAAGACTTATCGTGGCATGGGTAGTTTAGCTGCCATGTCACACGGTTCATCAGATCGTTACTTCCAAAGTGGGGTGAATGAAGCAAACAAGTTAGTCCCAGAAGGAATCGAAGGTCGCGTGGCTGCCAAAGGTGCACTTGGCGATGTGATCTACCAATTACTTGGTGGTTTACGTTCAGGGATGGGCTATGTTGGGGCTGCTAACCTCCGTGATTTACAGGATAATGCCCAATTTGTTCAAATCTCAAACGCTGGTTTAACAGAATCACATCCACATGATGTTCAAATTACAAAAGAAGCACCTAATTATTCAGCAAGATAAACCTATGTTAAAATGAAGGCGCTGGGGCAAATTTAATTTTGTCGCCGGCGTCTTTTTTATGGGCGGATTTAAAGAATTCTTTACCCTTACCTAACTGATTCTTTGTTACAATAATAGCGAATCACTCAAACGTGTTTAAATTAAATGAGGTAATTAATATGAAAATTCTAATTGTTGATGATGATAAAGAAATTGTTGAACTACTCAGTATTTATGTCAAAAATGAAGGTTATGAACCTATTCAAGCTTTTACCGGCAAGGAAGCTTTGACTAAAATTGCCACTAACCCAGGCATTGATTTAATGATTTTAGATATTATGATGCCCAATATGAGCGGGATTGAAGTCATTAAAGCGGTCCGTAAGGATTCACAAGTCCCAATTTTGGTGGTTTCTGCCAAGACAACGGATATGGATAAAATCCAAGGTCTCATCACAGGTGCGGATGATTATGTGTCAAAACCCTTTAATCCGCTTGAAGTGATGGCCCGGGTAAAATCATTATTGCGCCGTAGCCAACAACAAGTCACAAACGAAGTCCCGGATATTCTAGAAGTGGGGCCACTTGTGATTAAGCGCGATTCGCATGAGGTAACAACGATTGCGGGTAAACAAATCCAATTAACGGCACTTGAATTCGGAATTTTATATCTCTTAGCGAGTCATCCCAACCGGGTTTTTTCAGCGGATGATATTTTTGAACGGGTTTGGAAGCAAGAAAGTATTGTGTCAGCTAAAACCGTAATGGTCCATGTCAGTCATTTACGGGATAAAATCGAAGAAGCAACTGACGGGGAAAAAGTGATTGAAACCGTCTGGGGTGTCGGATATAAGGTCGAGGTCTAATGAACGAATATCAAGTCGGACAAGATTTTAAAAAAGTACAACTCACGGCCAAAGAAAAGAGTGAGCTGTTTGCTGAGGGGATCATTACGGTGATCCTTTTATTGTTGTTAAATTTATCAATTATGGTCTTACTCCAACAAGCAATCCTTAATAATCCACAATTGCGCGGGGGCGTTTGGATGATTAAAAATGCGATTGCGATTGGCCCTAATGGTTGGCATATCTGGAGTTGGCAAAACTGGTTTGTAATTTTGATGGGGATTGCGGATGTGTTAGTAGTCTATTGGCGCTTAATTCGGCGTTATCATCAAATGCAGATGTGGCACGTCATTGGCGAACTGCACTACATCGCTGACGGACATCTAGAGCACCGGATCAACTTGCGGGTTAATCGCGATTTGCAACGCGTGATCGACAGTGTCAATACGCTAGTTGATAGCACCGTCCGCTCAATGGAAGAAGAACGTAAAATTGAAAAGAGCAAAGATGAACTGATCACCAACGTCAGTCATGATTTACGCACACCATTGACATCGATTATTGGTTATCTAGGTTTAATTGAAGATAATCAGTATCAAACCAAGGATGAATTGACCAAGTACACACATACAGCCTATGTGAAGGCCCAACAAATGAAGGTCTTAGTTGAAGATTTATTCGAGTATACAAAGGTTCGGCAAACCTCAACACCGATTGCTAAAACGACTTTTGACATGGAGCAAATGCTAGAACAACTAGCCGCTAGCTTTGAATTAGAAGCACAAAAGAAAAATATGCAAATCACTGTTAAGTGTCAGCCAACACCATTAATGATGGAAGCTGATACTGAAAAGTTGGGTCGAGTTTTCAATAATTTGATTGCTAACGCGCTGAAGTATGGTAAAGGCGGTAAGCAAATTATTTTATCCGCCGAAAAAGTCGGTCAAGAGGCGATCATTAAAGTCTCTAATGATGGTCAACAAATTCCAAGCGACTCATTAAATCAACTATTTGATCGCTTTTATCGTGTGGAAGCATCACGTTCACAAGAAACCGGTGGCACGGGGCTCGGTTTAGCAATTACGCAAAGTATTGTTGCCTTGCACGGTGGGTATATTTATGCAGATTCCACCCCAGAACTGACTAGTTTTGTGATACACTTACCTTTAAAACTAGGACGTCAGATTGAACCGCAAAATGGCGCCGCTAAAAACAGTTAAGGAGTAGCATTGTGTTTAAAAGAATATTACAGGTTTTAATGACTGGCCTTTTATTAGTGACACCAGTGGCTGTTGCGACAAGTGTCACGCAACAAGGTGTTCAAGCGGCTACGGCCACTAGCGCACCACAAGTTGACGCTAGCGCCGCAATTGCAATCGACCCCCAATCAGGACAGGTCTTGTATGAAAAAAATGCTGACCAAGTCTTACCGATTGCATCGATGACCAAGATGATCACCGCCTATATCGTCTTAGATCAAATCAAACAAGGTAAGTTGAAGTGGGATCAAACCACTAAGCCAGACGCTGCCATTTATAAGCTGAGTCAGGACAAAGAATTAACAAATGTCCCCCTTCAAGCGGATAAGGCGTATAGCGTTCGCGAACTATACCAAGCAATGTTGATTGCTTCAGCAAACGATGCGGCAATGATGTTGGCCAATCTAGTCGCTGGTTCTCAAAAGAACTTCGTTGATCTGATGCGCCAACAAGTTAGTCAATGGGGCATTAAGGATGCTAAGTTGTATTCCGTTTCTGGTTTGAATAATCAGTATTTAAAAGGGGACACGTATCCTGGTAGTGCTGCCGATGCGGAAAATGAAATGAGTGCTTCTGAAGTTGCAATCGTGGCCCAACACTTATTGAAGACTTTCCCTGAAGTGCTAGCAACAACGAAGCAAACGGCCTTTACGTTTGGCCCTAAGACGATTGATGAGACGAAGATGGCTACTTGGAACTTAATGTTACCAGGCCAAAATAACGCGCCTAAAGATTACGTGGTCGACGGTTTGAAGACCGGGACAACGGATAAAGCTGGCGATTGTTTTACCGGGACGGCCACTAAAGATGGCCACCGGATTTTAACCGTTGTAATGCACGCTAATGGTAGTGACAAAGGGCGTCGCTTTGTTGAAACCAATAAAGTGATGCAATATGTTTTTGATAACTGGCAACAGACGCAACTCGTCAAAAAAGGGGCAACCATCAAACCTTTTGCAACGGCTGATGTGAAGTATGGTCGGACGAAGACTGTCGCGCTTGAAACACCGCAAGCAATTGCCATGTGGGTTCCTAAAGGCACCCAAGTTGCTAATATTGATTGGGAGTATCAAGTGGTTCAAGGTGGTCAAAAGCGTCAACTAACAGCGCCTGTTAAGAAGGCGGCCGTCATCGGTAAAGTGACACCAAAGATTGCGGGCGTAACGAACCGGTATCTAGGGACAACACCGCAATATTCATTACAAACCAAGACAGCTGATCCTAAAGCGAACGTCTTTGTCTTAATTGGTGATGGTATTGGTGAATTTTTCGCTGACTTATTTTAATTAAATGATAAGAATGCTTAAACGAGAATCAATCGTTTAAGCATTCTTTTTTTAGTGATAATAACGCCGATTTATCAGCATTATTCAATCGGTTTAAGCTTGAATATGCTATAATTAAACCAATTCATAATGAGTCTAGGAGGACGAAAATGGCTTTAACATTGGATGCATGTACATTAATTTTAAAAGAGCATCATTTACTAAAAAGTGTAGCCCTCAATGGGGATTCAAACTTGAATATGACCGGGATTGCCTATGATTCACGCAAGGTAACAGCAGATTCCCTCTTTTTCTGTAAGGGAAATTTCCGCCCGGTGTTCTTAACGAACGCTAAAGAAGCCGGCGCGGTTACTTACGTTGCAGAACAACCCATTGTTGAAGGTAACGGGATGAACGCGTTAATTGTGACAAATGTGCAAAACGCAATGGCTGTTTTATCGGCTGCCTTTTATGATTACCCACAAGACGACCTCTTCATCGTGGCTTATACGGGGACTAAGGGGAAGACGACGGCTTCTTATTTCACGCAATCAATCTTACAAGATGCCACTAACCAAAAAACAGCCCTCTTTTCAACAATCGATCGAATACTGGGACCTAAACCAGCGGACCGCTTTAAATCAGATTTGACGACACCTGAAAGTTTGGATTTATTCCACGATATGCGCCAAGCTGTTGAAAATGGCATGACACACTTGGTAATGGAAGTCTCATCACAGGCCTATAAGAAAAATCGAGTTTACGGGTTAACGTTTGATGTTGGCTTCTTCTTGAATATTTCACCGGATCATGTGGGTCCTAATGAACATCCTAACTTTGAAGATTACTTACACTGTAAATTGCAATTACTCGTTAATTCACGGCACTGTGTGATTAACGCGCAAACCCAAAATTTCGGGGATGTATACGCTGCAGCGACAACGACAACTGAACCAGAAAATATTTACTTATTTGCAGATACGAGTTATCAACCAGCGCAACCAGTGGATATTGATTTCCGTTTTGAAAATCAAGCGATGACCTTAGCACAAAGCCGCTTTAAAGTGACCGCTGTTTCTAAAAAGGCGATTCAATTAGGTGTTTCTGGAGATTACCAATTACGTTTGATTGGTGATTTCAATGAAAGTAATGCGACGGCGGCCATTATTGGTGCCGCCTTAGGGGGTGCCGATTTAATCGCTGCCCAACAAGGTATCCGTCGTTTGCAGATTCCAGGCCGAATGGAAACCCTAGCGGTTGAAGGTCATGGTCAAGTTTATGTGGACTATGCCCACAATTACGCTAGCATGAAAGCTTTATTGAGCTTCCTCCAAAAGGAATATAATCAACCTAAGTTACTAGTGGTTGTTGGAAGCCCTGGCGATAAGGGCGTTTCAAGACGAGCTGGTTTTGCGCAAGTCTTAAACGAATATGCAGATCGTGCGATTTTAACGACCGATGATCCGGGTTATGAAGATCCCGCGGCTATTGCGGCAGAAATTTTAGCCGGTATCGATCAAGATAAGGTTGCCACGACGGTTGAAATCGATCGCGCAACAGCGATTAAACAAGCTATCGAAGAAAGTCAACCGGGGGACATTGTTGTGTTGGCTGCTAAAGGAGCGGACGCCTATCAGAAGGTACGAGGGGTTGATACACCTTATCCAACTGATATGGTAATTGCCAAACAAGTAGCACAACAATTAAGCTAAAAAAAGAATGTGGAGGGTTTATGATGAAAAAATCAGTTGTAATGAGTACGGTGTTAGTTTCAGGATTGTTATTATTGAGTGCTTGTGGCCAAAAGCAAGAAGCAAAGAGCTCAGCTTCATCTGAATCAAAAGTGACAAGTGTTAAAAAGACAAGTCATTCAAAGAAAACACAAAGTCAATCGTCAGAAGCTGCCGTTTCAGAATCAGCAAGTGATTCTGAAGTGACAAGCTCAAGCAGTCAAAGTGGCGCAACACCAAGTGCAACTGATGCGACATCAACCGTCAGTCAATCCGCTTCAACCCAAAGTAGTCAAGTAACCAGCAGTCAAACGAGTCAATCGCAGGCCACTCAGAGCCAAAGTGCGCAACAATCAAGTGCACAGTCATCAGCCAATAGCCAATCATCAGCAACGACTAGCCAACCACAAACAAGTCAACCAACAACGACTGTGGATGGCAATCAGGCGATTCGCTTAGTGATGCAACAGGTTGGGCAAACACAAGCTCATTTATCTTACTTAAATAATGGGTTGATCACACGTAACGCACAACAAGGTTATTTAATTAATTGCTACGCACCTAATGAAGATTCACCTCGGGCTGGCTATTTTGTAACCCAAGATGGGCAGGTTGAACAAATTTGGTAATCGATTAATAGGAGTTGAGACAGAAATTATTTTGTCGCAATTCCTATTTTTTGATGACGTTCTTTTCTGAAAAAGATTGACAAACTGGCGGACTCCTGTAAAATAATTCAAGTAAAACGTAACTATTACGATTTAAAAAGGAGAAAGAGATGAATAAAAAACGATTGGGCATAGTCGCTCTTTTATTAATGGTCACAATGATAATTGCCGGTTGTGGTCAGACTAAACAGACCACTAAAGGCATTCAGGTCGTCTCATCGCTGGATTTCTATGGGGAAGCTGCCCAAGCAGTCTTAGGCAAGCACGGGCAAGTGACATCCATTATTAACAGTCCCAGTTTAGATCCTCATTCATACGAACCAACAACCCAAGATGCTAAGCAAGTTGCACAAGCCGATGTTGTGATTGAAAACGGTCTGGGCTATGATCAATGGTTATCCAAGGTGGCAGCCAGTTCCAATTCTGATCAGCAAACAATGATCACAGTCAATAAACTAATGAAACGAACCGATGGCGCCAATGAACATTTATGGTATGATTTAGAGACCATGCCAACGCTCACTAAACAATTAATCACCCGTTTTAGTAAGCTTGATCCGGCGCATAAAGCTGATTTTCAAAAAAATGGTCAAGCTTACTTAAAGAAACTAGCCGATTTGAAAACACAATTGGCAGGTCTCAAGGCACAAGCCAAGGGCCAAAAAGTGGCGGTCAGTGAACCAGTCTTTGATTACGCTTTAAAAGAAATGGGTTATCAAGTTGCCAATCGGCATTTTGCTAAAGCCATCGAAGACGGTACGGATCCATCACCACAAGATATCGACGCTATGCGTCAACTCATTAAGAAACATCAAATTGCCTTTTTAGTCGTCAACAAGCAAGAAGAAAGTCGGACGATTAAAGAGATGCACCAATTAGCAACGAAGGAAAAGGTCCCAGTTGTTCAGGTGACAGAAACACTACCAGCTAAACAAACCTATTTAACTTGGATGCAACAGCAATTTGATGCAGTAGGAAAGGCTCAAAACGTAAAATGACAGAATTAGTAAGTGCCACAAATTTAGGAATGACCTTCAGTAATCGTCAGGTTTTAAAGGATCTTAATTTTAAGATTGAACGCGGGAGCATGACCAGTTTAATTGGGCCTAACGGTGTTGGTAAAACAACGCTCGTGCGAATCTTAATTGGCAGTTTGCAACCGACCGCCGGCGAATTAACTTTTTCACCAGACAAGCAAAGTTTGAACATTGGCTACGTGCCGCAATTTCGGAATTTAGAAGCAGAATACCCGCTCTCGATTCGAAGTTTTGTTAGTCTTAACCAATTAACCAAGCATCTGCCTTGGCACACTAAAGCAGAACGCCAAGCACTCGATAAGATTTTGGCCCAGACACATTTAACGGCCCTTCAAAAAACGACGGTTGGCAATGCTTCTGGTGGTGAAAAACAAAAAGCATACCTCGCGCAAGCTTTAATCAGTGAACCGGACCTCTTGATTTTGGATGAGTCAACGGCCAGTTTAGATATTGAAACTAAAGAAGAAGTCATGGCACTAGTGGCAGAACTAAATCGTCTGCACGGCTTAACCGTGATTTTTGTTACTCATGATTTAGATTTAGCGCGTAAGTATACGGATCAATATTTATTCTTGAAGCGCGGTCAATACGAAATGGGGCCGATGAGTCAATTAGACCCTAACCTAGAATTAGATTAAAGCGGAGGACGGTTGAGTGTTAACTTTTGATTTTATGCGGCATGCGTTTGTCGCCAGTACATTTATTGCCATTACATGTGGTTTAATTGGGGTTTTTGTAGTTGCTAGAAATATGTCGTTTTTAGCGCATACGCTTGCCGAGATTGGCTTTGCGGGTGCTTCATTTGGTGTCTTCTTAGGCATTGCCCCGCTAAACGGGATGTTATTGTTCACAATGATTAGTTCGATTACAATTGGCCAGATGAGTGCCAAGGAATCAAGACGAGAAGCCTCGATTAGTGCGATTTCAAGTTTGTTTGTCGGGTTAGGCATTTTATTCTTGTCGTTATCTAACCGCAATGCCAGTTATGCGACAAATATTTTATTTGGCTCAATTATCGGCATCAGTTTAACGGATGTTTATCAGTTAATTACGTTATCAGGAGTTATTGTGGTCGGCATCTTACTTTTCTACCGGTACTTGGTCTTTGATTCATACGATTCAATTGGCGCCCAAGCACAAGGGTTAAAGACTAATTGGTTATCGATTTATTTCCTAATCCTCTTGGCGATTAGTGTTAGTATCGCGGCCCAAATCGTGGGTTCATTATTAGTCTTTATTCTAGTGACCTTACCAGCCTTTATTGCAAAATATCTTGCGAAGAGTGTACCGGCAATGCTGGCAGTTTCCGTGGGGGCGGCTTTGTTAGGGGTTTGGTTAGGTTTATGGCTAGGTTATGTTACTAATTGGCCAGTGACCTTCTTTATCGCAACGCTAGAATTTATCTTTTACTTTATTGCACTTTTATATCATCAACATGTTAGTCATTAAAAAAAGTCTGGCCACTGGCCAGACTTTTTTTAATAGTTACATATCAGCAAGTAATGCTTCTAGTTGATCGAGTCGTTGTTCAAAAACGTCAAAAGCGCGTTCAAGGTAATCGGCATTGGTCATATCCACACCGGCTTTTTGCATCGTTTCAATTGGGTAACTGGCACTCCCATTTTTGAGGTAGGTGAGATAATTGTCAAGTGCGTCTGGCTGGCCCGTGGTAATTTGATCAGCGAGCGTCGTGGCAGCGGCAAAGCCAGTTGCGTATTGGTAAACATAATAGTTCATATAAAAATGGGGAATCCGAGCCCATTCTAAGGCGATTTGAGGATCTTTGGCGACCGCATCGCCGTAATAGCGGGCATTTAAGTCAGCGTAATAATTTGACATGTAATCAGCCGTTAAAGGGGTCCCGTTGGCTGCCGCTTCGTGAATATAATGTTCGAATTCGGCAAATTGCGTTTGGCGGAAGACAGTCCCTTTGAAGCCATCAAGGTAGTAATTCAACAAGTAGGCTTGAACCTTAGGATCTTTTTGCGTCTTCAAGAGATATTCTGTAAGCAAATTTTCATTCGTTGTTGATGCAATTTCAGCGACGAAGATAGGATAATCACCATAGACGTAAGGTTGATTGTGACGTGTTAAATAACTGTGGACACTATGGCCAGTTTCGTGAACTAGTGTGTATAAGTTGTTAAGATCATCTTGCCAGTTCAAGAGAATGAACGGATTGGTATCGTAAGCACCACCTGAGTAAGCGCCACTGCGTTTGCCCTTGTTTTCAACGACATCAATTTGCCGTTGGTCAAAGATTTGGTCCACAATTGGTGTGTATTCGGGGCCTAAGATGGCTAGTGCTTCACGAGCAGTTGCTTGCGCTTGTGGATAAGTGTAGCTTAAAGCGGGCTTGCCCAGAAGTGGTGTGTATAAGTCGTACATGTGCAATTGCGGTAATGCTAATTGCTTTTGACGTAATTTAACATAACGATGTAACAATGGCAGATGTTGGTTCACTTGAGCCACTAAAGTTGTGTAGACTGCTTCGGGGATGGCTTTAGGTGCAAGAGCTGCTTGGCGCGCACTGTCATAGTGGTGGACTTGGGCGAGGTAGTTGTGCCCTTTGATTTCGGTCGCAAGGGTGGTCGCAAACGTATTTTTGAATTGGTCGTAAGTGCTGTAGAGTGCTTCAAAGACTTCTTGACGGACTTGACGGTCAGTTGATTGCAACAATTGGCTATAGAGGCCGTTTGATAATTGATGTGTTTGACCGGTTTCGTCGACCACGTCTGGGAATTGAATATCTGAGTTATCCAAAACGCTAAAGGTTTGACTAGCCGCACCCAAGATATCACCAGCAGCGGCGATTAAGGCTTCTTCTTGCTCAGATAGCACATGTTCACGACTATCGGTGATGGTTTGGATAAAGTGTTGATAACTTTCAAGTGCCGGTTCACTAGCTTGCCAAGCAGACAATTGGTCAACAGGAATCGCCAGGATAGCGGGCTCTAAAAAGGCGGCGGCGGCAGAAACGTCCGCTGCCAAAGCATCAACTTGGGCTTGATAACCTTGGTAAGTGACGTTAGTTGTATCTTGATCATTTTTCATGCTAGCGTAAACGTAGACGGTTTCTAATTGTCTAAAGACAGTCAACACTTGTTCAATTGTTGTTACAAGTTGGTCAGCCGTTTTAAACGGGTGGTTATATTGTTCGAGTGTTGGCAGAGCTTGTTTGAGCGTTGCGAGAGCTGTTTCGAAATCTAAGTCATTTTTGAAAATCGTACTGAGGTCCCAAGTTAAGTTTTCAGGGACTTCAGAGCGTGTGGGTAATTTGTGGATTGCCATAATAAACCTCCGTAGAATATGAATAATTAAACATATTCTAGCATAGTTCAGAGATAATTCAGCCACGAAACCTTTCAAAATAAATATTAAAATTGTATAACTTTTCTTAAAAACGATTGTTTGCTTTGATAATTCAGCTATAATGACAACATACATAATATTCGCGCTAGTATAACATAGAAGGGAACCACTTATGCAGAATTCTAACTTTTTTGGCTCAAGAGAAGATAAATACAAAAAAGGCAAACGCCACCGGAAATTAAAAATATTCCTATTAATCATCGTGATTCTCGTCTTTTCAGGTGGCGCGTATGCGATGCGGGTCAGTAGCCAATTGAAGTCTGCAGCCGATAAAATTAATAAATCGGAAGCTACTTCTAAGGCGATTAAGAATAAAAAAGCCTTCTCCATCTTATTGTTGGGTGTCGATACCGGTGCTGAAGGCCGAATTGACAAAGGTAATTCAGATACAATGATTGTGGCGACTGTCAATCCTAAAAAGGAACAGGTCAAGTTAGTCAGCATTCCGCGGGACACATTAGCGGAGTTACAGGGCGCTAAGTCTTTTGATATGCAAAAAATTAATGCAGCCTATAATGTAGGTGGCTCTGAGATGGCTAAAAAAACCGTTGAAAAGCTGTTTGATGTGCCAATTGATTATTACGTAACGATTAACATGGGGGCTTTATCGAAAATCGTCGATGCTGTTGGTGGCGTTGATGTTAACGTCCCATTTCCGTTTAAATACAATACAACTTTCAAAAAAGGGAAGATGCATCTAACCGGGAAAGAAGCCTTAGATTATTCACGGATGCGTTATGATGATCCAGAAGGCGATTATGGTCGTCAAAAACGACAACGCCAAGTCATTACGTCGTTGATTAAATCAGCGGTCTCCTTCAAGTCGCTTACCAATTATGAATCAATTTTGAAGACGTTAGAAGATAGTGTCGCAACTGATTTAAGCTTTGATGACATGGTGGCCATCCAATCAAATTACCGGACAGCAGCGAAATCCATTACTTCTGACTACCTCAAGGGGCGCAATGCAACGATTAAAGGTTCTTCATATCAAGTCCCCACGACCAGTGAGATTCAACGGGTGTCAGACGTTTTACGGACGTCACTCGGCTTAGAAAAAACGAATGTTGATAATGCGGAAACGAAACAAAATGCATTAAACACGAACTTTGCGGCAACGGAATACCAAGATGAATTCACGGTTTATCCGGAAAGTGTCTTAAAAGATGACACGACAACAGGTGACGCAGCCAGCACGACAACGACTGAAGATAATACCACTCAATATTCCCAGAGTGCACCACAGTCAAACTGGCAACAGCCCCAACAGGCACCGTCTCAGTGGCAAAGTAGTTACTAAGATAGTTTGATAAAATAACCGTTAAAAACAGCGTCATCAAGTTTACTTGATGGCGCTGTTTTTGTGATAACCAGTTTACTTTTAGTGTCGATAACGGTATTATTTGTAATGATACAAAAAGACAAACAAAGGATGTGGCGGAACGTGTATTTGCTTGTAAATGTGATAGGGTTATTAGTTTTTATTGGAGTCGGCTTTCTTTTTTCAAAGAAGAAAAAGGATATCGACTGGCGCTCAGTTTTAATTATGCTAGTGATTAACCTTGTATTAGCTTGGTTTTTAACAAGTTTTTCAGTTGGTCGGGACATCGTTTTAGGTGCTGCCAACGGGTTTAACTGGCTCGTTCAAGTTGCTTACACGGGGATTGCATTCGCATTACCAAGTTGGGTAAATGTTAAACAGATGGATTTCGTGGCCAGCGTGCTACTTCCCATCTTAATGATTATCCCATTATTTGATATCTTAACTTATATCGGCGTCTTGCCATGGATTATTAAGTGGTTAGGTCGCGGGTTGGCTAAGATTACGGGACAACCTAAATTTGAATCATTCTTCGCAGTTGAAATGATGTTTTTAGGGAATACCGAAGCATTAGCTGTTTCAAGTTTACAATTGAAACAAATGAAGGCAGAACGGACATTAACGCTTGCGATGATGTCAATGAGTTGTGTGACGGCTTCAATTATCGGCGCTTACACACAAATGATGCCAGGACAATTTATTTTAACCGCTATTCCGGTCAATATTATTAATGCTATTATTGTGACCAATATTTTAAATCCAGTTAAAGTGACACCAGAAGAAGATACGATCGCTAAAATGGGCGGCAGTGGTTCAGCAGTTGGCGAAGAACAAACCGCTGACGGTAAGATTGAACGCGAACCATTCTTCTCATTCTTAGGGGATTCAATTTTAAATGCCGGTAAATTAGTTTTAATCATCACAGCTAACGTCATCGCCTTTGTTGCCTTGGCAGCGTTGATTGATAAAGTATTACAATTATTTAACCCTTGGATTACCCTGGAACATCTCTTAGGAATCGTGATGTTCCCATTTGCTTGGTTGATGGGCTTAGATGTCAGCCACGCCTTTGAATTTGCACAATACATGGGTACGAAGTTAGTGACGAACGAATTCGTTGTCATGGGAAAAGTGCAAAACTCAATTACAACCTTCGCACCACATTATCAAGCAGTTCTAACCGTTTTTGTCACATCATTTGCCAACTTCTCAACAGTCGGGATGATCATCGGGGCCTTCAAGGGCTTAGTTGACCGTGAAAAGAATGATATGATCGCTAAAAACGTGGGCTACATGCTTTTATCGGGGATTTTAGTATCATTGCTTTCGGCGGCAACAGTTGGTTTATTCGTTTGGTAGAAAAATAACAAAAAATCTGAATTTAGTAGTGACAAATTCAGCATAAAATAGTATTATAGTAGGGTGCTATTGCGAAGTTGCAATAACATCATACTTTATTGGGCTATGGCCAAGCGGTAAGGCAACAGGTTTTGATCCTGTCATGCACTGGTTCGAATCCAGCTAGCCCAACTCAAGAATCGTTGAAGAAGTGTTAAGTAGATAACTATTTAACACTTTTTTTGTACGCTAAAAAAAGTAGACGCCCGGACAGAATCCTGTATAATGAGGCAGGAACTAAAAAGGACTTAAAAGGAGTTTGGCATGGCTGATTTAGTTTATCAAACAATTATTGCAGATTTAAAAAAGGCAATTAATGCGGGGGCTTATCCCAGCATGAAATTACCCGATGAAAGAACGTTGACGGAACATTATCAGGTTAGTCGTAGTTCGGTGAAGCGGGCGTTAAACGTCATGGCTAATCAAGGTATTATTTTTAAGAAACGCGGTTCAGGCACCTTTATTAATCCTTTATACTTAAAAAGCGGGTCATTTTTTAATTACAGTGGCTCTAATCTCGGGGTCACCGATAGTTTTAAGGCTGGTAATCGAAAACCGGGGATTAAGTTATTGGATTTTCGAGTCATTAAGCCCAGTGCTGAATTACAAAGAGACTTATTCTTGAAACCGGATGATTTCGTTTATGAAATTAAGCGTCTTCGGTTATTCGATGATGAACCGTTTATGATTGAAACCGGCTTTATTCCCATCAAGATTATGCCAGGCTTGACCGAAAAAATTATCTCGAGTTCGATTTTTAATTATTTAGAAACCGAGAAAAATCAAGAAGTAACGCGCGCTTTCTTATCGATTTTTGCAGAACCTTCTACGCAAGATGATCAAGACAAGTTGCAACTAAAGCCAACTGAACCCGTGGGCATCATGGAAGGCATCTTCTTTTTGGATGATGGCACGCCATTTGAATTTTCAACAATGCGGCTTCATTATCAGTACATGAAATATAATACTTTCGTTTCAGTCAGCGGTCGGGAATAGACCGTTATTTTTATCTTTTTAAAATTGGTACGACCCAATATAATAAATGGTTGACTTTTAGTTTTTATCTAGTATGATAAGTATGTAAGCAGAAACATAAAAGTTGCAAATCACGCAACTTATTCATAAAGTGAACCTATCAGAAGCTTTTTTAAAAAAAGGAGTGCTATTACGATGACAGATTATTCAAGTAAAGAATACCTTGCTAAAGTTGATGCATTTTGGCGAGCAGCTAACTATATCTCAGTAGGCCAATTATATTTAAAAGACAACCCATTATTACAACGTCCTTTAGAAGCAAAAGACGTTAAAGTTAAACCAATCGGACACTGGGGCACAATCTCAGGCCAAAACTTCTTATATGCACATTTAAATCGTGCTATTAACAAGTATGACTTGAACATGTTCTACGTTGAAGGCCCTGGTCACGGTGGTCAAGTTATGGTTTCAAATTCATACTTAGATGGTAGTTATTCAGAAATCTACCCAGAAATTTCTCAAGACGTTGAAGGGATGAAGAAATTATTCAAACAATTCTCATTCCCAGGCGGCGTTGCTTCGCATGCTGCTCCTGAAACACCTGGTTCAATCCACGAAGGTGGCGAACTTGGTTATTCATTATCACACGGTGTCGGTGCAATTTTAGACAACCCAGACGTCATCGCAGCTGTTGTTGTTGGTGATGGGGAAGCTGAAACTGGCCCATTGGCAGCATCATGGTTATCAAGCACATTTATCAATCCTAAAAATGATGGTGCGGTCTTACCAATCTTGAACTTAAATGGTTTCAAGATTTCTAACCCAACCATCCTTTCACGTAAGAGTGACGAAGAATTAACAAAATACTTCGAAGGTAACGGTTGGGCACCAATCTTTGTTGAAGGCGACGATCCTGAAAAAATGCACCCAGCAACTGCTGCTGCAATGGATGAAGCCATCGAAAAAATCCAAGCGATTCAAAAAGCTGCTCGCGAAAACGGCGATACATCACGTCCAGTATGGCCAATGATCGTCTTCCGCGCTCCTAAAGGCTGGACAGGTCCTAAGACATGGGATGGTGTACCAATCGAAAATTCATTCCGGGCCCATCAAATTCCAGTGCCAATTGATAGCACTGACATGCAACATGCCGATGCATTAGTTGATTGGATGAAGTCATATCGTCCAGAAGAATTATTTACAGCTGAAGGTCAATTAAAACCTGAAATCGCTGCAATCGCACCTAAGGGCGACAAACGAATGGCTGCTAACCCAATTACAAATGGTGGGATTGATCCTAAACCACTTCGCTTGCCAGATTACCGTGACTACGCTGTGGATAACACAGAACATGGTAAAGTTGTTGCGCAAGACATGATCGTTTTAGGTGAATATGTCCGCGATATTATTAAAGACAATGATCAAAACAAAAACTTCCGAATCTTTGGCCCTGACGAAACAATGTCAAACCGTTTGAACCACATCTTTGATGTGACAAACCGTCAATGGATGGAACCAATCAAAGAACCAAATGATCAATTCATGGCAACAGAAGGCCGTGTCCTTGATTCACAATTATCAGAACATCAAGCTGAAGGCTGGTTAGAAGGCTATGTCTTAACAGGTCGTCACGGCTTCTTCGCAAGTTACGAATCATTCTTGCGCGTTGTGGATTCAATGTTAACACAACACTTCAAGTGGTTAAGAAAAGCAGACGAACAAGCATGGCGTAATAAGTATCCTTCATTGAACGTGATTGCAACTTCAACTGTTTTCCAACAAGATCACAATGGTTACACTCACCAAGATCCAGGTGTCTTAACACACTTAGCTGAAAAGAAACCTGAATTCATCCGTGAATACTTACCAGCTGATGCCAACACATTATTGGCAACAATGAATACTGTCTTCCAAAGCCAAGAAAAGATTAACTTAGTGATTGCTTCAAAACACCCACGTCAACAATGGTTCTCAATTGATGAAGCAACTGTCTTAGTTAAAAACGGCTTGAAGATTATTGATTGGGCAAGTACAGATCAAGATGCTGAACCAGACGTTGTGATTGCGGCTGCTGGGACAGAACCAACACTTGAAAGTTTGGCTGCTATCTCAATCTTGCACAAACAATATCCTGACATGAAGATTCGTTTCATTAACGTTGTTGATCTATTGAAACTTCGTTCACCTAAAGTGGATCCTCGTGGCTTAACAGATGAAGAATTCGATATGTACTTTACAAAAGACAAACCAGTTGTCTTCGCTTTCCATGGTTTCGAAGGCTTAGTGCGTGACATCTTCTTCGATCGTCACAACCATAACCTCCATGTTCATGGCTATCGTGAAAATGGTGATATCACAACACCATTCGACATGCGGGTCTTGAACCAAATGGATCGTTACAACTTATCTAAAGAAGTCGCAATTGACGTACTTGGTGATCAAGCTGGCCAATTCGCACAATCAATGGATGATATGGTTGCTAAACACAACCAATACATTCGTGATGAAGGTACTGATTTACCTGAAGTTGAAGAATGGCAATGGACACCACTCCGTTAATTTAGTGGTAAAAAACAGATTGGGGCAACCCAATCTGTTTTTTTATGGATTCCTAGTGACTGAGCCTTTATTTTTAGGGTTAATAACGGTAAACTAGAAGACAAGTATAATTTTAGAAAGAGGCGTTTTTATTTATGGCAAAGAACAAAATCCGTGTACGATATGCACCAAGTCCAACTGGGCATTTGCACATTGGGAATGCTAGAACCGCACTATTTAACTACTTATTTGCACGTCACAATAAGGGAACTTTCGTTATCCGGATCGAAGATACAGATACGAAAAGAAACATTGCAGACGGTGAAAACAGTCAGTTAGATAACTTAAAATGGTTAGGCATGGATTGGGATGAAGGTCCAGACAAACCCGGTAACTATGGTCCTTACCGCCAATCAGAACGTCGTGAAATCTATACACCCCTTATTCAAGAATTAGTTGAAAAGGGTCTTGCTTACGAATCATATAAAACAGAAGATGAATTAACGGCCGAACGTGAAGCGCAAAAAGCTGCTGGTGAAGCACCTCGTTACGTTTACGAATATGAAGGTATGAGCGATGATGAAATTAAGGCCAGCCAAGAAGCTGCTAAAGCAAAAGGCTTGCAACCAGTTGTTCGGCTTCGTTTACCTAAGGATCACGTTTATAAGTTTGATGACATTGTTAAAGGTGAAATCAGCTTTGAATCAGATCGTTTAGGTGGCGACTTTGTCATCATGAAACGTGACGGCATGCCAACTTATAACTTTGCCGTTGTCGTTGATGATCATTTAATGGAAATCACACACGTCTTACGTGGTGACGATCATATCGCCAATACACCAAAACAATTGGCCGTTTACGAAGCCTTTGGCTGGGAACCACCAATTTTTGGACACATGACACTAATTATCAATACTGAAACAGGTAAGAAACTAAGTAAACGTGATGAATCTGTGCTTCAATTTATCGAACAATATCGCGAATTGGGTTACTTACCAGAAGCGATGTTTAACTTTATCGCTTTATTAGGTTGGTCACCAGTTGGCGAAAGCGAATTGTTTAACCGTCAAGAATTCATCAAACAATTTGATCCAAAACGTTTAAGCAAATCACCTGCTAGTTTCGATCAAAAGAAACTCGAATGGGTAAATAACCAATATGTTAAACAATCAGATCCTAACAAGATCATGGATCTTTCATTGGCAAGCTTGATTAAAGCGGGTAAAATCGCTGAAAATCCTGATAGTAAAACGATCGAATGGGCGCGTCATTTGATTGCGTTATATCAAGATCAAATGAGTTACACAGCTCAAATCGTTGAAATGTCAGATGTCTTCTTTGAAGAACCGGAACAATTAGATGCCGATGCGCTTGAAGAATTAAATAACGAAACAGCACCTGTTGTTTTGAAGGAATTCAGCGAACGCTTGAAAGATTTGACATTATTCACAGCACCACGGATTATGCAAATTATCAAAGGCATTCAAAAAGATACGAAGATCAAAGGTCGTCTATTGTACATGCCAATCCGGATTGCAACGACGCGCGAAATGCATGGCCCATCATTACCAGATTCAATCGAATTATTAGGTAAAGATCGGGTCTTAGCACATCTGGAAAAAACATTAGCCGAAATTAAATAAAGAAGAAGTGTCACGGATGATTAATCTGTGACACTTTTTTTGTATCATTTATTAAGATTGTTAAAGCACTCAGTGTAAACCCTTACATTTAGCGGTATACTAGAAATTAAATAGCGTTAATAGGGGGATTTAGGATGAAAGTTTTAACTTTTGGTGAAATGTTAATGCGTTTGAAGACGCCGGGTAATCAGCGCTTGTTACAAGCGGATAGTTTTGAAGCCTCATATGGTGGTGCCGAAGCGAATGTCGCTGTTTCATTGGCACTTTTAGGGGATCAGGTCGCTTATTTAACGAAGCTACCGGAGAATCTATTGGGACAAAAGGGGCTGCAAACTTTACGGGGATACGGTGTTGATACGACTAAGATTCAATACGGTGATGGCCGCTTAGGCTTATATTTCTTTGAAAAAGGTGCCAGTGTCCGTTCAACCAATGTTGTTTATGATCGGGCCCATAGTAGTTTTGCAACAATGGCCGCTAGTGAATTTGATTGGGCAACGATTTTTGAAGACATTGATTATTTCTATTTCTCAGGCATTACACCCGCTATTTCGGCCGAATTAGCACAAGCAGCTGAAGCGGCTTGCCAATATTGTCAAGCACACAATATTCCTGTGGTCTGTGACTTAAACTACCGCGGTAAGTTATGGTCACCAGAACAGGCACAAGCAACAATTAAACGCTTAATGCCATATGTTACGATTTGTATTGCTCATGATGAGGATTTTGAAGCGACATTGGGGATTCAAGCCTTTGATGGCGATGAAAGCCACGGGATTGCGCAAAAAGAATCCTTCAAAGCAGCAATGCAGCAAGTACGACAAAGCTTCCCTAACTGCCAAATGGTTGCTAGCATCTTACGAAATATTCGTTCCGTTGAAGATAGCGAATGGTTAGCATTATTATTGAAAGATGATCAATTTTACGAAACAGGTACTTATCAAATGCATGTCATGGAAGGGGTCGCTGCCGGAGATGCCTTTGGTGCAGGCTTAATGCACGGCCTATTAAATAACTTTACACCGGATAAAATGTTGCAATTTGGCTTAGCCGCTAGTGTGGCTAAATTGACGATTGCCGGCGACTTTAATTTAATGAGTGCAGCAGAAATTGAAGCGATCGCACAAAGTGGCGGTGGCGCACGTTTATCAAGATAAATAGTCGTTAGCGCTGTCATTGTAACCGTTTTAATTGTATAATTAACTTATACAATTAGGAGGTACTGATTATGACAAAAAAAGTAGCTTTCATTACAGGTGCAGCACAAGGAATCGGTAAAGCAATTGCGCAACGTCTCTCAAAAGACGGTTTTGCAGTGGCCATCGCTGATTTCAATTTAGAAGGGGCTCAAGCAGTTGCAGCTGAAATTAATGAAACGGGCCGGGCCATTGCGGTTAAGGTTGACGTTTCTGATCGTGATCAAGTATTTGCAGCGGTTGAAACAACGGTTGCTGAATTGGGTGGGTTAGACGTTGTTGTGAATAACGCGGGTGTTGGCCCAACAACCCCAATTGAAACCATTACACCAGAACAATTTGAAAAAGTATATGCGATTAATGTCGGTAGTGTTTACTGGGGCATTCAAGCAGCGGTTAAAGCCTTCAGAGACCTTGGTCATGGTGGTAAAATTATCAATGCTTCTTCGCAAGCTGGTCAAGTTGGTAACCCAGAACTTGCTTTATATGGTGGGACTAAATTTGCCATTCGGGGCATTACGCAAACCGCAGCACGTGATTTAGCTGATCAAGGGATTACGGTTAATGCTTATTGTCCAGGAATCGTTAAAACACCAATGATGATGGATATTGCCCATAAAGTCGGTCAAAATGCAGGTAAGGATGATGAATGGGGTATGCAACAATTTGCCAAGGACATCACGCTAGGCCGCTTATCAGAACCAGAAGATGTAGCAGCTTGTGTTGCTTATTTAGCTGGTCCTGATTCCAACTATATGACTGGTCAAGCCTTAATTATCGATGGCGGTATGGTCTTCAATTAAAGCGATTAAAAAAAGGCGCGCACAAGCTAACTTGTGCGCGCCTTTTTAGGTTAGAGTTGAATAATTTTTAAAAGTGCAGCAGCTACTTCTTCGCGTTTGTCTTCAGGAAGTTGTGCTAGGTAGTGCATCAACTTTAAGGTTTGAGCACCAGATAGTGCGGGATCACCGAAAAAATCAATGAGTTTAATCCCCAAGGCTTCAGCAATATCATTTAGTTTCTTAATTTTTAAATTATCAACTTCTCCGCGTTCAATTCGGGAAATAAAGCTGTATGAACTACCTGATTTTTCAGCTAATTCTTCAATTGTTAGCCCTAGTTGCTTACGTTGTTCACGAATCATTTGACTAATTGTATTTAGCATTCGGTAAGCTCCTATCATGATTATCTAACAGTAACGATAGAGGTTTTTTTAAAACGTTGAAAGAGCGCAGAAGCTATCTTTTTTTAAAAAAAGTAGCAATAATGATTTGTTAACGGTATAATACAACTATTAATTATCAGATTTTAAGTAAGGGACTGTCGATTTTAAGAACTGATGGTTAAAAATGATATTGGGGGATATTAATGATGAAAAATAGTTGGCGACTTATTTTAACCGTTGCAGTAGTGAGTTTATTGGGGGCTTGTTCAGCCAAAGGCGAACACCAAACCAAATCAACGAGTACCAGTCATTCTAAAAAAGTGACAGCAGTAACTAGCAGTCAAAAGCAAGTCCGTAAAGAAACGACTTCGAGTGTGTCACAGTCAAAAAAACAATCACAACCACAGACGCAAACTAAACAAGTAAAGGCGTTGTGGGATAGTAACAAGAAACAAGCCTTGGCGACTTTTATGAGTAGTTGGGGAACGACGATGGGGCAAGCGTATCAATCTTACGACTTAACGCGGGATACTGATTATGCCGGTATTCACTTTCCTAGTAAGTTAGCGCAGACCGATTTAGCGGTCGACGATACACCAGTGACGGCTGCTTGGAGTACAGACGGTACCGGCAGTGCAGATTATAATGTCGTTGCCATCTATTGTGATGTCGATGGCGGGACAGCGGGGGGCCACTTATACTTATTTACGTTCCATAATGGGCAACCAGTGGTGTTAATCACCTCTCAAAATCAAGGGACACCAGATAACCGACTCCATTTCAGCGTCACCGCTAACACCGATTTGAAGACGGGTTTTGCCAATATTGTTAGTGGGCAAGGCACTGGACAGGCCAATACGAGCCAACCGACGACTAATGCGGTGAGTCCCATTTCGGCTGCTGAAGCACAAGCAATCGTGGCCGCGCAAAACATTCAATACAGAGAAGAACAAGGAGAACCTGCGGGGAATAAAGTAAGTTTAGCAGGTGGCGGCATTGTTCTAAAACAATATGCTGGCGCACAGGGCATCGATATTATTAAACTAACTCCTAAACCGGGGAACAAGGTTAATATCACCGTTCAAAATGGTTCTCTTAGAGATGGTCAAGCCGGTGAGACGGCACCCATTTCTCAAAATATTACGGTTGATCGCTAAAAAAGAAGAGGTACCGACAATTTTCTTGTCGGCACCTCTTTTTTGATAATTCTCGTTTTATTGTCTGGTGCGATCAATCTCGGCTCTGATTTCTTTAAAGCTTTGTTCCGTTTCTTGCCCATTATTGACGGCCACCATCATGAAGAGGCTGTCGATGAGACTGATCTGGGCAATTAAAGCATGCAGGGCTTCAGCCCGGTAGTTGGTTTCTTCTGAGATTGAAAGTAAGGTGATATCGCCGAGCTTGGCAAGGCTTGAATTACCAAAACTGGTGATAACGATCAGCGGTACTTGGCGCTCTTTTAAGATGCGGGCGAGTTCTAAAGCGTCCTTATTTTGACCACTATGTGAAATGATAATCGCGCAATCTTGATCGGTTAATTTGGTGGCTTGCATGAGTTGTAGATGATAATCTTGGTTGAAGACAGTAGGGATACTAGTTCTGAGGAATTTATGATAACCGTCTTGGGCGACAATCCCAGAAGCCCCCAAGCCAAATAAACTAAGCAGGTGGGCGCGGTTGATTAAGGCGACCGCTTTTTGAAGTTGTTCTTCAGTCAATAACGACCAAGTCGCTTTTAGCGCGTTACTGTTAGAACTGAAGATTTTTTCAGCCATCGTTGTAAAAGTGTCATTTGCATTGATTTCATGAAAAAGTGGTGAGGTGTTGGCTTCTTTGGCCAGGAGTGCCATCTTGAAGGCTTGAAAATTATCGAAGCCCAAGATTTTAGCGAAGCGTGAAATTGTCGCGGTGGAGACCCCACAGTTGGCGGCAAATTCTTGAATTGTTAAACGCTGATTGAATTGTGTTTCTTGGAAGATGTAGTCGGCAATTTGTTTATATTTTTCGCTGAAGTTATCATAATAAGATCGTAATAATGAATCGATTGCTTGTGCCATTGTCGGGACCCCCTGATAATAAGTAGCCCTAGTATAGCATAAAAATAAAAAGACGAAAATAATTTTCTATAAAACGCTTGCAATGTGAAAATAATTTACATATAATGAATTTGTAAGATAAAAGGATAAGCAGATAGGGGACTTAAAAATGAAATTAGCAATGGTCGGTTTAGGCAAAATGGGTATCAACTTAGTAGCCAACTTAAGACGGAATGGTCACGAAGTTGTGGCTTTTGATTTAAATCAAGCAGCGGTTGAAGAAGCCGTTAACTTAGGTGCCACAGCGGCAACGGATTTAGACGATGTTTTAGCACAATTAACGAGTCCTCGAATTGTGTGGGTCATGTTACCAGCTGGTAAACCAACAGATGCCACGATTCAAACATTAAGTGAAAAAATGAATGCCGGAGATATGGTGATTGATGGTGGTAATTCATTCTTTGAAGATTCAGAACGTCATAACGCACTTTTAAAAGAACAAGGGATTCATTTCTTCGACGCTGGTACTTCAGGCGGGATGAGTGGTGCCAATGCTAACGGGAACTTCATGATTGGTGGCGATAGCCCCGAAGCCTTCAAGACAATCGAACCCATCTTTAAATCAATTGCCCAAGAAGATGGCTACCTTTACACAGGTAAAGCTGGAAGTGGTCATTACTTGAAGATGGTTCATAACGGGATTGAATACGGGATGATGCAATCAATCGCAGAAGGTTTTGATGTCTTAGAACACGGCCGTTTCGAATATGACAACGAAGCAGTTGCCAAGGTTTGGAGCAATGGTTCAGTCATTCGCGGTTGGCTAATGGAATTAGCACAATCAGCCTTTTCTAAAGATCCAGAATTAGCATCCCTAAAAGGTGTTATGCATTCTTCAGGTGAAGGTCAATGGACATTGGATGAAGCCTTGAAATTACAAGTGCCAACGCCAGTAATTGGGTTATCATTGATGATGCGTTATCGCTCACTTGAAGATGATACCTTTACAGGCAAAGTTGTTGCCGCTTTAAGAAACGAATTTGGTGGCCACGCTGTCGATAAGAAATAATTCGGTTTTAAACAACAAACAAACGAGGTAATTAATGATGAAATATATGATTGGTGCCGATATTGGAACAACAAGTACGAAAGCTGTCCTATATGATTTAAAGGGAAATGTGAAGGCCTACGCTAACGTTGGCTATCCACTATACCAAACCGTACCTGATATGGCGGAAGAAGATCCAGATGAAATCTTCGAAGCTGTTGTGGAAGTACTGGGAAAAGTGATGCGCAAAGGGCACGTACAAGCTGGTGAATTGCAAGGGGTTAGTTTCTCAGCTGCGATGCATAGTTTAATTTTGATGGATCGTAACCATCAACCGTTGACACGGGCGATTACTTGGGCGGATAACCGCGCTGCTAAATATAGTAACGAATTAAAAGCCAATGGATTAGGGCACGAGATTTATCAGCATACTGGCACGCCTATTCACCCGATGGCACCATTATCAAAAATCATTTGGTTGCGGCATGAACAACCAGACCTCTTCAAACAAGCTGCACAATTCATTGATATTAAAACCTATGTTTTCCAAAAATTATTCCATACTTATAAGATGGAATATTCAATCGCTTCAGCAACTGGCTTGTTTAACATCTTCAATCTAGATTGGGATCAACAAGCCCTTGAAGTCGCCGGAATTACCCGCGATCAATTACCAGAATTAGTTGAACCAACTGCACAAATCACAGGGTTAGATAAAACTTACAGCCAAGAAACGGGTATTGGTAGTGATGTTCCATTTATCTTTGGTGCGAGCGATGGCGTTCTATCTAACTTAGGGGTTAATGCGATTGATCCTGGCGTTTTGGCCGTGACAATTGGAACCAGCGGCGCCGTTCGAGTAGTGGTTGATAAACCAGTCGTTGATCCAAATGGTCGATTATTCTGTTACGCTTTGACCAAGGACAAGTGGGTTGTCGGTGGACCGGTTAACAACGGTGGGATTGTCTTCCGTTGGGTTCGGGACCAACTCTTTGCGCCTGAAAAATTAACAGCCGAACAGATGCAAGTGTCAACCTATGATCTCTTGACACAAATTGCTGAAAAGATTCCAGCCGGTTCCGACGGGTTGTTATTCCACCCATACTTGGGTGGCGAACGAGCACCAATTTGGGATTCTGATGCACGTGGTTCATTCTTTGGCTTAACCCGTCAACATACACGGGCTCACATGGTACGTGCAGCACTAGAAGGGATTGTTTATAATCTCTACATGGTGATGTTAATGATCGAAGGGGTTGCTGGGAAACCTAAGAGTATTCAAGCAACTGGTGGTTTTGCCCGCTCAGAATTATGGCGTCAAATGTTAGCTGATATCTTCGAACAAGATGTGACAATTCCAGAAAGTTTTGAAAGTTCATGTTTAGGCGCCGCAGTTTTAGGGATGTATTCATTAGGTTTAGTGGATGATCTCTCAGCTGTTAAAGACATGATTGGGGTCACAAATGTTCACGAACCAAAAGCAGAAAACTTCGACGTTTACCGCGAATTAATTCCAATTTGGATTCGCCTCACTCGGGAATTGAGTCCAGAATACAGTGCAATTGCTGATTTCCAACGCAGACATATGCAAGTTAAAGAAGCAACTAAGGATTAAAGATTAAACGTTCAATCACCAAAAGTGGGATTGAGCGTTTAATTTATTAATCCAATGTAAACGCAAACAAAATAGAAAGTGGGAATAGTTATGGAACTCTTAGTCTTATTATTAGGCATCATGTTATTATTACTACTCATTATTAAGTTCAAACTGAACACATTTGTTTCGTTAGTGTTAACCGCAATGGTTGTGGGTGTCGGTTTAGGGATGCCACTGACTAAAATTGCGACCAGCGTTCAAAACGGGATTGGTGGACAATTAGGTGAATTATCAATCGTCTTTGGGTTTGGTGCCATGATGGGCCGGCTCGTAGCTGATGCTGGTGGGGCCTTTAGAATCGCCCACACATTAATTGATAAATTTGGTAAGAAACGACTCCAAATCGCGATTATGTTGGCGTCATTTATTATTGGGATTGCCTTATTCTTCGAAGTTGGGATGGTCCTATTAGTCCCAATCGTCTTTGCGATTGCCGTTGAAGCGAGCGTACCGATTTTATACTTGGGGATTCCAATGGCGGCCGCTTTATCTGTGACCCATGGTTTCTTACCACCTCATCCCGCACCAACAGCGATTACATCTGCTTTAGGTGCTAATGCGGGCCATGTTTTATTGTACGGTGTAATTATTGCGATTCCATCGGTGATTATTGCAGGCCCACTCTTTACCAAAGTGGCGCGGAAAATGATTCCAGACGCCTTTGCACGCCAAGGTAACTTGACGGCACTTGGTCCTCAGAAAACGTTTAAATTAGAAGAAACACCTAGTTTCGGTATTAGTGTTGTGACCTCATTATTCCCAGTAATCTTAATGGCGATCACAACGGTTTACCAAATGTTATTCAACGGTGGTTCGCTACCAAAGCACCCAACGTTATTAGATTCAATCATTGGTTTTATCGGTACACCAGCGATTGCGATGACCATTTCATTGTTATTAGCAATGTACACAATGGGCTGGGGTCGTCGTATTAAGACGCCAGCAATCATGAAAACCATTGAAGAAGCGGTCAAATCAATTGCCATGTTACTCTTGGTGATTGGTGGGGGCGGGGCCTTCAAACAAATCTTAATCGATGGCGGGGTTGGCGATAGTGTGACAACATTATTCGCACATGCGAGCTTATCACCACTGGTCTTAGGTTGGTTAATCGCCGTTGTCTTGCGGATTGCGTTGGGCTCAGCAACGGTGGCTTCATTGACAGCTGCTGGTTTAGTATTACCATTGATGCAATCAGCAGGCGTGAACCCTGCTTTGATGGTCCTTTCAATCGGGGCCGGTAGTTTAGCCGCATCCCACGTTAATGATGCTGGTTTCTGGATGTTTAAGGAATACTTTGATTTGAGCGTTAAGGAGACATTGGCAACGTGGACCGTCTTGGAAACATTAATTTCAATTGTCGGTTTAGTCGGCGTCTTACTATTGAGTTTAGTTGTCTAAAAAAGTTAGTCTTTAAAAGAGTTGCGGCAAAATTCGTTTTGTCGCAACTCTTTTTTTAGTGATCAAGCGGTAGCGCTTGCAACTAACGGTGCGCTCCCCTATAGTTAAAGAGAAGTAAACTCAGGAGGGTTATTGCATGATTGAAAAAAGAGTACTCTCAGCAGCCGATGAACCAGCATTTTACGACCTCGCCCAATACGCCTTTAATAAACCGGATAGTGAGCAACGGCAGTTATTCTTCCAAAAGCTGTATCAGAACAGTGTCGGTTTTGGCGTTTTTGATCAGGGTCATTTGAAGAGTAGTTTATTGGCGACACCGTTTGAGGTTAATTTCAAAGGGCAAACGTTTAAGATGAGCGGGATTGGGTATGTGGCTAGTTATCCAGAATTTTCCGGCCAAGGTGGCATCTCTGATTTAATGCACTTAGCTTTTGAGCGGATGCAAGCAGATGGGGTTACACTGTCTTATTTAGCGCCTTTTTCGTATCCTTTTTATCGCCGCTTTGGCTATGAACAAGCTTTCGAGCAAACCTGTTATCAGATTAAAACGGCGGACTTACCACGGCTTAAATTTGCGCCAGATCAAGGACACGTTGAACGGTTATCGTTAAGCGCAGCCGTGCCACTAATCAGTGTCTTCCAACAGCAACATCCGTATAACCAGATTGGCGGTATCCAACGGGCTGCGTGGTGGTGGCAGTATAATTGTTTGAAACATCCTGATTGGGAAGTAGCCGTTTATACTGACGGCAACCGGCAAGTAGCAGGCTATGTAATTTATAGCCGTCAGGCGACAACCTTAGAGATTCAAGAGTTATTGCCATCAACAGTTGCCAGTCAGGAACAACTGGTTAAGTTCATTTTCAAACACCAATCGGCCTATCAAACGATTCGCTACGAGAGTGGTTTGACAACTAACTTGGGTGATTTATTACCGGATCCGACGATTGTTGAAACAACCACGGTTCCCTATATGATGGCGCGGATTGTGTCGTTGGCTGATTTTTTAGCACGTTATCCGTATGAAGTACTAGAACTTGAGGCAGTGAAGATTGCTGTTAGTGATGACTTTTTACCCGAGAATAGTGGTGTTTGGCAATTAAGTTTACACGCGGGCCAACCGACGGTAACGAAATTGGCAAGTCAAACGGCGGATATCACGGTAACTATTCAACAGCTCACCAAGGCAATGATGGGCTATCGCACACTGGCTTCGCAAGCCCATTATGGTCAGGTTAATGGTGATGCAGACAAGATTGCCCAGTTAAGCGCGGCTTTTAATCAGACACAACCGATGCTATGGGACTATTTCTAGCCCAAATAAAAAGAGCACCAAGACGTGATGTCTTGGTGCTCTTTGTGATTAGATTAGGAAGTAGCCAAAGGTTCCTAAGATGATTAAGAACAAAAAGTTCATACCAGTAAAGACGACTAAGAATTTACCGATATCTTTACCCCAGCCTTTTTTGAAACGTTTGTAAGCAATTAAGTTAGCAAGTGAGGCGAACATTGTGCCGACCCCACCGATGTTGATGGCTAAGAACATTGCGTGACTGTGGTTGGTAAAGCTTGATAGTAAAATTTCAGTTGGGACATTAGCGATTAATTGACAACTAATGAGGCCTGTCAGATAGGTTTGTTTAGCAGTACCAACAAGTGAACGCATGAAAGTGGCGATTGTTGGGATGTGGCTTAAGTTACCAACTGCGATGAAGAAGCAGAAGAAAGTTAACAATAAACCATAATCGACTGTTTTGAAAAGCTTCGGATCAAATACTAAAATCGCAATGATGACCAAGATAGGTGTGACCCATAATGGAATCAATGAGAAGACTGCTAAGAAAACAACCACTGTGAGGGGTACGAAATACCATAAAGGCCCTTTTTCAACTTCCACCGGATGGAGACCGTGTAGTTTGATGGGTTCCTTTGGAAAAAGAAACGTTGTGGCAGTCAACATAATGATACTCAGAATTAAGACTGGAATTGAATATTCAAAGAAATGGCGAATCGTCATATGGTAGAACGATACGAGGAAAATATTGTGCGGGCTCCCAAACGGTGTGAGGGATGAACCGAGATTAGCCGAAATTGTGATTAACGTGACAGGTAAAATCGGTGAAAAATCAAGTTGCCGCGCAATTAGGATGAACAACGGTACAAAAGTTAAGACCGTCATATCATTGGTTAGAAACATTGCCCCAACAAAGGTCAGTGCCAAGAGCATCTGCATTAAAGCACGTTTGGAATGACTCTTAATAATTAATTCTCGCGCGAAGTAATCAAGCACATGTAATCGTTGGTAAACTTGAACGAGCGTCATAATACAAAAGACACTGACGATTACGTGAAAATTAACGTAACTAAGATGGGGGCGATTGAAAAATGAGGTGACAATAGCTGCAATCGTTGCGGCAAGGAGTAATTTGTCATCTAAGAAAAAATCTCGGATGTTCAAAGCAATGTTTTTCATATCGTTTAAGTTATCCTCTTTATATAAGATTAAAAAAGCACTATTCCAATTCTAGACTGTTTTTGGCGATAAAAACAGAAAAATTTACAATATATACATAATTTTTACAATAGCTAGAATCTCATTTTACTAAAGGATGATGACCATTTAACTAATTTTTAAGTCTTTTAACTGCTATTGTACTGCGTAATTCAGTATAATAGTAATAGAAGGAAGCGGTTAATTTTTGATTGCTTCTTGAGCGTAACTTCGCTATATTAGGATTATTATTGATTATTTAAGAAGAAGGTGGCGCATATGAAAGATGCCCCAAGACATACAGTGATATTAGGAATCGTCGCTGCAGTGATTTCAATCACCTGTGGCATGTTAATTTTGTATAGTATTTTACACGTTAGTTTGTGGCTTTCAATTTTAGCGAGTGTTATTATCGGACTCTATTTAGGCTATAATACGTTTTATAGTACCTATTTAGCCGAAATGATTAAAATTGAAGTTATCAATCAAGGCTTGGATAGTAACGACTTAGCGGAATTGATGCATGGTAATGCTAAGGACTACCCCATTATTCGTGGTGATTTACGCTTGATTATTCCCCGGCGGAAACGTGCGGAATTATTGGCTAAGCTACGCGACCGGGTAGGCTAAGCGATTTTGCTTCCCAATTAGAACTGTGTTAACATTAACCTAACTTATTGAAAAGGTGTCGAGAACAATGACAATTGAACGACCATTAATTATGAAGCTTTGCTCTACACATTTGCAGATGACACAGCGTGTAGAGCCTAATATTGATTAAAAGTCATCTATAGAAGAATGCTCACGGTAATATGCGACTTTGGGGTTGCTTATTTTGTGGTGTCTTTTATAGATGGCGGTCGATAAAGTCAGTGATTGTAATCGCGACAGGGGTAGCTAGATGCTATCCCTGTTTTTTATTGGAAAGAAAGTAGGAAAAGACAATGAGTATTTTAAAAGTCGAAGGACTAAGTCAACAATTTTTAGACAAACAACTATATGATGACGCCGGGTTCCAAGTCAACAAAGGTGAACACATGGGGATTACTGGCCAAAATGGGGTTGGTAAAAGTACGCTGATTAACATTCTAACGGGCGCTATTTTACCAGATGAGGGTAAGGTAACTTGGCAAAAAAATATCAAGATTGGTTATTTGGATCAATACGCCAAATTAGCACCCGGCTTATCCATTTTTGAATTTTTAAAAAGCTTTTGCAGATTTGTATGCGCAGGAAGAACGGATGGGTCAATACTACGCCGACTATGCGACGAGTTTAGATGACCAACTACTCGAAAAAGCGGGTGCGATTCAAGAACTTCTTGAAGCTAAGAACTTCTATGAAATTGATACACGGGTTATGCAAGTTGCGACTGGTTTAGGAATCGATGCGCTAGGAATGGATCATGATGTTTCACAACTTAGTGGGGGCCAGCGATCAAAGATTATTTTGGCGAAGTTATTATTAGAAGAACCAGACATGTTGTTATTGGATGAACCAACCAATTATTTGGACACCAACCACATCGATTGGCTTAGCGATTACTTGAATAACTTCGAGGGCGCCTTTATTACAATTTCCCATGATTATGATTTCTTGGAACGGGTAACAACCTGTATTGCTGATATCGAATTTGGGAAGATTACCAAATATACCGGAACGCTCCAACAGGCCTTCCGCCAAAAAGCCGATAACCAAGCTAGCTATATGAAGGCTTACGAGAACCAACAAAAGAAAATTGAAAAAACGAAGGCTTACATTCGCAAGTATAAAGCGGGTTCACGGTCAACAATTGCCAAGAGTCGTGAGAAACAATTAGCGCACATGGATATTTTGACACCACCCAGTAATCGTGTGAAGGCTAATTTCCGCTTTCCTTACCACGCAACAGCTAGCCAGATTCTATTGACGACTAACGACTTGGAAATTGGGTACGAAAACGCGCTATTACCCGCCTTGAACTTTTCAATTGGTCGAGATCAAAAAGTGGTGCTCAAAGGTTTTAATGGGATTGGTAAGTCGACACTGATTAAAACCATCATTAAAGAAATTCCAGCGATTAGCGGTGACTTTGAAATTGCCAGCACGGTGAAGTTTGGTTACTTCAAGCAGGACTTAAAGTGGCCTAACAATATGGCAACCCCGCTCCAATATTTACAAGGTGAGTATCCAGAACAAAAGCAAAAGGAACTGCGCCAAGTATTATCCCGGACAGGGCTAACGGCGGAAGAAGCGATGAAACCATTGAAACAACTCAGCGGTGGCGAGCAATCAAAAGTTAAAATTGCCGAATTACTCTTAACTTCAAGTAACTTTCTTCTATTAGATGAACCCACGAATCATTTAGATGATGATACGAAGAACGCTTTACGAAAAGCGATTCAAGAATTTGAGGGCGGTGTCTTACTGGTTACCCATGAAGAAGACTTTTATCAAGGCGATTGGATTGATAAAGTATTGGATGTTGAGTCCTTGATTAAATCTTGATGATTTATTTTTAATATATACTGTATCTATAACAGACAAGTGTTAAGCTTATGGGGATAAATGACTAACTTTACTAATACTGGCGGGGGTCATATGGATAAAATTGATGTAACAAAATTAACCCAGATGTCGAACTTTGAAGTCGCAGCACTATTTTATAAATACGCGTTGACAAATAGTCGCGGTTTGCGAGCGATTAACGTTGGACGTGGTAATCCAAATTGGATTAATACCCAAGCGAGATTTGCCTTTAACCGGATTGTTGAGTTTGGGATGAAGGAATCCTTACAAACGATTAACTTAGATGATGGGAATCTTGCTGGCTACACCGATCAAACAGGTATCGCGGAACGCTTCAATCAGTTCTTAGATGGTGATAATCCAGTGGATACTTTTTTGAAGCAGGCCTTGGCTTATACCCGAGACGTCATGCATATCAATCAAGATGAGCTGGTCTTTGAGTGGGTTGATGGCGTTATTGGCAACCATTATCCTGAACCTTCACGCAGCTTAGTGAATGTTGAAAAGATTTTAAACCGGTATTTAGAAGTAAATCTCTACCGGGGAGAACACCTATCGGATAAGACGAAGGTCTTTCCAACTGAAGGTGGGACAGCTGCCATGGTTTACCTCTTTAATGAACTAAAGGTCAGCCATATTTTAGAGGCGGGTGATACGATTGCGATTAATACGCCCATCTTTACACCATACCTACAGATTCCAGAACTAAATGAATTTAAACTACAAGAGTTTAACGTTAGTTCTGATGAATCTGATGATTGGCAATTGGTCGATCATAAATTTGAAGAGTTAAAGGATCCAAATGTTAAAGCCTTTTTCGTGGTAAACCCAACTAACCCAACTTCTAGAGCTTTTAGTGACCATGCATTAGATAAGTTGAAAGAAGTTGTGGAAGCCAATCCCAACCTCGTGATTATTACGGACGATGTTTATGGGACGTTTGTCGATGATTTTAAGACCATCTACTCAGTTGTGCCACATAATACATTGTTAGTGTACTCATTCTCTAAATTATATGGCGCAACTGGCCAACGGATTGGTTTAATCGCGATGCATGACGATAACATTTTCGATAAATTGATTGAAGAAATGACTGCAGAAGATCCGGTTATTAGAGAAGCTTTCCGGAAACGGTATTCGTACGTCACGAATAAACCACACGAAATGAGTTTTATCGATCGGACGGTAGCGGATAGCCGAAACATTGGTTTATATCATGCAGCTGGCTTATCAACACCACAACAAATTACCATGGCACTTTTTAGTTTGACGAACCTGATTTACGAAGGACGAGAAGATCCGTATGTGACAGCATCTAAGGAAATTGTGAGTCATCGTTATAAGGCCTTTTGGGAATCACTGGGATTAGTCGTTAAGACAACCGAAGAAAATGCGGAATACTACACTGTTTTTAGTATCTATAAGTTAGCCGAGTCGAAATACTCTAAAGACTTCAGGGCATACTTGGAACAAAACTGTAATCATTTAACATTTGAATGGCGACTCGCAGCGGAATATGGGGTTGTTGTAATGGATGGTGCTGGGATGGGAACCAAGGCGGGGTACTTAAGAATTTCACTTGCTAACCGTCCAGATAAGGACTATGAAACAGTCGGTGGTCGGATTTCTGATTTACTGGCAAGCTACTATACTGAATACTTGCAATCTAAAGCATAATAAGGTGTAATGAAGGGCGTTAGAACAACGATAAGTTGTTCTAACGCCCTTTTTGCGTCTTAATCAGTAGGGTTTTATATAGAAGACATTAGTTTAATTTAATGCTTATAGGAATAAATTAATCATTTAATCAATTTTTTAGTAATAAGTGCTTGACCTAGCTGTATTAAGTTGGTAAGATATAAAAGTTGTCAAAAGCAAGTCACTCAGTAATGAGTAATGAGTAATGAGTAATGAGTAATGAGTAATGAAATAAATAATTAAAATGTTTTTGAAAAACACTTGTTATTTAATTCTAATCGTGATAACATATTATATATTGCTTACGGAGTTATAACTTCTAAGTGATAAATAATTTTTAAAAGTGTTTGACAGATAATTAGTTATATGATATAATTAAAAAGCTGTTTCAACGCAGTAGATCTTTGAAAACTGAACAAAGTTTTGATAAACCAAATGTGTAGGGTCGCCCTTTTAGGGCACAACATATTTGCGAAGTCAATTTCGCTAGCAAATAAATTAAGTAACAAAACAAGAGCTACAAACTTTTAATCGAGAGTTTGATCCTGGCTCAGGACGAACGCTGGCGGCGTGCCTAATACATGCAAGTCGAACGCACTCTCGTTTAGATTGAAGGAGCTTGCTCCTGATTGATAAACATTTGAGTGAGTGGCGGACGGGTGAGTAACACGTGGGTAACCTGCCCTAAAGTGGGGGATAACATTTGGAAACAGATGCTAATACCGCATAAAACCTAGCACCGCATGGTGCAGGGTTGAAAGATGGTTTCGGCTATCACTTTAGGATGGACCCGCGGTGCATTAGTTAGTTGGTGAGGTAAAGGCTCACCAAGACCGTGATGCATAGCCGACCTGAGAGGGTAATCGGCCACACTGGGACTGAGACACGGCCCAGACTCCTACGGGAGGCAGCAGTAGGGAATCTTCCACAATGGACGAAAGTCTGATGGAGCAACGCCGCGTGAGTGAAGAAGGTTTTCGGATCGTAAAACTCTGTTGTTGGAGAAGAATGTATCTGATAGTAACTGATCAGGTAGTGACGGTATCCAACCAGAAAGCCACGGCTAACTACGTGCCAGCAGCCGCGGTAATACGTAGGTGGCAAGCGTTGTCCGGATTTATTGGGCGTAAAGCGAGCGCAGGCGGTTTCTTAAGTCTGATGTGAAAGCCTTCGGCTCAACCGAAGAAGTGCATCGGAAACTGGGAAACTTGAGTGCAGAAGAGGACAGTGGAACTCCATGTGTAGCGGTGAAATGCGTAGATATATGGAAGAACACCAGTGGCGAAGGCGGCTGTCTGGTCTGTAACTGACGCTGAGGCTCGAAAGCATGGGTAGCAAACAGGATTAGATACCCTGGTAGTCCATGCCGTAAACGATGAGTGCTAGGTGTTGGAGGGTTTCCGCCCTTCAGTGCCGCAGCTAACGCATTAAGCACTCCGCCTGGGGAGTACGACCGCAAGGTTGAAACTCAAAGGAATTGACGGGGGCCCGCACAAGCGGTGGAGCATGTGGTTTAATTCGAAGCAACGCGAAGAACCTTACCAGGTCTTGACATCCTTTGACCACTCTAGAGATAGAGCTTTCCCTTCGGGGACAAAGTGACAGGTGGTGCATGGTTGTCGTCAGCTCGTGTCGTGAGATGTTGGGTTAAGTCCCGCAACGAGCGCAACCCTTATTACTAGTTGCCAGCATTAAGTTGGGCACTCTAGTGAGACTGCCGGTGACAAACCGGAGGAAGGTGGGGACGACGTCAAATCATCATGCCCCTTATGACCTGGGCTACACACGTGCTACAATGGATGGTACAACGAGTTGCGAGACCGCGAGGTTTAGCTAATCTCTTAAAACCATTCTCAGTTCGGATTGTAGGCTGCAACTCGCCTACATGAAGCCGGAATCGCTAGTAATCGCGGATCAGCATGCCGCGGTGAATACGTTCCCGGGCCTTGTACACACCGCCCGTCACACCATGAGAGTTTGTAACACCCAAAGCCGGTGAGGTAACCCTTCGGGGAGCCAGCCGTCTAAGGTGGGACAGATGATTAGGGTGAAGTCGTAACAAGGTAGCCGTAGGAGAACCTGCGGCTGGATCACCTCCTTTCTAAGGAATAATACGGAAAACCTTGTACATTTGCGAAATCAAAACTTTGTTTAGTTTTGAGAGGTCTACTCTCAAACTTTGTTCTTTGAAAACTGGATAATAAGTAATATATTAGTTTTAAAAGCCGAGAAAAACATTGCGTTTTAAAGAGTTTTTTAATAATAGAAATATGAATTAGTTCATATCGCTAAACTCAAATAATAACCCTTTACCGTAGGTAAAGATAGGTTAAGTTATAAAGGGCGCATGGTGGATGCCTTGGCACTAGGAGCCGATGAAGGACGGTACTAACACCGATATGCTTCGGGGAGCTGTAAGTAAGCTTTGATCCGGAGATTTCCGAATGGGGGAACCCAATACTTTTAATCGAGTATTATCATTAAGTGAATACATAGCTTAATGAAGGTAGACGAGGGGAACTGAAACATCTAAGTACCTTCAGGAAGAGAAAGAAAAATCGATTCCCTAAGTAGCGGCGAGCGAACGGGGAAGAGCCCAAACCAAGAAGCTTGCTTCTTGGGGTTGTAGGACAGAACTTTGGAGTTACCAAGTTAAGTTGTAATCGAATCAGCTGGGAAGCTGAGTCAAAGAGTGTGATAACCACGTAGATTAAACAACTTAACCTCCGTTCTGGATCCTGAGTACGGCGGAACACGTGAAATTCCGTCGGAATCCGGGAGGACCATCTCCCAAGGCTAAATACTCCCTAGTGACCGATAGTGAACCAGTACCGTGAGGGAAAGGTGAAAAGCACCCCGGAAGGGGAGTGAAATAGATCCTGAAACCATGTGCCTACAATTAGTCAAAGCTCGTTAATGAGTGATGGCGTGCCTTTTGTAGAATGAACCGGCGAGTTACGTTTATATGCGAGGTTAAAGTGAAAAGCTGGAGCCGTAGCGAAAGCGAGTCTGAAATGGGCGAGTGAGTATATAGATGTAGACCCGAAACCAAGTGACCTACCCATGTCCAGGTTGAAGGTGTGGTAAAACACACTGGAGGACCGAACCCACGTCAGTTGAAAATGGCGGGGATGAGGTGTGGGTAGCGGTGAAATTCCAATCGAACTTGGAGATAGCTGGTTCTCTCCGAAATAGCTTTAGGGCTAGCCTCGGAATATTGGATCATGGAGGTAGAGCACTGTTTGGACTAGGGGCCCGTCATGGGTTACTGAATTCAGATAAACTCCGAATACCATTGATTTAGTTCCGGGAGTCAGACTGCGAGTGATAAGATCCGTAGTCGAAAGGGAAACAGCCCAGATCACCAGTTAAGGTCCCAAAATTTATGTTAAGTGGAAAAGGATGTGGCGGTGCACAGACAACTAGGATGTTGGCTCAGAAGCAGCCACCATTTAAAGAGTGCGTAATAGCTCACTAGTCGAGTGCCGCTGCGCCGAAAATGTACCGGGGCTAAACATAATACCGAAACTGTGGGTGGACACGTAAGTGTCCGCGGTAGGAGAGCGTTCTAAGGGCGACGAAGCTAGATCGTAAGGACTAGTGGAGCGCTTAGAAGTGAGAATGCCGGCATGAGTAGCGAAAGATCAGTGAGAATCTGATCCACCGTATGACTAAGGTTTCCTGGGGAAGGCTCGTCCTCCCAGGGTTAGTCGGGACCTAAGGCGAGGCCGAGAGGCGTAGTCGATGGATAACAGGTTGATATTCCTGTACTAGTTTATTTTGTTTGAATGATGGAGGGACGCAGGAAGCTAAGGAATGCACACGACTGGAAATGTGTGTCCAAGCAATAAGTCTTGAGTTGAGTGAAATGCTTGATTCTTTAAGGACAAGTTGTGATGGGGAGCGAAATTAAGTAGCGAAGTTCCTGATGTTACACTGCCAAGAAAAGCTTCTAGTGAGAAATAAACTACCCGTACCGTAAACCGACACAGGTGGTCGAGGAGAATATCCTAAGGTGAGCGAGTGAACTCTCGTTAAGGAACTCGGCAAAATGACCCCGTAACTTCGGGAGAAGGGGTGCTGACCGTCAGGTCAGCCGCAGTGAATAGGCCCAAACAACTGTTTATCAAAAACACAGGTCTCTGCAAAATCGTAAGATGACGTATAGGGGCTGACGCCTGCCCGGTGCTGGAAGGTTAAGAGGATGAGTTAGCGCAAGCGAAGCCCAGAATTGAAGCCCCAGTAAACGGCGGCCGTAACTATAACGGTCCTAAGGTAGCGAAATTCCTTGTCGGGTAAGTTCCGACCCGCACGAAAGGCGTAATGATTTGGGCACTGTCTCAACGAGAGACTCGGTGAAATTATAATACCCGTGAAGATGCGGGTTACCCGCGACAGGACGGAAAGACCCCATGGAGCTTTACTGTAGCTTGATATTGAGTGTTTGTACAGTTCGTACAGGATAGGTAGGAGCCGTAGAAATCGGAACGCTAGTTTCGATTGAGGCGTTGGTGGGATACTACCCTAACTGTATGACCACTCTAACCCGCGCCACTTAGCGTGGCGGGAGACAGTGTCAGGTGGGCAGTTTGACTGGGGCGGTCGCCTCCTAAAGTGTAACGGAGGCGCTCAAAGGTTCTCTCAGAATGGTTGGAAATCATTCGTAGAGTGTAAAGGTATAAGAGAGCTTGACTGTGAGATTGACAAATCGAGCAGGGACGAAAGTCGGACTTAGTGATCCGGTGGTTCCGTATGGAAGGGCCATCGCTCAACGGATAAAAGCTACCCTGGGGATAACAGGCTTATCTCCCCCAAGAGTCCACATCGACGGGGAGGTTTGGCACCTCGATGTCGGCTCATCGCATCCTGGGGCTGTAGTCGGTCCCAAGGGTTGGGCTGTTCGCCCATTAAAGCGGTACGCGAGCTGGGTTCAGAACGTCGTGAGACAGTTCGGTCCCTATCCGTCGCGGGCGCAGGAAATTTGAGAGGAGCTGTCCTTAGTACGAGAGGACCGGGATGGACATACCTCTGGTGTACCAGTTGTGCCGCCAGGCGCATCGCTGGGTAGCTATGTATGGCAGGGATAAACGCTGAAAGCATCTAAGTGTGAAGCCCCCCTCGAGATGAGATTTCCCATTCCTTTATGGAAGTAAGACCCCTGAAAGATGATCAGGTAGATAGGCTAGGAGTGGAAGTACAGCGATGTATGGAGCGGACTAGTACTAATCGGTCGAGGACTTAACCAAAGGTGCAATGTTTGGCTTTTGAAATGAAATATTACTTATTATGCAGTTTTGAGAGAACGAAGTTCTTCTCAGTGCGTAAGCACAAATAGTGTGGTGGCGATAGCAAGAAGGATACACCTGTTCCCATGTCGAACACAGTAGTTAAGCTTCTTAGCGCCGATAGTAGTTGGTGGGAAACTACCTGCGAGGATAGGACGTTGCCACGCAAATTAAAAAGGTTGAACCTCAGGTTCAGCCTTTTTTGTTAGTTATATTTTAATTAGGAAGGGAAAATAATGACTCAAACAATTACAGCGAACAATATAGAGGCCTTTGTTGCTGAAGAACCGTTAGTTATTTTAGACTTTTGGGCGGACTGGTGCATGCCTTGTAAAATCATGACGCCAATGATTCAAGAATTACAGGCAGCTTCTAATGACGCATTTAAGCTCGGGATGGTGGATGTTGAAGATCAACCTGAATTAGCAGAACGATATGCCATTCAATCCGTACCAACCTTATTAATTTTCAAAAAGGGCAAAGCAACTGAAAAAGTAACGGGTGCTTTCCCTAAAGAAAAATTGAAACGGTATTTAGATAAGAAGATTGCAGAATCTAATCACGAAGGCTAAATAAAAGGCGAGACATCCAAATGGACGTCTCGCCTTTTATTTTGTTAAGCTTAAACAATACGACGCACATAGCGATAGAGTAACAGTGCGCTGCATTCACAGATTAGAATAAGAATGGCTAGTGGGAGATAAGTATAACTGCCCATAATTCCGACAAGTGGTGATAAGAAGATGCCAAAGACGTACATGCCTAAGCCTAAAACCGAAGAAGCGATACCGGCTTGTTTCCCTTGTCGTTGAAGTGCCAAGGAAGTGACAACGGCATTGATAAGACCAAGAGTTGAAACGACTAGGAATAAACCAATCAATGCTAACCAAAGTTTGTTAGGGCCTAAGCCACTGATCAAAATACAGAAACCGCCAATCAGTCCGCCAATGAGGCCTAATTTTAGTTGTTCTAATTCGGTGAACCAGTTAATCAGAACGGTTGATAATTCTGCCATTAGGATAATCCCAATCCCGTTAATCCCGTAGATAAGACTAAAAGTTGATTTTGAAAGTGAAAAGACGTTTTGTAACATAAAACTAGAGCCAGAAATATAACAGAACATTGCGCCGTAGACGAGTCCTTGGATAAGTACGAAACAGATAAAAGGCCGATCTTTAAAGACTGTTTGAACATTGAGTCGGGTACTGGTTGCCTTTTGATCGGCTGGGGATAACTTGTGCGTTTCTTTAAATCCGAAAATCAAACCGAGTAATAAGAGTAAGCCGGCACCACCGATGAAACCGAAGATACCTTGCCAGGAAGTATAACGTAATAGTAGACTACCAATTAACGGTGAGATAATCGGGAAAATCCCGTTAATGGCCATCAATAATGCGATAAACTTAGTCAGTTGTTTGCCGTTAAAGAGATCCTTCGCAACAGCCCGCGTGACCACTTGGCCAGCAGAACTTGCAAGCCCTTGGATAAATCTAAGTAAAAAGAATAACCAGATATTATGGGTAACAAGTGATAGAAAACAAGCGATAATGGCTAGTGATGTCCCAATCACCAACGGTTTTTTGCGACCGACGCGATCACTCCAGGCACCCATGAAAATGGGGCCAATCGCTAACCCCGCTAGGCACATCGTCAAACTAATCTGAATCATGGAAGCGGAAGTATGAAAATCAGATTCCATAATTGGAAATGCCGGTAAATACATATCGACCAATAAGGGACCATAAGCGCTCAAAGAGCCGAGTAGAACGGATAGCCAGATGATTCTTGATTTTGAATAATGCATGAAAACCCTCCTAGATAAGCTGGAAAAAAGTCCAAAAAAATAGCCCGTCATAAACGTAGCTGTCGCAGTACGTATTCGAATAGGTGCTATAAATGATGCTTCCTTATTAGATTAACATAGATGGTGAATGATGAGGGGTTCTATGAGCAATTTTTAATCAGATTTATTGTTTCTATTTAAGTTTAAACAAGTTATGATGGAGATATTGAGAAAAGAATTGAGTGAGGGTTTGTATGAAAATTGCACAAAAAAATAAAATTCTAGAAACCTGCTTAATTGCGGGGCGCATTATGATTGAAAGTGGTTCTGAAATGTACCGAGTTGAAGATACGATGAACCGAATTGCTTATAATGCTGGTATTCAAAAGAGTGTGGTCTTCACGACACCCACTGGCTTATTTATCGGGATTGAAAATCAACCGTATGTGCAGTTGGAATCAGTTGCAGTGCGTACGATTAATTTAGAAAAAGTTGAAAATGTTAATACCGCTTCACGGCAGTTTGCGACCAAAGAAATTACGTTAGATCAGTTAAGTACTCGTCTCAAACAAATTGATCAACACACACCTTATTTTCCGTTGTGGATTCAAATTATTGCAGCGGCTTTTGTATCAGCGTTATTAATGATTATTTTCTCCGGTGAATATGACTGGGCTGATTTATTACCAGCGGCCTTAGTGGGGGCTTTAGGATATGCCGTTTTTTCTGAAATCAATCGTTTGACTAGCATTCGCTTTATTGGCGAGTTTTTAGGAGCCTTTTCGATTGGTGTATCAGCTTACTTATTAACGAAGTGGCACCTAGGGGTCGATCTCGATAATATTATTATTGGGGCTGTGATGCCACTTGTGCCTGGTGTGGCGATTACTAATTCGATTCGAGATATGTTAGCCGGGCATTTATTATCTGGTATTGTGCGCGGTGTTGAGGCGCTTTTAAGTGCCTTTGCGATTGGAACCGGGATTGCGTTAATCTTTAGATTCTTAATTTAATGAAGGTGGTGGGATAGTTGCCATATTGGGTACAGTTCATTGTCCAAGCAGTTTTTAGTTATTTTTCAACAGTCGCGTTTGGAATCTGTATTAATTTACCGCGGCGCGCACTAGTTTGGTGTGGGATTGCAGGCATGCTTGGTTGGCAGGTTTATTGGGTACTGTTTAACCTTGGTAGTGGTCGGATGATGGCTAATTTATTCGGGGCGTTAGCTGTCGGGATTGTCGGGAGTATTTTAGCTCGCTATAAACGAATGCCCGTGATCATTTTTAATATTCCTGGCTTAGTGCCCTTGGTGCCGGGTGGTACTGCCTATCGGGCAGTTCGCAACCTAGTTTTAGGGAACATCTCACAAGCTGTTACCCAGAGTGTTTCGGTAGTGATGGTCGCAGGGGCGATTGCAGTCGGTTTTATGTTTGCCCAAATTCTAGCGGATATTACCAGAAAAAGAAGTAGTGTGCCGATTTGGCTTTCAAGACACTAAAAAGTATGCTATACTATTGTTATGCGATGAGTCGAGTAAGTCTCGGTAGGCAACTATTCTGCGAAAGCAGCTAGGAGACCCAAAGATACAGGATACCACGATTATTAATTTAATCACTTGCCGTATTGCAAGGGTGTTTTCGCCCGCTGTGTTGTGGAGCACATGGTGTTTATTCTTCGGAATACTGTCGAGAAAGATCTTTCCTTTTAGGAAGGGTCTTTTTTTGTGCTCCCAATCGGGTTTTCTGTAAATTTCAGGTTAAAAATTGAAAGAAATAATGTGGTTTAATGGCTTTTCACGAATTATTTCAGAAATTAGGGCTTACTTAATGCAAAAAAAGTGGTTTTCGTTTACAATAAGTAAGTATTGAAAAAGGAAATGAGGGATAGAGATGACTATTACATATATTGTGATCAATATTATCATTATGTTGATCATGTTATTCGTTCTAAATAAGATGGCGCGGATTCACGTTAAATTCAGTCGACGGGTCTTCACGGCATTAGGTGTCGGTATTTTGTTTGGTGCTATTTTACAATTAGTTTTTAAAACCGACTCAGAAGTAGTGAAACAAACGGCCGATTGGATTGGGATTGTCGGAAACGGTTATGTATCATTCTTGAAGATGATTGTGATGCCGTTAGTCATGGTTTCCATCATTCAAGCCATTACTAACTTGGAATCGTCTAAGGGCTTAGGTAAAATGGCCGGAATGGTTATTGGTTTATTAGTTTTCACGACGTTAATTGCCGCAACTGTTGGTTCAGTGACGTCAAACGTGTTTGATTTAAATGCGAGTTCCATTCAATCAGGACAGGTTGAAAAGGCTCGTTCAAAAGAATTAGAAACAAAATTAGGGGATGTCCAAGAACAAACCGTCCCTGAAAAGATTGTTAGCTTCATTCCAGAAAATCCATTTATGGATATGACTGGTGCACGACCAACGTCAACTTTAGGGGTTGTTATTTTCTCAGCTTTCTTGGGTTTAGCAGCCTTACAATTACGGCGGAAGAAACCGGAACAAGCAGAGACGTTTAATAAAATCGTCAATGCCTTTTACGCCGTTATCATGCGAATGGTTACTTTAATCTTGAGAATGACACCGTACGGGGTTTTGGCATTAATGACAACGACGGTGGCCCAAACAGATGTCCAAGGTATCTTGAATCTAGGGAAGTTCGTAATCGCCTCATACGTTGCTTTAATTATCATGTTTATCGTTCATTTCCTATTGATCACCTTTACGGGTTTAAACCCAATTAATTACATTAAAAAGGTTATTCCAACCTTAATCTTTGCCTTTACCTCACGGACAAGTGCGGGTTCAATTCCAATGAATATTGAAACCCAAACAAAACGTTTAGGGGTCGAAGAAGGGATTGCCAACTTGTCAGCTTCATTTGGGGCTTCAATTGGTCAAAACGGCTGTGCTGGTGTTTATCCAGCGATGTTAGCAGTTATGATTGCACCAACGGTTGGCATTAACCCTTGGAGCATTGGCTTCTTGGTTAAATTAATCTTAATTGTGGCGATCAGTTCATTCGGAGTTGCCGGTGTCGGTGGTGGCGCAACATTTGCCGCTTTGATCGTCCTTTCTTCAATGAATTTACCAGTTGGGTTAGCCGGTCTTTTAATCTCAATCGAACCATTAATCGATATGGGGCGGACAGCATTGAACGTTAATGGTTCAATGACTGTTGGGGTGTTGACGGCACAATTCCTAGGTAAATTAGATAAGCATAAGTTTAATGATATGACATTAACAGAAGATTCAGATGAAGTGGCATAATTTTAAGTTGGAGGGATAACAATGCGAACCATTATTGTAGGAGCAACAGCAGCCGGGACGAGTGCGGCCGCTAAAGCTAAACGAATGAACCCAGAATTAGAAGTTGTGATGTATGAGATGCGGGATTACGTCTCCTTTGGTGCTTGTGGCTTACCATACTTTGTCGGCGAGCATTTTGATAATCCTAACCAAATGATTGCTAGAACGCCGGAAGCTTTTGCTAAACAAGGCATCGACGTGCAATTAGAACACGAAGTCGTTGCGGTTGATTTCGATACACAGATGATTACTGTTCGTGATTTAAAAACAAAGCAGGCCAAAACAGAACATTACGATCAATTAATGTTAGCGACTGGGGCAACGGCAGTGATGCCACCATTTGAAAATGGTCAATTGGATAATATTTATCATTTACGGACGTTGGCTGATGGTGAAGTGCTCCGTCAGTTAGGTCAAACACCTGAAATTCAATCCGTAACGGTGATTGGTGCGGGCTTTATCGGTTTAGAAATTGCTGAAGAGTTCCATCAATTAGGTAAAAAAGTACGGGTTATCCAACTAGAAGATCGCGTCTTGCCACTTGCATTTGATTCAGAATTAACGGAGATGATGGCCGCTGATTTACGCGATAATGGGATCGAATTACGATTATCAGAAGCTGTTCAATCTTTTGAAGGACAATCGAAGGTAACGGGCGTTGTAACTGATAAAGGTCGCTACGCAACAGACTTAGTGGTTGTCGCAGCTGGGATTCGGCCTAATACACAATTTATCACGGATGAGCGGCTTAAAAAGCTTAAAAATGGTGCGATTGTCGTCGATCAAACAGGGCGGACATCAATCGAAAATGTTTTCGCAGCAGGCGATAATGCCACGGTAATTAACAGTGTGACCGGCGAGCCCATGTATTCTGCTTTAGCCACTGGTGCTAACAAGTTAGGTCGCGTTGTGGGCGTTAATTTAGCGGGGCAACAAGCACAATTACCAGGGATGCTAAATTCAGCCGGGGTCAAGTTAGTGACCCTTGAAGCTGGGCGGACAGGACTAACTTCTGCCCAAGCACAAGCAGCTGGCATTGATTACGATACTGTTTTGATCCACGATAAGAATCATACCGATTATTATCCAGGTCAATCAGAACTGACGATTAAATTAGTTTATAAAAAAGCAGATCATGTTTTAATCGGGGGTCAAATTATTGGGCAAAAGGATGCGGTCTTGCGAGTTGATGTACTCGCAACTGCCATTCAGGCACAAATGACAACTGAGCAATTAGGGTTATTAGACCTTGTCTATGCGCCACCATTTGCAAGAACTTGGGATGCATTAAATGTTGCCGGAAACGTGGCTCATTAGGTGATTTAAGAAAAAGGGATGACAAATTAAATTTTGTTGTCCCTTTTTTTAGTACTTTCTAAAAAAAGGGTGGAAGCGTGCAAACTTGATTAATGGGGCTAAATTATGCTAAGATTGCTTTTAGAAATTATTTTTTTTTTAAGATATTTAGAAATTACTTACGAATATTAAGAATTACCAAATATAAAATCATGTTTAGGAGATAAGTTAATGAACAACACGAAGAGTTTAATTGCACTTGGTTCAGGTATCTTAGGAGTCGCTGGAATGAGTTTAATCAGTGCAGGACAAGCCAACGCCGCAACCGCAACAGTCAATTACTCAGCTGGCGCAACTACGGTTTGGACAAGTCCTGAGACTGGACAAACAGCTAAACGTTACATTTTTAAGGGGCAATCAGTTAATCTACTCGCTTCTCAAAAAGTGGGTGCTGAAACTTGGTATCGGATTGGTAACGGCGAATGGGTGCCAGAACGCTATTTGACGACTGCTAAGGAAACACCTAAAGCACAAACAGATGCTACTAAAACGATTCGTGTTGCTTTTGCGGATGGTGCCACAACTGTCTGGTCAACACCAACTTATACACAACCTACTGGCCGTTATATGACTTACGGTCAAACTGAAGGCGTTGTAAAAACACAAACTGTCTCAGGTGAAGAATGGTATCAATTAGCTAATGGTGGTTGGATTCCGGCTCGTTTTACAGGTGAAGGTCAATTGAAGAGCACCCCGGTTGTTAAGCAAGCAGCAACACCTACTCAAGCACCAGCTCAATCAACGACTGCTGCTAAGGTAGTGACGCCAGCCGCTGAAACAGTAACCTCACAAAGTACATCGGTAGCAACACCAGCGCCAGTTGCCTCATCATCAGTTTCAGAAAGTGTTGCTTCAAGTACAACTGTCTCAGAATCAACAGCACCGGTTGCATCAGAGAGTCAAGCTGAGTCTGTTTCGACACCAGTAGCCTCATCGTCCGTTGCTGAAAGTAGTAGTGTAACGTCAGAATCGACAGCGCCAGTTGCTGAAAGTAGTGTGACATCAGAATCAACAGCATCAGCGGTTGAAAGTTCAGTTGCACCAGCGCAAAGCTCATCTGCAACAGCCGTAGAAGTACCTGCTAAAGAAACGGTTGAATCAACACCAGAAGCGACACCAATTCAAGCAGAATCTGCGACTGTTTCATCAACGACACCTTCAACACCAGTTGTTGAAAGTAGTACCCAACAAACAACACCTAAAGCACCGGTACAACAATCGTCTGTTGCCGAAAGCAAACCAGCGGTTGTTGAAAGTACTAAACCAACAACGCCCACACAAACAACACCGACACCAGCGCCTACAACGCCAAAACCCGCAACACCAGCACCAACCACGGGTAATGCACAAGCTGTTATCAATTTAGCAATGGCTCAAATTGGTAAACCTTACGTTTGGGGTGCTCATGGCCCAAGTAGCTTTGATTGTTCTGGTTTGATGGATTATGTCTTCCAAAATGCAGCCGGTCGGAGTATCGGTGGCTGGACAGTCCCTCAAGAAAGTGCCGGTTATTCTGTTTCATTAAGCAGCTTACAACCTGGAGACTTATTATTCTGGGGTGCACAAGGTAGCTCATACCACGTTGCTTTATATATCGGTGGTGGCCAATACGTCCACGCACCACAACCAGGTGAAAATGTTAAAATTGGTTCAATGCAATATTACACACCAAGCTTTGCTAAACGTGTCTTCTAAACACTTAAAAATTAAAACATCTCACGTTCTGTGGGATGTTTTTTGTGTTTTAGACTAAAATAAGCTATGCTAGGTAGAACATCAAAAAAGGACTGATGAAATGAAAATCGGCGTACAAGCATTTATTAATGAAATTCAAGATCAAACTTATTTAACAGATGAATATGAAATAGCAACACCCAACCCATTTGTGGCAGCTGACTTCTTGGCACAATTGAAACCTGCTGTCAGTAAGGCTGTTGAAAAACAAGCATTGGCTTCTTTTTCAGCATTAACCACTTATGAAGGTGAACAAGTGAAGGTGACGCTAGAAACAGGTGTTGTGAATTTACCATTACAATACATCAAAAAGGTGAACCAATTTTTAGAATTAGAAGCACAAGCGGAAGTCAATATCTATCTTTATGTCACTTCACTACTAGTGAACCGCTCGGGAATGCGGATTGACCTCATTGGAACTGTTGCTGACTTTGAAGCACAAGCTGATCAAGCGTGGGCCAAAGTCGAACAACTATTAACGCAGGATCTAGAAGCTGTTGAAGCAGGCGCTAAGTTGGCTAAAGAAGCACCAGTTGAAGTCCCTAAAAAGGCTCCTGCTAAGAAAAAAGCAGCACCTAAGAAGAAAACGGCGGCTAAAAAGACAACTACCAAGAAAAAAACGACAACCACTAAGAAGAAACCAGCGACAAAGAAAACAACCACTAAAAAGACAACGACTAAGAAAAAAAGCGATGCTTAAAGTATCGATTCAAAAAGGGTCTAAGACAAAATTTACTTTTGTCTTAGACCCTTTTTTATTATCCGAATATTGATGGTACACTTTTTCTAATCTGCTTGTTCAATTGCTTGTTGGATTGGTAGGTCACCATTTACAAATGAATACTTGTGGTGGATTGTTTGTTCTGGTTTTTCAAGGACAGCTTTGATCATGGCTGCAACATCAGCACGGGCAACTTGTCCACCAGTTGGTTGCATGGTGAATTGCGCTGTACCAGCATCATTGGTTAATGTGCCGGGTCTGAGGATTGTCCAGTCTAAACCAGAAAATTCGAGCCAGTGATCAGCATAGTATTTAGCGGCATAATAAGGCTTGATACTTTCTGGCCACTTGGCGCGGTCTTCAACGAAGAGGGCACTGACCATGACATAGCGTTTCACATCCGCGATTTTAGCAGCCGCCATACTTTTAACAGCGCCGTCTAAATCGACTAATAGCGTTTGATCGTCGCCAGTTTTACCACCGGAACCGGCAGTAAAGACGATGGCGTCATGGTCAGCAAAAAGAGGTGCTAACTCTTTAGGTTGTTTCGTTAAGTCAAAAGAAACGGGGGTTGCGCCTAATGCTGTCATTTCAGTTGCTTGTGCCTCATTGCGGATACCTGCAGAGACGATGTGGCCCGCTGCAACGAGTTTGGGGATTAGTAATTGGCCGATGTTACCATGGGCACCAATAACAAATATTTTCATAATAGAGACTCCTTTGCTGATTATCTTAAGATACATTATAGTAGTTATTATTAGTAAGTGCAAAATAAAAGCGCCGTGTTATAGCACAATTAGTAAAACAATTATAAAACGTTTTTTCTAATATGAATTATGAGATTTAAATAAGAAATATAAGCGATGCATAGACGTTAAATAAACCTTTTTATATAATTAACATGGTGAAGCTTGCCATCCATTTAATAACCTTCTCATAATCACATAAATATGCTTATTGTAATATAATGAACTGCTATTCAATTTGTGTTATGGTACAGGTATAAGGATTGTGATGTATTTTACAATAACCTGATTTTACAAATTGTTATTTAATTTTTCTTGAGGAGAGGCGTTTAGAATGACAAACCAATATCGTAGTGTTTTTGATATTATTGGACCGATTATGATAGGACCTTCTAGTTCACATACTGCTGGTGCTGTGGCGATCGGACACGTTGCCAATCGACTTTTCCATGCGCCAATTAAAAAGGTGATTGTGCGCTATTATGAATCTTTTGCACAGACCCACCAAGGACATGGGACCGATTATGCCATTATTAGTGGTGTGTTAGGATTCGATCCTGCTGATCAACGGGTACCAATGGCGGTCGATTTAGCACGTCGTCAGGGAATTGAAGTTGAATTCATTGAAGATCCTGGTGATAGCCCAGTTAATCATCCCAATACTGCTGAATTAACCCTTATTAATTCACAAAAATCATTAACGATTTGGGGTTGTTCGATTGGTGGTGGGACCATTGAGATTCGGAAGGTTGATTTAAATGGGATTATCTTCCAACCAGACGGCCCGCTACCTATTATTTTTGTCGAAGCTGACCAAGAGATTGGGACTGCTTTGGACCACATCTTCAAGGATAATTATCGTGACGAACGCATCTCAGTTCGGGTACCAGGTCGGTTCTTGTATAAATTAGAGTTACTTGATAAGCCTTATCCAGAACAGGTTGAACAGGTTCGTGGTATGAGTAAAGATATGATTGTATTATAGAAGGCGGTGAAATGTGATGTACACAAAAATTCATGAGTTAGTTCAAACAGCGCAAGAACGGCAACTACCTATTTCTGAATTAATTATTGAGCAAGAAATCAAAATGAGTCATTCTAGTCGAGAAATTATCTGGGCAACAATGGGTAAAAATTTAGATGTCATGCTTGCTGCTGAAGAAAAAGGGGTGACCGGTGAAGGCGTTCAGTCAGCAACTGGGATTACCGGTGGTGAAGCCGTTTTGATGAAACGGTATCGTGAAAAAGGGCAATCACTATCAGGTGATATCATGTTGGAAGCTGTTCAAAACGCCATTGCGACAAATGAAGTTAATGCGTCCATGGGGATTATTTGTGCGACACCAACGGCAGGTTCTGCTGGGACTTTACCAGGGATTTTATCAGTGATTACGAAACAGTTATCACTCGATCGTGATGCGCAAATTCGTTTCTTGTTTTGCGCGTCAGCATTTGGGATGGTTGTTGCTAATGATGCCATGATTGCTGGTGCGACAGGTGGTTGCCAAGCAGAAGTCGGAAGCGCCTCAGCAATGGGTGCGGCCGCAGCAGTTGAAGCAGCCGGTGGAACACCACAACAATCTTCAGAAGCTTTTGCGATGGCGATGTCTAATTTATTAGGCTTAGTTTGTGATCCCGTTGCAGGGTTAGTTGAAGTCCCATGTGTTAAGCGGAATGTGATTGGTTCCGTCAACGCTTTAACAAGTGCTGATATGGCACTTGCTGGTTTAGTAAGTAAAATTCCAGCTGATGAGGTCATTAGTGCAATGAAGAGTATTGGTGAAAACCTACCTTCAACACTGAGAGAAACTGGCTTAGGCGGTTTAGCAGCAACACCAACTGGGATTGCGCTTAAAATGCAAATTTTTGGTCAAGATATGAGTATTGATAAATAAATAGCTTTGCTATTTTAGGAGGAAATTCGATGCAAAAGAAGCTTTCAAAGTCAGCATACGGTGGCATTTCGGGAGAAAAGTATGTCCCGTATGTTAGCCAAGGGAATAAGAAAGTCGGTAACACTGCTATTTTAATTATGGGGAGCTTATTAGCAATTATTTTTGCAGCTTCCACTGCTTATTCAGGGATGAAGGCCGGCTTAACTGTTGCGGCCGGCATTCCAGGTTCAATCATTGGTTCCGGTTTAGTAGGGGCTTTCGCTAAATCAAAAGGGATTTTAGGTAAAAATATCATGCAAGGGATGTCCAGTGGTGGGGAATCAATCGCCAGTGGGATGATTTATGTTTTACCAGCCATCGTTTTAATTGGTGGTCATATCAACTTTATTGAAGGATTAATTGTTGGGATTTTAGCAATTCTCTTTTCAATTGGAACATCTTCATTAGTGCATAACTACTTAGTTGTTGAAGAACATGGTAACTTGGTTTATCCAGAAGCCATGGCGATTTCAGAAGCGCTAGTTGCTTCTGATACTGGTGGCGATTCTTTGAAATACATGGGAATTGGCTTTGGTATCGGTGGCGTTATTACGATGTTAACAACTTCTGTTTTTGGGGTTGTTAACAATATGATGAACTATGTTGGCTCATCATTTTATAAATGGAAATTAGACGTTGAAGTTAACCCCTTACTAGCAGGGATTGGGTTCATTGTTGGGTTAGAAGTTGCTTTAACGATGTTTGCGGGTGCTTTATTATCAAACTTTGCCATTGCACCACTTATCGGTTACTTTACTGATATGGCTGGCAACGGCGCTCATGTTTGGAATAACGCAAGCTTAGCTGTTAACCAAATGACAGTTAACGATTTAGCAAGTTCATACGTTAAATATATTGGTGCTGGGATGATGCTTTGTGGTGGTTTAATTGGTGCCATTAAATTAATCCCAACCATTGTCACATCAATCAAGAAGACATTAAACGCTAAAAACACAACTGGCGAAGATAAAAATACACTTGGTATGATTTCAATCGTACTTGGTGCGGTTGGGATTTTTGTAATTGGGATTATTATTGCCCAAAACTTCATGATGGGGATTGTTGGTGCATTATTAGCTGTTATCTTAAGTTTATTATTTGTTATCGTATCAGCTCGAATTGCCGGTACAATTGGTTGTTCTAACTTACCTGTATCAGGGATGACAATTGCTTCATTAGTGATTATGACGGTTGTCTTCGTCTTATTCGGTTGGACAAGCAATGCACATACCCAAATCTTATTAATGTTTGGGACTTTCGTCGTAACAGCAATCGCTGTTGGTGGTGGCTACATGCAATCACAAAAAGTAACTTATGTTATCGGTGGTTCTAAATCAGAAATGATGAAATACTTCATGATTTCAGCAATCATCGGGGTGGTTGTCGTTATCGGGACAATCAGTATTTTATCACCACAATTTGTCACAGATAGTGCAACACCTGCTTTTGGGTTACCACAAGCTAACTTAATCGCAACGTTAACATCAGGTATCATGTCTGGTGAATTACCATGGATTATGATTATCGTTGGGGTTGCAATGGCAATTGTATTATACTTCTTGGAATTACCAATTATGACTGTTGCGATTGGTTTTTACTTACCAATTTCAACAACATCAATTATTTTAATTGGCGCTTTAATTAAAGTGTTCATCGATAAAGTTACGGGTGATGAAGCTGTTAAGAATAACCGAATCCAAAGTGGGATTAGTTTATCTTCAGGTTTAATCGCTGGTGGTTCGATTATCGGCTTAATCGGGATTATCCTCCATGTCACAGGTGTTCTAAAAGACCGCGTGATTTCAGGCTTTGCAAGCAGTAACGAAATGGCATTGATTCTCTTAGTTGTCATGATTGTTGCGATTGCAGCACCATTGATGATGATCAAAAAAGGAGGAGATAGCGAAGATGAGGAAGCAAAAGGCTGAGGTTGATTTAAATCAACTAATCTTTGCTAAAGTACCAGAAGTTAAGTTCCAATTAAAAGCGGGACAGGTAACGATTATTCGTCCTCAGGATCATTGGATTCAACGATTCTTTAGACGGTTACACGTCAAAATTCCAGCTGAATCAAAATTGACGCTGGATGATTATGGTAGTTTCGTATTTAGACACGTTAATGGTCAGCGGAGTGTTTATCAGATTGGCCAAGCACTCGCAGCCGAATATGATGAAACAAACGACTATCTATATGAACGATTACTCGTTTATTTAAATCATTTAGAACAAACTGAACATTTAATCAAACGTGTGACGGATTGAGTTAATTAAAGTTGTGAATCATGATTAAAATAGCTTATAGATAAAGGAGTTTTTCAAATGACAGACAGAATCGAGTTATCCGCATGTACTTCAATGATGGTGGGCAAGAATGCGTCAATTGATGGCTCTACGATGATTTCGCGTAATGAAGATCGCTTTTATGCGATCCACCCTAAACGTTTCTTCGTACAACCAGCAGTGCACAATCGGCATGAAACATATGTTTCTAAATATAATGGGTTAACCATGCCCTTACCAGAAGAAGGGTATCGTTATACTTCCACTCCTAATGGTGATTTAAGCGATGGTTTGAATGAAGAAGACGGCATTAACGAGAAAAACGTCGCACTTTCTGCCACAGAAAGTGTCTACGCTAACGAACGGGTTTTAGCATATGATCCGTTGATTAAGAATGGTTTAGCAGAAGACTCAATGTGTTCACTCGTATTACCCTATATTAACTCAGCACGCGAAGGGGTTAAGTTGATGGGCGATATCGTTACAAAATATGGCTCAGCCGAAGGTAATGGTGTTCAATACAGTGATGAAAATGAAGTTTGGTATCAAGAAATCGTAACAGGACATCACTGGGTAGCTGTTAAGATTCCTGATGATTGTTACGCAGTTGCAGCAAACCAAGTTGCAATTGAAAATATTGATTTTAATGATCCTGATAACTACATGTGGTCAGATGGTATTCAAGAATTTGTTAGTGAAAATCATTTGAATCCAAGTGACACAGAATGGAATTTCCGGAAGATTTTTGGAACGGATACCGAAAAAGACCGTCACTACAACACACCACGTGTTTGGTATGCACAACGTTATCTCAATCCAGAAATTAAACAGGAACCAGAATCAAGTGATTTACCATTTATCCGGAAAGCAAACCGCAAATTAAGTGTGGAAGATGTTCAATATGTGTTAAAATCACATTATAACGAAACAGAATATGATCCGCTTGGTAATGGGACGGAAGAACAAAAGACGACTTATCGCGCAATTTCGCTTTCACGGACACAAAATTCCCATATTTGTCAGATTAGAAATAATGTGCCTGATGCGGTGAAAGGTGTTCAATGGTTAGGTTTTGGTGTACCGACATTCTGCCCTCACGTACCTTTCTTTACGAATGCAAATGATACGGATGAAACTTATCGGGAATTGCCTGAAAAGATGACTTTAAAGAATGCTTATTGGTTACACGAAGCTTTAGCAATGGTTGTAGAATCACACTACGGTGCGTTTAAACAAGCTGATATCGATTATCAAAAGGCATTATCAGAATGGGCAAGAACTAAGATTGCTGCAACTGATAAAGCAATTGAAAATCAAACTGACGCCGTAGCCTTTTTGACAGCTCAAAATCATGAGATTGCAACGCACTATAACGAAGCAACCACTGATTTGTTAGCACAATTAGTTACTGAAGGGACACAACTGTCTAAGTTAACGTTTGTGATGGATAAGAATCTTTAGGTCTAATCGGGCTTTTAATTAATTTGTCACACTTCCAAGGGGGGAGTGTGACTTTTTTTGGTGGAGGTGCTGAGAATGACTGATTTAAAAATGAGTTCCAAACGAATTGTGGTGGCAATGATTTATGGTTTTTTAGCAGCGGTCAGTGTGAATTTATTTTTGATTCCTGCTAAGACGTATTCCAGTGGTGTAACTGGGGTAGCACAATTATTAACGGCGTTTGTTGCCCACCTTGGTGGTTCTTTGAGTGTGGCGGCCTTAGTGTTTATCCTGAATGTGCCGCTGTTAGTATTGGCATGGTTTAAAATCAATCATCAATACGCAATTTTCAGTATTGTTGCTGTCTTTACGAGTGTTATTTTTTTGAAGATTATTCCAGTACCGGTTCAACCGATTATTACTGAACGTTTTGCAGGGGCCTTATTTGGAGGGGCCTTGATTGGTCTAGGCGTTGGACTTTGTTTTAGAGCGGGCTTTTCCACTGGGGGAACTGATGTTATTGTGACCCTTGTTGGTCGGTTAACAGGCAAGCGAGTGGGTGCCGTGAACAACGTCATTAACGGTATGATTATCCTCGCTGCTGGTATTTTCTTTGGTTGGGGTGCTGCTTTATATAGTATCGTTGAAATCTTCGTATCGAGCTTATTAATGGACTATATTTACACGCAACAACAAAAGGTGACAGTAACGATCTTTACGAAGCAACCTGAAGCTCTAAAGAAACGGATGCGCGAATTTATCCATGGTGCGACCGAATTGGATGGGACGGGCTTATATACGAATCAGGAGACATCTGTGATTATGACAGTTGTTTCTAAATATGATTTGACCGCCCTTAAATTAGTGGTGCAAGATGCAGACCCAAATGCGTTTGTTAATATTCAATCGACAATGAATTTATGGGGTCGCTTTGAAAGTAATGAATAAAAAAGAGCCGATTCAACAAGATTAATTGTTGAATCGGCTCTTTTAGGACTATTTTGTTTTAGCGGCTTTCAATTGTTTAAGATTAACAACAATTTTGTTGTTTAATTCCGAAACGTTAGCTTTATCAACTGCGTCGAAATCCGTGATGGTGACTAAAGCTGAGTTTTCATATACCTTTTCGACAGTTCCTGTAAAAGCTGACTCTAGATCTTCGTTGACTTTACCAGTGACAATATCACCGATATTGAGATTTTCTTTATCCATCGTAAAAACTCCTTTAGACATAATAAAATTACCAAATAAGGTGATAATAAACTATGTCACTCTAAATAGCAAGCTCTAACCAAGTAAAAAGAAAATAAATCTGTGACACAATTGCTGATAGCTATTTAATTTATAAAGTAAATAGGCTAGAATAGAGTTGTGTTAGCGATTACAAAAGCGGCTGAAAAAGGAGTTATTATGGAACCTTACTTAGTTTTTTCAGATATTGATGGGACATTAGTCATTGATCATCAAATTGTCACACCATTTACGAAGCGGGTTATTCGAGAACTACAGCAACGAGATGTGATATTTTATATTGCAACCGGACGAATGTATAATCTTGGAAAAGTAATTGCACGTCAAATTAATGATGATGCACGAATTATTGCCTCTAATGGTGCTGTATTTGAAAATGAGCAAGGAAGTGTTCAACATCATTTAGGCCACGCTGCGCTAAAAGCAGCTTACGAAATCACACAATCAAATCCGCGATTATCAGCCCATTTTTTTACGACTGATGCGGCATATTATACACGTGAAATTCCGCGGTTTGTGGCACGTGATGCGGGGAACCTCACCAGTATGGGGGCCGAAATTGCTTATGACTCAGTCAATGATTTAGATACTTTGCTAGCGATGAGTAATCAGATTATTAATGGTATTATTGTTGCGAAAGGTGAACCAGCATTACTAGCGTCAGTGAAACAATACCTAGCTGAACAAGATGTGATGAATTTATCATCATCCGGACCGGATAATATCGAATTAATTCCTAAGGGAATCGATAAGGCAACGGCGATTCGCCAAATTCAAACCCTACATGGGATTGATGCAGATCATACCTTTGTTTTTGGGGATGGTCAAAATGATCTTGGCATGTTACAAGCGGCTAAGTATAGTGTTGCAATGGGAAATGCTTTACCAGAAGTAAAAGCAGTCGCTAATTATGTGACGGAGAGTAATGTTAACGATGGTGTCGCTAAGTTTTTACAAAAACATTTTGAATTATCATTATCAGATTCAGAAGTTGGCCTTTAGGGACTTGACCCGCTTTTTATTTTTCGATATACTTATATCACGGTCAACAATTAGCCGTGATTATGCTGTTTTAGCTCAGTAGGTAGAGCATCACCATGGTAAGGTGGGGGTCGTCGGTTCAAATCCGATAAACAGCTTAATAATCATTCGAATTAAAGACTGTTGCTAATGTGCAACGGTCTTTTTTTGTACCAAAAAAGGAAACGCTTAGGCAATCGTTTCCTTAGTGGTTGTAATGTTTTGGTAGTATTGAGGATCGAGGCTAGTAATGAGTGGGCTGAGGGTACCAATTCCCAACAAGGTTAAGTCGTGCATGGCACGCGTCATCAGTGTGTAGAGTAAGTCAACGTCACTTGATTGGCCAAAGGTGGTTGCTGAAATGTCGTAACCAATGACAGCATCGAATTCGAGACCTTTAGCGAGATATAACGGTAATACTAAAACACCTTTTGGCAATGAGCGGGTGGTTTCGGAGATGAGTGTTACCTGATCATCGGGAGTCAGGCTGGCGAAAAGTTGGCGCGCCGTTTGTTGATCCTTGGTTAAAATGGCGATAGTTGCATGCCGTTTTTGTAGGTGGAAAATTTCTTGCGTTAAGGCATTTAAACTAGCTTCCTTAGTGGCTGTGATGACACGAGGGAGCCGTCCATCACGACTAAAGGCTTGCAAGGCTGTTTCTTTAGGCAATAAGGCTTTTGCGAAATTCGTGATGGGGGCAGTCGCGCGATAGCTCTTCGTCAAACTAATTTGGTTAGTTTTTAGTTTTGGAAAAGCCGCGCAGAGGCGTTCAATGAAATTACCGGCTTGATAAGTAGCGGTAAAGACGTCCTGCGCGTAATCGCCGAGCACGGTGAATTTAGCGTTCGGGAAAGCATGCTGGAGATAAACGAATTGCGCAATGCTATAATCTTGCATCTCATCGACGAATAAGTATTGAATGCTGTGATTTTGACCACTATCGGTTAATAAATCACGGAGATACAGAATTGGCGCTGCGTCACTTAAACCGACGAGGTGGCGTTCATTATTTTGAGCGACTGTTTCAATCATTGCTTCCCAAACGGCAACCGGAATTGTAGCCGGACAAGCTGTCCGTAGGAAGTTTTGATATTCAGTATACACATCCAAAAAGTAATCGTTATAAATAGCATCGTATAAATCAGCAAAATAATTTTGAACAATTTCCCGGGCAATAAATGCTTGTTCTAAATCGCCAGAATCAAATTCGCGATCACCGACGATGGCACGGTAGTCATCATCTGATAAGGTATCGATTTTTTCAGCGACCCAATCAAGGTGCACTTCTAAATTAATTTGGCGTTTAAGTCGTTTAATGAGGGTATTTTTAGTGGCAATAAATTTATCACCGGGACGCATATTATGTGGGAGATCGAGATAAATTTTATTAATTTGCGCTTTTGTGAAGAACGGACGATCTTCAAAGTAGAGGTCATTGAAGGCCAATGGCTGTGTAGAAACCTGTTTAACATAATCCGCAATTTGTTGCATAAAGGGGGCACTTTCTTTAAAGCGGCGCATTGCTTGCGTCATTTCTGGGAAACTCGTTTGGTCTTTTTCAAAACGATCGAAGAGTGTTTCAACTTGAAGCCCCGAGAAACGATGACTTAAAAATTCAGCCATCGTCACTTGGCGCATATTCTTTTCCCCTAAACTAGGCAGCACCTCAGAAATATAGTGACTGAATAAGCGATTAGGTGAAAAAAGGACCATTTGATCGGCTTCTAAGTGACTACGACTGTGATAGAGTAAGAAAGCGATGCGTTGTAAAACAGCGGAGGTTTTACCGCTGCCGGCGACCCCTTGGACAATCAGCAAATCGGCAGTGGTATCACGGATAATATCGTTTTGTTCTTTTTGAATTGTTGCAACGATATTTTGCATGTACTCATCACTTTGTTGGCCGAGGACGGCTTGCAGAAGTTCGTCGCCCACTGTTTCGTTTGTATCAAAAAGATGTTCAATTTGACCGTTTTTAATCTTGAACTGCCGTTTTAGTGTTAAATCAACTTTAACGGGGCCATTAGGCGTGTCGTAACTGACGGTTCCTAATGTGCCATTATAGTAAATACTAGCGATTGGTGCTCGCCAATCATAAACCAAGAATTGGTCTTGTTCGTTGATAAAAGTGGCGGTCCCGATGTAGAGTGATTCTTCCTCACCGTCTTCATTGATATCAATCCGGCCAAAATAAGGAGAGTCAACTAAATCCGTTAGTCGTTTTTGTTGCGTCGTTAAGAGTTTCTCGTTTTCAACGGCCGCTGCGACTAGTTGTTTTTGCTGTTGGACAGCAGCGTTGGTTTCCATCCGATCATCGACTTCGGTGATATTGACCTTGGTAGTATCACCATAACGTTGTTCAATATCTTTAGTTTCATTATAGGCATTGTCCAATTGCTGGTTGATAACCGTTAGCCGTTGATTGACTTGGTCAACCGTTAAATCAACACGGGCTTGTTCTTGTTGTTGCGTATCTTCTTGTAGCATGGCGACCTCCAGATGTTAGTTGTTATATTATAGTCGTGTTATTAGAAAAAAGCGACCGTTTGACATTCATTTTAAAATCCGTTAGTATGACAGTAATTCAACAAACAGAGTGAAGGATAAGTAGCAACTTTAACTTTTTGTACAGGAAGCGGCGGTACTGAGAAGTCGTCAAAAGCAAGTTGTGAATGGGCCTTTAATCGGGAGCTGGTGATAAGCCAGTTCGGGTAGCGCCCTTATCGCATAAGTGGCACGATTTTTTCGTGCAATTTAGGTGGTACCACGTCTAAGCGTCCTAATTGTGAACAACAATTAGGACGTTTTTTTAGTTGATAAGTAAAAATTGGAGGACCTTATTATGGCAAAAAAAATCATCTTAACCGGCGATCGACCAACTGGTAAATTACACATTGGGCATTACATCGGATCATTGCGCAACCGAGTTGCGATGCAAGACTCAGGCGAATACGAAACATTCATTATGATTGCTGATCAACAAGCCTTAACGGATAATGCGCGCGATCCTGAAAAGATTCGTAACAGCCTTTTTCAAGTCGCTTTGGATTATTTATCAGTAGGCATCGATCCTGCTAAAACAACCGTCTTTGTGCAATCGCAAATTCCAGCTTTAAGTGAATTAACAATGCATTACTTGAACCTTGTGACGGTTTCGCGGTTGCAACGCAACCCAACTGTTAAAGCTGAAATTCAACAAAAGAACTTTGAACAAAGTATTCCAGCTGGTTTTTTAATTTATCCTGTTAGTCAAGCTGCTGATATTACAGCGTTCAAAGCAACAACCGTCCCAGTTGGCGATGATCAAGAACCAATGTTGGAACAAACCCGCGAAATCGTCCGGACATTCAATAACGTTTATGGCCAAGAAATTTTGGTTGAACCAGAAGGCGTCTTCCCACCAAAAGGTGAAGGTCGCTTACCTGGCTTAGACGGGAACGCCAAGATGAGTAAGTCATTGGGCAACGCCATCTACCTATCAGACGACGCTGAAACGCTTGAAAAGAAAGTCATGTCAATGTACACTGATCCATTGCATATCAAAGTAACCGATCCTGGTCACATTGAAGGCAACACTGTCTTTACTTATTTAGATGCTTTTGATGATGATCATGAAAAAGTGGCTGAACTCAAAGCACAATATCAAGCTGGTGGTTTGGGTGATGTGAAGATTAAACGTTACTTAAACGAAGTCTTGCAAGCTAAATTCGCACCAATTCGTGAACGTCGTGCTGAATTCGAAAAGAATCCAGCAGCCGTTTATAAGATGTTAGAAGAAGGTAGCAAGAAAGCAAATGCCGTTGCAGAACAAACGCTTAAAGAAGTACGCGATGCAATGGGGATTAATTATTTCAACTAAATTTTGTTAATGAAAGCTTGATTGAACGCCAGTTAGGAGATCAATCAAGCTTTTCTTATGGCATTAAAAAAGTGAAAAAAGTTAAGCCTTTTTATGGTAATTTACTAGTGCATATGAGAAACTTAACTCAATTTATTGAGTCTGAAAATGCTCTTTCAATCAACCGCAGTGGGTTATATTTAGCGCGTGAGAAAAAGGGGGAATTCATATGCATGATTTTACTAAGGGTAATCCATTAAAAGTGATTATTTTGTTTACCGGACCATTGTTGATTGGTAATATTTTTCAACAATTATACAGTGTTATTGATACTCTAATTGTTGGACGAACAATTGGTGTCAATGCCTTGGCAGCTGTTGGATCGACTGGTGGCTTAAATATGCTGATTATTGGTTTTTGTACAGGGACGACAGCTGGTTTATCGATTTTGACAGCCCAACGTTATGGTGCACAAGATTATCGCGGTGTGAAGCGTAGTTTTGCAACGAGTATCCTAATTAGTTTGGTGATTACAGTAATCTTAACCATTTTGAGTATGGTGTTTTCGCGGCAAATATTAGTTTTGATGAAGACACCAACGGCGATTATTGCTGATGCCCAGCAGTTTATTATGATAATTTTCGCTGGTATTTTTGCTTCCATGGCTTTTAATTTATTATCGAATATTATCCGAGCACTGGGTGATAGTCGAACCCCACTTTTTTTCTTAATTGTGGGCGTGGTGGTTAATATCGTTTTAGATTTTATCTTTATTTTAGGATTTAAAATGGGTGTTGAAGGGGCTGGATTTGCAACAGTTTCCGCGCAAGTGGTTTCTGCTGTGTTATGCTTAATTTATATTTATCGACGGATTCCAGCCTTGGTTTTACGGCGTAAAGATTTTCGGATAACGCCCAAAGAAGTTCGTGAGCATTTAAAAGTAGGCTTACCGATGGGATTTCAATCCTCAATTATTGCCATTGGGGCCATTGTTATTCAGATTATGTTGAATACACTAGGTGCAAGCGCAGTCGCAGCCTATACGGCAGCTGGCAAAATAGATCAACTTGCAAACCAAGTCGGCAATTCATTTGGTGTCGCACTGGCAACCTATGCAGCTCAGAATTATGGGGCTCGGCAGTACGATCGAATCCGAGTGGGCGTGCGGCAAACGTTATTGGTGTCGATTACCTTTAGTATCATAATGGGGGCTTTAATTATTACTTTTGGCCGACCATTAGTGAATATCTTTATCGGGACGCAACAGCCGCACGTAACGGCGTTAGCGCAAATTTATTTCCGCTATAATAGTAGTTGTTACTTTATTTTAGCGATCCTGTTTGCGATTCGCTATACACTACAGGGCTTAGGGCAGAGTGTGATGCCAACGCTAGCAGGATTGGCTGAGTTATTAATGCGGATTTTTGCAGGTATTATCTTAGTGAGGATGCTTGGCTTTACCGGGGCTAGCATGGCCAATCCATTAGCTTGGATTGGTTCATGTTTAGTCTTATTGGGATCATACTTTAAGACCATGCGGCAGTTAAAACGAAGAGCAGCAAAGCAAACGAAAAAAAAGGAGTCCCCAAATGTTTAAAAAAAGATTCATTGGCGTTGTTGCGCTATTAGCACTAATGTTAGCGGGGTGTCAGGTTCAACCAGCGACGCCCCATAAACCAGCACAAACAACGACGACTCACAAGCAAGCCAAAACAACAACGGCTTTAGCCGCTAAGACGTTCAAAAGTGGGGACGAACCTTATCTGGTAGTTAATCACAATAAATCGACGTTAGATGTGCGCCAATGGCAAACTGAACGCATTAAATACGGGGCGTTGGATGATTTGAATCGAACGACGACCAACACGGCCTATTTATCAAACGAAACGCTAGGCCATTCGCATACACGGGCGCGTCAAAATTGGCGTCCAACCGGTTGGCATAACCAGCCTGTAATGATTGATGGTCACCGGGTAATACCACAAAATCGTGGTCATCTAATTGCTTATGCGATTTCATTTAATTTTGATGAAGATGGTGTTTTTAAAAAAGGTCAACCAGGCAGCAATGATAGTCCTAAGAATTTGGCCACCCAAACTGAATTCAGTAATCAACGGACGATGCAGATTTTTGAAGATCAGGTCCGGCAGGCTTTAATTCGCCATAAAAAGGTGATTTACCAAGTAACGACCGTCTTCCGCGGATCAGAATTGATGCCTCGTGGTTACTGGGTACAAGCCATTTCAACGGATAAGACATTGAATTTTAATGCGTATGTTTGGAATGTTGAACCTAAGATGCAATTTGATTATGCCACTGGTCGCGGTCGCGTTGATTCAGCAATGAAAGTTAGTGACCGTTACCAAGGTAATCGTTATACAAGATAATAAATTAGTAAGATTGGCAACCAAGTTTGACTGCCAATCTTTTTTAGTTAGAGGAGTAGTAATGATGACAATAAAAAAAGCACAGGCACCGATTTTAACGGCGGCTTTAGAGCCATATCAAGAAAATTATTTTGAAACGGACGAAGCCTACGAGAACCAGTTGATTACGGAGATGCCGTTAAAAGAAGTCACGATTAATATGGCTTATTTCAAGGGCAGCCACTTTAAAGATATCCAATTTGAGCAGGTGACGTTTGATAATTGTGATTTTCAAGACGTCCTGTTTGAGCATTGCGCGTTATTGAACTGTTCATTTATCGGTAATACTTTTCAGCGAGTGGCTTTTGACGGCTGCCAGTTAATTGGGGCCGATTTTGCCGAAGCTGGTTTGCGGGATGTTCGCTTTGTTGCTTGCAAACTGGATTATGCGGGTTTCAACCAAACCCGCATGCGCCATGTGGCTTTTGAAGAATGCTCACTACAAGAAGTGGCGTTTGAATATGTTGATTGGCAGTGGCTGACGATGAACGGTAACGATTTGAATGGCATTGATTTGACGGGGACTAATTTAAAACAGTTTGATTTGAGCCAGAATACTTTTGAAAAAGCAGTTTTCTCACTCGATTTATTGCGTGGGGCAACTGTTAGTTCTGCTCAAACGTTAGTCATTATGAGTGCTTTACGAATTAATGTGCGCTAGGTGTAACTAACATAATTGTCATTTTGCTGAGTTTTTTTGATAGATAGCTTATAATTAAGGTATCTCATTAATTAAGAGGAGACAAAAATGAAAAATTTGGGTAGACGTATTTATCAAGCAATCCAGCGCCATTTAACACTATTAAAGGGCCTTTTTATCCTATCAGTCTTAGTATTTGTTATCTTTGAAGTCGGTCGTATTTTTCGCGACCTCAATGGGGAACAATTACGGGCTAGTCTAACCACGCAAAGTCCGTTAACGTTATTAGCAATGCTCGTGATTGGCTTTTTCGCGATATTACCAATGCTCAATTACGATTTTGTCATTACGGAATTGTTGCCAGAAGATTATTCGTTTTGGTATCAGGTCAAATCGGGATGGATCGTTAATACATTTACGAATATCGCTGGTTTTGGTGGCTTTTTAGGGGCTAGCTTACGAGCTAACTTCTATGGTAAAAAAGCTTCGCAAAAAGAAATTCTAATTGCGATTTCAAAGATTGCGCTCTTTCTATTAGCCGGTCTTTCAATTTGGTGTTTAATTAGTATCGTCTTAATCTTTGGTTTTGGCATTGGTCAAATTTATGCTAACTATTGGTTATGGTTAGTCGGTGGGGCTTGTTATTTCCCAGTATTACTCGGGAGTACTCGTCTGAAGAACGCAGCATTCTTTAGTGATTTATCCGTTAAACGGATCTTGCGCTTAACAGCGGGTTCATTCTTCGAATGGGGCTTTGCTGGCGGCTTCTTCTTACTGATTGGTTATTTCTTAGAAATCAAAGGGGACTTGTTACAAGTCCTACCATTATTCATGATTGCCAACATCATTGGGGTTATTTCAATGGTGCCTGGTGGTTTAGGGACGTTTGATTTATTTATGATCTTTGGGTTGAGTGCGATTGGTGTGGGCAATGCGGATGCTGTTGTTTGGTTATCATTCTACCGGGTGTTCTACTACATCATGCCTTTCTTGGTAGGGGTCGGCTTATTTACGCACGACGCGGGTAGTCGCTTAAACCACTACCTCCAAGGCTTACCACGGCAGATTATGCAAAAAATCGCGCACCACTTTATCGTCTTTTTCCTCTATATTTCGGGGATTATTTTATTATTAGTAGCGACGGTGCCCAACTTTGCGATTACTAATACCGTGATTGGTCAACTTTATCCTTACACATTTTTCTTCCTAGATCGGGTAACGAACATTATCGTGGCCTTTGTCATGTTAGGACTAGCGCGTGGGGTTGCTAACCGGGTGAAACGGGTCTATTGGCCACTGATGATTTTATTGGTGATTGCGATTGCCAATACCTTATGGCGTGACTTCTCGATTAAGTTAGCCGTTTTCTTGTTCTTGGTCTTATTGGCCAGTCTCTTATTGAAACGGGAACTTTATCGTGAAAAAATTGAATTCTCGTGGAATGATCGGATTGTCGATGGTGCCATTTTTGTGGGTGTCTTCTTGCTGTACAGTTTTGTCGGGATTGCAAATTCACCACACTTGCATCACCGCAAACCAGTGCCAACGGCGTTATTATTCCCGTCAGAACGAATTTGGTTCGTCGGTTTTGTTGGTCTGTTAGTGGCAGCTGCAACATTGTTCATTGTTTTCCGATATTTAAGTCGGGGCGGACACGTAATTGCGACCCCGTTTGATGAAGCGCGAATTAGCAAGGTAATTGCTGAATATGGTGGCAACGAGGTCAGTCATCTAGCCTATCTAAAAGACAAATCAGTTTATTTTTATCAAGAAGATGGTGAAGATCAGGTCTTCTTATTATTCCGGAAAAAAGCGGATCGGTTGATTGTGATGGGCGAACCAGTTGGAAATCCCGATAAGTTCATCGATGCGATTGAAGCATTGATGCGCGAAGCCGATTTGATTGATTGTCACTTGGCGTTCTATGAAATCTCGGCTGAATTAACAATGCAGTTACATGAAATCGGGTTTGATTTCATCAAGTTTGGTGAAGAAGGTTACGTGAAGCTGGCTGACTTTACGTTAGTTGGTAAGAAACGTCGTGCTGAGCGGGCCTTGATGAATAAATTTGAACGTGAAGGCTATCAATTTGAATTATTGACGCCACCATTTTCAGCGGAATTAATGGCTGAATTGAAGGCTGTTTCGGATGATTGGCTTGACGGTCGCGTTGAAAAAGGGTTTTCACTCGGGTTCTTTGATCCTAACTACCTACAACAAGCAGCGATTGCTGTGATTTACGATTCAGAACATCGCATCGTGGCGTTTGCCAGTGATATGCCAACGGGGACGAAAGAAGTTTCAAGTATTGACCTCATGCGCCACAGAAAAGACGCGCCATCTGGTATAATGGATGAAGTTTTCATTAGTCTTTTTGAACACAACAAAGCAGAAGGTTATGAGTACTTCAATTTAGGGATGGCGCCTCTCGCCAACGTGGGGACGTCGGAATTCAGTTTTATTGAAGAAAAAATCGCGCATTTGATTTATGAATATGGCTATCACTTCTACGGCTTCCAAGGCTTGCGGACGTATAAGAAGAAATATACGACGAAGTGGCTTCCTAAATACATTGCTTATCAAAAGCGGACCTCAATTATCTTTACGATGCTCCAAATTCTATTAGTGGTGAACCAAAAAGTGACAGAGACGCCACAACGAAAAGGACTCGCAGGTCATTTTATGCGGTTTGTTCAAATCGGCAACTTAACTAACAATCAAGACAAATGAGGTTCTTAAATGACAGATTATTATTATTCAAAAAATCCGGAAGTTGAACATGCTGAAAAAAATTGGATGTTTGAACTACGGGGCTTTAATTTCAAGTTCACAACTGACAATGGTGTATTCTCTAAAAATACTGTGGATTATGGTTCACGGGCATTGTTAGATGCCGTTGATTTAAGCGAAACACCAGTAGGCCCCATTTTAGACATGGGTTGCGGTTACGGGCCAATCGGAATGACACTTGCTAAACTAGCACCTGAGCGCCAAATCGACATGGTCGATGTTAACGAACGCGCGCTTGGCTTGGCACAAAAAAATTGTGATTTGAATCAGATCCAAAACGTTGCAATTTTCGAATCCGCTGAATATCAAAATGTGACGGCCCAATACGCGGCAATTTTAACAAATCCCCCAATCCGGGCTGGCAAAGCAGTGGTTCAAAATATTTTAAAGGGTGCCTACGAACATTTGTTACCAGATGGTGAATTAGATGTTGTGATTCAAAAGAAACAAGGTGCGCCTTCAGCCAAGCAATTGATGGCAGATACTTTTGGCAATGTGCAGATTATTCATAAGGACAAAGGCTACTATATTTTACAAAGCATTAAGTTAAAATAATATTGAGCCGATAAGACGTCAAATAGGCTGGGATATGCTAGAATAGGGCTATAGTGTAAGGAGGTTGATACAATGAAAATGAGATATAAGATTCTAATTGGTGTTGGTGTCACAGCGGGGGTCAGCGCAACAGCTGTCATCGTTGGTTCTAAGGCAGTTATTGAGAAAGTTGAACGCTACCGTAAACGTTCGGCAGTCAAAAACTTTATCAAGGATAAACTACACGGTAATCAAAAGGCATTGGAATTGGTTGATCAGCTTTCCGATGCAGACGTGAATAATTTGTTGGGGGCAGCTGATAAGCTCAACCAACTTAAGGATAAGCTTGGCGAACAAACCGATAATATTCCAGAAATGATGGAAGATTTACGGCAAACGTTGACGGCTTATGCGACAAAGGTTAAAGAACGGTTATAAAAAACGACTAAGAGTGTTTCTAGGACAAAGATCTCTTTTGTTTTAGGGACACTCTTTTGATTGGTGAAGGGGTTAGTGAATTGGGATATACACAAACTGAGATTGATCAGTGGATGCAAGTTGCGATTGATGAAGCAAATCAAGCACGGATTATCGGTGAAGTTCCAATTGGGGCGGTCATTGTGAAGGATGGTCAAATTATCGGTCGGGGCCATAATATTCGTGAACATGCGCAAGATGCGACATTACACGCGGAAATTATCGCGATTCAAGAAGCCTGTATGGTCGAAAAAAGTTGGCGCCTAGAAGACACAGCGATTTTTGTAACGCTAGAACCGTGTCCAATGTGTGCCGGGGCGATTATCAACAGTCGGATCCCAAACGTTTATTTTGGCGCCAGTGATCCAAAAGCCGGCGTGACTGGCACCTTGATGAACCTTTTGACAGATAAACGGTTTAATCATCAAGCGACGGTGGTAGCCGGTGTGCGTGAAGGCGAATGTGCCGCCTTATTACAGACTTTTTTCAAAAAAATTCGGGAAAATCGGCGGAAAAAGAAGAAAAAAACTGGTAATTTTAAACCTAATCAGGTAGAATAAGAGTTGCCGTAAGGCCTTGAGACAATGATGAGCCTACGAATCGTGTCAGGTTCGGAAGAAAGCAGCACTAAGTTTGTTTTATCATGTGTCTTAAGTTTTTTAGAAATTAACCAGGATTAGGTCAATATGACTTAATCCTTTTTTAGTGCCTAGTGTGTTTCAGGCGCTCATATTGGGTAGGCTTAGCTGAGGCGCGGGAATAAGCGAGGCGGTCGATTGTTTGCGCGGCGCCGCTAACCGCAACAATATGCCTGAAAAAGCACGTTGATTTAGAGGATGCGGAGAGACTGAAGCTAAAATTATTTTTGGAACAGTCTCTTTTTTAGTGCCCCTAGGGTCTAAAAAATACTGTAAAATATGCTAAAATGAAACAAGTAGTTTTTTTTAACAATAGGACGATTAGGTGAAAGGCGGAGGTCATTAAATGAGCTATCAAGCTTTATATCGGGTTTGGCGGCCACAACGGTTCGATGATGTCGTTGGGCAAGAAACAATGACCCAAACATTAAAAAACGCCATCATCACAAAACAGACGAGTCATGCCTATTTATTTACGGGTCCGCGGGGGACTGGGAAAACGTCCGCTGCGAAGATTTTTGCCAAGGCGATTAACTGTCATTATCAAAAAGATGGTGAACCTTGTAATAAATGTGAAACGTGTCGGGCAATTACTGCCGGGGCGTTAAATGATGTGATTGAAATTGATGCGGCTTCAAATAACGGGGTTGAAGAAATTCGGGATATCCGGGATAAAGCGAAGTATGCCCCCACCCAAGCCGATTATAAAATTTATATTATTGATGAAGTCCACATGTTATCCACTGGTGCGTTTAATGCGCTGTTGAAAACATTGGAAGAACCACCAACAAACGTGGTCTTTATTTTAGCAACGACCGAAGTTCACAAGGTGCCAGCAACGATTATTTCGCGGACCCAACGCTTTAACTTCAAGCGGATTACGGCTGCTGATTTATTCAAACGGATGGCCTACATCTTAGAGCAAAAAGAAATGACCTATGATCCAGCTGCGTTAAAAGTGATTGCTAAAGCTGCTGAAGGTGGGATGCGGGATGCACTGAGTATCTTAGATCAGGTCTTATCCTTTAGTGATAATCACGTCACTTTAGAAAATGCGTTGGACGTGACGGGGAGTTTGACGGAAGCTTTATTAGCCGATTATGTGCAAACAATTCACGATCACGCGCCTAAAGAAGCGTTGCAATTATTGCAACAGATATTAGCTGAGGGTAAAGATGCCCAACGCTTTGTTGAAGATTTAATCGAATATGTGCGTGATTTATTGATGTACCAACAAGCACCTGAATTGGTAATGGCTAATGAAATGGATTTATTGGATGAACACTTTAAACAACTTAGTGGGGCTTTAAGTGCTGAACAATTGTATACGGTGATTGATATTTTAAATGAAACGCAACAACAATTACGCTTCACTAATCATCCAGAAATTTATTTAGAAGTCGCAACGGTCCGGTTGACACAACAACCAGTGGCACCTACGGCCGTCAGTGCCAACACCTCAGCCCCAGCTGATAATGAGCAAGTGACCCAATTAAGTCAACAAGTTGCTCAATTACAAGCGGCTTTACAAAAGTTGGCAACAGCTGGACCCAGTGCGCCGGTTCAACCAGCAAAACCTAAACCGGCTAAGAAGATTAGTAAGAAGGTTAACCGCAAGTTGATTTATCCCGTACTGGCAGATGCGACGCGGACTAACTTAGAAAACTTAAAAGAAGTTTGGCCGGACTTATTAAATATGTTAGATGTTACTAAACGGGCGATTATGCGGGTCTCTGAACCGGTAGCGGCGAGTCAAAGTGGTGTCGTCGTCGCTTTTAACTACGAAATTTTATTCGAACGGGCTAATAACGATCAGGATTTATTAACGGTCCTAGAAAATGGCTTAAACCGTTTAACGGGCAATCCGTTTAAAGTGGTTTTAGTTCCACAAGATAATTGGCCAGAGATCCGGAAAGAATATTTGCAAAATCATGCGGTTTCAGGTCATAATAATGAGGACCAACCAACGACGACTACTGAAAAAGCACCGGCGCCTGAAGTTAACGAAGTTGTGCAGCAGGCCCAAGCGTTATTCGGGGATGCAGTCGTTGTTCAAAAAGATTAATTTAAAAATTGAGAGGATGTTTTAAAATGCGCGGAATGGGTAATATGCAAGGTATGATGAAACAAATGCAAAAAATGCAAAAAGAAATGGGTCAAACACAAGACGAATTAAACAGCACCGAATTCGTCGGTAAAGCTGCTAACGACACAGTTGTTGTGACCATGACTGGTGACAAGAAGATGAAAGATATCGCCATCAAACCAGAAGCTGTTGATCCAGATGACGTTGATATGCTTCAAGATTTAATCATCATGGCAGTTAACGAAGCAATGGTTGATATCGATAAGCAAACACAAGCTAAAATGGGCAAGTTCACAAAGGGCCTCCCATTCTAAGGTAACCGAATAAGGAAGTGCACATATGCAATATCCAGAACCAATTGCGAAGTTGATCGAAAGTTATATGAAATTACCAGGAATTGGTAACAAAACGGCAACACGGTTAGCTTTTTATACGATTGATATGAACGAAGATGACGTGACTAACTTTGCCAAGAATTTAATTTCAGCACGTCGAGACCTCCATTATTGTAGTGTCTGCGGTAATATCACTGATGAAGATCCTTGTGAGATTTGTCGGGATACGGCGCGTAGTCAGGAAATGATTTTGGTGGTCGAACAACCTAAAGATGTGATGTCGATGGAACGGATGAACGATTATCACGGCCTCTATCACGTCTTGCACGGGGTATTGTCACCCATTGAAGGCAAAGGGCCAGACGATATTAATATTGCTAATTTAATTAAACGACTCCAAAAAACACCGGCTAAAGAAGTCATCATTGCTACCAATGCGACGCCAGAAGGAGAAGCCACGGCGATGTATATTTCACGGCTGATTAAGCCGGCTGGGATTAAAGTTACCCGCTTAGCCCATGGCTTAGCGGTCGGAAGTGATATTGAATATGCAGATGAGATGACTTTATTAAAAGCTGTCGAGGGTCGTCAAGAAATCTAGAAATGGTGGGGTTATAATGTTCGGTAGACGAAAACCAACGCTAAGAGAAGCTGGCGATGAAGCGTTACTTGATTTGATTTATCAAGTGAAAGATAAGTGGCGCTCAGCACAAAAAACGCAAGCCAATGTTAGAGGACTCGATCAAACGTTGGAGATGGAAAGTAAAATCCAACAAGCAAAGTTCGAATTTTTATACCGACAAGCACGTCAACGCAAGGTGGCCAGTGATGCCGTTTCGCGCGAAGTAGCCAGCCGTAATGCTTTAAGATAACCAAAAAAAGATTGGGACCGCGATAAAAGTGATTTTATCAAGGCCCAATCTTTTTATTAGCGAACTTTTAACCCCTTCCCTTTACCTTGTTTGCTCAATCAAGTAAAATAAGAGTAACTCTATTGATGAAGAAGGTTGTTGTGTGGTAGGCAAATTAATTACGTTTGAAGGGCCAGATGGTGCCGGCAAGACCAGTGCACTCGAAGCAGTCGTGGCACGCTTGCAAAAAGAAGTGTCTCAAGAAATTGTGGTAACACGTGAACCGGGTGGCAATCCCATTTCTGAACAGATTCGCCAGATTATCTTGGATGTGAAGAATACAGCAATGGATGATCGAACAGAAGCATTATTATACGCAGCAGCTAGAAGACAACATATTGTTGAAAAGATTCAACCAGCGCTGGCAGCTGATAAGCTCGTCATTTGTGATCGATTTGTGGATAGTTCAATTGCTTATCAAGGTGCCGGTCGCGGGATCGGCGAAGATGCCGTGGCGCAAATGAATTTATTTGCCACCGACGGCCTCACACCGGATTTAACGTTATACTTAGATGTGCCTTCTGAAGTTGGGTTAGCCCGAATCAAGCAGCACCGTCAGAATCAATATGACCGTTTGGATCAGGAAAAATTAGCGTTCCATCAAAAAGTACGTCAATCTTATTTGAAATTAGCACAAGCGCACCCAGATCGGATTAAAACAATCGATGCCTCACAACCTCTTGAAGCGGTTGTGACACAATGTTTACAAGTTATCGCACAAGCCAATCCGCATTTATTTGAAGTATAAGGGGAGAGATTAAGATGAAATTATTATTAGCAATCGTCCAAGACAAAGACAGTAACTTATTAAGTAGTGAATTAATTGATGCCAACATTCGAGCAACGAAGTTATCAACAACGGGGGGCTTTTTGAAATCTGGCAATACAACGTTTATCGTGGGGATTGAAGACGAACGTGTCCCAGAAGCCTTGAAGATTATTGAAGAAACGTGCCAAGCACGCGAACAATTCATGACACCTCCGATCAATATGGATGCGACAATGGACAGTTCAATGTCATACCCTATTGAAGTACAAGTCGGTGGGGCAACCGTCTTTGTGATGCCAATCGAACAATTCCACCGCTTTTAAACAATGGCCACTTTAACAATTGAACAAATGCAACCCAAGCTTGTCCAGCAGTTTGCCCAGATTGTTGCGCGTGGGCAGTTAGCACATGGCTATTTATTAGCCGGTGCACAAGGTGTGGGTAAAATGCAATTAGCACAATGGTTGGCACTGCGTCTTTTTTGCCAACAGGTCAATGAAGACAGCCAACCGTGCTATCAATGTCCTGAGTGTCAGCGGATTTTAACCGGGAATCATCCCGACGTTGTCGAAATAAAACCCGACGGTAAGAGCATTAAAATTGCTGATATTCGTTATTTGAAGCAAGAAGTTGCTAAGAGTGGGATGGAATCGAGTCAGCGGCTTTTCATTATTGAAGCGGCAGAGACATTGACGGCTAGCGCGGCCAATAGTTTATTGAAATTTTTGGAAGAACCGGCCCCAAACGTCTATGCGATTTTATGTACCAGCAATAAGAATCTGATGTTACCGACGATTTTGTCGCGGCTTCAAGTGATTGATTTAGCTAATCTGCCGAAGGAAATGGTCCGGCAACAATTTGAAGCAGCCCAGATTTTACCAGCGCAGGCACAGCTATTGAGTCACTTGACGAGTGATTTAACGCAGGCGCAACAATTATTGGCTGAAGACTGGCTAATGCAAGTCGTTGCTAAAATTACGAGTTGGGCCCAAAAAGTCGCTCAAAAGGACTTAGAGAGTTTCGTAGCCATTCAAACGCAACTATTACCATTATTGGCGGATCGGTCTCAACAAAAGATTGCCTTAAATTTAATCGGTTTGTGGTATCAAGATCTTTTAAACTGCCGGTATGATTTGGCGGGGGATCTTTGTTTTAGTGAGTATCGTCCGCAGTTAAATACCATTAGTCAACAAATGACCGCAGCGGAGATTGTGGCGCAAACAGAATTCGTTTTAACGGCCCAACGCACGTTTGAACAAAATGTGAGTTGCCAAAACGTCTTAGAGAGTTTAACGTTAAATTTAATCGCAGTAGCATAGCGGATCATAGTTCAAAAATTAGCTTAAAAGGCCATCGGGAGGATGTAAACGTTGAGTAAAACAGACTTATACGAACAATTATTAACTATTGAGCAGCAGGCCAAGTTAACGTTTGACGGCATCACTGAAATGAAGGCAGTTTTATCTAAAGTTCTGGAAGAAAATGCAGAATTAGAGATTGAAAATAAACACCTCAGAGAACACCTTCAGGAATTACAACAAACAACTGAGGAAACTGACACCAAAGATTTATCGCAAGGTTTGTCTAAGTCTAAACAAAATTTACAGAATCTGTATGAAGAAGGCTTTCATATCTGTCCTTATTTCTATGGCTCGCGACGTGAAAACGACGAACCATGCGCCTTTTGTAACGACGTTATTTATGGTGAACGGACAGCTGATTAATCATTAAGCAACGCAAACAGGGCGCTGAGGCAAGATTATTTGTCGCGGCGCCCGCTTTTATAAGTTCGAGTCATTACGGCGTGAAGGGATAAATAAACATGCAAACACAATCTAGTTTTAAAACAACCACTCAAGGGACGCTCTATTTGGTGCCAACGCCAATCGGTAATTTGGGTGATATGACGTATCGCGCAATTGAGACGTTAAAAAACGTTCAGTTAATTGCGGCTGAAGATACACGCAATACGCAAAAATTATTGAACCACTTTGAAATTGAAACCAAACAAATTAGTTTCCACGAACATAATACGCAACAACGGATTGAAACGTTGATTGAAAAATTGGCAGCAGGCGACGATATTGCCCAAGTTAGTGATGCGGGGATGCCATCGATTAGCGATCCGGGTCATGAATTGGTCAAAGCTTGTATCGAAGCCAATATCGCAGTCGTACCACTACCAGGCGCAAATGCTGGGATTACGGCGTTAATTGCTTCCGGGATTACACCGCAACCCTTTACGTTCTTTGGCTTTTTACCACGCAAAGGTAAAGAATTAACGGAAACGGTCGCGCAATTAGCTTTAAAGCCGGAAACAACTATCTTTTACGAAGCGCCTCATCGTTTAAAAAAGACGTTACAAGCATTGATTAACGGTTTTGGTGGCGAGCGCCAAGTGACTTTAGGCCGAGAATTGACGAAGAAGTTTGAAGAATTTATTCGCGGTGATTTACAAGAAGCCTTAACTTGGGCAACTGATAATGACATGCGCGGTGAATTTGTGATTATCGTAGCAGGCAACCCCACGCCTCAAAACCTAAGTGTGGTGGCAACTGATCCGACTTTATCACTATCAGAACAAGTCGAAGCTCAAATTCAACAAGGGGCTAGTCCCAATGTTGCCATTAAAACGGTCGCTAAGGCCAATGACTTGAAGAAACAGGTGGTCTACAAGGCGTACCACGATTTAACAGAATAGAGGAAATAAGATGGCAGGCAAGCAGTATACAGAGGAATACCGAATTCCGTATTTTGAAACGGATATTAAAGGCGAGTTAACTTTGGCATCTTTAGTCAACGTTTTAATTTTGGCCTCAGAACACCAACTCAATGACCTCAATGTCGGTGAAGAAACAATGCACAGCTTAAATCTTGGCTGGGTTGTCACACAATATCAAATGACGATTAACCGGATGCCCAAAGTGGATGAAAAGGTCCGAATTGTGACCGAAGCAGAGAGTTATAATCGTTATTTCTGTTATCGGAATTTTTGGCTGTATGATGAAGCAGGCCACGAGTGTGTCTTTGTTCAAAGTATTTTCGTGATGATGTCTTATGAAACGCGTAGTATGGTGCCCGTCGTTCCAGAAATTATGGCACCATTTGAATCAATGGCGATCAAAGGCAGCAAACGATTCCTTCGGATTAAGAAGCTAGACCCAGAAAAAGCGGCGCAAAAAGAATACCGCGTGCGTTATTTTGATATTGATGGCAATCAACACGTCAACAACGTCCATTATTTTGAATGGATGTTAGACGCCTTGGATTATGATTTCTTGATGGATCATCGGGTGACAAGTGTTAATATCCGTTACGGCCACGAAATCCAATACGGTCAAATGACACAAAGCCAGGTCGAACAAGTGATGGTGGATGATATAATGACGACACGTCATAAAGTCGCTGTAGGTGACTTGAGTGCAGCAGAAGCTGAAATAACATGGACTAAAAGATAAGCGTGTCTTTGTCAGCGATTAACTGCTGGTAAAGGCACAGTTCAATCGCATAAATGGGGAAAGTCATATGGTTAAAATAATTGAATTGTTTGCTAAACAGCATCCATATCTTGCCTATATCGTGTTAATTGTAACGGCGAGTTTGATCGGAATTACCATTGAAGGGCTTATAAATCGGGATTTTGTTAACAACATATGGGGCGCTTTAATGGTGATTGTAATTGGGATAATTGGCATTTATTATAAGCAAAAAAAGAAATCATAACAGTAATTGGAAATATGCTGGATAGCACGTAATGAACTAAAAAAGGCGCGGACATGACCATGTCCGCGCCTTTTTTAGCTATTTTTTTTATGAAACGGCATTGCTGACGAAGTTCACGAGGTCTTCGCCTGTTTTACCAGCACTTAAGCCAACTTGAAGTTTCAAGCGCGCTTTGGGGCCGTTTAAGCCTTGGCAGAAAGTAATCCCCATTTTTTTCAATTTAACGCCACCACCATCGTAGTCGTAGACGTCTTCGGCAATCCCGTTGAAACAACGTGATACGAGCACAACCGGGATGTTGCGGTCTAGTAAGGCTTGGATAGCAGGCAGTGTTGCGGGTGGTAAGTTGCCAGCACCAAGGGCCTCGATTACAAGCCCCTTAGTGGTTGGTTGATTGATGGCTTCAAAAAGCGTCCCGTCCATGCCGGCATAAGCTTTTAATAAGAAGACCGGTTCAACCAATTCTTGAATATCGCAGATTTCAGAACGAATTAATTCTTGGAAGAAATTTGCATCGTGCTTGCTGACCAAACCAATTGGGCCAAAAGTTGGTGTTCTAAAAGTAGCGACATTTGTCGTGTGCGTCTTGGTTACATAACGAGCGGTGTGAATTTCATCGTTCATGACGACTAAAACACCCTTATCGTGGGCATCGTCAGAAGCAGCGGTCCAAACGGCACTGATTAAGTTATGGAGACCGTCTGAGCCGATTTCATTAGAAGAACGCATCGCACCGGTGATGACAATTGGCACGTTGTTAGGCAAGGTCAGGTCTAAGAAGTAGGCTGTTTCTTCAAGGGTATCGGTCCCGTGAGTGATGACGACCCCATCGATACCAGTTGCTTCAGCTGCTTGAATGCGATTTTTGAGCGCTAACATCACGGCTGGTGTAATGTGTGGTGAAGGGAGATTCGTAAATTCTTCACTGATAATTGTGAGTTGGTTATCGAATAATTTTTCAAAACCGGCCATTGGATTTTGACCAGTTGGTGCGACTGCACCGTCTTGATCAGCGGACATGGCGATTGTACCGCCAGTGTGCAAGACGAGGATTTTTTTCATAGTTGTCAGTCCCTTTCATAATCAAGCTTAATTAGTTCCAGTATAGCAAATTTTAACCACCTTGAGATGATATATTTTGAAGTGGACAAACTGAATAGTTGTATCCTCAGGGAATCGGTGGTACATTTAGTAAGTTCTAAAAAGATTCGGAGTAGGGATTAAAGCGTTAAGTGCTGGTGGAACGGAATGTGAACACCAGACGAAGAGCAGTAATGCTCGCGGTTTTAGTCCCGCATTCGCCGCAGTGTTATTTGTGGCAACTCCAAAAGGGAGATGCTTTTTTTATGGTTAATCAAGATCGGTTATTTGGTGTGAAGTTAGATACCAGACGCATTGTATTACTGGCGGTTTTAATCGCTTTACAATTAGTGATTGCGCGCTTTGCGATTTCACTAACGATTTACAGAATTAGTTTTGGGTTTATCGTCACCGCTTTAATGGGTTGGTGGTTTGGGCCAGTTTGGGCGGGCTTAGCGGCCGTCCTTGGCGATCTGATCAATAGTTTGATGATTGGTGTCCCGGGTGGTTATTTCCCCGGATTCACGTTATCAGCCTTCTTAGGGGCTTTCATTTACGGCTGTTTCTTCTACCGACAAAAGATTACGTGGTTACGCGTGATTTTAGCGGTATTAACGGTGGTGGTTGTCGTTAATCTCGGTCTAAATTCATGGTGGGTCTCGATTTTAAGTCAAACCCCAATCAGTGTCCATTTTGCCACCCGAGCGGTGGGTGAAGCCGCCACAATGGTCATTCATCCGATTGTGATTTACCTCGTGATGCATTTTGAACCAATTGTTCGTTTGAAAGACAGAATTCAATAATTTTAAAGGCTAAGCAGTCAGTTATTTGCTTAGCCTTTTTGTATAGGATAAAATAAAAAAACTATATCAAAATAAGTCTCTTAATGAGAATTTATTCTGATATAGTTATGAGTAATTTAACAGAAGTTATGTTACATGGCGTTGAACATTAGATATATATTATTGGGCTTATCTTTTTCTAACGTAAGTGGTGTAGCTGGTTGACCTGCATAACCGTATTCTTTTATGTGATAGGCCATATATTCCTCTTCGGTTGATATATTGAAATGTGCATTAAGAACCTCAATAAAACCATATCTGGTTGTTCCTGGATATAATTCCTCCATAGAATTTCCGACAGTGTATTGATGACGACCATCTTCAGTATAGACATGATCAGTATCTGAATATCCCGAAGTATATTTATCCATATAGCTAACTTTATCGCCAACTTTACCAGTAAAGGTGCCTACTTTATAGAAGGGACGGTGTTCTTGAGAATAGATTATATATACGTTGTATGAAACCTGGTCTGTTGGTTCGGGTTTGTCAGTATTGTTATTATCGTGGTTGTTATTAGTATTGCCAGTATTTGAACCATTGTCTTGGTTGTTATTGGTATTACCGGTATTTGAGCCGTTATCTTGGTTATTATTGGTATTACCAGCATTTGAACCATTATCGTGGTTGTTATTAGTATTGCCAGTATTTGAACCATTGTCTTGGTTGTTATTGGTATTACCGGTATTTGAGCCGTTATCTTGGTTATTATTGGTATTACCAGCATTTGAACCATTATCGTGGTTGTTATTAGTATTGCCAGTATTTGAGCCGTTATCTTGGTTATTATTGGTATTACCAGCATTTGAACCATTATTTTGATTGTTATTAGTATTACCAGTATTTGAGCTGTTATCTTGGTTATTATTGTTACTACTATTGTTTGAATTACTATTTACATTAGTACTTGGTGCTGTGGTTGTATCGTTAACATCAGGGCTAACTGGTTTTGTAACGATAACTGAGGCATTGTTCTTAACAGGTTGTGAAGAATCTAGATTGTAAGCATTATTATCCCCATTTTTATCCTTAACAATCACAGTGCTATTAACACCGTTCCATTTAAAAAGCAATGTGTTACCAGTTTCAATCAAATCAACATTACTAATATGGTTAATTTCAGCAAGACGTTTAATAGAAACATCAACGCCATTTAGTTTAGCAGCTGCACTAATCGTACTTAATGTATCTCCCCATTTGATTGTATACTTATCAATCCCTGTTGTTTTTAAGTCTTGTCGAATGGCTTGGACACTTCTAGGCGTCCAGTTCGTTGCAGCTTCAACAGAGTGACTTGCACCATTAAAAATAGGTGTTACGGTTAGTAAGGTTACTCCAGAAACAAGTAGACTTGTACTAATCTTTGATAATTTCATAATATTCCCTCCAAGTAATAAGATTACGGTATCATTTTAGCATGAAAGAGTAATATATGGAACATTTATATTTAAATAGATATAATAGTCACTTTAATGAGTGGTCTTAGTCTTTTAGTGTTGAACTAAAAGGAACTATGACATAATGATTAAACAAATAGGCAATTTAATCCGTACTAAACGGTTGGACCAAAAAATGACAATTGAACAACTGGCTGAAAAAGCAGAATTATCAGCCAGTTTTATCGCTAAGTTTGAACGAAATGATCAGAATAATATTTCGATACAAGCACTTGAAAAAATCGTGAATGCTTTAAACATGAAGTTGGGTGATTTATTCATGTACGAGGGTATCAGCGACACAACAACTTTAGAATTAATCGGTTATCTCTCTCGCTTAAGCGAAACAGATCAACAAGAATTAAGTGCGGCAATTCTAAAAATGATAAAAATTAGTCAAAAAAATAGTAAATAGGAAAAAAGCTTTGAACCGACCTCTGTCGATTTAATCGCTAATTTATGCTAGAATAACAAGGATTATAAGCAGAAGAAGGATGACATTAATGAAGCTATTGGCAATGGATACCTCGAATCAAGCGGTGAGTGTGGCGCTACTTGAAGACCAACAAATATTAGGCGAAATGACCGTCAATATTCGGCAAACCCACAGTCAAACATTGTTACCAATGATTGATCAACTTTTAAAACAAACTAAGACATCGATTGAAGCAATTGACCGGTTTGTAGTCGCACAAGGGCCTGGTTCATATACTGGCTTGCGGATTGCGGTCACAACGGCCAAGTCTTTTGCCTGGACAATGGCCAAGGAATTAGTCGGGATTTCCAGTTTGGCGCTCTTAGCGGGGAATGTTCAAGAAACAACCGCTTTGATTGTGCCGCTATTTGATGCGCGTCGGGATAATGTTTTTGCCGGTGTTTATCAATGGCAAGACCAGCACTTACAAAACGTGGTCGCTGATCAACATTTGGCACTAACTGACTTATTAGCACAAGTGGCATTATTAAATGAACCCGTCTATTTTGTTGGCGGTGACGTACAACGGTTTAACGCACAGATTAAAGCCACTTTGGGTAGTCAGGCCCATTTTGTCGATGCTAACCATAACTTGCCACACGCAGCTGTTCTAGGCCAATTGGGGGCTAAGGCTGAACCAGTTGCTGACATCCATGGCTTTGGCCCACATTATCTCAGAAAGACAGAAGCAGAGGTCAATTGGGGTAAGACACATGACGATCAAGGATCGGCAGCTTATGTGGAACAAGTTTAGAGAATACCTGCGTCCACGTGTTTGGTTAAAAAAAGAGCTCCCCTATGTTACGCGGCAAGTGATGATTGATAATCAATCGTTTTACTTGGCGCGTGCTAGCCAAAGCGATATTCCAGCCTTGATTGATATTGAACGCTCGGTCTATGGCGGTAAAACACCCTGGGATCGCTGGGCCTTTGCTAGTGAACTCAGCAAGCGCCGGACATCGATTTATTTAGTATTATGTCAAGGTTCAGAAGTGGTCGCGTTTGTCGGGGCTTGGTTTTCGACTAATGAGGCCCATATCACGAATATTGCGGTCCGTCCCAGCTTTCAAAAAAAGGGGATTGGCCACTTTTTAGTCCATGAAGTGGTTGCACTTGCGCGGGATTATCCAAGCCAAAAAATTACCCTTGAGGTCCGCACTGGTAATACCGGCGCTCAATCGGTTTATCGACGGATGGGGTTTAAGGTGGTTAAAACCAGACGTAATTATTATGTTCAGGAAAAAGAAGATGCATTCAGTATGTGCCGCATACTGAGTCAATAGGAGTAACAAAATGACGGAGAAAAAAGAATTAATTTTAGCCTTTGAATCAAGTTGTGATGAAACGAGTGTGGCGGTGATTGAAAATGGCCAACGCATCTTAAGCAATGTCATTGCAACGCAGATTAAGAGTCACCAACGCTTTGGTGGAGTAGTGCCAGAAGTCGCTAGCCGCCATCATGTTGAACAAATCACACTTTGTACACAAGAAGCACTGGAACAAGCCGGTGTGTCTTATGCTGATTTAACAGCGGTCGCGGTTACTTACGGTCCCGGATTAGTTGGCGCTTTGTTAATTGGGGTCACAGCGGCCAAAGCAATCGCCTATGCGCATCATTTACCACTTGTACCGGTCAATCATATGGCCGGGCACATTTATGCGGCTCGCTTTGTTAAACCGCTCGAATACCCCTTGTTAGCCCTCTTGGTTTCAGGTGGTCATACAGAATTGGTTTATATGCCTGCTGCGGGTCAGTTTGAAATCATCGGAGATACACGGGATGATGCAGCTGGCGAAGCCTACGATAAGATTGGTCGGGTCTTAGGTGTGCCATATCCAGCGGGTAAGGAAATTGATCGGCTTGCACATTTAGGCCAAGATACGTTTAATTTTCCCCGTGCAATGTTGAAAGAAGATAACTTGGACTTCAGTTTTAGTGGTCTCAAGAGTGCTTTTATCAATACGGTTCACCATGCTGATCAAATCGGCGAAACATTGGATCAAGCGGATTTAGCGGCGAGCTTCCAAGCAAGTGTTGTGGAAGTGTTAGTGACTAAAACCCTCCGCGCAGCTCAAGCACTAAAGGTTAAACAACTAGTTGTTGCCGGCGGGGTTGCGGCCAACCAAGGTCTGCGAGAAGGTTTAGCCGCTGGGATTGAATCAGCAGGATTAGACCTTGATTTAATCATGCCACCACTACGCTTATGTGGCGATAACGGCGCGATGATTGGCGCTGCTGCGCACATTGCGCTTGCGCAAAATACGTTGGCCGATTTAGATTTAAACGCCGTCCCTAGTTTGGACTTTCCATATCAAAACGAACTTTAAAATTAAAAAAGAGAGTGTGCCATAAGTCGGGTATGACTTATGGCACACGTTTAGACCATCAATATTTGGATATCAAAAGGGAGCTGGGACAAAATTTATTTTTGTCCCAGCTCCCTTTTTGTTAGGCTTCACTTTGATGTAATCGTGCACCTTGGCTTTGGTGTTGTGCTCTAATTTGGTGGCGGTGTTGTTGGTATTTTTCGAAGACAAAGGCGATGCCAGTAGCGATAATGCCAAGGACAAAGAGATTAGGCGGTAAGAATAAAATAACCGTAATCAATCCCGCGACTAGTGGGGCTTCAAGAATGGCACTGCCCATACTGATGGCAATTAACCCAATGACAAAGAGGGCATCAACTTGCGGTAATAACTGGCTGATTGCCATCCCTTGAGCGGTTGAAGCAAACAATACCGGGAAGATATCCCCACCAAGCCAACCGGTGTTCAAACAGATTGTTAATAAAATTAGTTTTAATAGGGAGCGGCTCATTAAAAAAAGCATTGATTGATCTTGCCAAAGCGTGGTGAATAAGTGAAAGTTATGTTGACCGGAAAAGAGAATGTGTGGGAAAAAGAGGCTGGCTAAGAAAATCGCCAGACCACCGATTAAGACGCGGACCTGATCGTTGGTGAGGCGGGCTTGCATAATTTTGCGTAAGCCCACCATGCCGGCCAACCAGAGTTTTCCGAGTAAATAACCTCCGAGCACTAATGGTAAAAACCAATAGAGATCGCGCCCTTGCCAGTGTGATTGGCCAAGCCGAATAATTAATGACGGTTGACCAGTTAAGATGAAGACACCGCTAAACCATGCGGTCCCGTTTAAAAAATAAGTGACAATGAGGGCTTTCTTTTGATAGGTTGCTACTTTGGTAAGTGCGGTGGTTGGTTGTTGATAATGCAATAGATAGCGGTGCGGTGTCGCGAGTACTTTTAATCTCGTGCCTATTGATTGTACACGTAAGTCATCAAAATGCGCGGCGACGTAGCGTTGCTTATCAGCAAGCCAAATACTATAGAGGAAGGTTGAGCTAACCAACGTTGCTTCAGGGCCCAGACTTGTTCCACTGACTAAAATAACCGCCGGAATCAGCATTTGTAAGAGGACATAGCGATAATTAGCAGTGCCCGCTTGTTTGAGATCAGCCTTAATAACCCCCAAATTTTGTGGCAAGGGGCCAAAATAGTGGCGTGAAATAATAATGACTAGGCCCACCACCACCAGCATAATGGCGTCTAAGGGGCCACCAAAGGTTGCTTTTTGCCAGAAAATTTCAATTAGGGTACTTTGCAAGCTGTAAAAAAGGCCGAGCAAGATACCGACGATGGCGCTCAGAATGAGACCATAACCAAATAGATAAAGTGATTTAAAATTAAACATGATGCCTCCGAAAAATAGTGTCTAAAAGCCATTTAACCATAGTTGACAGGAAAAGTCAGGTTAAAAAAATCAATATAAAATAACACTAGTTATTAGTTAATTTATTAACAAATAGTCAGTAAAGGGGAATCAGCAATTATTTAAATTAAAAAATAACATTATTTGACATTTTTTTAGAAAGCGCTTATACTGAATTTACAGCAGTGATGAAAACGCTTCATTTCACTTTCTGTACAATTCTTTCATTTCAATCTAAAAATATTAAGGGGTAATTATTATGGCAGAAAAAACAATCATGTTATGTTGTGCAGCCGGTATGTCAACTAGCTTGCTCGTTTCAAAAATGCAAAAAGCAGCAGAAGCGCAAGGTATCGATGCAGAAATTTTTGCAACTGGTGCCTCAGATGCAGACAACCAATTAGAAAACAAAAAAATTGATTGCGTCTTATTAGGCCCTCAAGTACGCTTTATGGAAGGTCAATTTAAAGAAAAATTGGCACCTAAAGGGATTGGTGTTGAAGTGATCGATATGAAAGCCTACGGGATGATGGATGGCGAGACTGTCTTGAAACAAGCGTTAGCATTAATCGATTAATTAATAAAAGTTAAGGCCCACCTACTAATTAGGCGGGCTTTTTGATTGGATTTGAATAAGCCTGTATAATCGGAGGAAAGAACAGAGGAGGAGCAGCTAATGAGTCTTTTAGGGACGATTATTTGGTGGATTTTCGGTGGTTTAGTGAGCGCGGTTGGTTGGTTTTTGGCGGGCTTAGTATGGTGTGTCACCATTGTCGGGATTCCAGTAGGGCTACAATGTTTTAAAATTGGTGGGCTGACGTTAATGCCGTTTAATGCTAGAATTGTTGCGAATGGCGGGGCCGGATCATTTGTATTAAATATTATTTGGTTTATCTTTGGGGGCTTCATTTTATGGGCTAACCATATTTTTTGGGGTTTATTATTAACGATTACAATCGTTGGGATCCCATTTGCGCACCAACATTTTAAATTGGCGAGTTTATCATTGAGTCCATTTGGGAAACAAATTGTTGACTAAAAAAAGCGCGTATCTACGATACGCGCTTTTTTATTGGGCTTTTAATTAGTGAATTCTTCAAGTGCTAGTGCTTGTTCTTCCCAATCAGCTTCTGTTTGGGCCAGATCTGCTTGTACTTTTTCTAAATCCTGTTGTAATTCCTGCAAGACTAGTGGCTTGGTGATAACATCGGCTTGCGTCATTTGTTCTTGGATGGCGGTTGCCTGTTCTTCAAGGGTTGCCATTTGTTCTTCTAAAGCTGTAACTTCCCGTTCTAACTTCCGTTGTGCTCGTTGTGTTTCCTTGCTAGCTTTGTAGTTATCTTGGGCAGTAACAGGCTGGGCACTGACTTCAGCTGGTACCTCAGCCGCTTGTGCAAAGGCTTCTTCTTCAGCTTTTTTTGCGAGATAGTAATCATAGTCGCCTAAGTAGCGCTTGCTGCCGTTGGTTGTTGACAGTTCAATGATGCCAGTAGCGACTTGGTTGATAAAATATCGGTCATGGGAGATGAAGAGGACGGTCCCATCGAATTCGCGTAAGGCTTGTTCTAAAACTTCCTTACTATCGATGTCTAAATGGTTAGTCGGTTCATCCATAATCAAGAAATTATCATGGTTCATGGCTAACTTAGTTAGTAACAGCCGGGCTTTTTCGCCACCACTTAATTGTGAAACGACTTTTAAAACATCGTCGCCGGTGAATAAGAAACTGCCCAAAAGTGTCCGGATTTCTTTTTCAGGGGTGGTGCGATGTTCATCCCATAATTCATTGAGGACTGTTTTGTTAGCGTGGAGGTTGCGTTGTTCTTGGTCATAATAACCGATCGAAACATTGCTACCAAGACGTTCATGTCCTTTTAAGAATGGGATTTGATGGAGGATACTCTTTAAAAGCGTTGATTTACCAATCCCATTCGGTCCGATAATCGCTAAGCGTTCTTGCTTGTTGACTTCAAAGTTAATCGGTTCGACCATTACTTTGTCGGCTGAATAACCAACGGCCGCGTCAACGACTTGCAAGACTTCGTTGCCACTTGGTTGATCGATATCAAAATGGAAGTGGATTTTAGACGCGTCGTTGGTAGGACGTTCTAATTTATCCATCTTTTCAAGTTGACGCCGGCGACTTTGAGCTTGCTTAGTCGTGCTGGCCCGGACTAAGTTTTTGTCGACGAACGTTTGGAGTTTTTCAATTTCGGCTTGTTGTTTTTCATAAGCCTTCCATTCGAGTGATAGGTTGGCTGATTTTTGCGTCAAGAAGTGACTGTAATTGCCGGTGTAGTGCGTTAGTGTGTGGCGACTCATATCGTAAACTTCTTTAGTAATCTTGTCTAAGAAGTAGCGGTCATGAGAAACGGTTAAAAGTGCGCCGGGATAGGTTTGAAGATAGTTTTCGAGCCAGGTTAAGGTTTGGATGTCTAAATGGTTAGTTGGTTCATCCAAGATTAAGACATCTTTTTTCTCAAGTAATAGTTTGGCCAGCGCTAAGCGGGACCGTTCACCACCAGATAACGTGCTAATCGGTTTGGTGAAAGTTTCTTCTGGGAATTGAAAACCGTGCAGGACACCGCGAATTTCAGCTTCGTAACCATAACCGTTGGCTTCAGAGAAGTCGTGTTGAAGCTGGTCGTATTGTTTTAAGAGGGCTTGGTAGTCTTCATCTGAACGATTAGCATCTGGATCAGCAATTGCTTGCTCTAGTGTATGCATCTGCGCTTCCATTTGGCGAAGACCTTCAAAAATCGTTAGCATCTCGTCATAGATGGTTCGTTCAGAACTTAAGCCACTATCTTGGGCTAAATAGCCGACTTGCACATTTTTACCCAAAATAATTTGACCGTCATCAGGCGTCGTAATGCCGGCAATCATTTTTAAGAGTGTTGATTTACCAGCACCGTTAGGGCCAACTAAGGCGACGCGGGCGTGATCTTGCACTTCTAATTGTGCATTTTTAAATAAGTAATCACCGCCAAAGTGACGGGCAACTTGTTGAACCTGTAATAATATCACAATGTAAAATCCTTTCGATGTTGTGTTTTTAAGATGTCATTTTAAGGAATCGTTAGAGTCCGTTTCAACTATCATAACAGATTTAGGGCAAAGACAGTCAAAATAGTAAATTAATTGCTTTTCACAAGAAAATTCAGTATCATTTCAATATAGTGTAGGGATATTTTCACAAGTAAAAGAATGAACGGAGGTTCCAAATGGCTGAAAATAAAATTCCAAGAGCCACAGCGAAGCGTTTACCTTTATATTATCGTTATCTAAATTTTTTAAACAATTCGGGTAAGACCAAGATTTCATCAACTGAACTATCTGAAGCGGTTAAAGTAGATAGTGCGACAATTCGCCGAGATTTCTCATATTTCGGTGCGCTTGGTAAACGGGGTTATGGCTATGATGTTGAATCACTCTTGAGTTTCTTCAAGAAAACGTTGAATCAAGATCGCTTAACGAATGTTGCTTTAATTGGTATTGGTAATTTAGGGCATGCTTTGTTAAATTATAATTTTAGACAAACAAATAATATTCGGATTAGCGCTGCTTTTGATGTTAAACCTGAATTAATTGGCACAATCCAAACAGGTGTACCGGTATATTCAATGGACGAAATGGTGGAGCAATTAAAGCTACAGCAAATCGAAATCGTTATCTTAACGGTCCCAATTGAAGTTGCTCAAAAAGTAACGGATGAATTGGTTGATGCAGGTATTAAGGGTATCATGAACTTTACCCCAATTCGGATTTCAGTCCCAAATACCATTCGGATTCAAAATGTTGATTTAGCAAAAGAGTTACAAACGTTAATTTATTTCCTTGATAATTATAATACAGAAGAAGCACCAAAATAAAGAGCGCCTCATTAACCAATAGCAATGTCGGTTAATGAGCGCTCTTTTTTAATGATTAAGATAAAAGAGTGTGACCAGAAGGTTCATCCCCGCGTGGCTGATAATTGTTGTGTAAATTGATCCTGTCTTACGATAAAGCCCGCAAAGAAAAAGACCAATAGCCGCGTAAATAATTAGATGACTATCTTGATGGATCATGGCAAATAATAAACTAGAAATGAGGGCCGCTAATAGTGGGTTTAAACGGCCACTAAGGCCACCAAAAATCGCCTTTCTAAAAACGAGTTCTTCCATCGTTGGGGCAGCAATGGTGAGGATAATGATTAACCACGGTTGGGTTTTAAGGGCTGTCATGAGCGTGAGCGTATTGAGTGACTGGGTACTATTTTTAAAAAGTAAGTGATCGACTAAGCCCGCGATAATTTGAATGATTAACACTAGTAAAACCCCAATAATTCCCCAGATGATACTTTTTTTAAGCGGAAGCGGCTGCTTTTCCAGATTATTTTTAGGGCCGCGATAATTAAAATAAAGTAATAAAAGTGCGCCGAGGCTATCAGTGATTGTGGCTAATAAATAGAATTGATCTGTTAGGCCCCAAAAGCGGACGAGGGCACTAGGAATCAATAAAATGATGAGATAACTGATAATCAGTCTAAAATTTTGTTGGTTTTGAGTCATGATTACGCTCCTGAAAGTTGACGTGACCATAGCTTAGCGCATTGATCATTAAAATGCAAAAGTGCGTGGCAAAATACTTGCAATGTTCTGAAAAAATGCTATGATAAAAAATGTGATTAGCACTTGAGCGTTTAGAGTGCTAAAAAAGAAAAAGTGATGGAGGGATTTTAAGTGTTAAAACCATTAGAAGATCGCGTAGTGATCGCCGTTAAAGACGAAGCAGAACAAACAGTAGGTGGGATTGTCATTGCAAGTAACGCCAAACAAAAACCACAAACTGGTAAAGTCGTTGCCGTTGGTGCCGGCGTAATGACCAGTGACGGTCAGCGAATCCCACTTGATGTCAAAGAAAATGATGAAGTCATTTACGATAAATATGCTGGCTCAGAAGTTGAATACGAAGGCCAACAATATTTGGTATTACACGCAAAAGACATTATCGCTATTATTGAATAATAAACTGAAGCATTTAAAAACAAACTAAAAAATTTTTTTGAGGTGAAATAACTATGGCAAAAGAACTTAAATTTTCAGAAGACGCACGTTCAAAAATGTTAGCAGGTGTTGATCAATTAGCTAACACTGTTAAAACAACATTAGGACCAAAAGGCCGCAACGTTGTTTTGGAAAAAGCTTACGGTTCACCAGAAATCACTAATGATGGTGTGACAATCGCTAAAGCAATCGAATTAGAAGATCATTTTGAAAATATGGGTGCCAAATTAGTTTCGGAAGTCGCTTCAAAAACGAACGACATCGCCGGTGACGGGACAACCACTGCTACTGTTTTAGCCCAAGCCATTATTCGCGAAGGGATGAAGAATGTGACAGCCGGTGCTAACCCAGTTGGTATCCGTCGGGGGATTGAATTAGCCACTAAAGAAGCTGTTAAGAAGTTACACGAAATTTCACACAAAGTTGAAAGCAAAGATGCCATTGCCCAAGTGGCTGCTGTTTCATCAGCTAACGAAGAAACGGGTCGTCTAATTGCTGACGCTATGGAAAAAGTGGGTAACGATGGTGTCATCACAGTTGAAGAATCAAAAGGGATTGATACTGAATTAAGCGTTGTTGAAGGGATGCAATTTGATCGTGGTTACTTGTCACAATACATGGTGACTGACAACGACAAGATGGAAGCTGACTTAGACAACCCATACATTTTGATTACAGATAAGAAGATTTCAAATATTCAAGATGTTTTACCATTATTACAATCAATCGTCCAAGAAGGTAAAGCCTTATTAATCATCGCGGATGACGTTGATGGCGAAGCATTACCAACCCTTGTCTTGAACAAGATTCGTGGGACATTCAACGTGGTTGCTGTTAAGGCCCCTGGTTTTGGTGATCGTCGTAAGGAACAATTAGAAGACATCGCGACATTAACAGGTGCCACAGTGATTACAAGTGACCTCGGTCTAGAATTGAAAGAAACAACCATCGACCAATTAGGGACAGCTGGTAAAGTAACAGTTACAAAAGATGATACAACAATCGTGGAAGGTGCTGGTAGCAAAGATGCCATCGCTGAACGAGTTGAAAATATCAAGAAACAAATCGCTGAAACAACATCAGACTTTGACCGTGAAAAATTACAAGAACGCTTGGCTAAATTAGCTGGTGGCGTTGCAGTGATTAAAGTCGGTGCTGCCACAGAAACTGAATTGAAAGAACAAAAATATCGGATTGAAGATGCTTTAAACGCAACGCGGGCAGCTGTTGAAGAAGGCTACGTTGCCGGTGGTGGGACAGCATTAATCGATGTAATCGAAAGTGTTGCTGCGCTTAAAGAAGAAGGCGACGTTCAAACCGGGATCAACATTGTGCTTCGTGCATTAGAAGAACCTGTTCGTCAAATCGCAACCAATGCTGGTCTTGAAGGCTCAGTTATTGTTGAAAAAGTAAAATCACAACCTGTTGAAGTCGGCTACAATGCTGCAAACGGCAACTGGGAAAATATGATTGAAGCCGGCATCTTAGATCCAACTAAGGTGACACGTTCAGCATTACAAAACGCAGCGAGTGTGGCTGCCTTAATGTTAACAACTGAAGCAGTGGTTGCTGACAAACCAGAAGACAACCCAGCACCAGCAGCAGGTATGGACCCATCAGCAATGGGCGGCATGATGTAATTAAAGAAGTGCGTTTGAAACGGGTTGATTCTGAGCATTAACCTAAAAATGAGCGTTATGGTGGGTCTTGCCATAACGCTCATTTTGTAGTTAAGCGTAAGAATCAGTTTCGAAAAGCACGGTCAATAAAAGAAGTGTGACTCGAGCTGATTAGGCTTTAAGGATTAACAGTGAAATGGGCGTTATGGTGGGTCTTGCCATAACGCTCATTTTGTAGTTAAACGCAGGAATCAGTTTCAAAAAGCATGTTAAAAGAAGTGTGTTCAATCAAGGTCATCTCTAGCATTTTGCTGGGGATGGCCTTTTTTGCTGTTGTTTTCAAAATTAACGCTGGTTATTATCCTAATTTAGCTTATAATGAATGCAAGGTATTGACTGTCTTCAATTATATTTCAATAACTTGCTTTGGCACCTACAACCAGTTATGGTTATGGTAGGTAGGTACCTAACTTAATTTGTTGTAGTATTTTATTGTCAGATATAGTAGAATACCTTTTGTTCGAAAAAACGGCTATTATTTTTAAGTAAGATATTATGTTCAAAAGTCACCGTGTGAAATGGTAACAGGCGATTATCACATGAGGGCTTTTTATGTTTAGAAATACCATTAAAGGAGTTATATTGCTATGCAACAGTTAAAACGTTTTTTCATCGGGAAACCATTGAAATCTTCCGATGAAGGAAACCAGAAATTAGGGCGCTTCAAGGCCTTGGCGATGTTGTCCTCTGATGCATTATCATCAGTTGCATACGGGACCGAAGAAATCGTTGTTGTTTTAACGACCCTTTCTGCAGCAGCAATTTGGTATTCAATTCCAATTGCGGCATTCGTATTGGTGTTATTGATTTCTTTAACGCTCTCTTATCGACAAGTTATCCACGCTTATCCAGGTGGTGGGGGTGCTTATGTTGTTTCCAGTGAAAACTTGGGGAAGAATGCCGGCTTAGCCGCAGGTGGTTCTTTACTTGTGGATTATATGTTAACCGTTGCGGTTAGTATTTCAGCGGGTGCTGAGGCGATTACCTCAGCGATTCCAGCGATGTATGGGCATCAAGTCGGCATTTCATTTGCCATTGTGATTATTTTAATGGCGATGAATCTTCGGGGGATGCGTGAATCAGCGTCATTCTTGATGGTGCCGGTTTACCTGTTTGTCTTGATGATGACCTTGATGATTATTGTCGGGTGTTACAAGATTTTCACAGGGGCGATTCCATTCCACGCAACGGCAACCGTTGGGGCTGTTGTGCCGGGGATTTCGATGGCGTTGATTTTTAGAGCTTTCTCATCTGGTTCATCTTCATTAACCGGGGTCGAAGCGATTAGTAATGCGGTACCGTTTTTTAAGAAACCACGGGCCACAAATGCTGCCGAAACATTAGCAATCATGGCTGCTATTTTAGGGTTCTTCTTTGCCGGAATTACCTTCTTGAACTATTGGTACGGGATTGTCCCAATGGAAAAAGTAACGGTCTTATCACAAGTTGCCCAACATACTTTTGGTAAAGGATTCTTATTCTATATCGTTCAATTCGCAACGGCCTTCATTTTAGCTGTTGCTGCTAATACTGGGTTCTCAGCTTTCCCAGTGCTAGCTTATAACTTAGCAAAAGATAAATATATGCCACATATGTATATGGATCGTGGCGATCGTTTGGGTTATTCAAACGGAATTATCACATTAGCAATCGGGTCAATGGCTTTGATTTTCATCTTTAACGGTGATACATCACGATTGATTCCGTTATACGCCGTTGGGGTGTTCATTCCATTTACACTTTCCCAATCAGGGATGTTACGTAAATGGTGGGTTGAACGGCCTAAGAATTGGTTTGGTAAATCAATTGCGAACTTTGTGGGTGCCTTGATTTCATTTGCCATTTTAATTATCTTATTTGTTTATCGCTTACCTGATATCTGGCCATTTTTCATCATCATGCCAGTAATGATTTGGATTTTCTACAAGATTCACGATCATTATAAGAAGGTTGCACGTCAATTAAGAGTGAGTGCCAAAGATGCTGTCTTACATGATTATGATGGCTCAACAGTCATTGTTTTGGTCAGCAATGTCACCCAAGTAACCCGTGGGGCGCTTGATTACGCACAATCAATTGGGGATTACGTCATTGCGATGCATGTTTCGACCGATGAAAATCCAGAAAAAGAACGTGAAATCCAAGCTGAATTTAAGGCTGATTTCCCGAACGTCCGCTTTGTCGATGTGCATTCATCATACCGCTCAATTCAAAAACCAATTGTTCGTTTTGTGGACATTGTTAGCAAGAATGCCCAAAAACGGAACTTCACGACCACGGTCTTGGTACCACAATTTGTGCCAAGAAAACCATGGCAAAATATTTTGCATAACCAATCAAGTTTACGCTTAAGAACAGCCTTTGCCAGCCGTGAAAACATCATTATCTCAACATACAGTTACCACTTGAAACACTAATTAGAAGTGCGTTCAAACCGGTTATGTTCTGAGGAATAGCCCAACAAGGCAAATGATTGCTGTAAGCAATCGTTTGCCTTGTGTAGCTAACCGCAGGAACATGGTTTGAAAAGCACGTTATCAAAAAACTTGACCTTAACCGAAATCGTTAAGGTCAAGTTTTTTTGTTGCATTAAGCACTGAGCAAAACTTTTTATTCAGGGTAAAAATTGCTACAATAGAAGCTATTAAAGTTAGTACACAACATTAAGGGGCGCGACATGCGAATATTATTTATTGGTGACACAGTTGGCACAATGGGACAAAAAATGGTGAACGAATATTTACCACTTTTGAAACAACAATATAAACCACAGGTTACCATTATCAATGGCGAAAACATCGCTGATGGTAAGGGAATGACACAAAAGGATTACAAGAACTTATTGCAAGCCGGTGCGGATGCCATTACGATGGGGAACCATACTTGGAATAAGCGGGATATCTTGGACTTTATCGACGATGCTAAAAAGTTAGTACGACCAGCTAATTTTCCTAAGGGAACACCGGGGCAAGGTATGACGATGATTAACGTTAACCAAGCTAAATTAGCCGTCATTAACTTGCAAGGCCGCGCATTGATGGGTGAATTATTGGAAGATCCATTTGCAATGTTAGATGACATGGTGGCCCAAGTCAGCAAGGAAACCAATTGTATTTTTGTCGATTTTCATGCTGAAACAACGAGTGAAAAATTGGCATTAGCTTGGTATTTAGATGGTCGGATTTCAGCGTTAGTCGGGACGCATACGCATGTGCAAACAAATGATGCCCGTGTCTTACCAGACGGGACGGCAGTGTTAACGGATGCCGGGATGACAGGTCCTTATAACGGGATTCTTGGGGTGAAACGCGAAAAAATTATTTCACGGTTTATGACGCAACGCCCAGAACGATTTGAACTAGTGACCGAAGGACCTGGTCAATTGAATGGTTGTTTAATTGAAATCGATGATCAAACGGGTCATGCCAAATCAATCAAACCCATCCATATTTCACCAGATCATCCATTTGGATCACGCTTTTAAGAGATAGAAAGGGGCTTGAAAATGCCGCAAAAAACAAAAGAAACGCCAATGATGGCCCAATATCAAAAGGTTAAGGATCAATATCCAGATGCCTTTTTATTTTATAGATTGGGTGATTTTTACGAATTATTCAATGACGATGCTGTTAAAGCATCACAACTTCTAGAATTAACGCTGACCGCGCGCAATAAGAATGCAACAGACCCCATTCCAATGTGTGGAGTGCCCCATCATGCGGCGCAAAACTACATTGATATTTTAGTGGATCAAGGTTACAAAGTTGCCATTTGTGAACAGATGGAAGATCCTAAAACGGCTAAGGGCATGGTGAAGCGCGAAGTTGTCCAATTAGTAACACCTGGGACTGTGATGGACGAAAAAGCCGGTCATGCTAAACAAAATAATTATTTAACGGCAGTCGTTGCACAAGGCGATCAATTTGGCTTTGCCTACACGGATTTATCCACCGGTGAAATGAAAGTCAGCCAAATCAGTAGTTTAGATGTGCTATTAAATGAAATGTTGAGTTTGCAAACCAAAGAAGTCGTTGTGAATCATGATGTCCCGAGCGAAGTGGTCCAAGCTTTTGTCCAACAACAAATCTTGGTTTCTTATCAAGATGAAGGCGCCGATACAGCAGAGGTCAGTTTTGTTTCTCAAAACATCTCACAACCACTAGCCTTAGCTGTCATTAAACAGTTAGTCGTTTATTTAGCAACAACGCAAAAGCGGCACTTAGGCCATTTACAACGCGCCCAAGCCTATGAACCTTCTCAATACTTGAAGTTGGATCATTCGGCCAAGATGAACCTTGAATTGACGGCTTCATTACGAACTGGTCATAAGAGTGGGACGTTATTGTGGTTACTGGATGAAACAAAGACTGCGATGGGTGGTCGGTTATTAAAACAATGGTTGGAACGTCCATTATTGGATTTAAACCAGATCAAGAATCGGCAAAATCAAGTCGCCAGTTTCTTACAGCACTATTTTGAACGCACGAACCTCCAAGAAGCTTTAACCAAGGTTTATGATTTGGAACGCCTAGCGGGCCGGGTTGCTTTTGGGAGTGTTAATGGGCGCGATTTGATTCAATTAAAAACATCATTAGAACAGATTCCAAAGATTAAAGCTGTTTTGACAGGCATTAATGAAACGCAAGCTTTTGATCAAGCGTTAACGCGCTTGGACCCAGTTGATGATGTGCGGACATTAATTGAAACAGCGATTAATCCCGATTCGCCAATTTCAGTGACTGACGGTGGGATTATTCAAGATGGTTACGACGAACAACTCGATCAATACCGCAATGCGATGTCTAACGGTAAGCAATGGTTGGCGCAATTAGAAGCCCAAGAACGAGAAGCCACGGGTATTCATAATTTGAAGATTGGCTTTAACCGCGTTTTTGGTTATTATATCGAAGTTACCCGGGCTAACTTGAGTTCATTGCCGGAAGGGCGGTATGAACGCAAACAAACGTTAACTAATGCCGAACGATTTATCACACCAGAACTAAAGGAAAAAGAACAACTGATTTTAGAGGCGGAAGAACGCTCAACCGCCCTAGAATATGAATTGTTTACCCAAGTTCGGGAGCAAGTGAAGTTACAAATTGAACGCCTCCAAACATTGGCTAAAGGCGTAGCGGCTTTAGATGTCTTACAAAGTTTTGCGGTCGTCAGCGAAAGTTACCACTATGTTCAACCAACATTAACGACTGATAGTCGTGAAATTGATTTAGTCGATGGCCGTCATCCGGTAGTTGAAAAGGTATTGGGGCGTCAAAAATATATCCCCAATGCCGTTCAAATGGGCAAAGAGACGGATATGTTATTAATCACTGGGCCTAATATGTCTGGTAAAAGTACCTACATGCGGCAACTGGCCTTAACCGTCATCATGGCGCAGATGGGCTGTTTTGTACCTGCCAAGTCGGCGCACCTTCCGGTTTTTGATCAAATTTTTACCCGCATTGGTGCGGCAGATGATTTGATTTCAGGTCAAAGTACGTTTATGGTAGAAATGATGGAAGCCAATCGTGCGATTATGAGTGCGACCGCTAATAGTTTAATTCTTTTCGATGAAATTGGTCGGGGAACAGCGACTTATGATGGGATGGCCTTGGCACAAGCGATTATTGAATATATCCATGATCACGTTCATGCTAAGACGCTCTTTTCAACGCATTATCATGAATTGACGGCTTTAGCCGATACGTTGACCGCTTTACGTAATGTGCATGTTGGTGCAGTTGAGGAAAACGGTGAGTTGGTCTTTTTACACAAGATGTTGGCCGGTCCTGCCGATAAGTCATACGGGATTCATGTCGCTAAATTAGCAGGCATGCCAGAAACGTTGTTACAACGGGCCGATGTTATTTTAGGCCAATTAGAAGATAAACCCAAAGCACCGGTTCAACCGGAAAAAGTGGTGCCAGAACAATCAGCAACAGCAGCTGTCGAAGAACAGATGGCCCTTTTTGAACCCGAAGTGGCGGCCCCAGTCGATAAGAAAACAGATAAAGTGGTGGCGGCAATTAAGAATTTTGATTTGATGAGCGCGACACCACTAGAAGCCCTTAATCAATTATATGAGTGGCAAAAACAATTAAATAAACATTAATAGTGAACTGAGAGGATTAGATGATGGGGAAAATTCATGAACTGTCGGAAATTCTAAGTAATCAAATTGCGGCGGGGGAAGTGATTGAACGCCCCGCCTCAGTGGTCAAGGAATTGGTTGAAAATGCGATTGATGCCAATGGTACGCAAGTCGATATCATTGTTGAACAGGCCGGTTTACAGATGATTCAAGTGATCGATAACGGCGACGGGATTGAACCAGAAGATGTGCCGGTCGCTTTTAAACGGCATGCCACCAGTAAGATTGCAACCCGCCAAGATTTGTTCAAGATTCAATCACTAGGGTTTCGGGGTGAAGCGTTAGCCAGTATCGCGTCTGTTTCTGATTTAACGATTGAAACGGCAACTGCGGACTCTTTAGGAACCTTCGCCCACTTTAAAGGTGGTGTGTTAGAAGAACAAAAAACAAATCCGATTCGACCGGGGACGGCGATTACGGTGCGGGATTTATTCTTTAATACACCAGCCCGGTTGAAATATGTGAAGACTTTTCAAACCGAATTGGCGAACATTGTCGATATCGTCAATCGACTAGCAATGAGTCATCCACAGATTGCCTTCACGTTAACCAATGATGATCATCTACTTTTAAAAACGGCTGGCAATAATGATTTAAAACAGACGATTGCTGGTATTTATGGCGTCACCATGGCAAAGAAACTCTTGGCCGTGAGTGCTTCGGATTTAGATTTTAAACTAACGGGCTATGTGTCGTTGCCGGAATTAACACGGGCAACGCGTAATTATTTATCGATTTTAATCAATGGTCGGTTTATTAAGAATTACCAATTGAATAAGGCGATCATTAAGGGCTATGGCTCTAAACTAATGGTCGGGCGCTATCCAATCGCCGTTTTAGCGATTGAGATGGATCCGTTATTGATTGATGTCAACGTGCATCCAACGAAACAGGAAGTTCGGTTGAGCAAAGAAGCTGCCTTGATGACCTTGATTGAAGGGGCAATCAAAGCAAGACTAGCAACTGAGAATTTAATTCCCGATGCTATGCAGAATTTGAAACGGACCAAGACGGTAGATGTGGACCAATTACAGATGAATCTGAATCAAATTACACAAGAAAGGCGCCACCCAAGCGGTCCGCTACGACCAGTCAGTCCCAAGCCAACGCCAACGGTCAAACCGACGCCACCAGAAATTGCAGAAACTGAAACACCGTTAGCCGCACCAACTGCTAAAACACCGACAATTACACCGGAGCGGCCGTTGTTTGAACAGCCGCAGGCACTGGCTAAGTGGGATCAGAAGTATGCGACCGAAGCGGTTGGGAAGCCATTTGGGGACCAAGTGGTGGACGAAACGGACGAAAGCGCAGAAACTGTGGCCGAACCCACTGTTCGGTTTCCAGAGTTACGCTACATTGGGCAATTGCATAGTACGTTCTTGTTAGCGGAAGGTGAAGATGGCTTTTATATCTTGGACCAACATGCTGCACAAGAACGGATTAAGTACGAATATTACCGAAAAAAAATCGGGGAAGTCAGCACCTCGGTGCAAAACCTGTTAGTACCGCTTGTTTTGGAATATCCAAATAGTGATGCGCTAAAGATTCAGGAAAAAACTGAACTTTTAGCGTCAGTTGGGATTCAATTAGAAAATTTCGGTCAGAATAGTTTTGTGGTCCACAGTCATCCAACTTGGATTGAACAAGGACAAGAGGAAACGACGATTCGTGGGATGATTGACGATGTTTTAAAAGACGGTCGCATTAGTATTGCCCAATTCCGTGAGAAGACGGCGATTATGATGAGTTGTAAACAAGCCATCAAAGCCCACCATCATTTAGATGATGCTCAGGCTAAGGCGCTTTTGGCTGATCTAGCGAAGACCGAAAATCCTTTTAATTGTCCGCATGGCCGACCCGTTTTAATTCACTATACGCAAAAAGATTTGGAAAAGATGTTTAAACGGATTCAAGAACCACATCATAGTTGGGAGGGCGAATAATGTTTATTTTAGCATCGCAATCACCGCGCCGGCAGGCATTACTAAAGCGCGTTGTCAATGATTTTGAGGTACAACCAGCACGAATTGATGAACACGAGACACCACTAACAACACCGGGCGAATACGTCCAAACCTTAGCGCAACGCAAAGGGGAAGCTATTGCAGTTCAATACCCAACGGCGACCATTTTAGCGGCGGATACGACGATTAGTTTTCAAGGGACGCTTTATGGCAAACCCAAGGATCGTCAAGATGCTTATGAAATGTTACGCCAATTGAGTGGTCAGACACATCAGGTTTACACTGGGTTGTGGTTGATGCAGGATGGTTTGGTGCAACAAAAGGTTGTCCAAACCGATGTCACATTTTGGCATTTAAGCACTGCTGAGATTGAACAATATTTAGATCGAAATGAATATACGGACAAAGCGGGTGCTTATGGGATTCAAGGTGCGGGCGCACTATTAATTAAGAAGATTAATGGTGACTTCTACAACGTGGTTGGCTTGCCAGTCAGCACTGTTGCAAGAATGTTGCAGGATTAAGAGGGGTCAGACATGGTGAATGTGGCAGTTTTTTGTGGGGCTAGCAGTGGTCGTCGTCCGGTTTATACACAAGCCGCCAGCGATTTAGGCCGTTGGTTAGTTAAACGCCAAGACCAATTAATTTATGGTGGTAGTCGGGTTGGCTTGATGGGCACGATTGCCGATACGGTTTTAGAAAATGGTGGCCGAGTAGTGGGTGTGATGCCCGAATTCTTAGATCAACGAGAATTAGCGCATACTGGCTTAAGCGATTTGGTGATGGTTGACAATATGGCCGACCGTAAATCAAAAATGATCGAAATGGCCGATGTCTTCATTGCCTTACCAGGTGGGCCAGGCACGTTGGAAGAAATGAGCGAAGTGATTTCGTGGGCGCGAATTGGTCAGCAAGATGGCCCTTGCATTTTCTACAACGTAGCGGGTTATTATGATTTATTACAACAATTTTTAGCGCACATGGTTGAAGAAGGGTTTTTAACGCAAGCCGATTTTGAAAAATACTTGTTTACCGACTCTTTAACCGAAATGACAACATTTATCGCGACTTACCAACCACCAAAAATACGCGAATATTAACAATTGGGATTAGGACCGAGTAGGGCGGACCTGATCCCAATTTTGGTGAAACGTGCTCTTCACACCAACTTCCTGTGCTTTGCCGACACTTGTCAAATCAACGATTGCATCGTTAATTCGCCAAGTTAAGCAAATGCTCGGGAGTTATCCGGTGTGAAGAGCACTCTTGGCCAAATCGCTTTGAATCACAACTTAATTTGAAACGTGTTCTTCAAAACTGGCTGTTGTGCTTTGCACCGCATCGCAAATAATCGACGGGGTCGCTTATTCACGATACTAAGCAAATGCTCGCAGCCAAATCGTTTTGAATCACACTCTGTATTTATGGTACAATTTAGCAAGCAAATATATGTTCTCGTAAAGTAGGTTAGATTATGTATGAATATTTAAAGGGCTTAGTGACGGCGGTTAATCCCTATTACGTCGTTTTGGAAGTCCAAGGAATTGGCTATCAATTACAAGTTGCCAACCCATATCGCTATACGGAATCGATGAGCGAAGTGGTTCAAATTTATGTCCACCAAGCGGTACGCGATAACGATATTACGCTTTTTGGCTTTTATGATTTAGATGAAAAACAACTTTTCCAAAAATTAATCAGTGTTTCCGGGATTGGTCCCAAGAGTGCCTTGGCAATTTTGGCCAATAGTGATCATTCCGGTTTAATTCAGGCGATTATGAACGATGATATTGGGTACTTAACGAAGTTCCCAGGTGTTGGGAAGAAGACGGCCCAACAGATTGCCCTAGACCTTAAAGGCAAGTTAGGTGATTTAGAACAAAGTCCAACGTTAGTCGGCCAAACGGCAATTGATTTAGGCAGCCAAGGTGATTCACCTGAATTAAGTGATGCGCTAGCAGCTTTGAGTGCGCTTGGTTATTCCGCACGAGAAGTCAAAGCGATTACGCCTCAGTTAACTGATTTTGCAGCGCAAACAACTGATCAATACCTCAGAGAAGGTTTGCGGTTATTGATGAAGAAATAAGGAGGACTTTAAATGGCAGATGAGCGAATTGTTTCAGCTGAAAACGACGATTTTGCTGAAGCAAGTATTGAAAAAACATTGCGGCCACAAGTCCTTGCACAATATATCGGTCAAGATCGAGTTAAAAATGAACTAGCGGTCTATATTGAAGCGGCCAAAAAACGGGAAGAGTCCCTCGATCACGTTTTACTCTATGGGCCACCAGGCTTGGGGAAAACGACGTTAGCGATGGTGATTGCCAATGAATTGCAAGTCCAGATTCGTACGACAAGCGGTCCGGCAATTGAGCGGCCTGGGGATTTAGTAGCGTTATTAAATGAATTACAACCCGGGGATGTTTTATTTATTGATGAAATTCATCGCTTACCTAAGATGGTTGAAGAATTACTTTATTCAGCGATGGAAGATTTCTACATCGATATTGTGGTTGGTCAAGGGCCCACCGCGCATCCCGTCCATTTTCCATTACCACCGTTTACATTGATTGGCGCGACGACGCGGGCGGGCTTATTGTCCGCACCACTGCGGGATCGTTTCGGGATTGTGGAACACATGGCTTATTACACGGAAGCTGATTTGATGGACATTGTGCAACGCTCAGCTGGTGTTTTTAACATGTCGATTGTGCCAGATGGTGCGTTAGAAATTGCACGCCGCTCGCGTGGGACGCCGCGGATTGCCAATCGGCTCTTGAAACGGACCCGAGATTACGCACAAGTGGCTGACCAAAATACGATTGATCAAGCGATTGCTGATCACGCATTAAGTCAGTTGCAAGTTGATATTCGGGGGTTAGACGGTGTCGATCGTAAAATCCTCCAGATGATGATTGATTATTATCAAGGCGGACCAGTTGGTTTGAAAACCATTGCCGCCAATATTGGTGAAGAAAACGAAACTATTGAAGAAGTTTACGAGCCTTATTTACTGCAAATTGGCTTTTTAAAACGAACACAAAGAGGCCGGATGGTAACGCCAGCCGGGTATGCCCATTTAGGCATACCTTATCCAGAAAAATAGAAAGAGGTAACCACATGGTATCCACAGAAGATTTTGATTACAATTTACCAGAAGAATTAATTGCACAAACACCCATGATTGAAAGAGCAGCATCACGTTTATTAGTGATGGATCACGAAACGGGCGCTTTAGAAGACAAGGTTTTCTACGACATTATTGACGAATTAAACCCTGGCGATGCAGTTGTCATGAACAATACCCGTGTTTTACCAGCACGTTTATATGGGGTTAAACCTGATACTGGTGGTCATGAAGAAGTCTTGTTATTAAACAACACGCATGATGATGAATGGGAAGTTTTAATGAAGCCTGCTAAACGGGCTAAAGTGGGGACCGAAGTGGTCTTTGGTGACGGTCAATTAAGAGCCGTGGTCACTAAGGAACTTGAACATGGTGGCCGAATGATTGAATTTAAATACGACGGCATTTTCATGCAAATTCTAGAAGCTCTAGGCGAAATGCCATTGCCACCATACATCAAGGAAAAACTAGATGATCCAGAAATGTATCAAACAGTTTATGCTAAGGAACCGGGTTCAGCCGCTGCACCAACAGCTGGCTTCCACTGGACAGAAGAGCTCCTCCAAAAAGTCCAAGATAAGGGCATCAAATTGGTTTACTTAACGTTGCACGTTGGGTTGGGGACTTTCCGTCCGGTTTCAGAAGACAATGTTGAAGATCACAAGATGCATAGCGAATTCTATCGTTTAACAGAAGAAGCTGCTGCAACGTTGAACGAAGTCAAACAAAACGGTGGTCGCATTGTCGCTACTGGGACAACCAGCATTCGGACATTAGAAACCATCGCAACGAAGTTTGATGGCGAAATCAAAGCTGATAGCGGTTGGACATCAATCTTCATCAAACCTGGTTACCAATGGAAAGCCGTTGATGCCTTCATTACGAATTTCCATTTACCAAAATCAACCTTAGTGATGTTAGTGGCTTCATTTACCGGTCGTGAAAACATCTTAAATGCTTATCAACATGCTGTTGATGAACGTTATCGTTTCTTTAGCTTTGGCGATGCCATGTTTGTTAAATAATTTATGTAATTGAGGTGTGAGCATTGATGTACTTAAGAAAAGCCGCTTTTTCTGATTTACCACGAATCTTAGCAATTATCGATGGGGCTAAAGCCGCGTTAAAAGAACGCGGTGTCAACCAGTGGCAAGCTGGTGCGCCTAGTGAAAGTCAGTTTGAAAATGATATTCGTCAAGAGTATTGCTATATTTTAATTAAGGATGACACGATTATTGGGGTCGCATCAATTGTCGATACAGTTGATGCCGGCTATTGCGCCATCACTAATGGTGAGTGGCAACCAGTTGCTTCTAAACATCCTTATTATTCAATTCACCGCATGGCTTTAGATGGTTCAGTTCGTGGGCAACATTTGGCCCATCAATTTATGACATTGTTAATTACGGCTGCTAGTATTGACGGGGCGCACGATTTAAGAATCGATACCCATCCCGATAATTTAGCCATGCAACACGTGATTCAAAAGGCGGGCTTTACTTACTGTGGTGATATCTTAATCGCTGACGATCCTTCACCTAAACGCTTTGCTTACCAACTCGTTTTAAAATAAAGTTTAAAATTAAATTGTCCAAACGAAACTAAGATACTCAGGTATCTTAGTTTTTTTTGTGCATTTTTTAGTAAGCGTTATCAATTGATGTAATAGGATTTTGGTTATAAAACGTGAAATTGCTAACATTAAGAGTGTAAGAATCCCCCTGAAAGCGATTACTATCGCGACTATAGTAGGTCTTGTAAACAAAGGAGGTAGTTTTAAATGACAAGTCCAATTCATGTAAATTCCGAAATCGGAAAACTTAAGACGGTCTTACTAAAACGGCCAGGTAAAGAAGTCGAAAACATTACACCTGACATTATGTATCGTTTATTGTTTGATGATATTCCTTATTTACCAACAATCCAAAAAGAACATGATCAATTCGCACAAACATTACGTGACAATGGTGTTGAAGTGCTTTACTTAGAAAACCTCGCTGCCGAAGCAATCGATGCTGGTGACGTTAAGGAAGCTTTCCTGGATAAGATGTTGAACGAATCACACATCAAATCACCACAAGTGCAAGCAGCCTTAAAAGACTACTTAATTAGTATGGCAACGTTAGACATGGTTGAAAAAATCATGGCTGGTGTTCGGACCAACGAAATTGATATTAAATCAAAGGCATTGATTGACGTTAGTGCTGATGATGACTATCCATTCTATATGGATCCAATGCCTAACCTATACTTCACACGCGATCCTGCCGCATCAATGGGGGATGGCTTAACAATTAATAAAATGACTTTTGAAGCGCGTCAAAGAGAATCAATGTTCATGGAAGTTATCATGCAACATCATCCTCGTTTTGCTAACCAAGGCGCACAAGTATGGCGTGACCGCGATCACATCGATCGCATGGAAGGCGGCGACGAATTAATCTTGAGCGATAAAGTCCTGGCAATTGGGATTTCACAACGGACATCCGCACAATCAATTGAAGAACTTGCCAAGGTATTATTCGCTAACCACAGTGGCTTTGAAAAAATCTTAGCAATTAAGATTCCACATAATCATGCCATGATGCATTTAGACACAGTCTTCACCATGATTGATTATGATAAATTTACTATTCATCCAGGCATCCAAGGTGCTGGCGGCATGGTTGACACTTATATCTTAGAACCAGGCAATAACGACGAAATCAAGATTACACATCAAACTGATCTTGAAAAAGTCCTCCGCGATGCTTTGGAAGTACCTGAATTAACCTTAATCCCATGTGGTGGCGGCGATGCAGTTGTGGCCCCTCGTGAACAATGGAATGACGGTTCTAACACATTAGCAATCGCACCGGGTGTTGTTGTCACTTACGATCGCAACTATGTTTCAAACGAAAACTTACGTCAATACGGCATTAAAGTGATTGAAGTCCCATCAAGTGAATTATCACGCGGTCGTGGGGGTCCACGTTGTATGAGTATGCCACTTGTAAGAGAAGACTTAAAAAAATAAACAATAAAAAACGAGGTTGATGAACATGACAAACAGCGTATTTCAAGGCAGAAGTTTATTAGCAGAAAAAGATTTTACTAAATCAGAACTCGAATACTTAATCGATTTCTCATTACATTTAAAGGATTTAAAGAAAAAAGGGATTCCTCATCACTATCTAGAAGGTAAGAACATTGCCTTACTATTTGAAAAGAACTCAACCAGAACGCGTGCTGCTTTTACAACAGCTGCGATTGACTTAGGCGCTCACCCAGAATTCTTAGGTAAAAATGATATTCAACTTGGTAAAAAAGAATCAGTTGAAGATACAGCTAAAGTTTTAGGAAGCATGTTTGATGGTATTGAATTCCGTGGCTTTAGTCAAAAAGTGGTTGAAGACTTGGCTAAATATTCAGGCGTTCCTGTTTGGAATGGTTTAACTGACGAATGGCATCCCACACAAATGATCGCTGACTTTATGACCGTTAAAGAAAACTTCGGCAAATTAAAAGGTGTGACATTAACGTATGTTGGTGATGGCCGTAACAATATGGCTAACAGCTTGTTAGTAACCGGTTCAATGTTGGGCGTTAATATCCACATCGTTGCCCCAGATTCATTACAACCCACACAAGAAGTCCGTGATTTAGCTGAAGGTTACGCTAAAGAAACAGGCAGCAAGAACATGATTACTTCAGACGTTGACGCTGGTGTTAAAGGCTCAGATGTTTTATACACAGACGTTTGGGTTTCAATGGGTGAAGAAGATAAATTTGAAGAACGGGTTAAATTGTTGAAACCATACCAAATCAACATGGACATGGTTAAGAAGACCGGTAACGAAAACATGATTATCATGCATTGTTTACCAGCTTTCCATGATATTGAAACTGAATATGGCAAGAAGATTGACGAACAATTCGGCATTCAAGAAATGGAAATTACTGACGAAGCATTCAGAAGTCAATATGCCCGTCAATTTGAAGAAGCTGAAAACAGAATGCACTCAATTAAAGCCATCATGGCAGCAACATTAGGTAACTTATTCATACCTCAAGCATAACCAGATTGTAGAAAGGGGCTGGAAAACAAAACTTTGTTTTGTCCCGGCCCCTTTTTTAATTGAAACCACAATTAATCAATAGAAAGTAGGACAAGCTTATGACAAAACGTAAAATCGTCGTTGCATTAGGTGGGAATGCTATTTTATCAACTGATGCCTCAGCAAGCGCTCAAATCAAAGCCGTTAAGGAAACGGTTAAACAATTAGTTGCCTTCGTAAAACAAGGTGACCAACTTATTATTTCGCATGGTAATGGGCCACAAGTCGGTAACTTGTTAATTCAACAAGCGGCTAGCGATTCTGAAAAAACACCAGCAATGCCATTAGATACGGTCGGTGCGATGTCACAAGGCGAAATTGGTTACTGGATGCAAAATGCTTTTAACGAAGTTTTAGCAGAAGAAGGCTTGGCTTTGGATGTTGCAACAATCGTAACCCAAACGATTGTGGATGCTAAAGATAAAGCTTTCCAAAACCCAACGAAACCAATCGGGCCTTTCTATACCGAAGCAGAAGCTAAGAAACAACAAAGTATCAATCCAGAAGCACACTTTGTGGAAGATGCCGGGCGTGGCTGGCGGCGGGTAGTTCCTTCACCACGGCCAATCGGGATTCAAGAAGCACCTGTTATCCAAAAATTAGTTGAAGGTAACGTGATCACGATTTCAGCCGGTGGCGGTGGTGTACCAGTTGCAAAAGAAGGCAACAAGCTTCGTGGGGTTGAAGCCGTAATCGATAAAGATTTCGCTTCAGAAAAATTAGCCGAATTAGTGGGCGCAGACATGTTAATTATTTTAACAGCTGTGGATAACGTCTACGTTAACTTCAATAAGCCAGATCAAAAGAAATTAACCAACGTCTCAGTCGCTGAATTAGAAGATTACATCAAAGACGATCAATTCGCTAAAGGTAGCATGCTGCCTAAGATTCAAGCTGCAATCGAATACGTTAATAATCGTCCTGATAGTAAGGCCATCATCACTTCCCTTGATAACGTGAAGAATTTATTGGCACATGATGCCGGGACAATCATTACGAAATAGAGGCCAAGCTAATGGAAATTGCAAATTTCGGCGTTGAAGAGTGGTTAAACGTGTACGAAACACAAGCAACCTTGGATATTGCGCAAAGTACGATTGCCTCAATGACGATGTCAGAATTGATGGCCCTCTCACCTGATAATGGGACGCAGTTTTATCAAGACTTAGCGCAACAAAAGATGAATTATGGTGCGATTGAAGGTTCAGCGGCTTTTAAAGAAGCCGTTAGTGAATTGTATCAAACGGTCAACAGCAACCAGGTGTTACAAACGAACGGTGCGACGGGTGCCAATTTATTAGCCCTTTATGCGCTAGTAAAACCTGGCGATCATGTGATTACCATGTTTCCAACTTATCAACAACTTTATGAAATTCCCATCTCAATTGGAGCAACCGTTTCGTATTGGCAATTGGATGAGGCCCATAATTGGTTACCAGATATTGCTGAATTGAAAAAGTTAATCAGACCAGCAACCAAACTGATTTGTTTGAACAACGCTAACAACCCGACCGGGACGGTTATTTCAACAGAATTGATGCAAGCAATCGTTGAAGTGGCGCGAACGGTGGGCGCCTATGTCCTTGTGGATGAGGTTTACTTGCCATTAGGTGAAGGGCAACCAACAACTTCGATTGCTGATTTATATGAACGAGGGATTGCCACTAACAGTTTATCGAAGACCTATTCAGTTCCTGGTATTCGGGTCGGTTGGCTGATTGCTAACGAAAAATTGACCGATTTGTTTAGAAAATATCGGGATTACACCATGATTTGTGCCGGTGTTTTCAGTGATCAGTTAGCGGTTTATGTATTACGACATCGCAAACAAGTTTTAGCCCGTAATCGGGCACTGGTTCAACGCAATCTCGCGATTTTTAAAGCCTGGGTTGCACAAGAACCACTCGTTGATGTCATCTATCCAGAATCAGTATCAACATCGTTTATTCATTTCAAAGAAATTGAAGACGATGAAGCATTTTGTAAATATTTATTAAAAGAATACGGCGTCTTATTAGTGCCCGGTCAGCGTTTTGAAATTCCCGGACATGCCAGACTAGGGTATTGCGCACCAGAAGCAACTCTGAAAAAAGGGTTGGCCGAATTATCAAAAGCGCTCAGAACGTATTAATAATTGAGTGACGTAATTTAGGAGTGGTTTAAAATGACGGAAGAAAAACCAGCAAAAAAAATTGGCTTATTGGCATTAATTGCATTGGTTATTAGTTCATCTATTGGTAGTGGGGTCTTCGGATTAACATCTGATTTAGCGAGTGCATCCGCACCGGGCCCAGTTTTAATCGCATGGGTCATTGTCGGTTTTGGGATTTTAATGCTGGCATTATCCTTGAATAATTTATTGATGAAAGAACCTGAATTAGAAGGGATTTTCTCGTATGCTGAAAAGGGTTTTGGCCCCTTTGCTGGCTTTGTTAGTGGCTGGGGTTATTGGCTATCAGCATGGTTGGGGAATGTAGCCTTTGCGACAATTTTAATGAGTGCGTTGGGTTATTTCTTCCCGATTTTTAAATCAGGACAGAATTTACCCTCAATCTTAGTTGCCAGTGTTTTATCGTGGAGCTTAACGTATTTTGTTAATCGCGGGGTAGAAGGCGCAGCCGCCATCAATACATTGGTAACTATTTGTAAATTGATTCCACTATTTGTTTTCATTGTATTTGGGATTGTGTTATTTAAAGGCCATCTTTTCACACAAGCATTTTGGAATAATATGAGTAATAGCTTCGTAGCAGGCGATGTGATGAGCCAGATTAAGAATTGTATGATGGTTATGATGTGGGTCTTTGTCGGTATCGAAGGGGCTTCAATGTTATCAGCGCGGGCGGAAAAGAAGTCTGATGCTGGTAAAGCAACGATTTTAGGATTAGTGAGTTTATTAGCGATTTATATCTTAGCGTCTGTGCTACCTTATGGGTATTTAACGCAAGATCAATTGGCTAGCATCAAACAACCAGCGATGTTATACATTTTTGAACAAATGGTTGGAACTTGGGGCGGCTACTTCATCGGTGTGGGGTTAATTATCTCGATTTTAGGGGCTTGGTTGTCTTGGACGATGTTACCAGCCGAAACAATGTTATTAATGGCAAAGCAAAACCTATTGCCAGCTTACTTCGGCCGCGTCAACAAGAAAAAGGCACCGACGTTTGCATTAGTCGTGACAGCGGGGTTGATTCAAGTTTTCCTTTTCACCCTATTATTCACAACAAAAGCTTATAACTTCGCTTATTCCTTGTGTACGGCGTCAATTATCGTTTGTTACATGTTGGTGGCAGCTTATCAAATTAAATATTCTTGGGCTCACCTGCAAGAAAAAGGTAATCGGCAACAATTATTAATTGGGATTTTAGCCTTATTATTTGAAATTGCCGGGATTTTAATGGCGGGTATTAGTTACTTATTACTTTGTTTTATTGCCTATATTCCTGGGATTTACTTCTATGGTCGTGCTCGTAAAAATAATGGTCATCAACATTTCTTGTCAAAAGGGGAATGGTTAATCACGGCAATTATTGTCGTAGGTGCAATCGTTGGTATTTGGTTAGTTGTTTCAGGTAAAATTGTTATTTAGATATGTTATATTAGAACTTTGGTTACTTTGAGTAAAAAGTAATAATTGAGAATACTTTGGGAGCGAAAATCATGATTGCCGCAGACGAATATCCAAGATATATTCAATACTTAAGGACCAGACCTGAATTTATTGATTTTTCAGATGAAGAAATGAACATTCTGATGAACAACATGAAAGTTAAAGATTTTCATAAAGGCCAGGAATTGTTTGATCAAACAGATGAGCGGAGCCGATTCTATTTCGTTGTAAGCGGTCTCGTCAGAGCCGAACGAACGGACGAAAATGATGAGTTTACGTTTTATACGTATATCAAACAAGACTTAGCTTTCCCTTATCGGGGGATGTTTACCGATCAATATTATCCATATACGGCTCGTGCGATGACCGATATTGAGATTATTTATTTTCCGATGGCGACTTTTGAGCATTTATTACAAAAGAATACCGCTTCAATCGTCAAAGTGGTTCAAGAAATGGGTTCGATTATTAGTGAATCAGAAGATCAAATCCAAAGAATGGTGACCTCTAGTGCAAAGCAACGGGTTATTCAAGCTTTAAAAATATTTGAAATTAATTTGGGTGAACCACTGCGATGTGGTCGGGCGTATATCCCGTATCCGATTACGGTGAAGGAATTGGCGACGATGAGTGGGACCACTCGTGAAACGGCCGGTCAAATTGTTAAACAATTAGCCGCCCAAAAATTACTAAGTTATGAACACAAAGAATTTCGGTTTGAAAAAGCCTTCTTTAAAGATGAGTTGGCGTAAAAATTAAGGGGCACTTTGTCTCGCTATTAAGTTTAAAAGCCCATAATAAATCGTTTTGAAAAACGACTATTATGGGTTTTTATGTGGCAATTATTGTAAACGCTTCAATTGAACTTATTAAAAAAGGAGATGGCATGATGAATGATACTGAAATAATAACAACCAATCCAAGCCCTAAGAAGCGGTTTAAACTTAAAATGCCGGGGGCGTTCGTCATTTTATTCATACTGACAGTGGTCGCGGTGATGGCAACGTGGGTTGTGCCGTCAGGGTCTTACGCGAAGTTATCGTATGATCAAAAGAGCACGCAGCTGGTTGTGACCAAACCAGCTGGACAGGTTGAAAAGGTGCCAGCCACACAGGCAGCCTTAGATCGACTCGGCGTTAAAATTAAAATTAGTCAGTTTACTTCTGGTAGTATCAATGCAGCCGTATCGATTCCCAATACTTATAAAAGATTGAAGCAGCGCCCCGCTAGTTTGGCAGCTGTCCCTAACAGCATGGTTCGGGGGACTGTTGAAGCCGTTGATATTATGGTCTTCATTTTAGTTTTAGGCGGTTTGATTGGGACGGTCAAGGCCAGTGGTGCCTTTGAATCAGGCTTGTTGGCTTTGACTAAGAAAACAAAAGGCCACGAGTTCCTGTTAATCTTTTTTGTCGCACTCCTCATGGTTTTAGGGGGGACTTTATGTGGGATTGAAGAAGAGGCGGTGGCCTTTTATCCAATCTTAGTACCGGTCTTTATTGCGATGGGATATGATTCGATTGTTTGTGTGGGAGCGATTTTCCTCGCTAGTTCAATCGGGACGACTTTTTCGACGATTAATCCCTTTTCAGTCGTCATTGCTTCTAATGCGGCTGGGATTAGTTTCACGGAAGGCTTGTTGTGGCGAGTTGGCGGCTGTATTATAGGTGCTATTTTTGTCATTTATTACCTTTATCGTTATTCTAAAAAGGTTAAGGCTGATCCGACCCAATCATATGCATACGAAGATCATGACGCGTTTGATAAGCTGTGGGCAATTACGGCTGATGAGACGCAGTCAAAAGCCGTCTTCACCTGGCGGAAAAAATTGATTCTGGTCTTATTTGTGGTGACCTTTCCGATTATGGTTTGGGGTGTCATGTCTCAAGGTTGGTGGTTCCCAACAATGGCGGCTTCATTTTTAACCTTTGCGATTATCATCATGTTTTTAACAGCAACTGGGCCAGAAGGGATTGGCGAAAAAGGGGTCATCGATGCCTTTGTAAATGGTGCTGCTAGCTTAGTGGGGGTCTCCCTTATTATTGGCCTTGCGCGAGGGATTAACTTGATTATGAATGAAGGGCTGATTTCAGATACGCTATTACAATATTCGTCATCACTAGTGGCACATGTTAGTGGGCCGATTTTTATTTTAATCATGTTAGTGATTTTCTTCGTCCTCGGGTTTATTGTCCCTTCTTCTTCAGGATTAGCGGTTTTGTCGATGCCAATTATGGCCCCATTGGCAGATACAGTTAACATTCCGCGGTTTGTCGTGGTAACGGCCTATCAATTTGGCCAATATGCGATGTTGTTCTTGGCACCAACTGGCTTGGTGATGGCTACTTTGCAAATGTTAGATGTTAAATACGCTCACTGGTTGCGGTTTGTCTGGCCGGTGGTCGCTTTTGTGCTGACATTTGGGGGCGCCATGTTGGTCTTACAAGTCCTAATTTATTCATAAAATTGCTTGGGGAAATAACGGGTTTTCTTGCTTAATCACTAAAGTCTGATAGAATGAAGCAAGTAGAAATTCTAGAATTGGAGTCGATTAAATGGAACCAGCGATCAAGTATCGTTTAATCAAAAAAGAAAAACATACAGGCGCGCGCTTAGGCGAAATTGTAACACCGCATGGGACTTTTAAAACACCGATGTTTATGCCGGTGGGGACCCAAGCCAGTGTTAAAACTATGGCCCCTGAAGATTTAAAAGCAATGGGTGCTGGCATTATTTTGTCGAATACTTATCATTTATGGTTACGACCTGGTGAAGATATCGTCGAAAAAGCGGGCGGTTTGCATAAATTTATGAACTGGGATCGGGGGGTTTTAACCGATTCAGGTGGTTTCCAAGTCTTTTCATTAGCTAAATTGCGTGATATCAGTGAAGAAGGGGTCGCCTTCAAGAGTCATTTGAATGGCGAAAAACTATTCCTATCACCTGAAAAAGCAATTCATGTTGAAAATGCTTTGGGTGCTGATATCATGATGAGTTTTGATGAATGTCCACCATTCTTCGAAAGTTATGACTATGTTAAAAAATCAGTTGAACGGACTTCGCGTTGGGCTGAACGAGGCTTAATTGCGCATCAAAATCCAGCCACACAAGGCTTGTTTGGAATTGTCCAAGGGGCCGGTTTTGAAGATCTTCGTCGCCAAAGTGCGCGTGATTTAGTGGGGATGGACTTCCCAGGCTATTCAATCGGTGGGCTTTCAGTTGGTGAATCAAAGGGTGAAATGAATCGCGTTCTCGATTTTACAACACCAATGTTACCTGAAGACAAACCACGTTATTTGATGGGCGTTGGCTCACCAGATGCGTTGATTGATGGTGTTATTCGGGGTGTCGATATGTTTGATTGCGTGTTACCAACGCGGATAGCACGTAATGGGACTACAATGACATCTCAAGGCCGTTTAGTGGTTAAGAATGCGAAATATTCTGAAGATTTCAGACCATTAGATCCCAAATGTGACTGTTATGTCTGCAAGAATTATACACGAGCTTATATTCGTCATTTAATTAAAGCGGATGAAACTTTTGGGATTCATTTAACGAGTTACCATAACTTATACTTCTTAATCAACTTGATGCACCAAGTACAAGATGCGATTGAACAAGATAACTTATTGGAATTCAGAGAAGCATTCTTCGAAGAATACGGCTATAACGAAAATAACGGCCGTAATTTCTAGCGAATCACTGGAAGTTAGGCGATAAGTCTGCTAAAGTTGACTAGTAGATAAATAACGAAAAGAGGTATTTTAAATGTTAAACCTAGTATTAGGTGCCAATCCATTTGGTGGCAACTCAAGTTTCTTAATCATCTTGGTTTTAATGATGGTCATGATGTATTTCATGGTCATGCGGCCACAAAAGAAACAACAACAAAAACATCAAGAAATGGTTAACCAAATGAAAAAAGGCGACCAAGTTATCACAATTGGTGGTTTACACGGTGTCATTGACTCAGTGAATAACGATACTAAAATTGTTGTTTTAGATTGTGATGGCGTTTATCTTAAATTTAACTTAAGTGCTATCCGGACAGTTGAACCAACTGCTAAAGCAACTGAAACAGTCGTTGAAGACACAGTTGACGAATCAAAAGAAGAAACAAAATAATTTAAGCGAGATGACTCATTTTTATCATAAAATGAGTCATCTTTTTTTGTATAATACATAAAATAGATAGTCGAGTAGCGAGCGGTTTGATATACTATAATCAGATAGTTTATAGTGTTAACCTAAATGATTGTTAGCGCTGTTAAACAAAATGGAGATGGTGATTTAATGACTTTAGAATTAACTGACGAATTACTTGCAACACCAACAGCACTTGATGCGAAGCTTGATTTTTCAGATGAAATTAAGCATAAATTAACGCCAGCAGAAATGGTATCGGCGCAAGCGTATGCGCAGAGTCTCTCGGTCAGACAACAGAATACTGTAACCGAGTATGGTAAAGCACAACAAACAGCACTTTCTAATTTTTCAACTGATATTTTAGAAAAAGTCCGGAATAAGGATCTAGGAGAAATTGGGGATAGTCTGCGGGTACTCGTTAAAAGTTTAAGTGAAGCCAACCCTGATAAGTTGGCCCATCAAAATGATTCACTATTCGCTAAATTATTTGCGCGCCTTAGGACGTCGCTATTGGAAATGACGGCTAAATATCAAGAAGTGAGTGTCCAAATTGACCGTTCGGCAGAGCAATTAGCAAAGCAAGAACAGGTTTTATTATCAGATAACAATTTATTAGATGAAATGTATACTAAAAATTTAGCTTTTTATCAGGAGTTAAACATCTTAATTGTGGGGGCTAAGTTGAAAATCGAAGCGCTTGATACTGAGATTGCACAAATGCAGGCAACGCTTAAAGCTGGCGATCAAATGCAAGTGCAACAGTTACAAGATTTAATGGCGATGCAAGAACGTTTGGGTAAGAAAATGTCTGATTTATTGTTAACACGTGAGATTACGATTCAACAGGCGCCACAAATCCGATTAATTCAAAATAGCAATACGGTCTTAGCGGAAAAAATTCAAGCATCCATTGCAACGGCTATTCCGCTTTGGAAAAATCAAGTCGGCATCGCCTTAGCGTTACTGAGCCAAAAAGAAGCTTTATTAACTCAAAATGCGGTAGCCAATGCGACCAATGATTTATTGAAGAAAAACAGTCAACTTTTACATCAATCGGCTGTTGAGATTGCTCAAGCTAGTCAACGGGGAATTGTAGATGTGGCAACTTTAAAAGAAACCCAGACTAACCTAATTGATACGATTTCTGAAGTCTTACAGATTCAAGCCGAAGGTAAGACCCAACGCCAAGATGTTGAAAGTCAATTACAACAATTAGAGCAGTCATTGCAAAAACGTTTAGCAACGATTGACCAAACTGAATTGAAGCAGGATGAAGACAATGCGCAAGATACTAGTTTATAGTCAACCTAAATTACATTTTTTGATGCGCCGGTTAGTGGCGCTGTTGTTACTACTACTATTTATTGGGGGCTTTTTGTTAAGGGCTAAATACCACAATGAGTTTGTGGCAGGTCAGTATTATCACCAGTTATTAATTGTGTACGGACTCGCGTTTATTGGGATTCTTAGTTATTGGGGGGTTAGTTATCACCACTTGGCGCAAGATAAGTTTCAAGTGGCCAGAATTAACGACCAAAAGACAGGCCTGTGGCTTAATCTACATGGCTTTCGAACCCGACGAATTTATGTGGCTTTTGAATGGTTGACGGTGCAAAATAATCGAACGGGGATTCAATTGAATTATCGCCGAGCATTAGCACTGACGCGTCGCGATAAGCTGATGCTAGTCGGTCGCGGTTCCGTTACCTTAGATACCCGGGTCTTTGATAAAAAAGTGCTCGTTAGTTTTGCACGCCAATTAGAGGCAACTAATCAAGCAGAAGTAGCAGCGGGCTTTTCTGAAATTATCGACCGTGATATTAAGCCAACCAAGCTGCCTAAAATATCGCTTTGGAAGTGGCTTTGTGTGGGAATAACACTCTTTTTTTTAGGAGCTACTATTTGGGATACTAATTCAGCGACAACTAAGCCAACCAAAGAAGTACGCGCTAAGACTGAATTTGCCCGTAATGGTTATCACAAAGCACAGACGTATCAAAAGCCGGGGCAAGTTGTTAAGACGCGTAAATTAAAGCTGGTGATTAACCACATCTACCGTGCGACATCAACCGATGAAAAAGCATTAGTGATACTGAATGTGACGGTTAGCGGACACAACGTTGATGATGGGTTAAGTCTAGCAGGTGGGGACTTTTATCTGTATCGTAAGTGGTCTTTGAAGGATGAAAAAGACGATGAATATTTTGATATGGCTGGACATAAAAATCTCAATTATCTCTTACTTGATGGTAAAGAGCAGCCGATTATTAATATTTTGAAGGAAGGTTACGAGGTGTCAGGGGATACGCCACCTCGAACTTTTAATATTGTGATGAATAAACCGAATCAAGCAGCTTTTGATATTGTTTACCAGGGCTTTTATTATGATTTAAATAAAAAGCCAAGCAGTACTGATGACACTTCCTTTGTATTACATGTTAAGGAAAAGCAATTGGAGGAATTGACGAATGGTTAAAAAAGGAATCCTGATTATTTTAGGGTTTGTATGCTATTTCGGTATAGCAATCACGCCAGTAGCCGCTCGAACATACGATTATCAGCCAGGAAAGCCCATTACGCTTAAGGATGCAGGCAACCACTATACGATTTTAAATATTAAGACCCTAGAAAAGCCATTACCTAAATTCAACTATGAGGATACAGATGAGTTAGAACGCTTTTTAGTAGTTCAGATGCAACTGTCGGTTGCTAAGAATAATGAAGAAGAATCGGTTGGCGATTATATGTATAAATTAAAAGAAGGTCCTAATCAGCTTGATGCACTAGATAGGTTTGAAAAAGATTTTAAGAATACGACTTTACAAGCGCAATATTATCTATCTTGGATTAACAATAGTGATGATAAATTAGTGGTTAAACCAGGTAAACATAAAAAGTACGACTTAGTTTTTAAGATTTATCCACAAAATGATTTAGTTTTAGAAATAAAATTACCGCGTTCACTAGACGATAACCATGTTGATCGGATTAATATTAAAAAGATTCAAAGCAAAAATGGGGTGACGCCTAGTTTAACGCAGGAGGCGCAGTAGCATGCAAAATATTATTCAATACCGACAGTGGCAACGGGGACTGGCTGTTGTGCTTTTGGGAATATTACTTTTAGTCATTAAGGCTGATCAGGGACTGCCGTTTTTTATCATTGCTGCAATCACCTTTCAATTTTGTTTTAACCAACGACGTAGTTGGTTAATATACGCCCCGCTGACCATCGTTATGTTGAATTTTGTGATGAGCGACCATTTTTTCAGTGATGGACTATTGGGCGGTTCCTTTTTAATCGCTGTTTTTTCATTACCAGTGGAAGGACTGATTTACCTTTATCGGCGAATTAGCGTTCGGCGTTATGCACGCCAGATTAATGAATCAGGAGCACTGGGTCAGCTCTATATTAGTGATCATCTGCTGAAGCAAAGTGGATTAACGAATGCTGAGCGGCTGTTTTTCAAGCGAGAAATTAAAAGCTCATATCAACAACTTGTTTATTTACAACGCGTTAAAATTAAGGCCAGTGCTAGTTTAAAATCTTATAACAAAGATCTTAAACTGATTAATGCCATTTTTAATGAATTGTTGAGTTCACCACGCCAAATTTTAAATGTTTCAGATTTTTTATATGACCATTTTCCAGACTATGTGGCGCAAACCAAAAGTTTATTGCGTTTGAAAAATAACGTTTTGAAAGTTTCAGAAGACGAGGATAAGATTAAAGAAATTCAAACGACGATTAAAGAGCTCTCCGAGTTACTAGCGGCGGATTATTTAATCGTTACGGCAGATGAACGACAACTCGAAAATTAAAGCAAAGGGACTGTTTGAACGGTCCCTTTTTTATATGGTTGGTTAGTGATTAATAGCGCAATATTTCTTGTAGTTCAATTGAATAGATTGCTACGGTTGAAATTAACCTTTAAAAAATATGTTAAAAAAATCACAATAATAGTTTACAAACGCTGCTGAATGCGTTATGCTTTCTTTGTTAATTAAATCACATATAAAAATTACGGAGGCATTCCTGATGGTTAAAAAAGAAGGCGTTAAAGCGGTTGTTGATGCGGTATCTGAAGTAGATAAGATGGTGACGGATTTAGTCACACGGGCCCATGAAGCACTTAAAATCATGGAAACATTCGATCAAGCGAAGGTGGATCATATTGTCCACCAAATGGCGATTGCCGGCCTTGATCATCATATGGAATTAGCTAAAATGGCCGTTGAAGAAACGGGTCGTGGAATCTATGAAGATAAAGCCATTAAAAATATTTTTGCAACGGAAGAAATTTGGCACGCGATTAAAGATAATAAAACAGTTGGTGTCATTGAAGAAGATCCAGAACATGGGATTACTAAGATTGCGGAACCAGTCGGGGTCATTGCGGGGGTAACCCCGGTTACTAATCCAACCTCAACCACGATTTTTAAGGCAGAAATTGCCATTAAAACACGGAATCCAATCATCTTTGCTTTCCATCCCAATGCCCAAAAATGTTCTGCCAGAGCACTTGAAGTGATTAAAGAAGAAGCCGTTAAAGCCGGCTTACCAGCGGATGCCTTATTATTCATTGAGGAACCTAGTTTGGCAGCCACTCAAGCTTTGATGAATCATACTGGGATTGCAACGGTCCTAGCCACTGGTGGACCAGGGATGGTTAAGGCTGCTTATTCAACTGGAAAACCAGCGTTAGGGGTTGGGGCTGGTAACGCACCAGCTTATATTGAAGAATCAGCCAATATCAAACAAGCAGTCAATGATTTAATATTATCGAAATCATTTGATAACGGGATGATCTGTGCATCAGAACAAGCGGTGATTGTTGATGCTAAAATCTACAACGAGGTTAAAAAAGAATTCCAAGCACAAGGTGTTTATTTTGCCAAAGCAAGTGAGCTCCCTGCGTTAAACGAAGCAATTATTGATCCGGCTAAGAACGCTGTGCGCCCGGCAATCCCTGGGCAATCAGCTGCTAAAATTGCTAAGTTAGCTGGCATTGATATTCCAGAAGATACCCCCGTTTTAATTGCTGAAATCAAGGGTGTTGGTCATCAATACCCACTCTCACATGAAAAATTATCGCCGGTCTTAGCGATGATTAAAGCCAAAGACCGTGAAGATGGTTTGGCATTATGTGAAGCGATGCTTGATCTAGGAGGCTTGGGCCACACCGCATCATTGCATACGACAGATGACGCGTTACCATTAGAATTTGCAAAACGGATGAAGGCTTGTCGTGTGTTGGTTAACACACCATCGGCCCAAGGTGGGATTGGTGATTTATACAATGAAATGATTCCGTCATTAACACTAGGCTGTGGATCATATGGGCATAACTCAATTTCACATAATGTCTCGACAATTGACTTATTGAATATTAAAACATTGGCGAAACGGCGGAATAATATGCAATGGGTCAAATTGCCAAGCAAAATCTATTTTGAAAAAAATTCGGTCAACTATTTAGAAAAAATGGCTGATTTAAATAAGGTTTTTATCGTCGCTGATCAGGGCATGGTGAACCTTGGTTATGTCCGGATTGTTGAAGAAGTGTTAGCTAAACGGGCGAATGACGTTCAAATGCAAATCTTCTCAGATGTTGAACCAGATCCATCAACCAACACGATTTATAAGGGTGCTGCAGCGATGCGGAGTTTTGAACCAGATGCGATTGTCGCAATTGGTGGCGGTTCTGTCATGGATGCTGCTAAAGGGATGTGGTTATTCTATGACTCAGAAGAGGCCGATTTCTTCGGCGCAAAACAAAAATTCTTAGACATTCGCAAGCGGACCTACAAGTTCCCTAAACTTAACAAAACCAAACTAATCTGTATCCCAACAACTTCTGGGACGGGGTCAGAAGTAACACCTTTTGCGGTGATTACTGATAGCGAAACCCACATTAAATACCCATTGGCAGATTATGCATTGACGCCAGACGTGGCAATTGTGGATAGTCAATTTGTCGAAAGTGTGCCACCACGAGTTGTGGCACACACTGGGTTGGATGTGCTCTGTCATGCGACTGAAAGCTACGTATCAACCATGGCGTCTAACTACACGAAGGGGCTTAGTTTACAGGCGATTAAATTAGTTTTTGATAACTTGAAGGCCAGCTACGATGGTGATATTACGGCTAAAGGGAACATGCATGATGCCTCAACCATGGCGGGGATGGCCTTTGCGAATGCGTTATTGGGCATCAACCACTCACTGGCGCACAAGTTAGGTGGCGCGTTCAACTTACCCCACGGTTTGATGATAGCCATCACAATGCCCCATGTTATTCGCTATAATGCGACAACCCCAACCAAACGGGCACTCTGGGCTAAATATAGTTACTTCAGAGCTGATGAAGATTACGCCGAAATCGCACGTTATATTGGGTTGAAGGGTAATACGACAGCAGAACTCGTTGAAGCGTATGCCAATGCAGTGACTGAATTAGCCGAAAGTGTTGGGATTCAAATGAGTCTGAAGGCTAACGGTGTCACCAAGGCGGATTTCAAGCAACATGTTGACGAATTAGCCGAATTAGCTTATGAAGATAACTGTACCGTTACAAATCCAAAGGAACCATTAATTAAAGAATTAAAAGGTATCTTAGAAGCAGAATTTTAAAAATAAATAGTTAAAAAGGATTAAGCCTTGTTTGAAGGGCTTAATCCTTTTTATCTTGTTTAAATTTAAACCTGAGAGTATTAATATTACTCAAAATAGGGCATAATAGAGGGTAGACATTCATTTAATTCAGGGAGAACTGAGAAAAGTTTGTCGACAAACTTGATTAAGGATCGGGATGGCAATGACACCCAATAAAGAAGACTATTTAAAAATTATTTTTGAACTTGGTGGCGACGCAAAAAAAGTTACCAATAAGGAAATTCTAGCGGGATTGAACGTTTCGGCAGCATCAGTCACGGAAATGGTCAACAAATTAGTGAAAGAGAATTACGTCAACCACACACCCTATCAAGGGATTCAATTGACAAGTGAAGGTGCTAGAGAAGCAGCGCTATTAGTGCGCAATCATCGCTTGTGGGAAGTTTTTCTAGTCGACAAGTTACATTATCAATTTAATACCGTTCATCCAGAAGCAGAACAGCTTGAGCATGTAACCAATCATGATTTAGCCGAACGGTTGGCCGATTTTTTAGGCCATCCAAAGCGCTGCCCACACGGTGGCATTATCCCTAACGCTAAAGGTGAGTTTGAACAACAGAGCCACCATGCATTAGTCGATCTTGAGGTCGGTGAAAAAGCGGTAATTGAACGGGTATTAGATGATAATGATTTATTGAAATACACGTTGGAAATCGGCTTAACGGTTGGCGATACTGTGACTTTGACGAAGGTGGGGCTTTTTGAAAGTCCGATTACCGTGATGGATGAAACACAGCAAACCGAAATTCAAGTCGGGATTAAAGCGGCGCAACACATTTTTGTGACGCCAGTTACAGCAGATTAATGAAGAAAGTGGTGTGAACATGCGCTCAGATTTAGCAGCATTATTTATTATATTTGGTGGCTCGGGTGATTTAGCACAACGCAAATTATACCCAGCGCTTTTCAATCTATATCGTAAGGGTTACTTAAAAGAAAGTTTTGCAGTGATTGGCACCGCTAGACGCCCTTGGACAGATGAACATTATCACGAAATTGTGATGGCATCCCTAGCAGGTTTTGAAGAAGATGATAAAACGAAGCAAAACTTTACGAGCCACTTCTACTATCAATCACACGATGTCACAGATGCCAAGCATTATGAAACACTGAAGGCCTTAGCAGCAAAATTAGATGACAAATATCAACTAAACCAAAATCGCATCTATTATATGGCAATGTCACCCCGTTATTTTGGGACCATTGCCAGTCACTTAGGTTCAGAAGCCTTGTTGACCGCAGATGGGTTCAACCGTTTAATTATTGAAAAACCATTTGGTCGTGACTACGAAAGTGCCAAAGCGCTCAATCAAGAATTAACCCAAACTTTCGCTGAAGACCAAATTTATCGCATTGATCATTATTTAGGTAAGGAAATGATTCAAAATATCGTTGCTTTACGTTTCGGTAATGGCCTATTAAGTGGTGTTTGGAATAACCAATTTATCGATAACGTGCAAATTACGTTAGCCGAATCAGTTGGGGTTGAAGAACGAGCTGGCTATTACGAAACGTCTGGTGCTTTGCGCGATATGTTCCAAAACCATATCATGCAAGTGATTGGGATGTTGGCAATGGAAGTGCCGGTTAACTTCTCAGCAGAAGATGTGCAACGCGAAAAGACACGTCTGTTCAGAAGTATCCAACCTTATTCACCAGCAGAGATTAAACAAAACTTTGTCCGCGCCCAATACGCTGAAACAACGGTCGATGGTGAAAGCAAACCAGGTTATCGTCAAGAAACTAACGTGGCACCAGACTCCCAAACGGAAACGTTTGTTGCTGGGAAAGTGATGATTGATAACGAACGCTGGTGTGGCGTACCATTTTATGTTCGGACCGGGAAACGTTTAGCGCGCAAGGAAACCCAAATCAACATCGTCTTCAAGAAGACCGGGGTTAATATTTTTGCTGATGATAAATCTGATCGTTCAGCAATGGCACCAGATGTCTTAACGATTTATGTGGAACCAGAACAAGGTTTCTCATTAACAATCAACGGTAAGGAAGTCGGTCAAGGCTTCGTATTGAAACCTGACCAATTAAATTATCAATATGACGAACAAATGTTAGCTGACAGCCCAGAAGCTTATGAACGTTTGATTTTAGAAGCGTTAAATGGCGATGGCACAAACTTTACGCATTGGCATGAATTAGCTGCTTCATGGCAATTTGTCGATGCGATTCGTCAAGTTTGGGATGCAGATCAGACACCGCTTCCTACGTATGCAATCGGTTCAATGGGGCCTAAAGAAGCGACAGATTTATTGGCTTCAACCGATGCCAAATGGATTTTTGATCCAACTCAAACAAAAAAATAAGAATTGCCGAGAAGTCTGCGTGTGAAGCCATTCATACCAGGCTTTTCTTATCGCATGAAAGAGGGGGCGTAAAATGGCTGAATTATTTAAGATTCCGTTGGAAAACGATACGAGTCGCAAAATTATTCATATTGATATGGATGCTTTTTACGCTTCCATTGAAGAACGTGAGCAGCCCGATTTACGGCAAAAGCCGCTGATTATTGCCCGCGATCCGAGTGACACAGGGGGCAAAGGGGTCGTGACGACGGCCAATTACGTCGCTCGCCAATACGGGGTGCATTCGGCGATGAGTGCCCAAAAGGCTGCCGAATTAATTCCTAAACATCAAGCCGTTTTTAAGACGCCGAACTTTCCGTTATATCAGTCCGTTTCGGCGCAGATTCACGAAATTTTCCATACGGTGACCGATAAAATTGAACCGATTGCTTTTGATGAAGCTTATTTAGATGTTACTGAAAATAAGTTGGGGTTAGCGCACACGATTGAAGTCGTTGCGTACTTGCAAAAGGCGATTTTAGAAGAAACACAGTTAGTCAGTTCCGCTGGGATTTCCTACAATAAATTTTTAGCGAAGATGGCCTCTGATTACCGTAAACCGGCCGGCCGAACATTGGTCTTGCCGGAACAAGCAATCGCCTTTTTAAGCCGCTTGCCGATTGAAAAATTTAGAGGGGTTGGTCAAAAAACGGTGCCCAAGATGCAGGAACTAGGGATTATGACCGGTGCCGATTTACTGGCGCAATCGGAAATGTTTTTGATGCAACATTTTGGCAAGTTGGGTTATGGGTTGTACCGTCATGTGCGGGGCATTGATAACCGGCCAGTCGAATACCAACGCGAACGTAAATCAATCGGTAACGAACATACTTACGGCCAGCCGTTGATTAGCGAAGAACAAGTGCAGGCCCAACTGAAAAGTTTGGCGATTGAATTGGCTCAGCGGTTGCACAAAAATCAGAAACATGGCTTAACGGTCGTTTTAAAAGTGCGTAATCGGCAGTACGAAACGATTACCAAACGCAAAACACTCGGTGAATATGTTGGTAATGCCGCGGAGTTAGAGGCGATTGCCAACCAAATTTGGCAATCAATCGGCCAGGCAGAAGTTGGGATTCGCTTGTTGGGGATTACCGTGACTAATTTAGCCCCCCAGACTTTTGAAAATATAACGCTCCCACTTTACGATTGGGAAAATGATTGACGAGATTACTTTGTCTTTGACGGGTAAAACCGATATACTGTAAGTAACTATGAAAATGGGCTAATAGACGAATTGGCACAAATAGGATTAACTAAGCGGAAATGGCGGTGGTGTTTGAGTGGCAACGAAGCATGATCAAATATTAATGTACATTGAGAATTTGCCAATTGGCGATAAGATATCGGTGCGCTCAATTGCCAAGACGCTAGCGGTTAGTGAAGGAACGGCTTATCGGGCAATCAAGGCCGCTGAAAATAACGGCTTAGTCAGCACGATTGAACGGGTCGGCACGATTCGAATTGAACAAAAATTAAAAGGCAAGATTGAAAACCTCACTTTTGCCGAGATTGTCCAAGTCATCGATGGTGAAGTTTTAGGTGGCAAAGACGGCTTGAATAAGTTGTTGGATAAGTTCGTAATTGGTGCGATGCAGTTAGCGGCGATTACCCGGTATATCACGCCGAAATCATTGTTAATCGTTGGTGATCGGATCGACGTGCAACGATTAGCGCTAGAAAATGGCGCAGCGGTTTTGATCACGGGTGGTTTTCACACTTCCGATGAAGTGATTGCACTGGCTAACGAGCTAGCATTGCCCATTTTGCAAACGACTTACGATACGTATACCGTTGCAACGTTGATTAACCGGGCATTAACCGATCAATTAATCAAAAAAGAAATTACGACGGTGGCCTCAATCTACCGCCCATTTTCAGAAACATACTCATTATTGGCGACTGATACGGTCGGCGATTACAAGAAATTGAGTGCTGCGGTTAAACATTCACGCTTCCCGGTGATTAATGAACACCGGCGCTTAGTCGGAATCGTCACGGTGAAGGATATTTTGGATAAACCAGCTTCGATGACGCTTGATAAGGTAATGACCAAAGAACCTGCGAGTGTTAAGAAGTATATGAGTATTGCCAGTGTCGGACATGCGATGACTTGGAATAGTTTGGAAATCATGCCGGTGGTTGCTGATAACCTTGAATTAGAAGGCATTATTACGCGCCAAGACGTGATGAGCAATATGCAAACGGCCCAACGTCAACCGCAAGTGGCCGAAACTTTCTACGACCAAATTATCGAACTGCTACATCCTAGCGAGAGTTTCCCTGAATTTTATTCAGCGGCGTATCAGTTTGAAGTGAGTCCCCAAATGACCAATAACTTAGGGACGATTTCGTTTGGTGTCTTGAGTGAAGCCGTTTCGGCCGCTTGTCAACGGATGTTACAAGCGACACATCAACGTCATTCAATGATTGAACAGATTAATTTGCATTATCTGCGCTTAATCCAAATTGAAAGTCAGATTCAAATTTTACCGCGGATATTAGAGATTGGCCGGCGCTCCGCTAAAGTTGATGTTGATGTTTATGCCAATCACGTCATTGTTGCCAAAGCAATTGTGACCTGCCAAATTTTAGAAAGAGGTTAATCAATGACTATTCCAGAACAAATTATTGCTAAAATTAAAGCTTACCAAACGATTATGATTCATCGTCATGTCAATCCAGATCCAGATGCGATTGGTTCGCAAGTGGGGTTGGCTGAAGTGATTCGTAATAGCTATCCCGATAAAAAGGTTTACCAAGTCGGTAGTGATACCGGCAACTTAGCTTGGTTAGCCAATGCGCAACCAATTGATCCGGCTTTATACCAAGGTGCGTTGGTGATTACAACTGATGCTGCCAATACCCCCCGGATTAGTGGCGAAGATTATAACCAAGGGGATTACTTGATTAAAATTGATCATCATCCCAACGACGAACCTTATGGGGATTTAAATTGGGTGTTACCAGATGCGTCTAGCACTTCCGAAATTATTGTCGATATGATCAACGATAGCCAAGGCCAATTACAATTGAATCAAGCAGCCGCTCGTGTGCTTTACGCCGGGATTGTGGGCGATACTGGGCGTTTCATGTTTAATTCAACGACACCGCACACAATGACTTGTGCCGCGCAACTAATGACGTTTGACATTCAACATGATAAGATTAATCAACGGATGAACGAGATTACACTCGAACAAGCAAAGTTACAAGGTTACTTATTTGATCAATTGCAGGTTAATGACGACCAAGTGGCTTATCTGGTTGTGGACCAAGAAACGCAAAAACGTTTGAATGTATCAGCCCAACAGGTTCATTCAATTGTCGGCACACCTGGCCGATTAAAAGGTGTGTTAACGTGGGTCATTTTTGTCCAACAAGACGACGGCACTTATCGCGTTCACTTCCGTTCTAAAGGGCCAATCATTAATGAATTGGCTAAGCAACATGACGGTGGTGGGCATCCGCTTGCCAGCGGGGCCAAAGCAGCGGATCAAGCTGAAATTGACACGATTATTACGGCATTATCAGCGCTTGCTGCTGATTACACAGCACAGTAACAGATACTTTTTTGACGGATTTAAACAATAGAAAGCAGGACTTTATGGATAATCAATTTACACAATTCAATCTAAAACCAGAAATCATTACGGCTTTAGACGAGATGCACTTTACAAAACCAACGGCGGTTCAACGCCGTGTGATTCCAGCCATCAACGCTGGTAAGAGTGTTATCGGACAATCACAAACAGGGAGTGGGAAGACTCATGCCTTCTTATTACCACTTTTAAATAAGTTAGTCCCTGAAAAAGACGAAGTTCAAATCGTCATCACAGCCCCTAGTCGGGAATTGGCTTACCAAATTTATACGGCCGCTGAATTAATCACAAAGCATATGACTGGTGATATTCGGATTGGTCGCTACGTTGGTGGGACTGATAAACAACGTCAAATCGAAAAATTACAACAACATCAACCACAAATCGTGATTGGGACACCTGGTCGGATTTTAGATTTGATCACAAGCAAGGCACTTAAGATTTATACAGCTAAAACATTAGTGATTGATGAAGCTGATATGACGCTTGATATGGGCTTTTTGAAGCCAGTTGATAATATTGCAAGCCGGTTACCAGAAGACTTACAAATGATGGTCTTTTCAGCAACGATTCCTGATAAATTACAACCGTTCTTACAAAAATACATGCATAACCCAGTAATTGAAGAAGTGAAGAATGAAACGATCATTAGCCCAACGATTGAAAACTGGTTGGTGCCAACTAAGGGTAAAGCCCTCAATCAAACAATCTATTCATTAATCACAATGGGCCATCCATTCATGGTCTTGATCTTTGCAAATACCAAGAGCAAGGTTGATGACATCCATCATTATCTCCAATCACAAGGGTTGAAGGTTGCTAAGATTCATGGTGATATTCCACCACGTCAACGGAAACGGATTATGAAGGAAGTTCATAATCTTGATTATCAATACGTTGTGGCGACTGATTTAGCCGCTCGTGGGATTGATATCGAAGGGATTAGCATGGTCATCAATGCCGAAGTACCACGCGAAGATTTAGAATTCTTCGTGCATCGTGTGGGTCGGACAGGCCGGAATGGTCTTAAGGGCACTGCGATTACACTTTATGGTCCAGATGACGAACAAGCTGTTGCACAAATCGAAGCAATGGGGATTAAGTTCACACCCAAAGCCTTTAAAGATGGCGAATTGGTGACTTCTTATGACCGTAACCGTCGTAAAAAACGGGTTGCAACAACGCATGAATTAGATGTTAACTTAAAAGGCTTTGTTAAAAAAGCCAAAATCAAGCGTAAGCCTGGTTACAAGAAAAAGATTAAAGAAGCAATCCAAAAAGATGCGCGTCAAAAACGTCGGATTGAACAACGTGTTGAGATGCGTGAACGTAAGCGTAATAATAAGAAACAAAATCAAAAATAATAACCGTTAATGAGTTTATAAATGAGGTGTTGTCATGGTACATGAAAATGACTTGCAATTACCAAATTGGTTACAACTATCGGAACAAGCCCGGCGCGCTAATTTTGGCCAGGTTTTACGGTATTTTGTCAGCCCGCTAGTTACCATTGAAGGGATTCAACCGGAAGTGGTCCAAGCTGGTCGATTAACGTTTAAGACATACAGTGCTTGGTTTTCGGGTGAGCAATTTATCTTCATTCCGGCACAATCAGCTGTTAGTTTAGGTTGGTCATTGGGGGCGGATAAACTGGCACCGAGTGAATGGTTTGCCCAAACTAATCGGCAACTGGCTGCTAACGAAGGCCAACTTTGGGCGGATAAAACGGATGTGGATACTTATATTGACCAACTCACGACACCGAGTCGGATGGTTAATATGCCAGCTTTATTGGTAGCTCGAGAGTCCGTCCCAAGTGGCTGGTTAGCGCAAGGGCGCTATTCATCAATCACACGACATTTTACGGGCAATCAACTGTTCTTCAGTCGCTTTCAAGCTGAGATTCAAAATGGGTTATACCGAGCACAGCCGGAGACACCGTTGTTAGAGACGGCACACTTAGTGTTACGACTTTTGGCAGACCAACAAGGCTATCAGGTTTTTGAAAAAACGCCGTTCACACAACAGCAACTCAGACAAGCATTGCGGCAACAAGGTTTTGATTTTGTCAGTGTTGATCAGTATGAATGGTTAAGAAGTGCGGGTGTGCCAACGTTATGGCCGACTGGCAATCACTTGCCACAACCAACGGCCGTATCAGCGGCTTCGTTTGGTCTAGATTTTGCGGCTGACCAACAGGCGTACGAGTTGACGACTGATCCACTTATTTACAAGGGTGGGCCGTGTGTCACTGGTGGTCGCTATCAACTTGAACGTCAGTTACCTAGCTCGCCATTTTATGAATCAGGCGTGCCAACTGCGTTGATGGGCAATACTGATCTTGCGACGCGTTATCGGCGCACAATCACTGTTGCACTCGAGTAGTTGACAAGTGGTGAATTATTTTCTATACTTTTGAAGTGCTGGGATATACGTTAATCACTAGAACGACAGGAACAAGACCCTTGACTGAGAGGTGTTGACGACGGATTGACGCGCTCCCCAACGCCTAAATAATTGAATAAACTCATAAAGAGGTTAACGACTAACATCGTTGCAATCAAGGTGGTACCGCGCTTTTGCGTCCTTGAATTTGCAGCGGTGTTTTATTTTTTTTAAGGAGAAAATGATATGAAACAACTAACAAGCGCCCAAGTGCGCCAAATGTTTTTAGACTTTTTTAAAGAAAAAGGCCATGATGTTGAACCAAGTGCCTCATTGATTCCAGACGATGATCCAACGCTATTATGGATTAACTCTGGGGTTGCCACTTTAAAGAAATATTTTGATGGCCGTGTTGTGCCTAATAATCCGCGGATCACGAATGCGCAAAAGAGTATCCGAACCAACGATATTGAAAACGTGGGTAAGACTGCCCGTCATCATACATTCTTCGAAATGCTCGGTAACTTCTCTGTTGGTGATTACTTTAAAGAAGATGCCATTCCTTGGGCTTGGGAATTCTTAACAAGCGACAAGTGGATTGGCTTAGATCCTGAAAAGCTTTACGTGACGGTTTATCCTAAGGATAAGGATGCACACCGCATCTGGCATGAAAAGGTTGGTTTGGCAGAAGACCGAATTATTGAAGTTGAAGATAACTTCTGGGATATCGGTGAAGGTCCATGTGGTCCCGATTCAGAAATTTTCTACGATCGGGGTCAAAGTTTCAACAATGTTAGTGAAGACGATCCTGAAAACTATCCTGGTGGCGAAAACGAACGTTATCTCGAAGTTTGGAATATCGTGTTCTCAGAATTTAACCATTTACCAAACGGTGAATATGTCGAACAACCACACAAAAATATTGATACGGGGATGGGTCTTGAACGACTTGTCTCAGTGATTCAAGAAGCCCCAACTAACTTCGAAACAGATTTATTTATGCCATTGATTGAAGCCACAGCTGCAATGAGTGACCATAAACAATATGGTCAAAATGCTGCTGACGATATTTCATTTAAGATTATCGCAGATCACGCACGGGCCGTTACCTTTGCAATTGGTGATGGCGCAATGCCAGCTAACGAAGGACGCGGTTATGTGCTCCGTCGATTAATTCGGCGGGCTATCTTAAACGGTAAGAAGTTAGGCATCAACGACGCTTTCATGTACAAATTAGTCCCAATCGTTGGCGAAATTATGCACAGCTATTACCCAGACATCTTAGAGCAAAAAGACTTCATTGAAAAAGTGATCCGTTCTGAAGAAGATCGTTTCCGCGAAACTTTAAATGATGGCTTACGCTTATTAAACCAAACAATCGAAGCCGTTAAAGCTGAAAATAAAACTGAAATTAACGGCGCAGATGCCTTCAAACTCTTTGATACATTTGGTTTCCCAATCGAATTAACAACTGAATATGCTGAAGATGAAGGTTTAACCGTTGATCAAGCTGGTTTTGAAAAAGAAATGGCTGCTCAAAAAGCACGTGCTCGTAATGCACGGAGCGATGAACAATCAATGGGCTCACAAAACGAAGTCTTATTAAACATCAAGACTAAGAGTGAATTCACAGGTTATAATGAATTAGAAACTGAAAGTCGTTTGGCAGATATCATTCAAGATAATGCTGAACAAGAAAGTGTGACAACCGGCGTGGCGCAATTAGTCTTTGAAGCAACACCATTTTACGCTGAAATGGGGGGACAAGTGGCTGATCAAGGGATTATCAAGAATCTTGCCGGCCAAGTGGTTGCGGAAGTCACAGACGTCCAATACGCACCCAATGGCCAACCTTTACACACGGTTAAAGTGTTAAAAGAAATGATCAGTGGTGTCCACTATACCTTAGCTGTTGATCCAACCTTTAGAAGTGGCGTAGTTAAGAACCATACGGCAACTCATTTATTGGATCAAGCACTAAGAGATGTTTTAGGCGAACATACCCATCAAGCTGGTTCATTAGTGGAACCTGATTACTTACGTTTTGATTTCACTAACTTGGGCCAAGTGACACCAGATCAATTAGCTGAAGTAGAACAAATCGTAAACGATAAGATTTGGGCAGCTCTTCCAGTTAATACGGTTGAAACGGACATTGAAACAGCTAAACAAATGGGGGCCATCGCGCTCTTTACCGAAAAATATGGTAAAACAGTTCGTGTTGTTCAAATTGGAGATTACTCAATGGAACTTTGTGGTGGGACACATGCTAACAACACTTCAGATCTTGGCTTATTCAAGATTACCAGTGAGTCAGGTATTGGCGCCGGCACACGTCGGATCGAAGCCGTTACTTCTAAGGCAGCCTTTAAATATTTAAATGACAAACAAGTGCTTTTAAATGAATTAGCTGGTGAATTAAAAGTTGCCCAAACAAAGGATCTTCCTAAGAAGATTCAACAATTACAAGCGGATTTAAAAGCAGAACAAAAAGAAAATGAACAATTAAAAGCTAAATTTGCACAAGAACAAGCCGGCAATGTTTTTGGAAATGTTGTTGAAGCAGGTCAATGGCGCTTAGTAGCCGCTGATGCAAAGGTTGCCGGGGTGAATGAATTACGGCAATTAGCGGATCAATGGCAACAAAAACAAATTTCAGACGTCTTAGTGCTCGCAACTGTTGCGGGTGACAAGGTTAGTTTGATTGTGGCCGTCGCTCCAGATGCGATTAAAGCGGGTATTAAAGCCGGTGACTTAATCAAACAAATCGCCCCACTTGTTGGTGGTGGCGGTGGTGGCCGTCCTGATATGGCGCAAGCTGGTGGTAAAAATCCAGCTGGGATTCCAGCTGCCTTGGCAGCTGCTAAAGAATTTTTAGCTTAATCATCAAGGAATAAAGTTGATTAGTTTTAATCAGCTTTATTTTTTTGCAGAAAATAGCACGTTGGGTTTGAATTGTGGTATAGTGGATATTCAGCGTTACGACAACCGAGTGATGCGAGTTGTACTTTTATAGATTTTCGAGTAGAATATGGTTGTATAAGTAGCGAAAAGTTGAGGTGTTGAGAGATGAATCTAGATAAAACAGTCCATTTTGATTTTGGTAAGAATAGTCCTAAGAATGTGCATGAAACATTGGTAACGGTCTACCAAACTTTAGAAGATAAGGGCTATAATCCTATTAACCAGATTGTCGGCTACCTGTTATCAGGGGATCCTGCTTACATTCCACGCTATAACGACGCTCGTAACTTAATTCGTAAGCACGAACGAGATGAGATTATCGAAGAACTCGTGAAGAACTATCTTGATAAGGGGAATACTAAATAATGCGCTTAATGGGATTTGATGTCGGTTCAAGAACCGTCGGTATTGCTGTGAGCGATTTATTTGGTTGGACCGCCCAAGGTGTTGAAATCATTAGAATTAATGAGGATGAATCTGAATTTGGTTTAGACCGAGTGAAGGAACTCGTTGCGCAGCACCAAGTAACGGGCTTTGTCTTAGGATTACCTAAGAATATGAATAATTCAATTGGCCCGCGGGCGGTTAAGGCTCAGGAATACGGTGCGATGTTGACCGAATTATTCCCAGAAATCCCAGTTGATTATATTGATGAACGACTAACAACTGTTCAAGCTGAGCGAATGTTAGTGGAACAAGCCGACACCTCACGAAAAAAGCGTAAGCAAGTGATTGATAAACTTGCTGCGGTAATGATTTTGCAGAACTATTTGGATGCTAAAGGGCCTTTGACCAAACAAGGGTACTAGCAACCAGTTAATGAATGAGATAATTAAATATTAAGGGGTTTTGATGAATGACTGAAACAAATAAGAACATCCACCAAGAAGCAGAACAAGAAATTACTTTAATCGATGATCAAGGTAACGAAGAATTATACCAAGTGCTCTTTACTTTTGATTCTGAAGATTATGGTAAATCATATGTCCTATTATACCCAGCAAGCTCAGCTGAAGACGAAGAAGTCGACATTCAAGCTTTCGCTTTCACATCAGACGTTGCAGGAGACGCCAGCCAAGGCGATCTTTTCCCAATTGAAGATGATGAAGAATGGGAAATGGTAGAAGAAGTCCTAAACACATTCTTAGCAGACGACAATATGCAATAAAACAGAGTGCCTCTCAAGCTTGATCAGATTTTGAGCATTAGCATAGGTTGTCAGATTAGCGATATAATCGCTAATCTGACAACCGGCGCTAAGCGCAGAAATCTAGCTTGGGAGGCACGTTTTAATTAGACCATGCTACAAAAATAGGGATCAAGACGCTAAATCGTCTTGGTCCCTATTATCTTGGTGAGCGTAAAGCCTGTGCTTTTTTAGTGTTAATAAAATGTAATTTAGCAAATTGGCCTAGGTAGGCCAAACCGCCTTGATCCAATAAATCGGCCGCAATTTTGTCAATCGATTTGTGTGCCCCGACTGGGATGTCACGTCCAGCGCGTTTGGAAAGCTCAATCATTGATAGGTTGGCTTGATGGCGGGCGATAATCGAAGCGGCTGCGACCGCAAGATGAAACTGTTCTGCTTTAGTTGTGAAGTAGACGTTATCACGCAACACCACTGGTTCGTCTTTTAAATAACGATAGTAAGTGGCACGGGGTTCGAATTGATCGATTAAAATGCCTTGAGGTTGATCCGGTTGAATTTTCTTCAAGACTTTTAAGAGGGCAAAGTTATGGCTGACCGCCTTCATTTTTTCGATATTCATTTGTTCGTGAACTTGGTTATATTTTTGCGGCATGATATTGACGATATGATAAGGCAGTTTGGTCATCATTTTAATCGCCATTTGATCAATCTGAGCGTCAGTTAAGGTTTTGGAATCAGCGACGCCTAAATTGCGAACAAAGCTGAGATTTTCCTGACTGACATAGACGGCGGCAATCGTCAGTGGGCCAAAGTAACTACCATTGCCGACTTCGTCTGAGCCGATAACCGACCAGTTAGCAAAATCGGGTGGTAGTGTGTCACCTTTGGCAGACCCCTTAGTAGCCTTACTTTGCTTAGCGGGTGCTAGCGGGCCCCACTTAGCAGCGGCGGCCTCAGCGGTTGGCCCTTGAAAAAGCACTTTGCCGGAGCGATAGCCGGTAACGTTCAAACCGTTGCCACGGTGGGCAAAAACGGCACCAGGTGGTAGGGGACGATTGGACGGATAAGTTTGTTGAATTGTTTTTAATTGTGCCGGGGTCATTTTTATCACAGCTTGCATGCGCCATCCTCCTCAATGAATGGTAAAATAAGATATTAATGGTAAAATTGCTACTTCTCCTTATTTCATGATAAAATAGTTCAGTTGAAGTAGCAAATTTTATTTGCAATGTCTGAAGCTGGTTACCAGAAATAGCTGGTTGGCCGGATAGTGATGAATCATATCAAATTAAAAGCGCGGTTAAGGGGAAATTATGCTAAGTCTAATTATTATCTTAATGTTGTTACATGCGATTTATACTGGGATGCGCCGGGGAATTGTCTTACAGGTCGTTTATGCAATTGGTTATTTCATTGCCTTTTGGATTGCGGTCCCATTAAGCAAGACGCTCGGCCCTAAATTAAATTTGTTAGTACCATATCCATCGGCAACCGAAGAAAGTTACTTTGCTTTTTTCCAACAGAAGGTGGGGTTATCACTCGATAAGGCCTTTTATATCGGTGTGGCCTTTGTACTAATCATGTTCATTAGTGGCTTGATTATCCGCTTTATTGGCTTGTTGTTGAATTCATTAACATTTATGTACGTTTTCAGCCGTTTTAATAAAGTTTTAGGCGGCATCTTAAATTTCATGGTTGTTTATATCGGGATTTTCTTAGTATTGTATGTCTTAGCCTTAGTACCAGTTGATGGGCTACAAACCATGTTGGCCCATTCGTGGCTTGCTAAGATGATGGTGCTTAAAACACCACTATTAACCTCACTTGTGACACAATGGTGGATAGTTGGTTAACATAGCTGTAAGGGGCTGACGAAGGTCGCCCCTTTTTTAGAAGGAGTTAACAGAAATGAATCATAAAATATTAAAAACATTAGAGTACGACAAAATTAAGCAAATGTTGCAAGGCTACGCGATTACAGCGTTTGGCCAAGAACAAATTGCAACTTTAGAACCGATTAATGAAGCCGATTTGATTCAGATTCGCTTAAACCAAACCAAAGACGGTGTTGATATTGAACGGCTAAAAGGTGGCATCCCATTGCCCCAATTGGAAAATATCAGACCACATTTAAAACGGATCGAAATCGGAGCCATGTTAAATGGGAGTGAGCTCGCTCAAATCGGGCGCGTTTTACGCGCAACGTCTGCCGTGGTTCGTTTCTTTGAGGACTTGGAAAAAGACGAACTCGAATTAAAAGCTTTACCTGAATTGGTGGCACAATTTGTCACGCTACCGCAATTAACCGAACGGATTAGAAGCTCGGTGGCTGATGATGGTGCCATTTTAGATACTGCTTCAACCAAGTTACGCGGCTTAAGAACGGGCTTGAAGCAACTAGAAGGCCAGATTAGAAGTCGGATGGCTAGCTACACGCACGGCGCGAAAGCTAAATATTTAAGTGATCCGATCGTGACAATTCGTAATGACCGCTATGTAATTCCTGTTAAACAAGAATACCGTGGTCAATTCGGTGGAGTGGTGCATGATCAAAGTGCCAGTGGTCAAACCCTATTTATGGAACCCCAAGCGATTATGGAATTAAATAACCGTCTGCGCCAATTACAGATTGAAGAACAACAAGAAATCGAACGGATTTTGGCGGAATTATCAGAAGCCATTATGCCAGAACGCCACAATATTTTAGCAAATGCTGAATTATTGGGCCAACTCGATTTCGTGAATGCCAAAGCGCAACTGGCAAAAGCCTTAAAAGCAACGGAACCTTTGATCAATCCGGAGAATCATGTTGATTTAAAACAAGCCCGCCATCCTTTAATTGATGCGGCTAAAGTCGTGGCCAATGATATTGCGATCGGTGCGGATTACCAGGCAATTGTGGTGACAGGTCCGAATACCGGTGGTAAAACCATTACCCTTAAAACACTGGGCTTAGTCCAAGTAATGGCCCAATCAGGCTTATTTATCACGGCGCGTGAAGAAAGCCAAGTTGGTGTCTTCTCAGATATCTTTGCTGATATTGGTGATGAACAATCAATCGAACAGAACTTGAGTACTTTCTCAGCACATATGGAAAATATTATTCAGATTCTCAAACAAATTGATGATCGGAGTTTAGTGCTATTAGATGAATTAGGGGCCGGGACTGATCCGCAAGAAGGGGCTGCTTTAGCGATTGCCATCTTGGATCAAATCGGGATTGTCGGAGCTAACGTGGTGGCGTCAACCCATTATCCTGAATTGAAGATTTATGGCTACAACCGACCACAAACCATCAATGCCAGCATGGAATTTGATGTAGCGACGCTACAGCCAACGTACCGCCTTTTAATCGGGGTCCCTGGTCGCAGTAATGCGTTTGATATTTCCACACGGCTTGGTTTACCAAATTCAATTGTCGCTCAAGCTAAACAGTTAATGAACGATGAAAGCCAAGATTTGAACAATATGATTACCGATCTTGAAAATCAACGGAAGGCAGCCGAAACCGAATACCAAGCACTACGGCATGAATTATCAGAAGCGACTGATCTGCACCAACAACTCTCAACAGCTTATCAACAATTCTTTGAAGACCGCGAAACGGAAATGACGAAGGCCAAAGAAAAAGCAAATGCGATTGTCGAAAAAGCTGAAGTCAAAGCGGATAAAGTCATCACTAAATTGCGTGATATGCAAATGAATCAAGGGGCACAGATTAAGGAAAATCAATTAATCGACGCCAAGGCTGAATTAGGCCAACTACATCAAGAAACGACCTTGAAGAAAAATAAAGTGCTCCAACGGGCTAAACGACGTCAAACGCTTAAAGTTGGCGATGACGTATTAGTCACGTCTTACGGCCAACGAGGGACTTTAATGCGCCAAATTGATCCGAAAAATTGGGAAGTCCAAATGGGCATTATCAAGATGAAGATTGCCAGTGACGATTTGGAAAAACAAAAAGTCGTTGAAGATAACCGACCACAACGCCATGTGACAACCGTTAATAGCGGTGGTGCGCGCCATGTTAAAGCGCAATTGGATTTACGGGGCAAACGCTATGAAGAAGCAATGGCCGAAGTGGATCAATATATTGATGCGGCACTATTAGCTAATTATCAACAAGTCACGATTGTCCACGGTAAAGGAACTGGTGCGATTCGTCAAGGGGTTCAAGAATACCTCCAAGCCAATCGTCAGGTGAAGAAGTACGAATATGCACCAGCTAATGCTGGTGGGAATGGTGCCACCATTGTGACATTTAAGTAAGCTGATTAAAAACTCGAAAATGGGTGGTTGCCAAACCTATTTTTGAGTTTTTTTAATTGTCTTTCAATAGGTCAAGGTGTAGACTAAAAGTAAGCAATTGGTTTTACACAACTAATTATAGGAGGTGCGGTTATGGTAGACGTTTTAACGGATAAAGATTTTGAAGCAGAAACAAGTCAAGGGGTTGTTTTAACAGACTTCTGGGCGACTTGGTGTGGTCCTTGTCGGATGCAATCACCTGTTATTGAAGAATTAGCACAAACAAATGATAAGGTTAAATTTACAAAGATGGACGTGGATGCTAACCCAGAAACGCCAGCAAAATTTGGGATTATGGCAATTCCAACATTGATTGTCAAAAAAGACGGTCAAGTTGTCGAAACAATTACGGGCTTCCACAATAAGGCACAATTAACAGAAACATTAGCTAAATATACTGATTAGAGCACAGAAACGATTGGAAACATGCGTTGAAAAGCGTCTCTAACAACTGCAGGACCAGGGGGAGAATTTCTTTACCGGGTCCTTTTTTAGTCCCCCATAATGTGTGACAAAAATGTTAGTGGTGGTTATTAAATCGGTGTGGTACCTTTAATAAGGTAATATAGTGGACTAATCAGAAAACAAGAGAAAGAAATGGTGAAAATGGGACAAAAAATCCTTAATTTTTGGCAAAAACCAGTTGTCAATTTCATTGGCAGAACGATTATATATTTTATAATTCTCTTAATTTTACTCTACCTGTACGACTACAGTGGTATTGGTAGCCCTAAATTTATTTATAATGAATTTTAGTTTAATGAAGGAGCGTAATGGTGATGACAAATAGCATTATTCAAAAAATTGATACAATTGCGATTGAACAACCGCAAACCGTGGCGTATCAATACGGCCAAATGCAGTATTCATATGCGGACTTAAAAGTTGCATCTGATCGAATCGCTGCGTTTATCCAGGACCAAGCATTGCCTAAAGGCGCCCCAGTGATTGTTTTTGGGGGCCAACAGTTCGAAATGGTGGCCACATTCTTAGGTGCTGTAAAAGCGGGCCATGCCTACATTCCGGTTGAACAACACTCAGATGCAGAACGCATTCAACAAATTGAATCGGTTGCTAAACCAGCGGCGGTTCTATCATGGGCGTCAGCTAGCCAAATTGAGGTTGACATGCCGGTCTTCCAAGCTGATACATTAGCGGACGTTGTGGCAAGTGGGGCAACAGATTATGATGCCCAACAAAGCGTCCAAGGGGATGATAACTTCTATATCATTTTCACTTCTGGGACAACCGGCTTACCAAAAGGAGTTCAAATTAGTGAAAACAACCTTTTGAGCTTTGTCGACTGGGCGAACCCAGCCTTTGGAGTTGCCGATAATAGTCGGGTCTTAATTCAAGCCCCATATTCATTTGACTTATCAGTCATGGACCTTTATCCAGGGCTTTGCTCAGGCGCAACATTGGTGATTTTAGAAAAAGAAATTACGGATAACTTCAAAACCTTATTTGAAGTATTACCAACCTTGAAGATTAATGAATGGGTTTCAACCCCATCATTTGTTGAAATCTGTTTACTTGCACCAACGTTTGATAGCGAACATTATCCAGAACTGCGTGAATTCGTCTTCTGTGGTGAAGAATTAACGCATCAAACGGCTGAAAAATTAATTGCACGGTTCCCAGCAGCTAAGGTCTTCAACACTTATGGCCCAACCGAAGCAACGGTTGCGATGACTAGTATCGAAATTACTGCTGATGTTCTCGCACAGTATGACCGTTTACCAATTGGGTATACGAAGCCAGATACGCAGACGGTTGTCGTTGATGAACAAAACAACGAAGTCGCACCGGGCCAACCTGGTGAATTATTGATTAGTGGGCCGAGCGTTTCGAAAGGTTACTTAAATAATCCTGAAAAAACGAACGCCGCCTTTTTCGAAAAAGACGGCCAACGTTTCTATCATTCAGGCGACTTAGTGGTTGCCGATGACAATCAATTGATTTTCTATAAAGGGCGGACGGATTTCCAAGTTAAGATGCATGGTTATCGGATCGAACTAGAAGAAATTGATCATCACTTAGGTCAATTAAAACAAGTTAAACAAGCCTGCACAGTACCGCGTTACAACAAGGCCCACCAAGTAACGCAATTAATTGCTTACGTCGTGCCCGCTGAAGACCAAGTGGGGGATGCGACATTAACAAAAACGTTAAAAGCAGCCCTGGCTGAAAATACAATGGCCTACATGATTCCCCAACGTTTCGTCTATCCAGAAAGTTTACCATTATCCGTCAATGGTAAGGTTGACCGCAAAGCGTTGATTAAAGAGGTAAATGGGAATGCCTAATTTACAACCATACGCCAATCCTAATTACTTCATTATTTTAGGAATTGCGCTAGTGCCGCTAATCATTGGTTTTTTAAATGGTAAACGGTGGCATATCTATGAAACACTTGTTTCACTGCTCTTTTTAGTCTTAATCTTTGACGGTGATAAGATTAATCAAGGGTTAGCTTTAATCGGTTACGTGCTATTCGAGGGGGCCTTGATTTGGGGCTACACCGTATATCGTCAAAAACGTAATAGTACAGCGTTATTCGACCTAGCGGTTGTCCTGGCGATTATGCCGCTAGTGATTGTTAAATTCGTCCCATTTTTAAATCCAGGTCGGAATTCGATTATTGGTTTTTTAGGGATTAGTTATTTAACCTTCAAAGCTGTCGGCATGATTATGGAAACCCGTGATGGGAGTATTAAGAAGTTTGAACCATGGTTGTTCTTACAATTCATGTTATTCTTCCCAACCATCTCATCTGGTCCGATTGATCGTTACCGGCGCTTCAAGAAGGATTATCTAAAAGTGCCTGAACGTGATCACTATATTGATATGCTGGGAAAAGCCATGCACAACTTCATGCTAGGGTTTGTGTATAAGTTTATTCTGGGATACGCGTTTGGAACCTTGTTACTGCCTAAAATGGCGCACTTAGCTATGGCCAGTCGTGGTGGTTTCTTGGATATTTCATGGGGCCTTGTGGGTTACATGTATGTCTATAGTATGTATCTATTCTTTGATTTTGCGGGTTACAGTTTATTCGCAGTGGGGACGAGTTATGTGATGGGGATTGAAACACCAATCAACTTTAACAAACCATTTTCATCACCGAATATCAAAGAATTCTGGAATAGATGGCATATGACACTATCATTTTGGTTTAGAGATTACATTTATATGCGACTCGTTTTCTTCTTGATGAAGCATAAAATTACTAAGAATAAAGTCTTGATTGCCAACCTTGGTTATTTAACGTTATTCTTACTGATGGGCTTTTGGCACGGGTTAACCTGGTATTACATTGTGTATGGTTTATTCCATGCCATTTGGATTATCCTAACAGATGTCTGGTTACGCTTTAAGAAGAAACATAAAGATCACATTATCAGCAACCGGTGGACTAATTATCTAGCCATCTTTGCAACTTTTAACACAGTATGTTTAAGTTTTTTAATTTTCTCAGGCTTCTTGGACCGACTCTGGTTCCATTAAGACCAAACAATTGAAGGAGCGTTTTAATCATGGATGTAGAAAACACAGTAGTAGAAATTTTGGCAGATTTAACAGGTAACGACGATATCAAAGATAATATGGATTTAGATTTATTTGAAACAGGCACATTAGATTCGATGGCTACGGTTCAATTATTACTTGAATTACAAGGTCAATTAGATATCGACGTACCAGTTTCAGAATTTGATCGTAACGAATGGGCAACACCAAACAAAATCATCGCTAAAGCAAAGGAATTGCAATAAGATGTTTAAGAAATTGTGGCTGATTTTTGGGCCAGTGTTAATTGCCGGTGCGTGCTTAGGCGCGTTATTATTATCGCCATTTCGCTTTAGTCATCCAAGCGCCAAGACTTTATCGACAGCAGCGACATCAATGTCAGCCAATGTCATTAAAGGCGAGGCTATCAAGGATGCTGCGTTTAATGCGGATTATATTCCTGTTATCGGTTCTTCCGAGTTGTCACGAATGGATGCGTTACATCCTTCCGTCATGGCTGAAAAGTATAATTGGCAAAATAAACCATTTTTAATTGGCGCACCTGGCACACAGTCATTAACACATTTCTTATCCCTTCAAGCGACAGGGCAACACCTTACGGGTAAGAAAGCGGTCGTGATCATTTCGCCACAATGGTTTGTACCACAAGGCGTTAAATCAGAAATGTTTGATTTCTTCTATTCGCCACTGCAAACGTCATACTTCTTAATCCACGCTAAGGATTCAGCAGCAACACGCTATGCAGCCAAACGAATTCTCGATTTAACGAGCGATACAACCAGTGGGGTAATGCGGGATGCATTAAAGAACAAGGCTTTGGGCTTACCGCTAACAACGGTGCAAAAAGTGTATATCAATAACATTAAACGCCCAGGCCTACAACAACAGGATCAACTCTTCAGTCAATTATTTATTCACGGTCGTGAAAAGGAATTGGCCAAAGGGTTGAAGGTCTTACCAGATCAACAAGATTTACAAACCCTTGATCAGGTGGCGACAACGCTTGGTCGCAAAGCAACTGCGGGTAACCCGTTTGGGATTCAAAAGAAATTTTATGAACAACGGATTTTACCAAACCAAGCAAAATTAAAGGGTGAACAAAGTCATTTTAACTATGAAAGTTCACCAGAATTTTCGGACTTCCAGTTGATGCTCGATTTCTTTGCACAGCACAAGATGGCAGTGCAATTTATCATTCCACCGGTTAATGCGCGGTGGGCAGCTTATACTGGTTTATCACAAGATATGTTAAATAACTTCTCGACAAAGATTTCTTACCAATTGAAATCACAAGGGTTTAATAATATTGTCGATATGACCAAAGATGGTAACGAAGATTACTTCATGCAAGATACGATTCATCTAGGCTGGCGTGGTTGGTTGAAGGTTGACCAACATGTTCAACCATTCATGGCAACTAAGCAGGCTGGTAAAGTATCTTATAAATTATCAGATGACTATCTAGATCGCTCATGGCAAGATGTTGCTGGTGATCAAGTGAAAAATTTTGAAGAATAAACTAAAAAAGCGTGCTGACGACTGTCAGCACGCTTTTTTAGTTGCACTTCTTATTTAATGATCTTCAATACCGATTGAATCATTTCTTCGTACGCGATGGGACCTTTGTACATCCAACTTGATGATTTGTCATAACTATAGAGTTGTTTATTCTTAACAGCTTTGACGTTTTGCCAGATGGGTTCTTTGAACATAGCGGCCCCGCGGTCGCTGTTAACTAGGAAGATATAGTCGGCATCTAATTCAGTTAGTTTTTCGAGCGAAACTGGCATCCAGTCAGCGGTTGCGTTTTTAGAAATTGTTTTTACCAAATCAGGTTCTTTTAAACCGAGGTCTTGATAAAGAAGCGCGCCACTTGCGGCGTGATCATTGACCATGAAAGCTGAGTTATTCGTGACCCATAAAACCGCGGCTGATTGATTAGGCGCTTTTGTTTGGATTGTTTTTTTAGCGCTGGCTAATTTTTGGTCATAGTCTTTTAAAACGGCTTGCCCCTTATCTTCTTTGTTGACCGCTTTAGCCACGTCTTTTAATTGGGTGCGCCAGTTGACTTTAGCGCCATTTTTAACAACGTAAGTCGGTGCCAGTTTGTTGTATTGGGCATACTTACCACCTTGAACAGCACTGTTGTCACCCACTAGAATCAGATCAGGTTTGGCTTTGGCAACCGCTTCAAACGGTAAATCGTAGTTGATAGTGGGGACATCTTTTAAGTATTTTGCAAGATAGTCTTGGCGACTGGTCCCGTTTTTGACGGACCATTGGACCACCGGTTTGATATCGAGCGAAACAAGATAATCTTCTAGATATGAACCAATCACACGCTTAGGGTGTGTGGGAACGCTTACCTTATGTTGCATACTATCGGTTAATGACCGGGTTTGTTTCTTAGGGGCTGCTTTAGCTTGGCAACCAGCTAAGACGACTAATGATGCTAATCCTAAAATGGCGATAATACGACTTGACTTTTTCATGAGTTTCCTCCAAAAATATAATTGAGAACTATTCTCATTATCGAATGATTATAGTCCAACTGTCAAGTTGTTTCGGAATTTTGATATTGTTTTCTCATATAAGATTGTTATCTGAGAAATGTTTTCTTATAATAAGTAAGAGCTGTTAATCGGGCGAAAGGTGAGCGGAATTATGGCAATTTTAGAAACACAACAGGTCAGTGTCGGGTATAGTCGGCGCTTAATTATTCAGGACTTATCGATTAAAATTCCTCAAGGTCAGATTACAACCTTAATCGGGCCAAATGGGAGTGGTAAGTCAACTTTGATACGGACGTTAGCCCATTTGTTGAAACCGTCTTCAGGGACGGTCCTGCTGGCAGATCAGGCCTTAGCGACTAAGACGCCTAAAGAGATGGCCCAAGAAATGGCGTTATTACCCCAGGTTGGGGAATTAACGACTGATTTATCGGTCTTTGATTTAGTATCGTTTGGACGGCTACCGTACCGCCAACAGTTTAGACCATTATCAACAATTGATAAAGAAAAAATCGAATGGGCAATTAAACGCACGGGACTGAGTCAATTTAGGGCGCGTCTTTTGAGCACCTTGTCAGGCGGACAACGCCAACGGGCTTGGATTGCGATGGCTTTGGCGCAAGATACGGATATTTTAATATTAGATGAACCAACCACTTATTTAGACTTGACCCACCAATTGGAAATTATGTTATTGATTCAGGAATTAAATCAGATTGAAGGCCGGACTATTATTATGGCGTTGCATGATCTAAACCATGCAGCCCGTTTTTCAGATCATTTGATTGCCCTAAAAGATGGGCAATTGCAGGCTAGCGGAACAGTCAATGAGGTGATGACCCGGGATAATTTACGTCGTATTTTTAACATTGATGCGACATTAATTGAACATGACGGGCGCCCCTTAATTCTAACTTACAATCGCTGGTCAAAAGGGGAACTGGGACATGATGAATAAAAAATTCGGTTTTTCCTTAGTGATTAGTTTGATTCTGTTAGCCATTTTGATGATTGTCAGCATTCGCTATGGTGCGGCCCAGACAACGATGGCGACGGTCTATCATGCGGTTTTCGATTATCATGCAAGTCAATTACCACAAGCTGTGATTCATGAAATTCGCTTACCGCGAGTTTTAGGCGCTGCTTTAATTGGCGCTAGTTTGGCTGGTAGTGGCCTGATTATGCAGGAACTGACGCAAAATCCATTAGCTGATTCTGGCTTATTAGGCATTAACGCAGGTGCGGGGTTCATGCTAACAATCAGTTTCATCGTGTTACCCAAAGCGACACCACAACAAACCGCTATCTTTGCTTTAATTGGCGCCGCGTTGTCGGCGTGCTTAATCTTAGCCATTAGTCTAGCTAAAAAGACGCAGAAAACGGCGACGGTTGTCTTGGCTGGGATGGCAATTAGTAGTTGTCTAGTGGCCTTAAGTGAAGGCTTATCTTTAATGACTCAACTTAAACGGGATTTAGCGTTCTGGCACTTTGGGGGCGTCGCGGCGATTACTTGGACGCAATTAACACATTTAGGACCGTGGCTAATTGCTGGCTTGCTGGCAAGCCTCTGTTTGGCACCGCAACTGCGTTTATTACAACTAGGCGATGAACTTGTATTGAGTTTAGGCCGCAAGACGAGTGTTGTCCGCTTATTAGGGTTTATCTGTGTGATTATTCTAGCGGGTATTTCCGTGGCCTTAGTCGGTTCCGTGGCATTTGTGGGCTTGATGGTGCCACATATTACGCGGTACTTGGTTGGTTATGATGTACGCCAGGTGATGCCAGTCACGTTATTATTAGGGGCTAGTCTGGTCGTAGTAGCGGACTTAATTTCACGGACGATTAATCCCCCACAGGAGATTCCCTTTGGGATTATGATTGCCTTAATTGGCGTGCCATTCTTCATCTATCTAGCAAGAAAAGGGGCGAGTCAAGCATGAATATGACGATGAAACGTTATCGGTGTTGGCTCGTCGGGCTAGTGATATTACTAGTCGTGACGACTCTAGTTAGCTTACAAACAGGGCAATTGGCGATTGGGCCCCAAGCAATCGGCCGATTATTGATTGGTCAGGGCCAAGCACAGGATGCATTAATCTTGGTTGATTTTCGGATGCCGCGGATTATCATTGCGATTTTAGTCGGCTTTGCGCTAGCGATTGCTGGTGAAGTCTTACAGAGCACGACGCAAAATCCATTAGCCGATACTGGTTTTTTAGGTATTAATGCCGGTGCGGGGATTGCGGTTTTATTATTTATTACGTTTGCTGCTGATCAGAGTAGCCAAATTTTCATATTACCGGTATTAGCTTTGATTGGCGCACTAGTGAGCGCAGTGGTAATCGTGATCGGCGCGTATCAAAAGTCGGTGGGGATTACGGCCAATCGCTTGTTACTGACTGGGGTAGCGGTCTCGACCTGTTTTTCAGCATTGATGGTCTTATTAACCTTGAAGTTATCCCCTGATAATTATCAATTTGTAATGACTTGGCTAGCGGGCAGTATCTGGGGCAGTAGTTGGCCATTTATCTGGGCACTATTGCCGTGGTTATTGGTAACCGTGCCATATATCTTCAGTAAGTGGCAAATCTTGGATGCTTTTGTCTTAACCCCCGATAACATGCGTTCATTGGGGATTGATTTTCAAAAGCAACGGCTGTACTTGATTGGGGCCGCCGTAATTTTGGCGGGTGCCAGTGTCTCAATCAGTGGGGGCATTGGTTTTATTGGCTTGATTACACCGCATATTGCCCGCAGAATTATCGGGTACAAGCACCGTTATCAATTACTATTGACGGGACTTTTAGGCAGTTGTTTTTTATTAGTTGCTGATACCTGTGGGAAGTTAATGAGCCCCACCGCCGAAATACCAGCCGGGATTATTGTCGCCTTAATCGGCGCCCCTTATTTTATTTATCTATTGATCAAAACGAAATGAAAGGAGTCCGTGTGCAATGACTGACATTTATGAGACAACGATTATTGGTGGTGGCCCAGCTGGGTTATATGCGGCTTTTCAAGCTGGTTTGTACGGTTTAAATGGGCAATTATTAGAAGGCGATCAACAATTTGGGGGTAAGGTTGCGACTTATGCGGAGCGTGTGATTCACGATATTGGTGGGATACCTAACATCACAGGGCAGGATTTAATTCGGAATCTAACGACGCAGGCCACTTTTTATGACACACCGTTGCGAACGGATGCTTTAGTAACAGACGTCAAATATTTGGCTGACCAACACTATTATCAAATTGAGACGCCGGATGATCGGTATTATAGTCGAACCTTGATTTTAGCGATGGGTGGTGGCGTGGTCCGGCCTAAGCAATTACGGTTGTTTGAGGAACAGACTTTTGAAAATGTGCACTACGCACCAGCCAATCCCGAGGACTATCGGGATCAACGCGTGGTCTTAATTGGCCCCGGCTATAACTTGATGGAACTGGCGCCGCATTTGTTAGCGACTGCTAAATCAGTAGTCTGGTTAACAACCAAACGGCCTTTTGTGGATGAAGCAGCTGAAAAAGCGTTCTTAACTGCTTATCCACAGATTGACTATTACTGCCAGCCTTTGGCAAGTTATCAACAGGTGGACCAACGGGTGACGAGCATTACATTGGCGGATCAAACGCAGATCACATTTGATCAAGCCGTAGTCAGTCTTGGCTATCGACGCTCATTACAAACGCTTGATCAGTGGCAATTAACCGCAGAACAGATTGAAAAGCGTCCTGATATTTGGGTGATTGGCAATCAAATCCCAGATCGCGCTGGGATTAGCCTGTTAACAAGTGCTTTCCAAGATGGGATTACGGCGGTGACCGAGATTGTGGATCAATTTAAACCAACGACCAAAACGCCGATGGTCACGACGCATAATCCTGTTTTCCAGGCGGATACAAAAGCCTATTGGCAAGAACGATTACGATAGCCGTAATAACCAAAAGGACCTGATGCAAGTTTGGCATCAGGTCCTTTTAATTATTTAATGTTTTTTACGGCGGTGTAATTCCTGGCGACTTGGTAAATCGGCGACACTGCTAAATGAAGCTTTAGCAACCGGTTCATGTTCTGATTCAGTTGTTGGTTCAGCAGTAGCGGCTGTGACTGGTTCCGTGGGGGTTACTGGTGTACTTTCAGGTGTCTGGATTGTTACTACTGGTTCTGTTTCAAGTGGGATTTCAATGGGATCATTGATGTCAGTTTGGACAAAAATGGTGACCCGTTTTTTATTTTCAACGGTCGCCTTGGCTTCAGCAGTGACTTGTAATTGTTGTTCGAGCGTTTGCGCCATAAAGCCGGCTTCGAGTTGGAAGTCAGGTGTTTTAAAATCAGTGATTCGTTTAGTAACGATTGGTCCAGTGAGTTCAAAAAAGTATTGGTTTTTCTTTTGCTTTTTAAGCGTTAATTGCCCAAAGTTAATTTGTTCGAAGAATTGACTGAGATCCGCGATTGATTCTAACGGAAATTTAGTGGCTAATTGTTTACCAGCCCAATAACTAATGCCTTCAGTTTCATCACCTAAAATGAGCGGTAATAAGATATCGCGGAGCGTGGCTTGGGCTAGATAAGTAGCGGTTTGAGGGGTATCTGTGAGTTGTGTGTAAAGTGATTGAGTCACGACGGTGCTCCTTTTTAATAACATTTTTTAATTAAGATAGTTGTATTATACCGCGAAATCAGATTATTTTTTAGTATTTAAAGGTTAGTCGGTTGAATTTTAGGTAAAAAAAAGAGAAAATAGAGTTTACGAATGCATTTTGTGATGAAAAGAGAAAGACTACTATGAAGAAACAACCAATTGGTTTTATGGATTCCGGGGTTGGCGGTTTGACGCTGGTCAAAGAAGCCCGCAAACGCCTCCCAAATGAAGACATGGTGTTTATTGGTGATCAAGCACGATTACCTTACGGTGAAAAGCCGGCTGCCACCGTACGCGAATTTGCTTGGCAGATGGCTAATTTTCTCCGCCACCAAGAGATTAAGGCCTTAGTGATTGCTTGTAATACTGCCACTGCTGCGGCTTTACCCGATTTACAAGCCCAATTGGCCATTCCGGTAATTGGGGTTATTAAACCAGGGAGTATTGCAGCCTTACAAGCGACCCAAAATCAGCACGTCGGCGTGATTGCCACGACTGGGACGATTCAAAGTGCCGCTTATAGTCAACAAATTGCAGCTCTCAATCCTGATGTGCAAGTGACCGGGTTAGCCGCACCACAGTTTGTGACGATGATTGAAGCTAACCAACGACATGGGCAAGCCGTCCAAGCAAGCGTTAATCAGATTTTGCAACCCTTGCAACAAAGTAAGATTGATACCCTTGTTTTGGGTTGCACGCATTTTCCATTATTGACGAGCGCCATTCAAACGGCAGTTGGTCCTGACGTGACGTTGGTCAACCCAGCTGTCCAAGCGATTACGATGTTAGCAGAAGTCTTGAAGCAACAACAACAATTGGCGACAACCACGCCGGGTACGCTGAAGATGTACACAACCGGCTCTGTTGCCGCTTTTGAAGAGATTGCCCAGCAATGGCTTGCCCAACCCGATTTAACCGCACAACAAGTTGATATTCAAAAGGAGAAAAATGATGGTCCGGACCGATAATCGAGCAGCAAATGATGTACGCCCTGTCAAAGTACAGTGGCATTATTTGACGAAACAACCCGCTTCTGTCTTATGGCAGCGCGGGACGACCAAAGTATTGGCAGCGGTCACTGAACAAGCAAACACGGCAGTCACGTTGGTCGGCAGTGGTTTGACACCAGCGCAGACTGATTGGCTGCAACAAATGTTAACCACTTTATTAGCACCCGCTCTGGAAAAGACGGGGCTATTGGTGTCAGTCACGGTTTTAGAAGATGGTGGTAGTTTACTAGCAGAAGCTAGCAATGCCGTTTTTGGGGCCTTGCAATTATTACCTAAACAATGCTTACCTAATCGCGCAGCAGCTGTTACAGCTGTTTTAGTCGACAACGAAACGTTAGTTGATGCTAGTGATACGGAAGAAGCGGTTGCTGACAGTACGCTGTTAGTTGTGACCGATAATCAAGAACAAGTCTTAGCGATGACTTTACAAGGCACAATGGCGGTTAACAGCAGTCAGTTGAACGAATTGTTATTGGTCGCTAGCCAAGGCGGCACACGGACCGCCGAGCAGATTCAAGCGAGTTATCAACAAGCTATCCACCCAATCATTCAAAAGGAGCGTTCTGAGATGCCAACAATTGTGATTGCGACTAAAAACCCGGGCAAGGCCCAAGAATTTCATGCGATGTTTGAAAAAGAAGGCATCCAAATCAAAACCTTATTGGATTACCCGGAACTACCAGAAATTAATGAAACGGGGCAAACTTTTGAAGAAAATGCCCGCCTAAAGGCGGATCAGATTGCTGCTATTTTACAGCTACCAGTCTTGGCAGACGATTCTGGCTTAATGGTCGATGCGCTAAACGGACGGCCTGGAATTTATTCAGCGCGATTTGCCGGCGATCATAATGATGCTGGGAATAACGCTAAATTACTTTACGAATTAACCGGGGTGCCTGCTGAAAAACGGACAGCTCATTTCCATACAACGTTAGTGTTTGCGAAACCTGATCGGCCTAACGATGATTTAGTGGTTGAAGGTAGTGTCGACGGTCGGATTCTAGGAATTCCCCGTGGCGATAACGGTTTTGGTTACGATCCGTTGTTCTACGTGCCAGAACTAGATAAATCAATGGCTGAATTAGCAATGGCTGAGAAAAACGCAATTAGTCACCGAGCAAAAGCGATTGAAAATTTAGAACCACTTTGGCGTGATTGGTTAGCAAAATAGGAGGAATTAAGATGCGGTTAGTAGTAGTCAGTGATAGTCATGGCGATCGGGATATTTTGGTGCAATTGGTCGCGCATTATAGGGATGAAGCAGTCACTTTCTTACATTGTGGCGATTCCGAATTAACGACGACTGATGCCTTATTTCAACAAATGACGGTTGTTCAAGGCAACATGGATTTTAATGGTCACTTTCCAGAACAAGTGGTGGTGCCAATTGGGGCGCAAAGAGCCTTTTTAACACATGGTCATTTGTACGGTGTTAATTTTGATTTAACGCGGTTGATGTTAGCAGCCCAAGCACAAGGCGCGCAATTGGCTTTTTACGGGCACACACATCAGTTAGCCTGTGAAATGCATCAAGGGCTCTTGGTATTAAATCCGGGTAGTATTTCGCAACCGCGGGGCCAATTCCAAGCCTTAGGCGGGACCTATGCGGTTGTGGATATCACGCCGACTGACTACCAAGTTCAATATTATGACCGCCATTTTGAAAAAGTACCACAACTCCAATTTAAATTTAAAAGAGCTTAAAGTTAAAGACTATCCAAAGTTTAAGGGCTGTGGATAGTCTTTTTAGTTAGTGGTTTGATACAATATTAAACGTAGGTAATTAGAAGGAGGACACTGCATGATTTCAGATGCGTTTCAGAATTTATTACTCGAAAACAAAGAACATTTTTTAATTCCTGGTGAAATGGTCGCTAGCGTTCAGGAAAACAATTCATTAGAACATGCATTTATTCTCTTAACAACGGTTAAGTATTCAAGCATTCCGGTGCTCGATAACCATTCGAAGTTTAAAGGGATGTTAACGATGCCGCTAATCACAGAGACGATGTTAGGCCTCGATCATTTGAGTTTCGATAACCTGCGTAAAATGACCGTTCAAGACGTGATGCAAAAGGATGTCGTGACAATCAAAGATCCATACGATATTGAAGAAACACTCCATTTATTGGTCGATCATCCTTACTTACCGGTTATATCAGACGATGGCGAATTCACAGGGATTGTGACTCGCCGTGAGATGATGAAGAGTTTCAATCGGGTAGCTCATAATATTGAAAAAGAATATAATATAGTAAGATCGTCAAAAGTATAAGTGGAGGTTAGGATAATGAAAAAAATGATTATTGATGATTCTTTTTGGCAATTATTTCCTAAAGCACAGATTAATATTTTGAGAGCTGACGGGCTAGATAATACGGTAGATAAGCAACAAGATGCTTATTTCCAAGCCCGACTTCAAGCTGGTTCAGAGCGCGCACATGATTTTCTAGGAGCTGAACCGTTTAGTCAAAATGCGGTTGTGGCACAATGGCGAGAAGGGTTTACTAAATTTAAGACAAAAAAAGGTGCACGTTCATCAATTGAAGCTTTATTAAAGCGCATTGACCAGGGGCATACCTTTGAACCGATTAATCCATTAGTTGATTTATATAATAGTGTATCGTTGAAATACGCTGTCCCTTGTGGTGGTGAAGATATAGCCCAAATTGATGGGGATTTGCATCTTGGTGTTGCTCAAGGTGGGGAATCATTCCGACCTTTAGGGGCTCAAGAAGACGCACCGGCTTTACCGAATGAAGTCATTTATTATGATCAGACAGGCGCGATTTGTCGATGCTTGAATTGGCGAGAAGCTCAGCGAACGATGCTTCAAGAGCAAACGCAATCAGCTGTGCTAGTGATGGAATCTATTAATGATGAACAAGCCAAACGTGCTAATCAGGCAATGGCTGAACTTCAACAAGAAATTGAAGCCTATTTTAAAGTTAAGACTACTACGGCTGTCTTAACGCTAGAAACGCCATCTGTTACACTTTAATAGTGTAAAAAGGCGGTCGGACAAGTTTAATTTGTCCGACCGCCTTTTTTTTATGGTTAAATAGTAATACTAATTTTTTATAGCCGACAGTTATTGTTCTTAGGCCCGATCAAAGTAAATCGTTGCAATAGCTCCTAAAACGAGCATCACGGCGATTAATGCGATTGGCCCTAGTAGTGCGGCTAAACCACTCACGGCCGGCCATGCGGGGACAACGCCCGTTTCAGCGAGGATCCAGATGGCTGCTAGGATTACACCTAAAACGCCGGCGTAAACGTAGTGGGCATAGTGAGCGAGTAAATAATGCATGATTTTAGCGACAATCACGGTACCGATGACGGCCCCTAGCATAAATGGCAAGAGGAGAGCGACACTTTTGAAAGCTTCGCCTGCTTGTTCAAAGCGGCCAGTAACCAGATAAACGAGTAAATCGAGCAATTGGCTCACGGCGTGATAAACAGTCCCGTATTGCTTGATAATCATCAACATAATCGAACCCGACACACCGGGAATAACCATCAATGAAACGGAGAAAAAGCCGGTAAAGGTTAACATCCCAAAGTCTTGGAGGGATGTTAACTGTTTGATGGCGATGTCTGATTCGTTTTGATGACCACCAATTTTGGTAATCAATAACATTAAGCCACCACAGACAATGGCAATTAGCACTTGTTGCCAGGTTAGCTTTTTGAGTTTACGCCAGATGAACGGTAAGCTACCTAAAACAAGACCGATGAAGAAACTATAGGCGGCCAGTGGATAAGCAGTGCATAACCACAAAATGACTTTGGTCGATAATAATACACCGATGCCCGCGCCAATGCCGATTGGCCATAAAAAGCCAATTGCTTGGCGCCAATCTTGTTTGAATTGCGCGATGGCCTTTAATAATGGTTCATATAAACCAACGATGACGGCAAAGATACTACCAGATAAACCAGGAATAACGAGTGCGACACCGATCAGGGCGCCTTTGAGTGCATTAATTAGTGGCATAAGAGTGCTCCTTTGGCGGATAATTTAGTTGGTTAAATTCAATGAACTAGTGGGCAGGGTGATTCCAGCAGCGTTAATTGCTTGTAAGTAACCTTGTAAAAATAAACGTTGTGTCGTTGCTTGTTCACCGTTTAGTGTATGCATCATTACTTGGTAAGCAAGTGTGCCATCTGTTAAAGTCGAAACACCCAATAGTGTAGGGCCGTCTTTAATCTCAGGATGGCGTGGCACTAATTCGGTGTTGACTTGCTTAATAATTGATGCGAGTTGTTCGATATCGGTATCAGGATTGATCCGAATATTAATCAATACCCGCATATTGTTGCGGGAAAGGTTGCTGACAATTGAGATATTCCGGTTGGGGATGAAATTGAGCGTCCCATCGTAACTTTGGACTTGTGTGGTGCGCAGACCAATTGCGGTGACTGTCCCTTCAATGGTCCCAATTCGAACAGTATTGCCCACATCAAATTGTTGTTCGGCAAGAATGAAAAAGCCGGTAACAATATCGTTGACAAATCCTTGGGCCCCAAGCCCGACGGCTAAACTGAAGATTCCGGCACCGGCAATCAAGGTACCGACTGGGACCCCGATAATGCTGAGTAGGGCGTAAAGATAGAAGAAAATTAACAGATAAGCTAACGCGTTAGTCATTAAGGTATAGATGGTATTCATCCGATTATTAGAAAAACCATCCGCTTCACGATATTTACGAAAGGCGCGTTTGATAGTGAAGCGCCCGATACGACTAAGCAGGTAAAATAATAATGAAATTAAAATAATTTGGAAAAAACCGGTGATGAAAAGGCCTAATAGATGATCCCAATCGATGCTAGTCACGTAGCGCATAAAGATATTGGTTTGCTTTTGGACCGACTCGACAGGTGTTGCGGTTAGTGATTGAAAGAACATACTGACAAACTCCTTTAAAAGTGCGTAATTCTAGTTTAGCAAATGTTTAAAAAAATGACATCTAATATAGTATGATTATTTGAAGGTTGTATCGAATAATGCTATCCTAGAGACTGAGAAACAAGATAATAGACGACGAAATAGGAGGAACAAATTGATGACGGGTGGTCAAATTGCGGCGTTAATCGCTGCAGGGGCTTTTGCAGTTTTGGTTGTTTTTCTAATAGTGATGTTGTTGAAAGTCACTAAAGTTTTAACGCGTGTTTCCGAGACAGTCACTGAAGCCAATAAGAGCGTGACAATAATTACGAACGATGTAGACGTCCTTTCAAGACAGGTTGAAGGTCTATTAAACAAAACGAACGTTTTACTAGACGATGTCAACGGTAAAGTAGCAGATTTAGAGCCAGTTTTCCGAGCAGCCGGCGAATTAGGTGAGAGCGTTTCAAGTTTGAATGCTGCCAGTCGTGGTTTGACTGAGAAAGTGACAAGTGTTGGTCGCACGACTGCTAAAGCAACAGTCGCTTCTAAGATGGGGGCTAGTGCCCTTAGATTTTATCAAAATAAACGACAAACAAAAGATAAGGGGTAATTCACATGGCAAAAAAAGGCTTTTTATTCGGTGTTTTAGTGGGCGGTGCAGCAGCAATTGGTGCCACACTTTTATTAACGCCTAAAACGGGTAAAGAATTACAAAATAAATTAGTAGACTTGGGCGAAGATGCCATTGATCGCGCACAAGATTACTACTATTTAATGAACGAAACGGCTGCTGATCTTAAAGGAGAAGCGAAGTTCCATATGAACCGGATGCATGATTATGCGAGCGATTGGCAAGAAAATGCAGTGGATATCAAAGAACAAGCTAAGGCCCAATTCGATGAAAAAACCGCAGATTTAAAATCACAATTTGGTAGTAGCTTAGAACCAGCTGCCGAAGATTTTGATGATATTGTTATTGAAGGCAAGAGTGCTTTTGGTCAAGCCAAAGACGAAGCCGAAGAAAAAATGGCACCCGATTCATTAGGTGAATAAAAGAACGTTAAAAAGCCCTCACTTGATTGTGAGGGCTTTTTAATTTGGAGGGGTGATTCATTGTAACAACCTCCGTAGAAGTTACCCGTTTGGCATGGCACTTTATCTGAAACGTGCCATTAATTGCAACAACTTCCGCCTAATCTAAAAATACCATTAATCTCAAGATGCGAGATTAATGGTATTTTTTAATTAGTGCTCAGTTGCTAACCGTCACTAAAAGCACTCTTATTTTGAAATGTGCTTCAGCAGGCATATTTCTGCGGCTAGCTACGTATTGCAAAACGACCGGCAGAGCCGTTCATTCACAACACTAGGCAAAAGCTCAAAAGCTCCCCGTTAATGACGCACTCTTAGAATGTTTGTAGTTCTTTTGTCATATGTGTGAATGATTCTGCGCCTGTTTCTGTAACGTGGACACAGTCTTCAATCCGAACCCCGGCAACGCCTGGAATGTAAATCCCTGGTTCGATTGAGAAGCACATGCCTGGTTTGATAATCATGTCGTTACCTTCCATGATTGATGGGAATTCGTGTTCTGAAGTACCAATCCCATGACCTAAACGGTGAATGAAGTATTCGCCGTAACCGGCTTTCGTAATCACGTCACGGGCAATCTTATCTAATTCAGCAGCAGTGATACCGGGTTTCACTGCATCTTGGGCAGCTAAGTTTGCTTCAAGACAAACTTTGTGGATTTCAAGTGACTTAGCATCAGGTTTACCAAAAGCAACTGTCCGGGTGGCATCACTCATATAACCTTTGTGTAATGTCCCAAGATCAAAAAGCACTAATGCATCAGGCGTTAAAATGTTAGCTTCTGGGCCACCATGTGGGTTAGCAGCATTGATGCCAGATTGCACAATCGTGTCGAAACTCATATGCATGACACCTTTACGCATTAAAGCATATTCGATTTCAGCAACGATATCTTGTTCTGTTTTACCCGCTTTTAAAGCATTGAAACCAACTTCAAAGGCGTAGTCAGCTTCGCGGCCGGCTGCTTCCATTAAAGCAATTTCTGCAGGTGTTTTGATTAATTTTAAGTTTTCCATGAAGCGTGAGGCATCGCCAGGGAAAGTTGCGTTAGGGAATTGCTTTAGAATGGCTTCATAACGTTGAACGGGAAGATCATCTTTTTCAAGGGCCCAACGTGTTGGGTTGGCGATGCGTTTCTTGATTTGATCGGCGATGATAGCATATGGGTCTTCATGATCAAGGTAACCATAGACATCAAGTTTCCAGCCAGCTTTTTTGGCAGATTCAACTTCTAATTGTGGTGTAAATAGGAATGGGTCCTGATCTGCAAAAACGAAGAGCGCTAAAACCCGTTCTGCAGGATCACTTTCAAAACCAGTGAAATAGAGGATGTTCGTTGGATTACTAATGTAAGCCACATCCATATTATTCTCGACAAGCCAATTTTGTAATTGAGCTAATTGATTATTCATCTAAAGCACTTCCTTTACAGTTGATAATCACAGTATAGCACAGAAAATGTAAACGTTAATGTAAACTGCAAATGAAAACAAAAATGAAAATTTCATAAAAATGATGTAAACCGCTTGCATTTGCCTTAAATATCTGTTAAATTAGTCAAGAAGTGAAATGAAAACAAATGAAAATACAATATATTTTATTTTGCGAATGAAAGGAATCATTTTAAAATGGAAAAACAAACAATTACAATTTACGACGTTGCGCGCGAAGCTGACGTATCAATGGCGACCGTCTCACGGGTTGTTAACGGGAACCCAAACGTTAAACCTGCCACTCGCAAGAAAGTGCTGGAAGTTATCGATCGTTTAGACTATCGTCCTAATGCGGTTGCTCGTGGTTTGGCAAGTAAGAAAACAACAACGGTGGGGGTTATTATTCCAGACGTTAGTGATATTTACTTTGCTTCATTAGCACGTGGGATTGATGATGTTGCCACCATGTACAAGTACAACATCATTTTAGCGAACTCCGATGAAAACAATCAAAAGGAAGTTCAAGTATTGAATACCTTATTGGCTAAACAAGTGGATGGTTTAATCTACATGGGGCACAGTATCTCAGATGCAATCCGCGCTGAATTCGCCCGTTCTAAGACCCCAATCGTGTTAGCAGGTTCAATTGATCCAGATGAACAAGTTGGTAGTGTTAATATCGATTACGTTGCAGCCGTTAAGGACGCAACTTTGAAGTTAATCAAGAATGGTAACGAAAAAGTGGCCTTCATCTGTGGTAACTTAGACTTCCCAATCAACAGCAAATATCGTTTACGTGGCTATAAAGATGCCTTGAACGAAGCTGGTATTCCGTATGATGAAAGCTTAATTTTCGAAACAGAATACAGCTACAGTGCTGGTGAAGCCTTATTCGGTAAGGTTCAAGCAACTGGTGCAACTGCTGCTGTTGTCAGTGACGATGAATTAGCTGTCGGTGTTTTAAACGCTGCTGTTGATGCGGGTGTTAACATCCCAACTGACTTTGAAATTGTGACAAGCAATAACACGAAGTTAACGGAAATGGTTCGTCCTAAGATGACATCTATCTCACAACCTTTATATGATATGGGTGCTGTTGGGATGCGTCTTTTAACGAAGATGATGAATAAAGAAGAAATCGATGATAAGACAATCCTATTGCCATATAGCATCGTTGATCGTCAATCAACTAAATAAAACAAAAATAAGCGGTGATTACATATCTGTATGTAATCACCGCTTATTTTTTATTCTGATTGACTATCTTTGGGTTCACCGTATGTGATGGTCCCATAGCCGTTGTTGTAGCCCATATAATGTTCCCAGAATGATTCGTAATTGCTACTTGTACCACCAATTCCGAATTCATATTGCGTTGCTTCTGGGGTCCAATTATTGTAAAGCGAGGTGACTTTACCACTGTCAACCGTCCGTGTATCACCGTTAATGGAAACAATACCCGGTAGTTGACCAGTTGCTTTAACAACTTTACTACTTGTCACAGTGCTTGGTTTTTCATGATCTTCTTCAAGTTTCATAATACTTGGATCGTTTTGATAGACGCTATTGGCTAATTTAGCCCAGTAACGTTGGTTAATCATGCTTGAACTATCGGTTAAGTTGCGACCGGTGCTATCATAACCCATCCAAGAAGCAAGGGTGATCCCTGGTGTACTACCGATAAACCATACATCACGGTTATCATTATTAGTCCCGGTTTTACCAACTAAGTTATTGGTATTGAAGTAGAGCTGATCGCTTAATTGCGTTGCAGTCCCATCAGTATCCGTTAAGACCCCCGATAACATTTGGTTCATGATGTAACTGGTAGCTTTCGAGAAGACTTTAGTTTTCTTAGAGTGATGTTTGTAAATGATATTACCAGCAGGGTCAGTAATTTTATCAATTACATAAGCGTCAACGTGTTGGCCTTCATCAGCAAATGTTGTAAAGGCACTTGCTTGGGCGAGCACACTAATCCCATCTTTGGTTCCCCCTAAAGCAAGACCCAATTGACTATATTCATCATCAGAAAGGTGAATCCCCATCTTATCCATATAGGTCGCAGGGTTAGTTGTTTTTCGTAACTTATTGTATAAGTTAACGGTAGGAATATTAAGGGATTGGGCTAAAGCCTTATCCGCGGGAATGAACTTGTTCTGAATCGTATTACCGTAATCGGTTGGGGCATATGTTTTGAAGTTGGTTTTAAAGTCAGCCAACATTGTTTTAGAACCAATTAATTTTTGATCAATTGCGGGGCCATAAACCAAGAGTGGTTTAATGGTTGAACCCGGTGATCGTTTAGTCAACATATAGTTAGTTTGTTTGAGAGAGAAGTCACGGCCCCCAACAAATGAAATCACTTTACCAGTCCGGTTATCGAGTAAGACACTCCCGTTTTGAACGGGTGTGTCACCAACTGATTGCAGACCAGTAATCGGATCGGTTGTTGTATCTTGATAGGTTGGCCCAAAAGAACTACCTTCTTGTTTGACGATTTCTTGCATAGAATCGTAGATATCTTTGTCAATTGTACTATGGATCTGATAACCCTTAGTACTTAGGAGTTCAGTTGCTTTTGTTTCATATTGTTTATAAAGCGTTGGACTACTATTAAGTTTCTTGGTCGAAACATTGGCTTCATTAGCGAGTTGTTTTGTCATGATGTCAGTTGCTTGTGATTCCAAAAGGTTATAAACGTAACCATAACGCTTAGAAGTTGATTCAGGTTCCGCTTTGGCTTGGAATTCACTCGTTAAATCGACTTTTTTAGCAGCTTGGTATTCTGCTTTGGTAATGCGATGATCACGATACATCCGGAACAAAACGGTATTCTTACGATCGAGTCCGTATTTCAAGTATTCAGGATCTTTCAAGGTACCGTCTTGATCGTACGGTGTATAGACGGAAGGACTTTGAGGAAGACCAGCAATATAAGCGGCTTCGGCTAATGTAAGATTCTTGGCATCCTTTCCAAATAATCCTTGAGCGGCTTCTTGCACACCAGCAACATTTTGGCCTTTATTATTACGACCGAGAGTTGCGATGTTTAAGTAATCTTGTAAGATTTCCTTTTTCGTGAAGTATTTGTCAACGCGTAAAGCAAGTAAAACTTCAGTTGCTTTACGTTTGAAGGTTACTTGGGATGTTAAGACTTGCATCTTGATTAACTGCTGCGTTAATGTCGAACCACCAGTTTGAGAACCAAAGCCGGTTAAATCAGAGATGACAGCTCGTAATAGGGCCTTTGGAACGACCCCTTGATGTTTATAGAAGTCTTCATCTTCGGTTGCGACAATCGCATCGGTTAAATAAGGCGACATCTCATTGATGCTGACAGGTGTTCGCGAAAGGTCGGTTTTAATTGCGCCAAATTTTGTGTTCTTGGCAAAATACAGACCAGCCGCTTGATCAGTGTTATCAAGTTGTTGTTTAAGCACCTGATAACTTGGGACTGGTTCTTCTTTCATCAACGCGGCAAAATAGCCGGCGCCAATCCCGAGTCCTAAGGCAAACATAATCAAACCGATTGAGATACCGTAGAGGACTAAACTTTTAAGTGCTTCTAAGAAAACGTTAAGCTTAAAAGTGAGGGGTTTAGCACTAAATTGATCGACAAATGTCCGATTCTGATCTTTGTCTTGATGGTTAAACCAATTATTAAGCCAAGGCATGGAATGTGATAATTTCGTTTTAATCTTGGAAAATAGCGTATTGACTTTGCGACGCCCTTTAGAGATGAGGGCTGATGCGTGCTTTTGCCGTTGGCTGGAACGCTGCTTTGAATCTTTCAAATAATAACGCCACCTTTTTTCTCATACTGTCCAATATTATATAATAGTTTTTCTGAATATTATACCTGTATTTAAATTTGTAAGGTAAATGAAAAATATGGCATCGTCATACCAATCAATATTCAGGCAGTGATTGGCATTGTAGTGGAAACGCTAACTGTCATGTATACCAATATTTCAACGACGATTTAAAATTAAAATGCTTGCAAATGAAAGAAGGCTGCTTTATAATTGGACTATACCAATGGTTCTTTGAATTCTAAATTATGAGGAGACTATCACGATGAAAATTATTAAAGTAAAAGATCAAGTAGAAGGCGGCCAAAAAGGCTTTGAAATCTTCAAAGAAGGTTTAGCAAACGATGCAAAAGTTTTTGGTTTAGCAACTGGTAGTTCACCAATTAAATTCTACGAAACAGTTGTTGCCAGCGACTTAGATTTCACAAATTGTATATCAGTTAACTTGGATGAATATGTTGGTTTATCAGCTGACAACAGCCAAAGTTACCACTATTTCATGAAAGAAAACCTATTTAATAAGAAACCATTTGCAAAATCATACTTACCAAACGGTTTAGCAAGTGATATTCCTGCTGAATTAAAACGTTATGACCAAGTGATTGCTGATAACCCAGTAGACATCCAAATTCTTGGTATCGGCCAAAACGGTCACATCGGATTTAACGAACCAGGTGCTGCTTTTGATAGCAACACACAAGAAGTACAATTAACAGAATCAACCATCAAAGCGAACGCGCGTTTCTTCGAAAACGAAGCAGACGTGCCAACAAAAGCAATTTCAATGGGAATTGGTTCCATTTTAAAGGCTAAGAAAATTGTCTTGTTCGCATATGGCGAATCAAAAGCTGAAGCCATCAAAGGTACAGTAGAAGGCCCACAAACAACAGACGTCCCAGCAAGTGCCTTGCAACTACACGACGACGTGACAATCATCGTAGACGAAGCAGCAGCAAGCTTGTTAAGTAAATAAGAGTGCTGATTCGAACGATTTGGCTTTGAGGATTAACCGTAAAAGGCAGTTCGAAGAAGCACGTTTCAAAATAGAGTGCGTAATAAGCCGGTTATCTTCTGAGGATTAGCCTAGGCTCGTGAATAAGCGCCAAAGGCGATTATTTGCGATGTGTAACTAACCGGAAGAGTATGCCTGATGGAGTACATTTCAAAATAGAGTGCGTTTCAAAAAGCACGTTTCCACAAAAAAGGCCCCACATCCAAATCACGATGTGGGGGCTTTTTTGCTTGTATTATTTTAGCGTTGCCATTACTTTTGCCATTGCGGCTTGTTGATAGGCTAGCGCTGCTTTTTTAGCAACTGCTTGTTGTTGCGTTGCAGTCATTGCCGGATTGGTTTGCATGGCAGCCATCACAGCTTGTTTGCCGGCGTTAGTGGCGCCGGCTTTGATTTGGGCTTGTTGACGCTTCAAGGTTTTAGCGAGTTGTTTAGCTTGCGTATCGCTTAAAACGAGCCAACCTTTAGCAACTTTGAAGGTATTGTGGCGACTCACAAATTCGTGGTCATTACCAGAAATCCCGAACCAGAATTTAGCCGCATCATTTTTATAAACACGGTATTTCGTCGTGGTTACTAAGGCAGCCTTATCAGCATTCTTTTGAACAAGATTGGTTGTCTTTTCGGTTTGGGTTGCTTTAGGTTTACTTTGATGGCTATCAGTCCGATAAAGGTAAACTTTTTCGGTACCATTACCAAGTGGGTGATAGAGCAACATTGACATGCCTTTTGCATCCGCACTTGAAACGAGAGTTTGCGTCTTAGTTTCAGTGACTGTTTTCATCCCATAATGATTGTGATCATTTTGAACAATGAAAAAGAGTGACGCCATAAAAATGAGACCGAAAATCGTCATTAAAATTGGGCGCCACATTTTTTGACCGAAGATTGACGAGAAGAATAACGCAAGTGTACTAATAATGAGTGTAATAACGATCATGCTTTGGCACCTCCGTTAATAGTTGATTTCTTAGAGGAGAGGAAGAATGTGATAATGAAGCCGATGACACAGAAAATGACAGCGACGATAAAGGCAGCGTGGTAGCCTGAAAGCGTTGCATTAATCATTTTATCGCGGAAGGCCAATGGCAAGGTTTTAATCATGTGCGTGCTTGGCATATTATTTTTAGTAACACTTGAAAGCACACTGATTAAGATCGCGGTCCCGATTGAGCTGGCAACTTGCCGGAAAGTATTATTAACAGCTGTCCCATGACTGATTAAGTTCATTGGTAAAGCATTCATCCCAGAAGTTGTAACAGGCATCATGACCATTGAAATCCCAAACATCCGAACAGCATATAAAACGACGATGTAGATGATTGGGGTCTTAGCAGTTAAGAAAATAAAGGGGGCGGTTGCACTCATCAATAAGAACATCCCAGTCATAGCCAAGCGTTTCGCACCGTATTTATCAAAAATACGACCCGTAATTGGCATCATAATCCCCATCATGAGGGAACCAGCTAATAAGGTTAACCCAGAATGGAAGGCAGATTCGCCACGAATATTTTGAATGTATAATGGTAGGACCATTTCGGCACCGACCATCGCCATGTTTGTCACACCACTTAAAATAGCGGCAATTGTGAAGACGGGTGATTTGAAGACGCGCAGTTCCAAGAAGGGATTTTCCATTGTGAGTTGACGCCAGATGAATAAGGCAATCACGACGACACCGATGGCTAAAGTGGTGAGGACAAGTGTATCGCCCCAGCCTTTATCCCCAACTTCAGAGAAGCCATAGAGTAAACTCCCAAAACCGACAGTTGATAAAATAATCGAAGGAACATCAATTTTAGGTTTTGAAAGTTGAATAACACTCTTCATTTGGAAACTAGCGAGGACTAAGACAAGAATCACGATTGGAATAATCATGCCGAATAAAACCCGCCAGTTGTATGAATCGATAATCCAGCCTGAAAGGGTAGGTCCTAAGGCCGGTGCAAGACCGATAACGATTCCGGCCATACCCATGGCAGTGCCCCGTTTTTCAGGTGGGAAAATTGTGAGCATAATGGTTTGTAAGATGGGCATTGAAATCCCAACACCGGCAGCTTGAATCAGACGGCCGATTAATAAAGTTGCAAATGAGCTCGTTGGAGCGATGTAACAAATAATGGTCCCCAGTAAAAAGACAGTCATTGCTGACATGTAGAGAACCTTTGAATTGAAACGGTTAATTAACCAAGCACTAATGGGGATCATAATCCCGTTGACTAGTAAGAAACCGGTTGTGAGCCATTGGACGGCTGAAGTGGACACGTCAAATGCTTTCATTAATGTGGGGAAAGCAGTTGATAGAATCGTCTGGTTTAAGACAGTACAGAAAGTACCAATCAATAAGACCAAGACTAAGACTGTCCGGTTGTATGGTTTCCCATGAATATCTAATGGTCTAGAGTCTGACAAGATAAAAATCTCCTTTACGTTTTGTTGATGCGGTTTATTAGTTTAGTCGCATTTTCAGTCTTTGTCAAGTAAGTTGACAAGAGTGTCATTTGACTTGACAAGTTTTTTAGATAATCTATAATGAAATTTATTAATAGGAACGGAGTGGGGACTTGCAAAAAGACCTTTTTTTAAAGTTGATAGATACGGATCGATTAATTTTTGGGATTAGTGAAGTTTGTAAGATGGCAGGGGTAACCCCGCGTCAACTCCGCTACTGGGAGCAAAAGGGCTATATTAAGGCCCGCGAAACAAACGGCAATAAGGCCCGTGAATATGATGCCCATACAATGATTAAAGCGATTTTCATCAAGCACTTTTTAGATGAAGGGTATACGTTGGGCGTTGCGGTCCAAAAAATTCAAAAGCACATGGCTAATATGAAAGTTGTTCGCTCAATTATTCGCGAGCACTTCCAAGGTATTGAAGAAATTGATGGCGAAATGGCTGTTAACCTCGGCTATTTTGATGATACGAAACAACAAATGCTATATGCGATTGTCAAAGAGGGGCATTCAACTTTTAAATTAGTGGATGCACCAACAAAAGAATAAACATAACAAAAAAACGGTAGCCAATTGGCTACCGTTTTTTGATGTGTTTATATTCTAATTAACGTGTTAAACGATAAATTGCGTCAGCATAGATGGCAATCGCGTTCATAATATCTTCGATATGCATGTATTCATTTGCTTGATGCATAACGTTTTCGCGATCTTCTGGTAAAGCACCAAAAGCAACACCACGTTCTAAGATCCGACCGTATGTGCCACCACCGATAACTTGTTCGTGACCTTTAAGACCGGTTTGATCTTCAAAGACTTGTAATAAAGTTGCCACTAATTTGTCATCGCCAGGGACATAGTGAGGTGCTTGTGCATGGCCTTCGATTGTTACGTCAGCTACATCACTAAGTGTCTTAGCAAGGCCATCGCGTGTGCTTTCATCAGTCACACCTTTAGGATAGCGAACGTTTAAGAGAACCGATGCAACACCGTCTTGTGTGTAGTTGAAGACAGCAGGACAAGCTGTTAAATCACCCATTACATCGTCTGTATGGTTGATGTTTAAGAGGTGACCACGTGAGTCTTCATGCATTAAACGTGCAATTGTACCGATGTAGTTGCCACCTTTAGCATCTAGCGCAAAATCAGCTAAGAATGTTGCCAAGTGAGTTGCAGCATTGACACCAGCTTTAGGTTCTTGGGCATGTGAGCCTTTACCGATTAAATCGATCACTGTTTGGTCACCATCAGTTGTGATTGTGCCTTGTAGTTGATGTTCAGATACATAAGCATCAAACTTAGCTTGGAAATCAGCTGGCATTGTACCAGTTAAGATAGCCTTGGCAGTTTGAGGCACCATGTTCGCACGTAAACCAGATTTGAAGCTGACCAATGTCATTTCGCCATCAGCACCATCAACTGGTTTGAAAGTGATCATGTATGACACAATCCCTTTTTCACCATTGATGATTGGGAAGTTAGCATCTGGTGAGATAGCAAAATCAGGTTTTGGTTCAACTTCTAGATAACGGTTGATACCAACCCATTCACTTTCTTCGTCAGTCCCGAAAATGAAGTGAACTTTTTTGTTCAATTTAATATCGTTGTCTTTTAATAATTTAAGCGCATAGTATGCTGCAATTGATGGGCCTTTGTCATCTGATGAACCACGGGCATAAATCTTGCCGTCTTTGATAACTGGTTCAAAAGGATTTGTTTCCCAACCGTCACCGGCAGGAACCACGTCAACGTGACCTAAGATACCAAAAATTTCGTCGCCACTACCAAATTCAATCCGGCCAGCAACGTTTTCGATGTTTTTAGTTGTAAAACCGTCACGATCAGCGATTGCTAACATTTGTAGCAAGGCATCACGAGGGCCAGGGCCAAGCGGTGCATCGTCTTCTTTATGTTCAACGTCACGCGCGCTATTAATCTTGAGTAAACTTGTTAAGTCGGTAAGCATTTGATCTTTATACTTTGCCGCTTCTTGTTGCCAATTCAATGTCATTGCAGTCCCAGCTTTCTTTGTTAAATTTTAACCAAGGTGCGGTTAATCTAAAATTAGGATAACCTCATTCTAGCATATTTACTCACAATTAAAAAGCGCTTCCTCCTAAAAAAGAACGGCCGTTAACAATTACTTTTAACGGTCGTTCTTTTATTAATGTATCTATTATGTGAAACTAATCTCAAACGTGAATTAGTTTGATTTTCTCATAATGCGCAAGGCGTTTAAAATAGCAATCAAGGTTACGCCAACGTCTGCAAAAACGGCTTCCCACATGGTTGCAATGCCAAATGCGCCTAGTAATAAGAAGATGGCTTTAACGATGAGGGCAAAAGCAATGTTTTGCCAGACGATTTTGCGGGTGAAGCGGGCAATATCGATGGCCGTTGCTAACTTAGTGGGTTCATCGGACATCAAAACGATGTCAGCTGCTTCAATCGCAGCGTCGGAACCTAAACCGCCCATCGCAACCCCGACATCGGCCCGTGCAAGAACGGGGGTATCATTAATCCCGTCACCAACGAAGGCCACTTTGCCGTTTTGCGCACGGTTATCAGTCAGGCTGGCTAAAGTAGCCACTTTGTCTTGGGGGAGTAGTTCACTTTGGTAACGATCAATGCCCAATGATTGGCTGACTTGTTGAGCGATTGCATCGTTATCACCAGTTAGCATCATCGTTTGGCGGATGCCGACTTTTTTCAGTTGTGCAATCGCTGTGGCTGCATCTTTTTTAAGCTGATCTGAAATAACGAGGTAACCAAGATAATCAGTGCCATAAGCAATGTGTACCGCAGTACCGACTTCAGTAGGAGTGAGTGGTGTTAAGCCTTGTTCCTTGAGCCAACTAGCTTTCCCCACTTTTAGGGGCTGGCCGTCAAGGGTCGCACTAACGCCGTGACCCGCAACTTCCGTGACCGCACTTAATGTTTGATCAAGTGGGGCTTGATTGGCAGCAATAATGGATTGGGCAATCGGATGTGTTGAGTGTTGTTCTGCTAAAGCGGCTAGTGCGAGTAAACGTTCTGGTTGATGATCGACAGCGTGAATTGCTGTAACGGTAAAACTGCCTTGGGTTAACGTCCCGGTTTTATCGAAAACAACCGTCCGCACATCGTTTAAAGCTTCGAGGTAATTGCTCCCTTTGACCAGAATGCCATTTTTAGAAGCAGTCCCAATGCCGGCAAAAAAGCCGAGCGGAATTGAAATGACTAGCGCACAAGGACAAGAAATCACTAAGAAAATGAGTGCCCGGTAGAGCCAATCTGAGAAGGGTTGGCCTAAAAAGAGTGGCGGTACAACCGCTAATAATACGGCAAAGCCTACCACGATTGGGGTATAGACTTTCGCAAAGCGGGTGATGAAGTTTTCAGTCGGTGCTTTTTGACTACTGGCATTTTCAACCAGGTCTAAAATCTTAGCGACCGTTGAGTCAGCGTAAGGTTTGGTGACTTGCAGGGTTAAAAGGCCGGATTGATTGATGCTGCCACTCAAGAGGGTATCGCCAACGTTAAATGAGCGAGGGACTGATTCACCAGTGACCGCAGCGGTATCGACAAAACTATTGCCCGCAATGACGGTGCCATCTAGTGGGACTTTTTCCCCGGGTTTGATTAAAATGGTTGCACCAACTGGCACGGCTTCCGGCGCAACTTGTTGGAGGCCTTGGCTAGTTTGTAAGTTGGCAAAAGTCGGTTTAATCGCCACTAAACTGGCGATTGAATCTCGTGAACGATTGATCGCTAAACTTTGGAAATATTCACCGACTTGATAGAACAGCATCACGCCAACTGCTTCAGCATATTCGCCAATCCCAAAGGCCCCAATTGTGGCGACAGTCATTAGGAAGTTTTCGTCAAACCACTGGCCGTGAAGGATATTCCGGATGGCTGTCCAGATAATATCGTAACCGATGAGGACAAAAGCGATTAGTAAGAGGCCGATTAATAGTGGTTGACTAAGCGGTAAGACATAGCTGCCCAATAGTAAGAGACCACTGATGAAAATCCGAATTAAGTCTAGATTAAATTTAAATTTTTTAGGCGGCGTTTGACCGGCAGTTGGTAATGATTTTTGAATGGTAACATCTGGTTCAATTGTTGTTAACAATTGTTGAAGTTCCAATTCAAATGCGCTTGCGGCTTGGTCACCAGTCAATTCATAACTTAGTTTTTGTGTCGCAAAGTTAACCGCGCAAGCTTGGACTTGCGGTAATTTTTGAACATTTGTTTCGATTTTAGTAGCGCAGGCGGCACAATCGATACCTGCTAATTGAATTTGTGTCATTGATGAGTCCTCCTTATTGGTTAATGAACCGTCAATTCGGATCTAAATCGTTATATTTACGAATTAGATATACATATGAGCATATATTCATATGTTACCTCTAAGATAACACCGTCACCTATAAAATGCAACCCGTTTAGTTGCTAGTAGTTTAGCTCAAAAAGAGGCTGCAGCCAAAGTTACTTTGCTGCAGCCTCTTTTAATCATTAGTGTTCGTTAACGTGCGCAATGACTTGTGAGAAGATGTTAATCACATGGTTGTCGGCAAGTGAGTAGTAAACTTCTTTGCCTTCTTTGCGACTCTTAACAAGCTTTGCTTGTTTGAGTACCCGTAATTGATGTGAAATCGAAGATTGTGACATCTCTAAAACGCTGACGATGTCATAAACTCGTAATTCTGATTGGAAGAGTGCGTACAGAATTTTAGCGCGGGTCTTATCACCCAAGATTTTAAAGAGTGTCGAGATATGATCGAGCGTATCTTCTTTCGGAAGTGTTTTTTGCACGGAGCGAATCAGTTGATCGTGGTCGATTGTCATAATAGCCTGCCTTATTAGAATTTAGTGTTAAAAAAAGAATGTTTTAATAGTAGGTTAGTGGGACGGAGTTGTTTGGGTAATTGTCGGTAATAAGCCAAAGCAACAGTTGGTAAGTCGGTATGAGAATCCAATTGGATCAGTGCTTGACGACTTTTGAACCAGCCGGTTGCGGTTTGGAGCCAAACTTGATTACCAACATAGCGGACAGCGAGTATTTTGTGGCGACTATTGGCTAGTAGCTGACCAGTTGTCTGGGTTGGATGTAAAGGACTATTCCAGGTTGCAACGGTCATGGGACTCGGTTTAAGCTGCGCTGTTTTACCTACTAATAAGGAAGCCGCCTGTGCGGTTTGCCCAACATTAATCGCATCACTTAGGACAAAACGGTTAGTGCCAATCCGATAATAGGTCTGATCGGCAACTGTCACAGTTTGAGTCACGTGGTAACTATGCCCTGCTTTAGCCGGTGTTTCAGTGGGAACTTGTGCATAAGGATTTTCAACGGTCGGCAAATCGTGAAGGCTATTGACTTGACCAGTCGTTTCTAAGGATTCAATCTGGGATTGATCTTGGGCGGCTTGGTAATGACGGCCTAGCGCCGGATAATTGGTGACCACACCATCGACGTCGAGGTTAACGAGCCAGTTCCAAGTGGCCTGATTTTCGGCCATTTCATTCCAGACGTAGACTTTCTGGTGAAGGTAGTGCAATTGTTTGATAATTGTTGGCGTGACTAATTCGGAAGAAATATTAATTCCATCCGCATATTTGAAGCTTTCAAACGAAATTCGCTTAAGACTACCCACAATAAAAATGCGGGGAATCTCAGGCATTAATTTTTGCATATTGATTAAGCTTGGAAGCGAAAAAGAGTGAACCATGATCCGCTTTTGCAGATGGTATTTCTGAATGAGCGCGACTAATTTGGCTTCCATATCTTGCGGGTTACCCTTTTTCGTCTTCTTGGTTTCAATTAAAAATTTAGCGTTGGGGTTATGCTGATAGTGTTGGAATAACTGTTCAACACTGTGGACCGGTTCGCCGTTACTCATCTTAAGGGTACTTAATTTGGCAAACGGATTTTGAGAAACAATGGTATCAACACCGGTGACACGTTTTAGATTACGGTCGTGCGAGATGACTAAGACGCCATCTTGGGACTCATGTAAGTCGAGCTCGACATAGTTGGCACCTTGGGAAAAGGCCATATCAATACTTTGGAAGGTTTCTTCTGGCGCATTGATGGGATCACCACGATGGCCAACAACGGTAAAACCTGATAATAAGAGGAAGTAAAAGCAACAAAAGAGCACGATGCCCAGTTGTGATTTGGACTTTAACAAAGTTAACGGCCTCCTAATTAAATTTAAAACTACTAATTAAGATACCATTATTTTTCTAAAAAACCTATCATCGAACAAGAACCAGGTTATAAATTAATCGAATTATTACTAAATAATAATTGACAACGCTTACATTGAGCGGTATATTATGTTTGTAAGGTACTTATGCAATTACCTTTTTATCAATTCTCTTTCTCTCTTATGCCAACCACTGTCTACGGATAGTGGTTTTTTTGCGTACATATTGGTAAAATGAACGTAATTGAAATCGGATTAGAATAGGGAGTCACACTATGGCAGAGAAACAACAAGTGTTTGATATTATTGAAGAAATTACACGCTTAGACGGTTCAACGTACTATGAGTTAGGTAATATTTTTATGAACGGCCGGGCAGAACTCGCCGCTAATCGGGGGTTGATTAAGGGTGTGCGAATTTTGCAATTAAACATTCCACACTCTAATGCCGTGCAAACTTATGAAGATTACATCAACGCTACTTACACGATGCCCACTGTTGATTTTACAGAATGGGAAGAGTGGGAAAAAACACCGGGGCCGGTTGAAGATGCTTTCAAGGAAGTCTTAAAAGCAAATCATATTGGCTAGGTGGTTGATAAAATGATTTATTTTACAGCGGATACCCATTTCTATCATGAAGAACTACTCGGAATGAATGACTTTGCGCCACGACCGTTTGCGGATGTGGCCACGATGAATGAAATCATTGTGACTAATTGGAATCAGTGTGTTCAAGCAACTGATCAGGTTTACCTATTAGGGGACGTTGCATTGGTCCCCAATAAACCGACTGCTTTTGCACAAGTTAATGCTTTGCTCGGCGCATTGAACGGGCAGATTATTCTGGTGAAGGGTAATCATGATAACCGTGCCTTCTTTAAATACTTGAAGAAGCACGATCCAGGGACAGAGGCACACCCGCACTACCGGTTTATCGATGTCGGGGCGCTAATTAAGATTAATCATCGGCAGTATTTCTTGAACCATTATCCGCTGTTACTCGGTAAAGTTAGCCAAACGGTTAACTTGCATGGTCACATTCACCACAATATGTTGCCAATTGCTGAGAATATCAACGTGGGGATTGACGCCCCAGAACGTGAATTATTGAAAGCACCGCTACCATTTGGGACACCTTTATCAGTAGCGGATATTGAGGCAATCTTGACGGCAAAACAAAAGGCGTTAACGCAATTAAAATAAGAGGATGACAAAATGGAAACTATTCACATCTTACACACGAACGACTTGCACTCGCATTTTGAAAATTGGCCTCGAATGCGCCGCTTTTTGTTAGCTCATCAAGCGGCCTATCGGCAAAAAGGTGAAACGGTCTTAACGTTTGATATCGGGGATGCAATGGATCGTAGCCATCCTTTAACTGAAGCAACAGATGGCCAGATTAATACGACCTTGTTGAATCAAATTGGTTATGACGGTGTGACAATTGGTAACAATGAAGGCATTGGCAATAGTCATGAACAATTGGAACATCTATACGATCATGCGAATTTCCCCGTGTTATTAGCAAATCTCTACGAACAATCCTCACAAACGCTCGCTAAATTTGCGCAACCGTACCGCATTATCACAACTGATCAAGGCACGCGGATTGCGGTTGTCGGATTAACGGCGCCATTCTTTTTGACATATCGGCCTAACGGTTGGGATCCGGTCACAATCAGTGAAGAAATGCCGCAATTACTAGCGCAAATCGAAGGACAATATGATGTCTTGGTGTTACTATCACATCTGGGCCTGACCACTGATCAATGGTTGGCAGAACACTATCCTGAAATCGATGTGATCTGTGGCGCCCACACGCATCATCTTTTAAAAGATGGGTTGATGGTGAATCAAACGCTATTGACGGCTGCTGAAAAGTACGGTCATTATATTGGTGATATTACGTTAACCCTCGATGCTAATCATCGCCCGGTTGACCGGAAGGCCCGGACTGTCTTGACGGCCGATTTACCAGAAGAAGCGGGAGATGAAGCTGAAATTGCGGGTTATTTAGCACAAGGCCATGCCCAATTGGCTGCCCAAGTGGTGGCTGACTTGCCAGAAGCACTACCGATTGCTACCATTGGAGAGTCACCGATGATGACGGCCGGGCTAAAAGCGATTGAAGCGGCAACGCAAACGGAAGCCGCTGTTTTGAACACTGGCCTATTTTTAGGTGGACTAGAAGTCGGCTTGGTCACCAAAGATGATTTGCAGAGTCAATTACCGCATCCGATGCATTTAATTAAGGTTACCTTGAAGGGCTACGACTTATGGCGTTTGGTCTTAGAAATGGAGAAAAACCGGTTATTCTTACGCAAGTTTCCGATTAAAGGGATGAGTTTCCGTGGTAAAATCTTTGGAGACATTGTTTATGATGGGATTACAGTGGATATGACATTACGGCGCGTCTTTTGGCATGGTCAGGAGATTGATCCTGAAGCTAGCTATACGTTGACGACAGTTGATCATTACCTCTTTATTCCGTTTTTCCCAACCATTGAAATTGTCGGGGAGACTGAAATTATGTTCCCTGATTTTCTGAGAAATGCAGTTGCTACCTATTTAACACAAAAATATCCCGTTTAAGGGAAGAGGAGGTTCGCCGTGGCGGATACAAAAACAAAACCGAAGATTGCCAAGAAGGTAACTCGGGCGCTTGAAAAAGAAATGATTGCAGCGGCTAAACAACCGGAAGTACCACAGCACGTTGTTGTTAAGAGTGAAACCATGATTGACATCGATAAGTGTGCCTACGAAGTGGTCGCCAATTATCGCGATGGTTTTGATGCTGAAAAGCTAAACGAACGCTATAACGAGGTTCTTGCGAAGTACGATTATATTGTGGCGGACTGGGGTTTTGAACAACTACGCCTTAAGGGATTCTACAAATCAACTAATCGGCGGGCCAATAAGGACCAATTAATTGATACACTCCAAGACTACTTATATGAATATTGTAATTTTGGTTGTGCCTATTTTGTCCTAGAACGACAAGGTAAACCACAGATTCGCAACGAAAATCGCCGTAGTAATCGCCGGCGCGGACCACAGAAACAACGCCGGCAAAAGCAAGGCTTCACGGAACGCAAAGTAACACCTAATCAAAAAGTGGCTAAAGAACAACCGCAAAAAGCGGTCACGGAGAATAAAAAATCCGTTAATAAGCGTCACTTTAAGATTCGACCATTAGAGAGTAATTCCCCAAAGGAAACTGGAAAGTGAGTAACTAAATGACAAAAACAAACTACGCAGGCTATTTAATCGATTTAGACGGGACAGTTTATCGCGGTAGCGAACAGATGCCAGAAGCACGTGATTTTATTGAACGGCTCCAAGCTAAGAACATCCCTTTTATGTTTTTAACGAATAACACCACTAAATCACCCGCAGCGGTGATCAAAAATTTAGCAGATAACCATGATATTCATGCAACCGAAGACCAAGTTTACACCCCATCATTGGCAACGGCGCGTTATTTATTAAATCTAAATGGTGGTCAGGCCAATGGTAAGACCGTATATGTCATCGGCGAGATTGGGTTGAAACAAGCTTTATTAGATGCTGGTTTTAGAACTAACGAATATGACCCAGACTACGTGGTGGTTGGCTTAGACTACGATGTTACTTACCACAAATTTGAATTGGCAACGCTCGCGATTAAACGCGGCGCTCTTTTTATTGGGACGAATGCCGATACCAACTTACCTAATGAACGCGGCTTAGTGCCAGGGGCAGGTTCAGTGATTGCCTTAGTTGAACGAGCAACACAACAATCAGCGCTTTATATCGGTAAACCAGAAAAAATCATTATGGAAATGGCACTCGAACAATTTGGGTTAACTAAGGACCAAGTGGTAATGGTCGGTGATAACTATAATACAGACATCAAAGCGGGCTTAAATGCTGAAATGGCAACCTTATTAGTTTATACGGGCGTTTCAACACCGGCTGATTTGGCAAAAGTCACGGCGCAACCAACGCATATTATCAATAGTTTAGCCGAATGGGAAGTTTAAACGGCGTCAAAAAAACGGGCAACTGGCTAGTTTTTTATCTCAGTATCGTTAGTGGGAGTATTCTAGCGGCGATTGCTATCGGTTGGTTGAGCTATGACTTGGTCAGCCGGCAACTGCATTTGGCAGCGCAAATGCAGATGAGCCAGGCGGCATTAATGCATGAGTTTAACCGCTTGATGCGTTATTTGGTTTTACCGGGTGGACAATCGCTAGTGTTGCCACATTTCAAGATGTCAGCAAATGGCTTAGCGCATTTTAAGGAAGTTAAACACCTCTTCTTATTAACAACGGTCATTTTCCTGGTGACGATTGGACCGGCCCTTAGGAGTTGGCGGCGTGATTTTAAGTCGAGTAGGCAATGGCGCTATATTCGACCGATGCAAGTCGCACTGGTTATGCCGATTGTAATTGGGTTGATTGCCAGTGTTAGCTTTGATCGCTTTTTCGTGTTATTTCATGAATTGCTATTTCGGAACCTCGACTGGCAGTTTGACCCGCTGTTAGATCCTATTATTCTAGTGTTACCCGAGCAGTATTTTATGCTGTGCTTTATCTGCTTTTTTGTCATCCTCGAAGGTCTTTTTCTGATTATTTTGTGGCGGGCAAAGAAGTCATTGAAAATTTATTAAGAAGCTCTAATGATGATTGTTTTAGGATTAATATTCGGTATGCTAGAAAAGTGAGTACCGACAAATGAAAATATAGGAGTATCAACATGACGCAGTTAATTGATTTTGTGTTACATATCGACGCGCATCTGGTCAATATTGTCAATCAGTTTGGCAATTGGACGTATGTGATCTTGTTTGCGATTATTTTTGTAGAAACCGGGGCAGTCATCTTACCGTTTCTACCAGGGGATTCATTATTATTTGCCGCAGCTGCCTTGGCGGCTCGAACAGATAATGATTTGAATATCTGGGTATTTGCCGCACTATTCTTAATTGCCGCAATTGCGGGCGATTCTTTAAACGAACAAATCGGTAAACGAGTTGGGATGGCTGCAACCAAGAGCCGTTTCTTCGGGAAGTTTATCAATACCGAAAAGATTGAAGAGGCCCAGGTCTTCTTTAACAAGTACGGTGGCAAGACGATTACCATTGGTCGTTTCATGCCAATTATCAGAACCTTTGTTCCATTTGTCGCCGGTGGGAGTCAAATGTCATTTGGCAAGTTCTTCCGGTATGATGTCATTGGGAGTATCTTATGGGTTGTCCTTTGTTGCGGGGCCGGTTACTTCTTTGGGAATATCACAGTTGTGAAGGAACATTTCTCATTGGTTGTTTTAGGGATTATCGCTGTTTCACTGATCCCAATGGTCATCACTGCGGTTAAGAGTCAATTAAAGGGCCGTAAAGCTAAATCATAATTAAAAAAGCGCACCGCCTAATTCTCGTTTGAGATCAGGCGGTGCGCTTTTAAATTACATAATAGAAGTACTGTGAAGTGGTTGACGCTTTTCAGGGTAGAGTTTGGTTAAAAGTTCGGTTACAGCAATGGGTGCTTCACCAAAGCCACTCGCAATTAATTTCACCTTACCAGGATAGGTGGCAATATCACCAATCGCATAGATGTTTGGTAAGTTAGTCGCCATTTGCTGGTTAACACTGACTTGGTGATGATCAAGCGTTAAGCCCCAATCACGGAGAATCCGTGTATCGGAGATAAAACCGTAGTTGACGAGTAATTTATCGACCACTAATTGTTCTTGATCAGTTGATTTCATCTTATTGAGTGACAGGGCGAGTTGATGGTCAACTTCTGTGAGACCATCAATTAAGAATGGGGTCTTAATTTGAATGGAAGAGTTCATCAAAGCATCGACACTGCTTTCAAGACCCCGGAACTGATCACGACGGTGGATAATGTAAACTTGTTTAGCCACTTTTTCGAGCATCAGCGCCCAATCAATCGCAGAATCGCCACCGCCAGCAACGGCTACAGTTTGATCTTTAAACTGGGCCATTTCTTTGGCGAAGTAGTGGATATAGTTATTTTCCCATTCAGGTTGATAATCAACGGCTAGTTTTCGGGGGGTAAAGGCCCCATTCCCGACGGCAACAATGACACCGCGTGTACGGGTTGTTCCTTTAGATGTTTCTAAGATATAAGTCCCGTCTTCTTGGGGTAAGATGGCCTTAACAGCCGTTTCTAGTTGGGTTGTCGGTTCAAAGACGGCTAATTGTTCAGCCAAGTTAGCGGTGAGCTGAGCACCAGTAATACCTTTAAATCCGGCCACATCGAAGATTTCTTTTTCAGGATAGAGCGTTGCGACTTGGCCGCCTAGTTCAGGGAGGCTCTCGATGATTTGCACATCGGCTTTACGCATACCAGCGTAGTAAGCAGCAAACATGCCAACGGGACCGCCACCGATTACGGTAATATCAAAAAGATGGTTAGGATCAAGCATAGGATAACTTCCTTCTATAGTAGACTTCTGAAATAGTATACTAGAAAAAAATTAGGAAAGCATGTTAAAAAGAAATAATAATAGTAATTTCTAGATTAATTCGCTATTATATACTGTGAATTAAAAACATTTAGGAGGTCTATCATGACATTTCCACAATTAGATTTAGAAAACTTTGCAGGACCAACAGCAACTTTTGATACCAACCATGGTGAATTCACTGTTGCGCTATTCCCAGAACAAGCCCCTAAGACGGTTGAAAACTTCATCGGCTTAGCTGAAAAAGATTACTATGACGGTATTGTCTTCCACCGAGTAATTAACGACTTCATGATTCAAGGTGGCGATCCTACAGGTACCGGTATGGGTGGCGAAAGTTTATGGGGCCAAGCCTTTGGCGATGAATTTAGCCAAGAACTTTTCAACTTGAACGGTGCTTTATCAATGGCAAATGCCGGTCCTAATACAAATGGTAGCCAATTCTTTATCGTGACTAATGAGCATATCAACCCAAGCATGATGGCGCAAATGCCAGGTGCTGGCTATCCTGAAGAAGTGATCGCAGCTTACGAAAAGGGTGGCACACCTTGGTTAGATCACAAACATACTGTCTTTGGCCAAGTTTTAAGTGGCATGGACGTTGTTAATGAAATTAATGCTGTTGAAACAGGGATGCAAGACAAACCGGTTGATCCAGTGGTTATCAACCATATTTCAATCAAACACTAAAAATGATAATCGTGATACCCAGTTGATGCGTAAACTGGGTATTTTTTATTGGATTTTAATAAAGATAAGGCAGGTTGTTTCAGATGGCTTGCCTTTTACTAAGGACAAGGATTAGAATAGATAGGATAATTAAAGTTGGAGGACAATATGGTTTATCGAATTGGACAAAAAGTGACAGGCACCGTAACAGGGATTCAACCGTATGGTGTCTTTGTGGCATTAGATGAATCAGTTCAAGGCTTGATTCATATCTCAGAGTGCGGTCATGGTTTTGTGAAGGCACTAGACGAACAATTTACAGTAGGGCAGCAACTAGACGTATTAGTGTTAGATGTTGATGAATACACGCATAAGATTAGTTTGTCGTTACGTGCACTTCATAAGGCACAGGATTTGCTACCACAACGAGCAAAGAAGCATTATTGGACTAACCGTCGGATTCAAACCGGCTTTGCACCGATTGCAGAGCGATTACCGGGATGGACTAAAGCAGCAATTGAAGAATTAAACCAAAGGGGTAAATAGATGAGTGCTAAAGTAGCAGGAACAATCATGTATAAGACAAAGCAAGGTCAATATGATTTTTTAGTACAAAAACAAGCCGATACGGATTACAAAATGTTATCAACACATAAAAATTCGGATCAAACACCATTAGCTGCAGTTTTAAACGCCATTAAAGCGACGATTAAAATTGATGTTAATGAGCTAAGATTGATTAATTTAGCCAATATTAACCTTGAAGGTGAGAATGTTTCGTTTTTTGTCTTCCAATGGAGTGAACATCCGGCCGAATTCTATGACGAACAATTGCAAATAATTGCGGAATCGGGTTATCGGTTCGCAAACCCTAGTGAAATCACGGAATTGCTTGATAAATTGGAAGTAACAGGCGTTCCGCACCTAAATTAATTCGGACAATCACTGCATATCTATTCAAAAATGTCCGTTTTTATAACTTTTTACATTTTTATTCAAAAAAATGTAAATAAATGCTTGACGATATATCGGAATGTTGGTATAGTAGTCTATGTTGTCAGCGAGGCAATTGATAATCATCGAAAACAACGTCATCGAATTTAAAAGTTTTGAATATTTATTCAAAAAATATTTAAAAAAAGTTCTTGACAAGTTAGTATGAAAGATGATATATTAATTAAGCTGTTTCAACACAGTAGATCTTTGAAAACTGAACAAAGTTTTGATAAACCAAATGTGTAGGGTCGCCCTTTTAGGGCACAACATATTTGCGAAGTCAATTTCGCTAGCAAATAAATTAAGTAACAAAACAAGAGCTACAAACTTTTAATCGAGAGTTTGATCCTGGCTCAGGACGAACGCTGGCGGCGTGCCTAATACATGCAAGTCGAACGCACTCTCGTTTAGATTGAAGGAGCTTGCTCCTGATTGATAAACATTTGAGTGAGTGGCGGACGGGTGAGTAACACGTGGGTAACCTGCCCTAAAGTGGGGGATAACATTTGGAAACAGATGCTAATACCGCATAAAACCTAGCACCGCATGGTGCAGGGTTGAAAGATGGTTTCGGCTATCACTTTAGGATGGACCCGCGGTGCATTAGTTAGTTGGTGAGGTAAAGGCTCACCAAGACCGTGATGCATAGCCGACCTGAGAGGGTAATCGGCCACACTGGGACTGAGACACGGCCCAGACTCCTACGGGAGGCAGCAGTAGGGAATCTTCCACAATGGACGAAAGTCTGATGGAGCAACGCCGCGTGAGTGAAGAAGGTTTTCGGATCGTAAAACTCTGTTGTTGGAGAAGAATGTATCTGATAGTAACTGATCAGGTAGTGACGGTATCCAACCAGAAAGCCACGGCTAACTACGTGCCAGCAGCCGCGGTAATACGTAGGTGGCAAGCGTTGTCCGGATTTATTGGGCGTAAAGCGAGCGCAGGCGGTTTCTTAAGTCTGATGTGAAAGCCTTCGGCTCAACCGAAGAAGTGCATCGGAAACTGGGAAACTTGAGTGCAGAAGAGGACAGTGGAACTCCATGTGTAGCGGTGAAATGCGTAGATATATGGAAGAACACCAGTGGCGAAGGCGGCTGTCTGGTCTGTAACTGACGCTGAGGCTCGAAAGCATGGGTAGCAAACAGGATTAGATACCCTGGTAGTCCATGCCGTAAACGATGAGTGCTAGGTGTTGGAGGGTTTCCGCCCTTCAGTGCCGCAGCTAACGCATTAAGCACTCCGCCTGGGGAGTACGACCGCAAGGTTGAAACTCAAAGGAATTGACGGGGGCCCGCACAAGCGGTGGAGCATGTGGTTTAATTCGAAGCAACGCGAAGAACCTTACCAGGTCTTGACATCCTTTGACCACTCTAGAGATAGAGCTTTCCCTTCGGGGGCAAAGTGACAGGTGGTGCATGGTTGTCGTCAGCTCGTGTCGTGAGATGTTGGGTTAAGTCCCGCAACGAGCGCAACCCTTATTACTAGTTGCCAGCATTAAGTTGGGCACTCTAGTGAGACTGCCGGTGACAAACCGGAGGAAGGTGGGGACGACGTCAAATCATCATGCCCCTTATGACCTGGGCTACACACGTGCTACAATGGATGGTACAACGAGTTGCGAGACCGCGAGGTTTAGCTAATCTCTTAAAACCATTCTCAGTTCGGATTGTAGGCTGCAACTCGCCTACATGAAGCCGGAATCGCTAGTAATCGCGGATCAGCATGCCGCGGTGAATACGTTCCCGGGCCTTGTACACACCGCCCGTCACACCATGAGAGTTTGTAACACCCAAAGCCGGTGAGGTAACCCTTCGGGGAGCCAGCCGTCTAAGGTGGGACAGATGATTAGGGTGAAGTCGTAACAAGGTAGCCGTAGGAGAACCTGCGGCTGGATCACCTCCTTTCTAAGGAATAATACGGAAAACCTTGTACATTTGCGAAATCAAAACTTTGTTTAGTTTTGAGAGGTCTACTCTCATCATTAAGGACGTTTTTGGGCCTATAGCTCAGCTGGTTAGAGCGCACGCCTGATAAGCGTGAGGTCGATGGTTCGAGTCCATTTAGGCCCATTGTACCAATTTAATAGTTTCATTATGGGGGATTAGCTCAGCTGGGAGAGCGCCTGCTTTGCACGCAGGAGGTCATCGGTTCGATCCCGTTATCCTCCATTGATGACAATAGTCATCGTAACTTTGTTCTTTGAAAACTGGATAATAAGTAATATATTAGTTTTAAAAGCCGAGAAAACATTGCGTTTTAAAGAGTTTTTTAATAATAGAAATATGAATTAGTTCATATCGCTAAACTCAAATAATAACCCTTTACCGTAGGTAAAGATAGGTTAAGTTATAAAGGGCGCATGGTGGATGCCTTGGCACTAGGAGCCGATGAAGGACGGTACTAACACCGATATGCTTCGGGGAGCTGTAAGTAAGCTTTGATCCGGAGATTTCCGAATGGGGGAACCCAATACTTTTAATCGAGTATTATCATTAAGTGAATACATAGCTTAATGAAGGTAGACGAGGGGAACTGAAACATCTAAGTACCTTCAGGAAGAGAAAGAAAAATCGATTCCCTAAGTAGCGGCGAGCGAACGGGGAAGAGCCCAAACCAAGAAGCTTGCTTCTTGGGGTTGTAGGACAGAACTTTGGAGTTACCAAGTTAAGTTGTAATCGAATCAGCTGGGAAGCTGAGTCAAAGAGTGTGATAACCACGTAGATTAAACAACTTAACCTCCGTTCTGGATCCTGAGTACGGCGGAACACGTGAAATTCCGTCGGAATCCGGGAGGACCATCTCCCAAGGCTAAATACTCCCTAGTGACCGATAGTGAACCAGTACCGTGAGGGAAAGGTGAAAAGCACCCCGGAAGGGGAGTGAAATAGATCCTGAAACCATGTGCCTACAATTAGTCAAAGCTCGTTAATGAGTGATGGCGTGCCTTTTGTAGAATGAACCGGCGAGTTACGTTTATATGCGAGGTTAAAGTGAAAAGCTGGAGCCGTAGCGAAAGCGAGTCTGAAATGGGCGAGTGAGTATATAGATGTAGACCCGAAACCAAGTGACCTACCCATGTCCAGGTTGAAGGTGTGGTAAAACACACTGGAGGACCGAACCCACGTCAGTTGAAAATGGCGGGGATGAGGTGTGGGTAGCGGTGAAATTCCAATCGAACTTGGAGATAGCTGGTTCTCTCCGAAATAGCTTTAGGGCTAGCCTCGGAATATTGGATCATGGAGGTAGAGCACTGTTTGGACTAGGGGCCCGTCATGGGTTACTGAATTCAGATAAACTCCGAATACCATTGATTTAGTTCCGGGAGTCAGACTGCGAGTGATAAGATCCGTAGTCGAAAGGGAAACAGCCCAGATCACCAGTTAAGGTCCCAAAATTTATGTTAAGTGGAAAAGGATGTGGCGGTGCACAGACAACTAGGATGTTGGCTCAGAAGCAGCCACCATTTAAAGAGTGCGTAATAGCTCACTAGTCGAGTGCCGCTGCGCCGAAAATGTACCGGGGCTAAACATAATACCGAAACTGTGGGTGGACACGTAAGTGTCCGCGGTAGGAGAGCGTTCTAAGGGCGACGAAGCTAGATCGTAAGGACTAGTGGAGCGCTTAGAAGTGAGAATGCCGGCATGAGTAGCGAAAGATCAGTGAGAATCTGATCCACCGTATGACTAAGGTTTCCTGGGGAAGGCTCGTCCTCCCAGGGTTAGTCGGGACCTAAGGCGAGGCCGAGAGGCGTAGTCGATGGATAACAGGTTGATATTCCTGTACTAGTTTATTTTGTTTGAATGATGGAGGGACGCAGGAAGCTAAGGAATGCACACGACTGGAAATGTGTGTCCAAGCAATAAGTCTTGAGTTGAGTGAAATGCTTGATTCTTTAAGGACAAGTTGTGATGGGGAGCGAAATTAAGTAGCGAAGTTCCTGATGTTACACTGCCAAGAAAAGCTTCTAGTGAGAAATAAACTACCCGTACCGTAAACCGACACAGGTGGTCGAGGAGAATATCCTAAGGTGAGCGAGTGAACTCTCGTTAAGGAACTCGGCAAAATGACCCCGTAACTTCGGGAGAAGGGGTGCTGACCGTCAGGTCAGCCGCAGTGAATAGGCCCAAACAACTGTTTATCAAAAACACAGGTCTCTGCAAAATCGTAAGATGACGTATAGGGGCTGACGCCTGCCCGGTGCTGGAAGGTTAAGAGGATGAGTTAGCGCAAGCGAAGCCCAGAATTGAAGCCCCAGTAAACGGCGGCCGTAACTATAACGGTCCTAAGGTAGCGAAATTCCTTGTCGGGTAAGTTCCGACCCGCACGAAAGGCGTAATGATTTGGGCACTGTCTCAACGAGAGACTCGGTGAAATTATAATACCCGTGAAGATGCGGGTTACCCGCGACAGGACGGAAAGACCCCATGGAGCTTTACTGTAGCTTGATATTGAGTGTTTGTACAGTTTGTACAGGATAGGTAGGAGCCGTAGAAATCGGAACGCTAGTTTCGATTGAGGCGTTGGTGGGATACTACCCTAACTGTATGACCACTCTAACCCGCGCCACTTAGCGTGGCGGGAGACAGTGTCAGGTGGGCAGTTTGACTGGGGCGGTCGCCTCCTAAAGTGTAACGGAGGCGCTCAAAGGTTCTCTCAGAATGGTTGGAAATCATTCGTAGAGTGTAAAGGTATAAGAGAGCTTGACTGTGAGATTGACAAATCGAGCAGGGACGAAAGTCGGACTTAGTGATCCGGTGGTTCCGTATGGAAGGGCCATCGCTCAACGGATAAAAGCTACCCTGGGGATAACAGGCTTATCTCCCCCAAGAGTCCACATCGACGGGGAGGTTTGGCACCTCGATGTCGGCTCATCGCATCCTGGGGCTGTAGTCGGTCCCAAGGGTTGGGCTGTTCGCCCATTAAAGCGGTACGCGAGCTGGGTTCAGAACGTCGTGAGACAGTTCGGTCCCTATCCGTCGCGGGCGCAGGAAATTTGAGAGGAGCTGTCCTTAGTACGAGAGGACCGGGATGGACATACCTCTGGTGTACCAGTTGTGCCGCCAGGCGCATCGCTGGGTAGCTATGTATGGCAGGGATAAACGCTGAAAGCATCTAAGTGTGAAGCCCCCCTCGAGATGAGATTTCCCATTCCTTTATGGAAGTAAGACCCCTGAAAGATGATCAGGTAGATAGGCTAGGAGTGGAAGTACAGCGATGTATGGAGCGGACTAGTACTAATCGGTCGAGGACTTAACCAAAGGTGCAATGTTTGGCTTTTGAAATGAAATATTACTTATTATGCAGTTTTGAGAGAACGAAGTTCTTCTCAGTGCGTAAGCACAAATAGTGTGGTGGCGATAGCAAGAAGGATACACCTGTTCCCATGTCGAACACAGTAGTTAAGCTTCTTAGCGCCGATAGTAGTTGGTGGGAAACTACCTGCGAGGATAGGACGTTGCCACGCTATATTTGATGGAGGTTTAGCTCAGTTGGGAGAGCGTCTGCCTTACAAGCAGAGGGTCACAGGTTCGAGCCCTGTAACCTCCATTGAGTCGTTAGCTCAGTTGGTAGAGCATCTGACTTTTAATCAGAGGGTCGACAGTTCGAGCCTGTCACGACTCATCGGCCAAGTTACACGCCAAAATGCGGGTGTGGCGGAATTGGCAGACGCGCTAGATTTAGGTTCTAGTGTCTATATAGACGTGGGGGTTCAAGTCCCTTCACCCGCATTTAATTGAATATTCAATGAAAGTTATCTTATTATGCCGACTTAGCTCAGTTGGTAGAGCATCTGATTTGTAATCAGAGGGTCGGGCGTTCGAATCGTCTAGTCGGCATTAAGATGCGGAAGTAGTTCAGTGGTAGAACATCACCTTGCCATGGTGGGGGTCGCGGGTTCGAATCCCGTCTTCCGCTTTCATTATGATTAAGCCGGGGTGGCGGAACTGGCAGACGCACGGGACTTAAAATCCCGCGGTAGGTGACTACCGTACCGGTTCGATTCCGGTCCTCGGCATCATAATGAAAAATGCACCCATAGCGCAACTGGATAGAGTGTCTGACTACGAATCAGAAGGTTGTAGGTTCGACTCCTACTGGGTGCATATAACGGGAAATAGCTCAGCTTGGTAGAGCACCTGGTTTGGGACCAGGGGGTCGCAGGTTCGAATCCTGTTTTCCCGATTGTAACGTAAGTTACATGTTATAATTTAAGTTTTTTGGCGGTGTAGCTCAGCTGGCTAGAGCGTCCGGTTCATACCCGGGAGGTCGGGGGTTCGATCCCCTTCGCCGCTATTTTTCAAAAAACTTGGACCTTTAGCTCAGTTGGTTAGAGCAGACGGCTCATAACCGCCCGGTCGTAGGTTCGAGTCCTACAAGGTCCATCGTTTGGTGAGATTTTGTAGGTGGTTATAATATTTTTATATTATCGCGGGATGGAGCAGTCTGGTAGCTCGTCGGGCTCATAACCCGAAGGTCGTAGGTTCAAACCCTACTCCCGCAATTGGTCGCATGGTCTAGCTGGTTAGGACGCCTGCCTGTCACGCAGGAGATCACGGGTTCGAGTCCCGTTGTGACCGTTTCAAAATGGCTCAGTAGCTCAGTTGGTAGAGCAATGGATTGAAGCTCCATGTGTCGGCAGTTCGATTCTGTCCTGCGCCATATCATGAATATGCGGGTGTAGTTTAGTGGTAAAACCACAGCCTTCCAAGCTGTTGTCGCGAGTCCGATTCTCGTCACCCGCTTTTCATGGGCCTATAGCTCAGCTGGTTAGAGCGCACGCCTGATAAGCGTGAGGTCGATGGTTCGAGTCCATTTAGGCCCATTATCTAAATATTTGGAGAAGTACTCAAGTGGCTGAAGAGGCGCCCCTGCTAAGGGTGTAGGTCGGGAAACTGGCGCGAGGGTTCAAATCCCTCCTTCTCCGTTTTGTATGGCCCGTTGGTCAAGTGGTTAAGACACCGCCCTTTCACGGCGGTATCATGGGTTCAAATCCCGTACGGGTCATTGTAACATTGTTACATTTATAGTTTTTATGGAGAATTACCCAAGTCTGGCTGAAGGGAACGGTCTTGAAAACCGTCAGGTGGGTTCTGCCCACGCGAGAGTTCGAATCTCTCATTCTCCTTTATATTATCGCGGGATGGAGCAGTCTGGTAGCTCGTCGGGCTCATAACCCGAAGGTCGTAGGTTCAAACCCTACTCCCGCAATTTGGTCGCATGGTCTAGCTGGTTAGGACGCCTGCCTGTCACGCAGGAGATCACGGGTTCGAGTCCCGTTGTGACCGTTTCAAAATGGCTCAGTAGCTCAGTTGGTAGAGCAATGGATTGAAGCTCCATGTGTCGGCAGTTCGATTCTGTCCTGCGCCATTTTTGGAGGAGTAGCGAAGTGGCTAAACGCGGCGGACTGTAAATCCGCTCCTTCGGGTTCGGTGGTTCGAATCCACTCTCCTCCATATTTATAGGGATATAGTTTAAAGGTAGAACTACGGTCTCCAAAACCGTCAGTGTGGGTTCAATTCCTACTATCCCTGTTTATATTATATGTTGCATAAACATTGCGACTATGGTATAATTATTCATGTTAATAATGGCGGTATTGGTGAAGTGGTTAACACATCGGTTTGTGGATCCGACACACGTGGGTTCGATTCCCACATACCGCCTTTTATTATTGGGCTATGGCCAAGCGGTAAGGCAACAGGTTTTGATCCTGTCATGCGTTGGTTCGAATCCAGCTAGCCCAATTTCAAGGACAGGATTTGTTCTTTTATGGCGGTATAGCCAAGTGGTAAGGCAGAGGTCTGCAAAACCTTTATCACCGGTTCAAATCCGGTTACCGCCTTTGCGTTTAGGCGCTAACCTTAAACGTTCTGTAAGATGCCGGTGTGGCGGAATTGGCAGACGCGCGGGATTCAAAATCCCGTTTCCTCACGGAAGTATCGGTTCGACCCCGATCACCGGTATAATGGATTATTATACAAGTTTTAAAAGCCCTAGAGATAGGGCTTTTTTGTTGTCTAAAAATAAGTTATTGTCTGGCATGAAAGCGGTATGATACGATAGGGATATACTAAGTACATCAAAAGGGTGATTGTGATGAAGAAGTGGGGCTTTTTACTTAGCGGTGGTTTTCTAGTAGCAATTATTGTAGGAATATTACTGATAAATCAGCGTCCAAACCAAGCAAGACAACAAGCAAATCGTGTCCGTGACAGTGCACCAACTTTTTATTTACATGGGTATGGTGGCTCTGGTCGTTCGAACGATAGTATGATTGCGGCGGCAGAAGAGCGAGGTAGGGCTACTAAGGTATTAACCGCAATTGTCAGTCGGACGGGACAAGTTGAATTAGAGGGGCATTGGACAGGCAATACAACACGACCGATTATCCAGGTGATTTATAAGAATAATCGCAATGCCAATTACCGGCAAAATGGTGAATGGTTCAAACGGGTATTGATTGCGGTTAACCGGCAGCATCATTTTAAACAATTTAATGTAGTCGCTCATTCGATGGGTAATTTAACATTAGCTTTCTATCTGGCAAATAATGCTCAGAATAAAAAAATGCCACAATTAGCTAAGTTCGTTTCGATTGCGGGGCACTATGCTGGTATTATCGGGATGGATGATCGTGCAAATCAAAATCATCTGGCTAAAAATGGCCGCCCACAGCAGATCAACGCCACTTACCGGCAACTAATGGGATTGAGACACAGATTACCCAAAAATCAAATTCAATATTTAAATATTTATGGGGACTTATCAGATGGTAGTGATTCTGATGGGCGTGTTAGCAATGTCTCTTCACAATCGTTGCGATATTTAGTGGCACCAAGCGCTAAATCATATCAAGAAGTTCAATTTAAGGGCTCGAATGCCCAACATAGCAAACTACATGAAAACGAAGCTGTTAATAAAGCGGTAATCGATTTCCTATGGTAATTAAAAAACAGCAACATCGACGGTTTATGAGTCGGTGTTGCTGTTTTTTTGTTCTAAGCGGTATTCTTTAGCGGCGGTTATTAAAGTCCCTAATAAGGCTTGTTGAGTTGCTGAGAAGAGTTGTGTCTTACGAGAGGCTAATGAAATGTAGAAGGTGGGTTGCGGTTGGTCAAGTAAGTCTAAAGTAATTAAGTCATCAGCTGGTGTGATGGCCGTTTCAGTTAGAAAGCCAATTCCGACGTTTTCATGGACCATACTTTTAAGAATACTAACATCGTTGGTTCGGTAAATAATATCAGGGTTCATTTGATTCATCGTCGAAAGCGTATCAAAAACGACAGGATGAACGAACCCCTCCGCTAACATGATAAAATTTTCATTGGCTAAATCACGAAAAGCAACTTTTTTTGCGTTTGCGAGCGATGATTTGGGGCTGACAACGATTTTAAAGTGATGTTGTTCGATAATTTCAGCCGTTAAGGCATCATTTTCTAGTGGCGTTGCCGAGCCCAGTAAAGCAGCATCTAAACGCCCGGCTTCTAAACTTGCCAGTAATTCGGTAGAACCACCGTCAACCGTTGCAAAATGTTGAATACTCCCAGCCTTGACTAATTTCTGCGCTAATTTAGAGAAATAATAGGTGCCAATGATAGGTGGCAATCCAAAACGAAGTTCAGTGGCAGACAAATTTTGCATATCGGTAGTTGTCAATTGAATTTCATTTAGAATTTTTACCGCATGTCGATTGAGTTGTTCACCGCTATCCGTAATAATAATCGATTGATGCGACTGGTCCCGACGGATTAATTTAGTCTCAAATTCTGTTTCTAAACGCTTAACCGCATAAGTGATGGTCGGCTGGCTAACGCCAAATTGGTCAGCAACTGCCGTAAAATTTTTTAATTTAATTAAAGCCACAAAATATTCTAAATCTTTAATCTTCATAGAAACTCCTATTTAATGCGATTTGAAAAACTCATATAAATCTATTTTATCACAGTTGTAAGTTTTGACTATCAAATGTTGAGGCGTGTATAGTGACCAACATGATATAAAAAGAAAAGGAGATTATTAATATGAAAGCACAACAAATTTTAAATGATCCATTTTTAAATAAAGGGACCGCTTTTACGGCTGAAGAACGTGCTCAATTTGGTTTAACGGGGATGTTACCACCCCACGTTCAAACAATTGACGAACAAGTTAAACAAGCTTATGCCCAATATCAATCAAAAGCAAACATGCTTGAACAACGGATTTTCTTAATGTCAATTTTTAATGAAAACCGGGTTTTATTCTTCAAGTTATTCAGCCAACACGTTGCTGAATTCATGCCAGTGGTTTACGATCCAACGATTGCTGACACAATTGAAAACTACAGTGCTTTATATGTGAATCCACAACATGCAGCCTTCTTGTCAATCGACGATCCTGATTCAATGAAGACGACTTTAGCCAACGCTGCTGATGGTCGCGAAATTAAATTAATCGTTGTGACTGATGGCGAAGGTATTTTAGGGATTGGCGACTGGGGAACACAAGGTGTCGATATCTCAGTTGGTAAATTAATGGTTTATACAGCTGCTGCCGGGATTGATCCTAGTCAAGTCTTACCAGTTGTTTTAGATGCTGGTACAAACCGTGAAAGTTTATTAAATGATGAATTATACTTAGGAAACCGGCATGAACGTGTTCGCGGCGATCGTTACTACGATTTCGTTGATCAATTCGTTCAAACAGCTGAAGAATTATTCCCTAACATGTACCTTCACTTTGAAGATTTTGGCCGGAGTAATGCTGCTAACATCTTGAACAAGTACAAAGATCAAATCGTGACTTTCAATGATGATATCCAAGGAACAGGGATTATCACATTAGCTGGTATCATGGGTGCATTAAATATCTCTGGTGGCAAGATGACCGACCAAGTTTACATGAGCTTTGGTGCTGGGACTGCTGGTGCTGGTATTACACACCGCATCTTCGAAGAAATGTTACAAGAAGGTTTAACTGAAGAACAAGCACGTAGCCGTTTCTACATGGTTGATAAGCAAGGTCTATTGTTCGATGATGATCCAGAATTAACACCAGAACAAAAACCATTTGCTCGCAAACGTAGTGAATTCGCTAATGCGGATGAATTAACAACCTTAGAAGCTGCTGTTAAAGCGATCCATCCCACAATCTTAGTTGGTACTTCAACACAACCTGGTACTTTTACAGAATCAATCGTGAAGGAAATGGCTGCTCACACAGAACGGCCAATTATCTTCCCATTATCAAATCCAACTAAATTAGCTGAAGCAACTGCTGAAGACTTAATTAAATGGACCGATGGTAAAGCCTTAGTGGCTACTGGTATTCCAGCGGCACCTGTTGAATACAACGGTGTCACATATGAAATCGGTCAAGCTAACAATGCTTTGGTATACCCAGGTCTTGGTTTAGGGACAATTGCTTCAACTGCTAAAGTCTTAAATGACGAAATGATTAGTAAGGCAGCACATTCATTGGGTGGGATTGTTGATCCAACAGAACCTGGCGCAGCCGTATTGCCTCCTGTTACAAAATTAGACGTCTTCTCACAAACTGTTGCTAACGCTGTTGCACAAAGCGCTGTTGACCAAGGTTTGAATAAAGAAGAAATTGCTGACGTGCAAAAAGCCGTTGCAGACATGAAATGGGAACCAGAATACAAAGCACTATAATTTTAAATATTAATTGGTAGGAGAGTGAAAGAGTTGGCAGCATTTCTAACATCATTATCAAGTGTCATCGAAATCGTCTTAGTCATTGCTTTGGGGTTTTGGCTACGAAGTTCTAAGAAGTTTGATGATAACTTTAAAGGTACAATTTCATTTTTAATCATGAACGTTGCTTTACCATTATCAATCTTTGTTTCAGTTTTAGATAACTTGACCCGTGAAAAGTTGGTCGGTTTATCTGGCGGCTTAATCTATGTTTTAATTAGTTTTGCCCTAGGTTACTTAGTTGCTTGGTTATTAACAAAGGCTTTCCGGATTCGGCCAGGTCGTCGTGGGACATTTATCAATATGTTCGTTAATGCCAATACAATCTTCATTGGTTTACCATTGAACTTGGCACTATTCGGTGACAAGAGTTTACCTTACTTCTTGATCTACTATGTTGCAAACACGGTTTCAACATGGGCAATCGGGGTCTTCTTCATCTCAAATGATGATCCTACAAAAGAAAAAGGCGCTGCTAAAGGCAAATTTAACTGGCGTAAATTATTACCTTCACCATTAATCGGTTTCTTAGCCGCATTAATTTATCTTTTAACTGGTTTACCATTACCAGAACTTGTTGATAAGACATTCTCAATGGTTGGTGGCATCGTAACACCAATGTCATTGATCTACATTGGGATTATCTTAGCTGATGCTGGTTTGAAATCAATCCATTTCGACCGCGATACAATCTTAGCCCTATTAGGTCGTTTCGTTGTTGCACCAGCCATCATGATTGCGATCATGATGTTCTTCAAGAACACAACTTCAATTCCATCAATTGAACAAAGCACATTAATTATTCAAGCCGCAACACCAGGTTTGGCTGTCTTACCAATCTTAGTCGGTCAATCACACGGGGACGTTGAATATGCAACAAACGTTGTTACAACAAGTACTGTCTTGTTCGTCGTCGTTGTGCCAATCTTAATGCAAATCGTTCAATTCATCTAGTTTCAATAAGAGTGTTAGATATTCCGATTATCTAACGCTCTTTTTTTGTGGTTAAATGTGTAATAATACACAATCTTGGTTGATAAACAAGCCTATCTGGACTACAATGAAAGCGTAGTCAATAAACAAGAGAGGTTGATTAATATGTCAGAAAAGATTTATACGAAACAAGCACCAGAACCATTAGGACCATATAGCCAAGCAATTGCGACCGATAAGATGGTCTTTATGTCAGGTCAACTGGGCTTAAAAGACGGCAAACTTGCACCTGATTTAGCAGGACAAACGAAACAAGCGATTATGAACTTACAAAGTGTTTTAAAAGAAGCAGGGCTAACCTTAGAAAATATCGTTAAAACCAACTGTTTCTTAACCAACTTAGATGATTTTAATGAATTTAATCAAGTTTATGCAGAATACTTCGGTGACATTGCACCTGCTAGAAGTGCCGTTCAAGTTGGCAAATTACCAGCTGGTGGGATTGTTGAAATTGAAGCGATTGCTGTTCGATAATATTTGATTGGGAGTTGGATCAATGAATAAAGTAGCCATTATTGGCATTGGTCACGTTGGGAGTACGGTGGCCTATACGCTCGTTTCCCGGCGCATTTGTAGTGAGTTAGTTTTATTTGATCAAAAGCCAAAATTAGCAGAAGCAGAACGAAATGATTTAGAAGCCGGTCAAGTTGATCACACAGGTTTTGTTAAGATTACAGCTAATGATGAAAGTCAATTAGCAACTTGCGACCTAGTGATTTTCTCGGCAGGCGACATTAGTATCCTCGAACATAGTGATGATCGGTTTGATGAATTAACTTATACGAAAACAGCCGTCGCAGAGTGGGCCCCTAAATTAAAGGCGGCTAATTTCAAAGGAATCTTATTGAACATTACTAATCCATGCGATGTGATTACCCAATATTTACAAGCTTTAACTGGCTTTCCTAAGGAACGCGTTTTAGGGACGGGGACAACTTTGGATACGGCGCGCATGCAAGTTGCAGTCGGCCATTATTTGAACGTTGCGCCTAATAGTGTCCAAGGGTATGTATTAGGTGAACATGGTAATTCACAATTTGTCGCTTGGTCTGGGGTGCATGTTGGTGGGCAACCACTAGCAGCACAATTATCGCCAGAACAATTGGCACAATTTGAAGTCGATGCTCGCCAAGGTGCTTGGGAAATTCTCAGTGGCAAGGGTTATACGTCTTATGGGATTGCTAATCAAGCAGCGCACTGTGCCGCAGCTATTTTACAAAATACACGGCAAGTCTTACCCGTTTCTAACTTTGATGACACTGTCCAATGCTATGTTGGCCATCCAGCAATGGTTGGTGCTGCGGGTGTCTTACAGGATTATCCAAGTCAGTTAACGACAGCAGAACAACAAAAATGGCAAACATCGATTGATACGATCAAACACATGTATGCCGCTATCTAAATGAAAAGACGCCATCCAAATTAATGGATGGCGTCTTTTTTATGGTTAAAATAGTTGTCCCAAGAGGAACATCATGAGCGGTACCATCAACAAAGCCCCGATTGTTGTCTCGGTCACCAGGACAGCGGCAAAATCAGCGTCTGTATTATAAAGCCGTGCGACAACGGGGGCATTTGTCATGACGGGCATACAAGATTGCAGAATGAAGACTTGTTTCATGAGGGGTGGCATGTGACTTGGATAGACTAACGCAGTCATTAATAAAGGCGCAAAGATGAACCGACCGGCCAAGACACCTAGTTGATCTTTGCCAAAGCGAATATTTCTAAGGCCGGCGTTATAAATTGAAATCCCAATGAAGAGCATGGATAGTGGGATGGTCAGGTTGCCGAGATAAGTGAAGGACTGTGTTAAGAAACTGGGTAAGTGCCAATCCAATAAGACTAGGATAACGCCGATAATAAAACCGATTAGTGGCGCCGAGAAAACCTTCTGTAAAACAGTTTTAAGGGATAGGCCGTCCTGAACGGTACCATCTCGTTGAATTAAGTAAACACCAAGGGTCCAAAAAATAGTGGTATTAGCCATGTAATAGACTAAGACAAAGGGGAGACTGCGCTGACCAAAGAGGGCTAGGTTAATCGGTAAGCCTACAAAAACCGTATTGGAATTGAAAAACATGGATTCGAATAAGCCACGTCGATTGGCATCGACTTTAATAAGTCGTGCGACGATAATTGAAATCCCAAATAAAAGTAACATTGAGATAACTGGAAAACGGAGATTAGGGAGTAAAGTGACTAATTGATTATGTGAAAAGTCCTTAGTGATTGAAATAATCATGTACGGTGGTAGGGCAACTTGTGTCACAAGTTTAGCGATGAGCGCGGTACTTTCTTCATTAAACCAATGCCGTGCCGCCAAGGCATAACCGACCACAATCATGATAATGATAATAAAAACACCGGCACTACTATTAACTAAGGTTTGCATAATAAGCTTCTTTCTATTTGAAAATCGTTCTGCTATTAGTATAAAACGATTAGGGATGACTTAAAAGCAACTCTATTAAGGAGATATTTAAGTAATAGGCTAAATAGTTCGTGTTTTGATATTAATATCGAATAAAGGGTGGTATTTATTGGTTAAATCACGTATAATCAATAGAAATAAATCGGAATAGGGGCGAAAATATTGATTTCAACTGAAACAACATTAGCAGGCATTCATTTTGACAATTGTTTAATGAATGCAGCAGGCGTTTATTGTTATGATGCAGATGAACTAAATCAGATTCAAAAATCTGCAGCAGGCACTTTTGTAACCAAGAGTGCCACCGTGGTCCCAAGGGCGGGTAATCCGGAACCACGCTATTTATCAACACCGTGGGGGAGCATTAACTCGATGGGTCTCCCTAATAAGGGCTTACCTTATTATCTCGATTACATTTCTCAACAACAAGCCCTTTTTCCTGAGAAACGATATTTTCAATCAATTACTGGTTTCAATATCTCTGAGGACGAAACGCTATTGAAGCAAATCACAGATTCTGATTTTAATGGTTTAGTGGAATTGAATCTTTCTTGCCCTAATGTGCCAGGGAAACCACAAACGGGTTATGATTTTGAAACGGTTGAACAAATTTTAACGCGGGTCTTTGAAGTGTATGACGGACCGTTAGGCGTCAAATTACCCCCTTATTTTGATATTGTTCATTTTGATCAGATGGCGGCTATTTTAAACCAATTTCCCTTGGCATTCATTAATTCTGTCAATAGTATCGGTAATGGGCTCACGATTGATGCTGCCACCGAACGGGTTAGCATTAAACCCAAGCATGGTTTTGGTGGGATTGGTGGCGACTATATTAAACCGACAGCGCTCGCGAATGTCCATGCCTTTTATCAACGATTGAAACCTGAGATTCAAATTATCGGGACGGGCGGCGTCAAGTCTGGACAAGATGTTTTTGAACATCTATTATGTGGTGCTAGTATGGTTCAAGTCGGAACTGCACTTTATAAAGAAGGCCCACAGATCTTTGCCCGCTTAACAGCAGAATTACAAACAATCATGCAACAAAAAGGGTATAATAAAATAGCCGATTTTAAGGGCAAGTTAAAATATTTAGATTAAAGAGAGTGATTAACAAAATGCAATATAAATATTTATTTTTCGACATGGATAATACCTTATTTGACTTCGATGCGGATGAAGATCAAGCATTAGAACGGCTATTTAACGCCCAAGATATTGACTTAACGAGTGATATTAAAGCAACTTATCAAACTTTCAATCAAGGGTTATGGCGCCAATATGAACAAGGCGAATTAACCCGGGAAATATTATTGAATACCCGCTTTGCGACTTTTTTCAAAAAGCAGTTTAATAAAGTGGTCGACGGTCAACAGTTATCAAGTCAATACTTAGATAATTTGGCTTTAGGCCACGATTTAATGCCACAATCCGAAGAATTATTGCGTGGTTTGCAAGCGCAACACGCGAAGTTATATATCACAACGAACGGTGTGGCGCGCACACAGTACCAACGCCTGCAAGATTCGGGGTTAGCGCATTATTTCGATGCCATTTTTGTATCGGAAGAATTAGGTTATCAAAAACCGGACCCAGCTTATTTTCAAACTGTTTTCCAGAAATTAGAAACTGTTACAATGACTCAGTCATTAATTGTAGGTGATTCACTGACTTCTGACGTTCAGGGAGGGCAAAATGTGGGGGTGGCAACAGCTTGGTACAATCCAACAGGTCAAATTAATCATGATCAGGCCTTACAGCCAACACATGAAATTAAACAATTAACAGAATTATTGACGCTTTAAGCGTGACAATCAAAGCGCCAACCGTTAGAGTGCGTTAAAAGATGGAGTGACAAGAGATGAAAAAACAACGTTATTTTAGGATTAGTTTAGGCTGGCGGATTTTAATCGGCATCGCACTTGGCTTAGTTGCCGGTGGGATTTTCTACCAAAACAAAGCTGCAATTGCGGTGATGCAAGCGATAGGAACGTTGTTTATTAATTTAATTAAGATGATTGTATTGCCAATCGTTGTTTCTTGTTTGGTAGTAGGCATCGCCAAAATGGGCGATATCAAAAAGTTGGGTCGAATTGGCGGCAAGACACTTTTATATTTTGAAATGATGACCACCATTGCCATTGCATTGGGGTTGACCGTCGGTAATTTGACAAAGCCAGGGGCCTTAATCGATATTCATAGTTTGAGTCAAGGTTCAATTGGCCAATATACAGCGGCTGCTGAGTCAGCTAGCAATCATGGCTTGGGCGATATTATTATGAATATTGTGCCCACGAATATTTTCAAAGCCCTTAGTGAAGGGGAAATGATTCCAATCATCTTCTTTACGGTCTTGTTTGGCCTAGGGCTTGCAACATTTGGCAAACGTAGTGAATCGCTGATTAACGCTTTTGAAATGATTTCAGAAGTGATGTTTAAATTGACTAACTGGATTATGCAATTAGCGCCAATCGGGGTTTTTGCCCTAATCGGTGTGACGATTGCCCAATTTGGGTTTGATGCATTGAAGCCATTGGTTTATTTCCTAGTGATTTGTTACTTAACGATGATTTTCTTCGTTGTGGTTGTGGCGGGGCTAGTGGCGCAAATTTGGCACATTAATATCTTAGAACTGTTGAAAGTCTTTAAAGAAGAATTAGTGCTATCCTTTTCAACTGCCAGTTCGGAAGCTGCGTTACCTAAAGTAATGGAAAAAATTCAAGATTACGGGGTTAGTCAGGGAATTGCTTCTTTTGTCATTCCTACAGGTTATACGTTTAACCTTGATGGATCCGCAATCTATCAATCATTAGCGGCGCTCTTTTTAGCGCAAGCTTATCATATTCACCTTAGTTTAATGCAACAATTAACGCTCTTAGTGGTCTTGATGATCACCTCTAAAGGGATGGCCGGGGTGCCAGGGGCTTCATTTGTGGTATTACTTGCAACGATTACGACCATTGGGGTGCCAGCTGCTGGTGTGGCATTCATTGCGGGGATTGATCGCTTAGTCGACATGGGGCGAACAGCAGTTAATGTCATGGGTAATTCATTAGCAGCCGTGATTATTGCTAAATCTGAAGATGAATTCGATGAAGCAAAACGAACGAAATACTTAGCGCAATTAGGCGCTAAAAAATAGTAAGACTAAATAGTAGTCAGCCGATAAAAAAAGGACTAGGATGAGAATTGTCTCCTAGTCCTTTTTACTGTCTCAGGGTATAGACCGGTCTGGCAATGATTTAAATTAATGTGACATCTTCAAATCAGCTACCTTGAAATGTTGTCGTCGTTAAATACTAGAGAGCAATGTATATTTATGAAAACGGATAACGACGGCATTATCTAGACCAATTTCATAGATAACGTAAAAATGATTAGACAGATTAGAGATTTGTGGTAAAATAAACGAGTAAAGCGTTTTAAAAAGAAAAACGTTTTGGTGTGATAATAGATTGATAGGGATTAATGCCATAATATTTCATTATAATTGTTAGCGTTTTTATCAGTGTGTTATTACAACTATTTTATAAGGAGGTTTTTGTGAATGGTTGGAATCGTTATTGCAAGTCACGGGGAGTTTGCTAAAGGTATCATGCAATCTGGTTCAATGATTTTCGGCGAACAAGAAAAAGTACAAGCTGTTACTTTTATGCCTAATGAAGGACCAGATGATTTGAAAGCGCATTTAGAAGCTGCCGTTGCAACGTTTGACGCAGATGATGACGTCTTGTTCTTAGTCGATCTTTGGGGAGGTTCACCATTTAATCAAGCAAATGGCTTGTTCGAAGCTCACAAAGATAAATGGGCAATCGTTACTGGTTTGAACTTACCAATGTTGATTGAGGCATACGCATCACGTTTATCTATGACATCTGCTCATGAAATCGCAGCACATATTATTGATGAGGCTAAGGCGGGTGTTCGGGTTAAACCTGAAGACTTAGAACCAAAAGAAGCACCAAAGGCAGAAGCAAAACAAGCTGCTAATACAGGGACTCCTGGTAAGTTCAAATATGTCTTGGCACGTATTGATTCACGTCTATTACATGGTCAAGTGGCAACCACTTGGTCTAAGACAACTAACCCAACACGGATTATTGTTGTTTCAGACAACGTTGCTAAAGATGAATTACGGACAAACTTAATTAAACAAGCGGCTCCTGGTGGCATTAAAGCGCATGTGGTGCCAATCGATCAAATGATCAAGTTGGCAAAAGATGATCAACACTTCGGTAAGGAACGTGCCTTATTATTATTCGAATCACCACAAGATGCACTTAGAGCCGTTGAAGGTGGCGTACCATTAGAAACAATTAATGTTGGTTCAATGGCGCACTCAACTGGTAAAGTTCAACCTAATACTGTTTTGGCCTTTGACCAAGATGATATCGATACATTTGAAAAACTAAAGGCAAAAGGCATCAAGTTTGATGTTCGCAAAGTGCCAAGTGATTCAAACGGTAATATGGATAGCATCCTTAAAAAAGCACAATCAGAATTAGACAAACAAAACAATAAATAATTAATTATCAGAAGAAAACGGAGGATTAATAATCATGGATTTGAATTTCATTCAAGTGATTTTGGTCATTTTTATCGCATTTCTAGCTGGTGTGGAAGGTATCTTAGATCAATTCCATTTCCATCAGCCAGTCATTGCTTGTACATTAATCGGCCTAGTAACCGGTAACTTATTACCATGTCTTATCTTAGGCGGGACATTACAAATGATCGCCTTAGGTTGGGCTAACGTTGGGGCCGCTGTTGCACCCGATGCTGCTTTAGCATCAATCGCATCTGCAATTATTTTAGTACTTGGTGGTCAAGGTAAAGCCGGCGTTACATCAGCTATCGCTATCGCTGTGCCGCTTGCCGTAGCTGGTTTATTATTAACAATCATCGTACGGACATTAGCAACAGGTATCGTGCACATCATGGATGCTGCTGCTAAAGAAGGTAACTTCCGTAAGATCGAAATGTGGCAATACATCGCGATTATCATGCAAGGTTTACGGATCGCTATCCCTGCAGGCTTAATCTTAGCAATCGGTGCTGGTCCTGTTAAAGAAATGTTGACAGCAATGCCAGTATGGTTAACAGATGGTTTAGCAATCGGTGGTGGGATGGTTGTTGCTGTTGGTTACGCAATGGTTATCAACATGATGGCAACTAAAGAAGTATGGCCATTCTTCGCAATTGGTTTCGTACTTGCAACTATCTCTCAATTGACACTTATCGGACTTGGCGCAATCGGTATTTCACTTGCTCTTATCTACTTAGCCCTTTCAAAACAAGGCTCAGGTAATAACGGCGGTGGCTCAAATACTGGTGATCCGCTAGGCGATATCATTGACAACTACTAAGAAGGAGGCTGACAAAAAATGGCAGAACAACTAAAATTAACAAAAAAAGACCGTATCTCTGTTTGGTTACGTTCAACTTTCCTTCAAGGTTCTTGGAATTATGAACGTATGCAAAATGGTGGTTGGGCTTACTCATTAATCCCAGCGCTTAAGAAATTATATAAAACTAAAGAAGAACGTTCAGCTGCGTTAGTACGTCACATGGAATTCTTTAATACGCATCCATACGTTGCTTCACCAATCATCGGGGTTACTTTAGCCCTTGAAGAAGAACGTGCTAATGGGGCCCCAATTGACGATGTTACAATCCAAGGGGTTAAAGTTGGTATGATGGGACCTTTAGCTGGTATCGGCGATCCCGTTTTCTGGTTTACTGTTAAACCAATTATCGGTGCTTTAGCTGCTTCACTTGCTATGAGTGGTAACATTCTTGGCCCAATCATTTACTTTATCGCATGGAATGCTATCCGTATGTCATTCATGTGGTACACACAAGAATTCGGCTATCGTGCTGGTTCTAAGATTACTGAAGATTTATCTGGTGGTATTTTACAAGATATTACTAAGGGTGCTTCAATCCTTGGGATGTTCATCTTGGGATCACTGGTTAATAGATGGGTATCAGTCAAGTTCACACCGACTGTTTCATCTGTTAAATTAGATAAAGGTGCTTTCATCGACTGGGATAAATTACCAAGTGGTGCTAAAGGTATTCAATCGGCTTTACAACAACAAGCACAAGGTTTGTCATTAACAGACCATAAAGTAACAACTTTACAAGATAACTTAGATAGCTTGATTCCTGGTTTAGCTGCATTAGGTTTAACATTATTCTGTATGTGGTTACTTAAGAAAAAGGTATCACCAATCGTTATTATTCTTGGCTTATTCGTAGTCGGAATTGTCTTCCATCTATTACACTTAATGTAAAAGAGTGCGTAAGCAGGCGTTTATATTTTGAGGATTAACTGGATTTGACGAATTGGGGCTGAAAGCACCGATTTGACAAATTTGCTTAACCGTAGAAATATACCTACTGAAGCACGTTTAAAAAAGAGTGCGTCACTAACGGGGTGCTTTTGAGCACTAGCTTAGTGTTGTGAATAACCGGAAAAAGCAGTTAGTGAAAGCACGTTTCAAAAACAAAGGAAGGGCTAGGGCAAATTTACTTTGTCCTAGCCCTTCCTTTTTATAAAAGCGTATAATGAAAGTAAGTTCTTGGGAAATGGAGTCGATACAATGGTTCAATCAATCAATACAAAAGTCGAATTAGTCATCAATGCGACCTCTTTTACGGCCTTATCAGATTACGGCAAAATTATGATTGGCGATAAGGGTTTTGAATTTTTTAATGATCGCGATGCCCGCCAGTTTATTCAAATTCCGTGGGAAGAAGTCGATTATGTGATTGCGTCGGTTATGTTCAAAGGTAAATGGATTCCGCGGTATGCAATTCAAACTAAGAAAAATGGAACTTATACTTTTGCTTCAAAGGAGCCTAAGAAAGTGTTACGGGCTATTAGAGAACACGTACCGGCTGAAAGATTAGTACAATCGCTCGGCGTGTGGGATGTGATTAAGCGCGTTTTTAAACGTCAATCAAAATAAAGCATTATTAAGAATAGACCTTGGTTGAATGATGATTCAGCTAGGGTCTATTTGTTTGTCAACGATTGTAAAATTGCGACTCCTTCTAGGGCGTGCTAAAATACCATATAAGATTAATTTAATGAACATACAAGCAAAATAGAAGAGGGGATTCAAATGGGATTTGACAAAGCAATTATCGCGTTAAAAGCAGGCAAAAAAGTAGTACGAACAGGTTGGGGTGGCCCCGAATTATTTATTGTTCAAGTTAGTGGTGATACGTATCAAGGAGCAGCAATCAGTCCATATTTACTGATTAAAACAACGGAAGAACCAGCTTATTCAATGTTCCAACCAACTTCTTGTGACGTATTAGCCGAAGATTGGCAGTTAGTTGACTAATGGGGCATTTTACAGATTTAAAACAAAAGACGGTTTTAGTCACCGGGGCGGCTTCCGGGATTGGCCAAGCACAGATGCTGGCCTTTTTGGCGGAAGGGGCAACTGTCGTCGCATTAGATAAAGTGCCCATTGCAAAGGCGGCAGACGGTTTAAAAACGGTTCAAGTCGATGTTCGAGACGCTCCCCAATTAACGGCGACGTTACAAAACTTGTTAGCGACAGGGCACTCATTTGATATTGTCTGCAATACAGCCGGCATATTGGACCAATACGCACCAACGCTTGAAACAAGTGCAGCTGATTGGGATAACCTGATGGCAGTTAATTTAAAAAGCCAATTTTTAGTGACTAATGCAATTTTACCCAGTATGTTGGCCCGCCATAAAGGCGTTTTTGTCAACATGGCTTCAATTGCCGGGTTAGTGGCTGGTGGTGGCGGTGCGGCCTACACGGCTTCTAAGCATGCGATTATCGGTTATACGAAGCAACTGGATTACGATTACGCGAGTCAAGGCATTCGGGCGAATTGTATCGCACCAGGGGCGATAGAAACCCCGATGAACGCTGCCGATTTTACGGGCGCAGGTGAAATGGCCAAGGAAGTGGCGCGTCAAACGCCAGCTGGTCGCTGGGCACAACCGTCAGAGGTTGCCCAGTTAAGTTTGTATTTAGCAAGTCAAGCATCTGATTACATCCACGGGACGGTGGTGCCAATCGACGGTGGTTGGCTTGAAAAATAGTAACATTCAGATCTTAACAGGTAAAAAACGCTTGTAGGACATGCTTTAATGGCATAGAGGAGAGAAAAAAGTTATGCAACAGATTATATTATTATTGGCAGTGGGGATTTTAGCTGGTATTTTAGGTGCGATTCTTGGCATTGGTGGCGGCATTATCCTGACCCCCGTGTTAACACTTGCAATTGGCCTAGATATCAAGTATGCAATCGGGGCTAGCATTGTCGCCGTGATTGCCACTAGTTCAGGCGCCACAATTGCTTATTTAAAAGACGATATGCTGAATTTGCGAGTGGCGATGTTTCTTGAAATTGCGACAACCGTCGGAGCAATTATCGGGGCCTTATTAACCGGTGTTGTCCCGACCGGCTTTTTATTCGTTTTATTTGGGAGTTTTTTATTGTTCTCGACTTACAATATGATTCAAAAACTGCGTGGTAAAAAGGCCGAAGAACATGTTGGCGCAGCAAATGATCAGTGGGCTGAGAAATTAAATTTAAATGGTACTTATTACGATAAGGCCAACCAAAAGCAAGTTGATTATCAGGTTGAAAAAGTACCTGGTGGCTTTGCGATGATGTTTGGTGCGGGGATTGCTTCTGGCCTATTAGGGATTGGTAGTGGGGTGTTTAAAGTAACCGCGATGGATACGATTATGAAGATGCCGCTAAAACCTTCCAGTGCTACAAGTAATTTAATGATGGGTGTGACGGCAGCAGCTTCAGCCACGGTTTATTTCTTTAGTGGCGCGATTCTACCAGAAATTGCTGCCCCGTTAGCCCTAGGAATTTTAGCGGGCGCAACAGTTGGTTCAAGAGTGATGCAACATTTGCAACCGAAGTTTATTCGGATGATTTTTATCCCAATTTTGCTTTATATGGGACTGCAAATGGTGCTTAAAGGATTCGGGGTGCACATCTAATGACAGATCGTAAAAAAGAAATGGCGCAAATTGAATTAGTAATTGGTAAAATCTTACGAGTGGGTGTTTTAGTCTCAGCGACTGTCCTCATTATCGGGATGCTTCTATTTTTAATGCATGGTGGAACCGGCTATGGTGAACACCAATTTCCTACAACTTTTACAATGATTTTCCAAGGGATGGCTGAATTAAAAGCTGGGGCGGTTATTATGTTTGGCTTATTCTGTTTGATTTTAACCCCTGTTTTACGAGTGGTGGTTTCAATCTATGCTTTTGCTAAAGAAGGGGACTATCTGTATGTTTGGATCACGGTCATCGTTTTAGTGATTTTAATCATTGGGATGACGATTGGGTTTATCAAATAAAGAGTGTGTTTCAGGCGCTTATCTTCTGAGGCTTAACAAAGAGTGACGAATGATTGCAACAAGCAAGCAGGCGGCATTCAAAGTTAACCGGAGGAAGATGCCTGAAAAAACACGTTTACACCATAAAAAGCCCAGGACAAGAATTACTTTTGTCCTGGGCTTTACTTGGTTATTGATCTTCTAATCCTAAGATCCGTTTTTTCTTTTCTTCGAATTCATCATCGGTCATTAGGCCGTCTTCTTTCATCTTGAGATAAGCCATAATTAGTTCGCCTTTTTTGACGAAACTTAAGTCTTCTTCGGCCGGTTTCTCGATGTAATCGTTCATTAGTTGATAGAGCTTTTGCAATTCATCGTTATCAGTAGCTTCAAAGCTGATAATGATTTTTTCAAGGGCGTGGTTCGGCTTTTGATAGAGAATTTGGAGATGGCCTTGGCGATAAGTGGCTTCAAAAAAACGAACGGATTTTAATTTTTTAAAGGCAATCTCACGATCGTCTTTGTCATTTTTCTTTAAGAGTCCTGGGTAGTGAAGTGTGAGAATTTGATCATCATAAGTGATTTCAAGTTTGCGTGGCTTCTTAATGCGATAAGTCTGCATATGACTGCTCCTTTTAATAAAACTTAAGTAAAAGCAAGGACGTTCTTAAGATACAACGTCTAAACTTACCCCTATCATAGTAGATAATGGGCGTAAATAGCAAGTATTGCCTTTTGTTAAAAAAATGAGGTGGTTAGGATGCAATTTTTCACTGGTGTGCGCAATGGCTTATTACTCGCATTACCCATCTGGGGCGTGTTAATCTTAATGGTAAGCTACTGGTTATACTAAAAGACACCGCGATGACCGGGCGGTTGTTTAGGATGTCTTTTTTAGATAATTCAGTCTTTTTTAGGTCTTAAGTCGGTTTTTATGCTAGTATGAATAGATTACAATTAAGAACATTGATTGCATATGATTTAATTAATTACTATAATAGTATCAAATGTCCAAAGATAAGGAGGAGGAAACCAATTGAATATTGGGATATTTACGGACACCTACTTTCCACAAGTTAGCGGTGTGGCAACCTCCATTAAAACTTTAAAAGAGGGGCTCGAGAAGAAGGGGCACTCTGTTTACATATTTACAACAACTGATCCCCATGTTGATAAAGAAACGATTGAACCGAACATTTTCCGCTTTGCCAGTGTACCGTTTGTGTCATTTACGGATCGCCGGATTGCTGTTCGGGGCCTTTTTCATGCCTATCAGGTTGCTAAAGAATTAGATTTAGACATCGTGCATACCCAAACTGAATTTTCGATGGGGTATATCGGCAAGTTTGTCGCTAAGAATTTGAAAATTCCCTGTCTGCACACGTATCACACGATGTACGAAGATTATTTACATTACGTCTTAAACGGGAAGCTTTTGCGTCCTTATCATGTTAAACAGATGAGTAAGGCCTTTTTATACCACATGTCGGGGATTGTCGCACCGTCTGAACGGGTTTCTCAAACGTTGAATCGGTACCAAGTCAAAGCGCCGATTCGGATTATTCCAACCGGGGTTGACATTAGTCGGTACGAAAAACAAGTAACGTTAGATGTGCGGAAGTCCTTAGGCTTAACAAAGGAACAACCCGTCTTACTATCGTTAAGTCGAGTGGCTTACGAAAAACGGATCGATATTATTATCGATGCACTGCCACGTTTGGTCGCACAAAAGCCAGATTTAATGTTGGTGATTGTGGGCGAAGGGCCAGCGCGTGAGGATTTGGAAGCGCAAGTGGCTAAATTAGGGATGAGCGAACACGTTATTTTTACCGGCATGATTGATAACGATGAGGTTTCTAATTATTATCACATGGCGGATTTATTCGTTTCAGCGAGTGATTCTGAATCACAAGGGCTGACGTATATTGAAGCCATGGCGGCTGAAGTCAAAATTGTCGTGATGGCTAGCCCTTACGCCAGTGAATTATTGACGGATCCGTCGATTGGCACGACTTTTACAACTGAAGATGAAATGCTGCACCAAATCTTGAATTACTTGAATCATCCGGGGGCCTTTGATGATCCGGCACCCCGGCAAAATAAGTTGCATGCAATATCGGCAGACTACTTTGCTGAACAGATGATCCAATTTTACAAGCAATCACAAGTGCTATACGATGAACTGAAACTAGATCAAGATGATTTATTAGAATTAGAAGATATGGATACTAAAAAATAAATGGCATAATTGAAGAAACTGTTGATTGTAATCAGCAGTTTTTTATTGGTCAATTATCATTAGAAAAAGGGTCGGTTATGAGTCGGACAAATAAAATTGTGTTTGCAGTCATGTTAGCGATTGGCTGTGGCATATTTGCTTACGAGAGTCGCACATTACAATTAAATCAATTGGTGGCAGATATTAGGCGGTTAAAAGTCGGCTGGTTACTTGTCGCACTTTCATGTATGTTAATTTCTTGGTTCTTTGAAGCATTAGTATTGCGGGTCTTTTTAAAGGGCCGGACGACGGATTTTTCATTATTTAATGCCTTGCGGATTCCATTGATTGCGCAGCTTTTTAATGCGATTACGCCATTTTCTTCGGGAGGGCAACCTGCTCAGTTGGTCGCGTTGATGCAATCACGAGTAGAAGCTGGTCAGGCGAGTTCTGTCTTATTAATGAAATTTATCGTTTATCAGTTTATGGTTTTGGTCAACTTTTTACTGAGTATGATTATTGGCTTTTCACAGGTTTCTAAGCATTTTGGGACGCTGGCGATTTTAATTAATTTCGGTTTAATCGTTCACGTCGTGGTTTTAGTCGTCTTGTTGTTGGTGATGTATTACAATAAATTTACTAAGCAATTGGTGCATTGGTTGTTAATTCCGGTCAGCTGGTTTATTTCTAAAAAACGGATGATTGAATGGCGTAGCGTACTATTAACTAAAATTGATACGTTTTATGCTGAGAGTCTGCACCTTAAAAAAGAAAAGAAGAAACTTGTCAAAGGCTGTTTACTAACTTTATGCCAACTCTTTTTCTACTATAGTGTGCCGTATTTCGTGTTATTAGCGTTGGGCAGTCCGAACGTAAACTACTTAGAAGTGATGGTCTTACACGTGATGATTGTCATGATTGTGTCGCTGTTCCCTGTACCAGGTGGTTCTGGGGGTGCAGAATATAGTTTCAAGACTTTATTTGCCACCTTTACGCTCAGTTCGAGTAAACTAGTGTTAGCCATGTTGTTATGGCGACTTTTTACTTATTATCTAGGAATGTTTATGGGGATTGGCGCTTTGGCGGTCAAACCTAAGTTAAGTGCTAAAAAATAGGAGGTTATTAACATGCAACCAACAATCGGCTTTATCGGTATCGGTGTAATGGGGAGCAGTATGGTTAAAAATCTATTGAAAGCAAATTACGCAGTCGTCGTTTACAATCGAACGAAACAAAAGGCGGATGAAGTGGTCAGCTTAGGTGCAAAATGGGCGGACACACCAGCAGCTGTTACGACCCAAAGTGATGTTGTCTTATCAATGGTTGGTTATCCACAAGATGTGGAAGCCATTTATTACGGGGATGACGGTATTTTTAGCGCGGTCACACCGGATAAAATTGTTGTCGATATGACAACCAGTACCCCAACTTTGGCCCAAAAAATTGCGGCCACAGCTAGTGAATTAGGCTTGCAAGCATTAGATGCTCCCGTTTCAGGTGGGGATATTGGTGCTCAAAACGGTACTTTAACGGTGATGGTCGGTGGTGATCAAGCCGCTTATGAACAAGTTGAGTCCGTTTTTGAAGCGGTTGGACAAACTGTGCAACGGTTTGGCGAAGCCGGTAAGGGCCAACATACCAAGATGGCCAATCAAATTATGATTGCTGGTACAATGACTGGGATGACAGAAATGTTGGTTTATGCTCAAGCAGCCGGCTTAGATTTACCAGCCGTCTTAAAAACGGTCAATGGTGGGAGCGCTCAAAATTGGAGCCTCGCAAATTATGGTCCTCGGATTCTAGCGGGCGATTATACACCTGGCTTTTTTGCAAAACATTTCTTGAAGGATTTGAAGATTGCCTTAGAGGAATCTGAGAAAATGGGTCTCAATTTACCAGCCACACGTCAAGCTAAGAAATTATACGCGAGATTAGTGAATGAAGCGGGCCTTGGCAATGATGGGACACAAGCCTTGATTAAATTATGGACAGATTCTATAAAATAATTGCATATAAACGGTGCAGTCGAGGCCTTTTTCTGATAAACTGGTAGATAGTTATTAAAGGAGGATTCGCCATGCAATCATCACAGTTAGTTGCGATTATCAAACGTCTGGTAGCAATGCAAGAAGATCAAAGCGCTGAGGTTCAAGAAAGACGTTTTGAAAAGGAAGGCGATTTAAAAGCGACTGTTAGCTATGATCCACAAGCACAAGCCTTTGAACTTGAAGACAGTAGCACACATCAACAATTCCAATTTGACAATATTGATTTAGTCGCAATGGAACTATACGATTTATTAGCAGACTAGTTAATTAACCATTGAGTATCAAATTACTTGGTGGTTTTTTTGCTACTTGGAGTGGTTAGCGCTTTATCTAACGGCTCTTGAGATTCTTAAAAATGGGTTAATATTTGAAACTGCACTCGGTTTCGTATTGATTTTTAATACTGACATGTGTAAACTAACTGTCAGATTGTCAATAGCTTTTAACGAAGCTAAATGACCTTTAACGGAGGCTATTGTATCGATGAAACAGATTGGTCATAAAATTCAGGCCGGATTAAGTACGCGCTGGGGCTTTTTCCTATTTGCGGTGGCTTTATTCTGGCTTAAAACGATTTATGCGTACCAAACAAAATTTAACTTAGGCGTCAAAGGCGGTATGCAAGCCTTCTTGATGACAATTAACCCGATTCCAACAACCTTATTGTTATTTGGGATTGCCCTATTTATGAATGGCCGTAAGTCGTACGTGACATTAATGATTATTGATTTATTAACGTCTATTTGGTTGTTCTCGAATATTCTCTATTACCGAGAATTTTCTGATTTTTTAACCTTTAACTTAATGAAAGGTTCAGGCGCGGTTTCTAATAACCTGGGGAAGAGTATTGCCGGCATTATTGAATATTCCGATTTCTTAGTTTTTGCAGATGTGCTGTTATTATTAATCTTATTGGCAACTAAAATAATTAAGATTGATCGGCGTGTTTTCATGAAACGGAATGCTTTTGCGATTACTGGGTTATCAGTTGTCTTATTCGGCGCTAACCTAGGGATTGCTGAAGCGGATCGTTCAGGGTTATTAACCCGGACTTTTGATAATAACTATATTGTCAAATATCTAGGGATGAATGCTTACACGGTTTATGATGGGGTTAAGACGACTAAGAATAACGCCATTAAGGCTAATGCTGATAGCAGTAGTATGAGCAGTGTTTTGAAGTATATGAAAGATAATCGAGTTGCACCTAATGTTGAATATACAGGGGTTGCTAAAGATAAAAACGTCTTTGTGATTCACTTGGAAAGTTTCCAACAGTTCTTGATTGACTACAAGTGGGATAATCAAGAAGTTACGCCAAACATCAATAAGCTCTATCATGATCAAAATACGTTAAGCTTTGATAATTTCTTTAATCAAGTTGGTCAAGGGAAGACCGCTGATGCTGAATTGATGCTTGAAAACTCGTTATTCGGGTTACCTGAAGGGGCCGCCATGGTCACACAGGGGACAACCAATACGTTCCAAGCAGCACCAGCCATCTTAAACCAACAAGGCTACACAACAGCTTCATTCCATGGGGATGTCCCAAGTTTTTGGAACCGGGATAATACCTACAAGTCATGGGGCTATGATTACTTCTTTAGTTCACAGTACTTCAAAGAAGGTAAGGACTATAATGTTGGTTACGGCTTGAAGGATAAGATTTTCATGCAAGATTCAGCCCGCTACATTGAACAATTACCACAACCGTTCTATGCAAAATTAATCACAGTTACGAACCATTATCCATACTTATTGGATAAGAAGAACCAATCGATTGCTAAAACCGATACTGGTGATGATACCGTTGATGGTTACGTTCAAACGGCTAAGTATTTAGACCAAGCACTAGGCGAATTTATGACTTGGTTGCAAAAGACAGGTTTGGATAAGAATAGTATGTTGGTCTTATACGGGGATCATTACGGGATTTCTGGTAATCATAAGAAGGCCGTTGCCAAGTTATTGAAAAAGGATGAATTCAATGACTTCGATAACGCTCAGTTCCAACGGGTACCATTCATGGTGCATATGCCTGGCTTAAAAGGCGGCGTTAACCATACGTATGGTGGTGAAATCGATGTCTTACCAACCTTATTGAATCTGCTAGGGGTTAAGAATAACGATACCATTCAATTCGGGTCCGATCTTCTAGCGGCTAACCGTAATCAAACCGTCGTCTTTAGAAATGGGGATTACGTGGCACCAGATTACACGAAGGTCGGTAGTACTTACTACGATACCAAGACAGGTAAGGAATTGACTAAGATGACCAAAGCGCAAAAACTCCGTGTCCTAGCGCTTAGTGAACACGTGACAAAGGAACTCTCATTGTCGGATAAAGTCATTACCGGTGATTTACTTCGTTTCTATACGCCAACAGGCTTTGAAGCAACTGATAAAACGAAGTTGAGTTACAAGGTTAGTGATGCTAAGGCACAACTAAAAGCTGATAAGACTAAAACGAGTGTTATTCAAAAGAACAATGGTAAATCGACGATGAATCTCTATCAAACAGATGCACCTGAATTGAAATAAAGGTAGTAAAGCCAGAGTGGTTAATCACTCTGGCTTTTTTGCTGTCTTTTTTCAATCATTTTACTTGTCAGCGTCGTTAAAAAAAGGTACGATTACATCAATCAATACACATGATAATGATTATCAATTAAGAAAGGAGTTTATCTGATATGAGTCAAACAATTGTGGAACAGACGCTGCGAAAGTTGAAAGCGAACAATGTACGAATTACACCGCAAAGACAGGCCGTTTTGGAATTTATGATTGGTACGCATATGCACCCAACTGCTGATGATGTTTATCAAGCGTTAGCAGGCCGGTTTCCGAATATGAGTGTTGCAACAATTTATAATAACTTGCGGTTATTTACAGAGCTAGGTGTCATAGAAGAAATGACCTATGGGGATGCCTCGAGTCATTTTGATTTTGCGCAGACTAAACATTACCATGCCATCTGTGATCGTTGTGGGAAAGTAGTTGACATTTTTTACCCAGGACTAGAAGATGTTGAAATAGTTGCCCAGAACTTAACTGGTTTTATGGTGACGGGCCACCGGATGGAAGTTCATGGTATCTGCCCAGAATGTCAGTTGGTCAATCGCTAATTAGGTGAATTTAGTGAATATTTAGAAAAAAACAAAAAAGTTGCATTTTTTACTTGACGATGGCTATAGATGTTGGTATAGTAGTCTATGTTGTCAGCGAGATAAAAGATATTCATCTGATAACAAGTGATTTATGTTAAGAACTTTGAATATTTATTCAAAAAATATTTATAAAAAGTGCTTGACAGTTCACTGTGAAAGATGATATATTAATTAAGCTGTTTCAACACAGTAGATCTTTGAAAACTGAACAAAGTTTTGATAAACCAAATGTGTAGGGTCGCCCTTTTAGGGCACAACATATTTGCGAAGTCAATTTCGCTAGCAAATAAATTAAGTAACAAAACAAGAGCTACAAACTTTTAATCGAGAGTTTGATCCTGGCTCAGGACGAACGCTGGCGGCGTGCCTAATACATGCAAGTCGAACGCACTCTCGTTTAGATTGAAGGAGCTTGCTCCTGATTGATAAACATTTGAGTGAGTGGCGGACGGGTGAGTAACACGTGGGTAACCTGCCCTAAAGTGGGGGATAACATTTGGAAACAGATGCTAATACCGCATAAAACCTAGCACCGCATGGTGCAGGGTTGAAAGATGGTTTCGGCTATCACTTTAGGATGGACCCGCGGTGCATTAGTTAGTTGGTGAGGTAAAGGCTCACCAAGACCGTGATGCATAGCCGACCTGAGAGGGTAATCGGCCACACTGGGACTGAGACACGGCCCAGACTCCTACGGGAGGCAGCAGTAGGGAATCTTCCACAATGGACGAAAGTCTGATGGAGCAACGCCGCGTGAGTGAAGAAGGTTTTCGGATCGTAAAACTCTGTTGTTGGAGAAGAATGTATCTGATAGTAACTGATCAGGTAGTGACGGTATCCAACCAGAAAGCCACGGCTAACTACGTGCCAGCAGCCGCGGTAATACGTAGGTGGCAAGCGTTGTCCGGATTTATTGGGCGTAAAGCGAGCGCAGGCGGTTTCTTAAGTCTGATGTGAAAGCCTTCGGCTCAACCGAAGAAGTGCATCGGAAACTGGGAAACTTGAGTGCAGAAGAGGACAGTGGAACTCCATGTGTAGCGGTGAAATGCGTAGATATATGGAAGAACACCAGTGGCGAAGGCGGCTGTCTGGTCTGTAACTGACGCTGAGGCTCGAAAGCATGGGTAGCAAACAGGATTAGATACCCTGGTAGTCCATGCCGTAAACGATGAGTGCTAGGTGTTGGAGGGTTTCCGCCCTTCAGTGCCGCAGCTAACGCATTAAGCACTCCGCCTGGGGAGTACGACCGCAAGGTTGAAACTCAAAGGAATTGACGGGGGCCCGCACAAGCGGTGGAGCATGTGGTTTAATTCGAAGCAACGCGAAGAACCTTACCAGGTCTTGACATCCTTTGACCACTCTAGAGATAGAGCTTTCCCTTCGGGGACAAAGTGACAGGTGGTGCATGGTTGTCGTCAGCTCGTGTCGTGAGATGTTGGGTTAAGTCCCGCAACGAGCGCAACCCTTATTACTAGTTGCCAGCATTAAGTTGGGCACTCTAGTGAGACTGCCGGTGACAAACCGGAGGAAGGTGGGGACGACGTCAAATCATCATGCCCCTTATGACCTGGGCTACACACGTGCTACAATGGATGGTACAACGAGTTGCGAGACCGCGAGGTTTAGCTAATCTCTTAAAACCATTCTCAGTTCGGATTGTAGGCTGCAACTCGCCTACATGAAGCCGGAATCGCTAGTAATCGCGGATCAGCATGCCGCGGTGAATACGTTCCCGGGCCTTGTACACACCGCCCGTCACACCATGAGAGTTTGTAACACCCAAAGCCGGTGAGGTAACCCTTCGGGGAGCCAGCCGTCTAAGGTGGGACAGATGATTAGGGTGAAGTCGTAACAAGGTAGCCGTAGGAGAACCTGCGGCTGGATCACCTCCTTTCTAAGGAATAATACGGAAAACCTTGTACATTTGCGAAATCAAAACTTTGTTTAGTTTTGAGAGGTCTACTCTCAAACTTTGTTCTTTGAAAACTGGATAATAAGTAATATATTAGTTTTAAAAGCCGAGAAAAACATTGCGTTTTAAAGAGTTTTTTAATAATAGAAATATGAATTAGTTCATATCGCTAAACTCAAATAATAACCCTTTACCGTAGGTAAAGATAGGTTAAGTTATAAAGGGCGCATGGTGGATGCCTTGGCACTAGGAGCCGATGAAGGACGGTACTAACACCGATATGCTTCGGGGAGCTGTAAGTAAGCTTTGATCCGGAGATTTCCGAATGGGGGAACCCAATACTTTTAATCGAGTATTATCATTAAGTGAATACATAGCTTAATGAAGGTAGACGAGGGGAACTGAAACATCTAAGTACCTTCAGGAAGAGAAAGAAAAATCGATTCCCTAAGTAGCGGCGAGCGAACGGGGAAGAGCCCAAACCAAGAAGCTTGCTTCTTGGGGTTGTAGGACAGAACTTTGGAGTTACCAAGTTAAGTTGTAATCGAATCAGCTGGGAAGCTGAGTCAAAGAGTGTGATAACCACGTAGATTAAACAACTTAACCTCCGTTCTGGATCCTGAGTACGGCGGAACACGTGAAATTCCGTCGGAATCCGGGAGGACCATCTCCCAAGGCTAAATACTCCCTAGTGACCGATAGTGAACCAGTACCGTGAGGGAAAGGTGAAAAGCACCCCGGAAGGGGAGTGAAATAGATCCTGAAACCATGTGCCTACAATTAGTCAAAGCTCGTTAATGAGTGATGGCGTGCCTTTTGTAGAATGAACCGGCGAGTTACGTTTATATGCGAGGTTAAAGTGAAAAGCTGGAGCCGTAGCGAAAGCGAGTCTGAAATGGGCGAGTGAGTATATAGATGTAGACCCGAAACCAAGTGACCTACCCATGTCCAGGTTGAAGGTGTGGTAAAACACACTGGAGGACCGAACCCACGTCAGTTGAAAATGGCGGGGATGAGGTGTGGGTAGCGGTGAAATTCCAATCGAACTTGGAGATAGCTGGTTCTCTCCGAAATAGCTTTAGGGCTAGCCTCGGAATATTGGATCATGGAGGTAGAGCACTGTTTGGACTAGGGGCCCGTCATGGGTTACTGAATTCAGATAAACTCCGAATACCATTGATTTAGTTCCGGGAGTCAGACTGCGAGTGATAAGATCCGTAGTCGAAAGGGAAACAGCCCAGATCACCAGTTAAGGTCCCAAAATTTATGTTAAGTGGAAAAGGATGTGGCGGTGCACAGACAACTAGGATGTTGGCTCAGAAGCAGCCACCATTTAAAGAGTGCGTAATAGCTCACTAGTCGAGTGCCGCTGCGCCGAAAATGTACCGGGGCTAAACATAATACCGAAACTGTGGGTGGACACGTAAGTGTCCGCGGTAGGAGAGCGTTCTAAGGGCGACGAAGCTAGATCGTAAGGACTAGTGGAGCGCTTAGAAGTGAGAATGCCGGCATGAGTAGCGAAAGATCAGTGAGAATCTGATCCACCGTATGACTAAGGTTTCCTGGGGAAGGCTCGTCCTCCCAGGGTTAGTCGGGACCTAAGGCGAGGCCGAGAGGCGTAGTCGATGGATAACAGGTTGATATTCCTGTACTAGTTTATTTTGTTTGAATGATGGAGGGACGCAGGAAGCTAAGGAATGCACACGACTGGAAATGTGTGTCCAAGCAATAAGTCTTGAGTTGAGTGAAATGCTTGATTCTTTAAGGACAAGTTGTGATGGGGAGCGAAATTAAGTAGCGAAGTTCCTGATGTTACACTGCCAAGAAAAGCTTCTAGTGAGAAATAAACTACCCGTACCGTAAACCGACACAGGTGGTCGAGGAGAATATCCTAAGGTGAGCGAGTGAACTCTCGTTAAGGAACTCGGCAAAATGACCCCGTAACTTCGGGAGAAGGGGTGCTGACCGTCAGGTCAGCCGCAGTGAATAGGCCCAAACAACTGTTTATCAAAAACACAGGTCTCTGCAAAATCGTAAGATGACGTATAGGGGCTGACGCCTGCCCGGTGCTGGAAGGTTAAGAGGATGAGTTAGCGCAAGCGAAGCCCAGAATTGAAGCCCCAGTAAACGGCGGCCGTAACTATAACGGTCCTAAGGTAGCGAAATTCCTTGTCGGGTAAGTTCCGACCCGCACGAAAGGCGTAATGATTTGGGCACTGTCTCAACGAGAGACTCGGTGAAATTATAATACCCGTGAAGATGCGGGTTACCCGCGACAGGACGGAAAGACCCCATGGAGCTTTACTGTAGCTTGATATTGAGTGTTTGTACAGTTTGTACAGGATAGGTAGGAGCCGTAGAAATCGGAACGCTAGTTTCGATTGAGGCGTTGGTGGGATACTACCCTAACTGTATGACCACTCTAACCCGCGCCACTTAGCGTGGCGGGAGACAGTGTCAGGTGGGCAGTTTGACTGGGGCGGTCGCCTCCTAAAGTGTAACGGAGGCGCTCAAAGGTTCTCTCAGAATGGTTGGAAATCATTCGTAGAGTGTAAAGGTATAAGAGAGCTTGACTGTGAGATTGACAAATCGAGCAGGGACGAAAGTCGGACTTAGTGATCCGGTGGTTCCGTATGGAAGGGCCATCGCTCAACGGATAAAAGCTACCCTGGGGATAACAGGCTTATCTCCCCCAAGAGTCCACATCGACGGGGAGGTTTGGCACCTCGATGTCGGCTCATCGCATCCTGGGGCTGTAGTCGGTCCCAAGGGTTGGGCTGTTCGCCCATTAAAGCGGTACGCGAGCTGGGTTCAGAACGTCGTGAGACAGTTCGGTCCCTATCCGTCGCGGGCGCAGGAAATTTGAGAGGAGCTGTCCTTAGTACGAGAGGACCGGGATGGACATACCTCTGGTGTACCAGTTGTGCCGCCAGGCGCATCGCTGGGTAGCTATGTATGGCAGGGATAAACGCTGAAAGCATCTAAGTGTGAAGCCCCCCTCGAGATGAGATTTCCCATTCCTTTATGGAAGTAAGACCCCTGAAAGATGATCAGGTAGATAGGCTAGAAGTGGAAGTACAGCGATGTATGGAGCGGACTAGTACTAATCGGTCGAGGACTTAACCAAAGGTGCAATGTTTGGCTTTTGAAATGAAATATTACTTATTATGCAGTTTTGAGAGAACGAAGTTCTTCTCAGTGCGCAAGCACAAAATAGTGTGGTGGCGATAGCAAGAAGGATACACCTGTTCCCATGTCGAACACAGTAGTTAAGCTTCTTAGCGCCGATAGTAGTTGGTGGGAAACTACCTGCGAGGATAGGACGTTGCCACGCTTGATTCCGGTTTAGCTCAGTTGGTAGAGCGCATGACTGTTAATCATGATGTCGTCAGTTCGAGCCTGACAACCGGAGTAAATCATTTTGGAGAGTTGTCCGAGCGGCCGAAGGAGCATGATTGGAAATCATGTAAATGGGTATGACCTGTTTCGAGGGTTCGAATCCCTCACTCTCCGTTATATAATGATAGTATGGCCCGTTGGTCAAGTGGTTAAGACACCGCCCTTTCACGGCGGTATCATGGGTTCAAATCCCGTACGGGTCATTTTTGGAGGTTTAGCTCAGTTGGGAGAGCGTCTGCCTTACAAGCAGAGGGTCACAGGTTCGAGCCCTGTAACCTCCATTTTTATTTTAAGGTCGCATGGTCTAGCTGGTTAGGACGCCTGCCTGTCACGCAGGAGATCACGGGTTCGAGTCCCGTTGTGACCGTCGAAGAGACGGTTAAAAGCATTGGTCGTTTATAACGATTGGTGCTTTTTTTGTGCGTTTAAAAAGATAGATTAGGCTATAAAAAAAACAGCCAGTCTAGGCTGCTTTTAAGGACTTATAGGAATAAACCAGTAATGAAAATGAGGTAATAAAGTTCGTGTAGATAAGTATTATTTTTAATGAAGCCCAGTTGTGTCGCTAGTAATAGTAATTGAGCAATCATAAACGGTAATAATTGCCAGCCAACGACTATTTTAGTGGCGATGATTAAAAGAACGATGATCAACCAGAGACAGTCACCAACCACGGTGAGCATCTTATTAGTTGGAATCAGTTCAAAAAGGAAGATTAACCCTAAAAAAAGTCCAATCTTAACCAGCAATGCTTCGGGTAAAAAATGAAGCCCATTGAAAATCAATGTTGCCAGGAAGAAATAGGGCGCCAATAAGAATTGACAGACTAATCGCAGCCAATGATTGTTAAACTGTTTTGGAAAGATAAATGGAACAAGGACCAATAAACTGGTAATTGCTAATAAAGTACCGGCCCAAACGAGCGAATGGCGACCAATAGTTAGGCTAATAACCAGCGTAATTAGTAGGCCGCTAGCGGCTAATGAGCGCTTTAACTTACTAGTTGTCGAAAGGACTAAGGGAATCGTTAATAATGCGCCTAAAAGCGCAGTTAGCATGAAGTATAAATCGAGATGCTTGGGAAAAGGGTGAATCGCTAATCCCACAATTAAGCCTAGGTTTAAGTAGTTAAATAAGATTAACCGAGCAGGCGGATTATTAGCAGGTAGTTTTTTTTGTCTAAGATAGAACATAGCAACACCTTTTTCATATAATATGACTTTCATCTTAACTTTTTTTGAAAAGAAGGTCAATGGCTTTTGAAATATGTCGTGATTTATGCTAAGGTAGTAGAGTTATAAGAAGTTCCCGATAGGATTCACATACCGTGAAGAGGCCTTGTAACCGACACATATATAGGGGGAAACATAGAAATGCAAGAAAGACATTTATTTACTTCGGAATCTGTTTCTGAAGGCCATCCAGATAAGATTGCAGATCAAATTAGTGATGCTATCTTAGATGCGATGTTAGCACAAGACCCACAAGCCCGTGTTGCTTGTGAGACAACCGTTACAACTGGATTAGTATTGGTCGTGGGTGAAATTTCAACGACGGCTTACGTTGATATCCAAAAGGTTGTCAGAGAAACAATCAAGAAGATTGGTTATCGTGATGGCCAATACGGTTTTGATGGCGACAACTGTGCGGTGATTGTAGCACTTGATGAACAATCACCAGATATTGCACAAGGGGTCGATGATTCACTTGAATCACGTGAGAAGGATGAAGATCCACTTGATAAGATTGGTGCAGGGGATCAGGGGTTAATGTTTGGCTTTGCTGTCGATCAAACACCTGAATTAATGCCATTACCAATTGCCTTATCACATCGCTTAATGCGTAAGGTTGCTGAACTACGTAAGAGTGGTCAGTTAGCCTATTTACGACCAGACGCAAAAGCACAAGTTACTGTTGAATATGATGAAAACGAACAACCAAAACGTGTTGATACCGTCGTCATTAGTACACAACACGATGAGGATGTTACTTTAGAGACCATTCAAAAGGACATGTTGGAACAAGTTATTAAAACGGTCATTCCGGCTGAATATTTGGATGATAAGACAAAATACTTCATTAACCCAACTGGCCGCTTCGTTATTGGTGGGCCACAAGGGGATTCCGGGTTAACTGGTCGCAAGATTATTGTGGATACTTATGGTGGTTATGCCCGCCATGGTGGCGGTGCGTTTTCTGGTAAGGACGCAACTAAGGTTGATCGTTCTGCTAGTTATGCAGCCCGTTATATTGCTAAGAATATTGTGGCTGCTGGTTTAGCGCGTAAATGTGAAGTACAACTAGCCTATGCAATTGGGGTGGCCCAACCGGTATCTGTTTCAGTGAATACTTTTGAAACAGGCACAGTGAGTGAAGAAGCCATTCAAACTGCAATTCGTGAGAACTTTGACTTACGACCTGCTGGGATTATTAAAATGTTAGATCTACAAAGACCTATTTATAAGCAGACAGCTGCTTATGGGCACTTTGGGCGTACAGATGTTGACCTTTCTTGGGAACGATTAGATAAAGTTGCTGCTTTAAAAGCAAGTATTGCTAAACTAAATCACTAAGAAGTCAATCGAGTAAAAGAGGCGGCCTTTCCTTAACTTATTTAAGCTAAGAAAGGTCTCTTTTTATGCTTAGAATTAAGAGGAGAATGGTGTAATGGAGAAGAGAAAAACAAATGTATTATTAGTAACAATTGCGTTGTTTGTCGCGACATTTATGACGGCAATTGAAGGGACAATCGTCTCAACGGCAATGCCAACGATTATTAGTAACTTACATGGGATGCGTTTGATGAATTGGGTGTTCTCAATTTATTTATTAACGAATGCGATGATGACACCGATTTATGGGAAGATGGCGGATCGGATTGGCCGCAAACCAATTTTTATTTTTGGGTTAGTGCTATTCGTGATTGGCTCATCATTGTGTGGGTTATCCAACCATATGGAGACCTTAATCATTTCCCGGGCAATACAAGGGTTAGGTGCTGGGGCAATTATGCCGGTTTCTTTCACCATCATTGCTGATATTTATCCAATTGAAAAACGGGCCAAAGTCCTAGGCTTTAACGGTTCTGCGTGGGGGATTGCCTCAATTATTGCGCCACTTTTAGGTGGGTTTATCGTTGATAAATTAACGTGGCATTGGATTTTCTTCATCAATGTTCCCATCGGTTTAATTACGATTGGTTTAATTTGGTATTTCTTACAAGAAGAAAAACGGACAAGTGATCAACCAATTGATTATTGGGGGAGCTTCTGGTTAATGATGGCCCTCTTAGGCCTCTTGTATGGCTTCCAATTAATGGGTGAGACCCACTTATCATGGGGCTTATTAGTACCAGCGCTTGTGATTGCCGTTGTTGCTTTCATTTTATTTGTCCGCGTTGAAAAGAAAGCACAAGATCCGATTATTTCATTATCATTATTTAAAAACCGGACCTTCGTGGTTCAAAATGCAGTGGCTGCTTTAGTGAGTGGCTTCTTGATTGGTTTTGAAGTTTACATGCCAATGTGGATGCAAGGTATTCTTGGTTTGAAGGCTTCAATGGGGGGCTTTGTGGTGACACCAAGTTCAATTATGTGGATCTTCGCTTCGTTGTGGGCCGGCCAGTTATTAGTGAAACATGCACCACAACGTATTTTAATGGGGAGTTTAGCAATTTTACTCGGTGGCAGTATTGTTTTATCACTCGTGCCACAAACAACGCCGTTTTGGTTCTTCTTAATGGTCGCCGCTTGTTTAGGGATTGGCTTTGGGATGATCATTACAACGACTACTGTTACGTCACAGAGCGTTGCTGGTTCGGACAAAGTGGGGGTTGCAACTTCATTTAACACACTGAGCCGAACATTGGGTCAAACGCTAATGGTGTCAGTTTACGGGATTATTTTAAACCGTCAATTGGCTAAGGGGATTAGTGGCGATTCACGGTTGAATCAAAATATGCTTAACGAATTAATTAATCCGGAAACAGCTGCTAAATTACCGCAAAACTTATTACCAGATTTACGGCATATTCTGTATAATGGCTTACATTATATCTACTTTGCTTCAATCGTCTTAATCTTAGTTGCAATGTGGATTAATTTATCAGATCGTCGTCAAAAGCAATAAAAAAAGATTGGCCAACTGGCCAATCTTTTTTTTATCGGAATAGGACACAAACGCCTTCTGGGGTCTCTAAACCTTTTTGACAAGGGGTTAATAAACCAGTTTGGGCATCGCGATGATAAAGTGTGCCATTATCGCTATTTTGATTAACGGCAAAGAGAAATTGATCATTAGCAGAGAGGTTGAAGTCACGAGGAAACTCGCCATCTGTTGACATTTGTTGAATAGCTGTAAGTTGTTGCCCGTCGTCACTGATACGGTAGACCACAATTGAGTTATAGCCACGATTTGAGGCGTAGAGGAATTGGCCGTCTTGTGAAATACGGATCGCCGCACCACCATTAGCCTCATGCCAATCATCTGGCAACATTGAATAAGTTTCAACGGCTGTAAATTCACCAGTGCTTGCGTCGTAGTTAAGAACCGTCACTTCACTTGAAAGTTCACCTAAAAGATAAGCCACTTGGTGGTTGGGATGAAAAACAAGATGCCGAGTTCCAAAACCAGGTTCACTATGGTAAGTTGCTGTCTTAGTTAAGTCGCCATTGGCTGCGATTGTATAGGTTGTTAGTTCATCGGTGCCTAAATCACAGACAGCTAAGCGATTATCTGGTGTGAGATCGGTATAATGAACGTGGGCGCTTGCTTGTTCTGGACGAGGGCCATGACCAGTGTGTTGGACCGTGTTGGCTAATACGAGGTGGCCATCATTTTGAATGGCATAAACCAGAATTTCGCCTTTATGGTAATTAGCAGCGTAGACCAATTGACGCGCCTCATCGACAGCCACGTATGCTGGTGGGGCACCAGCGGCTAAGACCGCGTTTAAATAAACCGGTGTGGCGCCAGAAATATCGTAAGCAGCAATGCCGCCTTGTTCGCCTTCTTTAACCACAGTATATAAAATTTGTTGTTTGGAAATAGCCAAATATGAGGCGTTATCTAAAGTGATATAAGGTTTAATATCAGTGATTGTTGCGGTTTCAGGTGAGAGCGTACCACGATAAATGCCCTTACCAATTCGACGGGTATAACCCCCAATTAAAACTTCTTCAGTCATAAAATAGACTCCCTTCATCAAATACTATTTGAGTATAGCATATTCATGCGAAAACGGTTTAATTAATCGCCTAAAAGGCGTTTGAAAACGTTAAGTTTAAGTAGAATATGCTACAATGAGAGTATCTTAAATACGAGGAGATTCAGTGATGATAATGCAAGCAGAGATCGTGGCAATCGGGGCCCAAGCAATTGATGCCGCCGAACCACTGGTTATTTTATTCAACGAACAAGCAACACCAGCGATTAAGGCCGTCGCCCTCATTCAACGTTTTACGACGGCTAATCAATCTGAACGACTTACGATGACAACTCAGTCAATCGTTGTGATTGATGGCCGACCATATCAAGTCACTTATGTTGGGGCACTGGTTAATGAAAATCTTAATAATATTGGGCATGTCGCGTTGATCTTTGATTCAGCACCAGAGGAAGATCAACTGCAAAGTGGCCTTTATTTGACACCTAAAGATGCTAGTTTGCAAGGCAAACCTGATTTTAAAGTGGGGACGCTAATCCAGTATCAAGAAACTATGTAGGAAATAGGTGGGCACGTGGCTGAGCATAAACAAACGAAGGAACAATCTTGGTTTTTTAAATGGTTTTTAAATCAAAAATTACCGGTCATCTTATTGAATGTTTTTCTAATCTTGCTGATTATTCTGTTGGTAACTAAATTAGCATGGCTATTAGAACCCATTCAGCAATTGATGTTGATTGTTGGGTTACCGATTATTATTGCGGCAGTTCTTTATTATTTAATTAACCCGCTAATTGATTGGTTGGAACACCGTTGGCAACTTAATCGTGTTTTATCGATTACTTTGATTTTTATCGTGATTGTGGCGTTATTGGCTTGGGGGGTGGCAACGATTATTCCCATTATTCAATCACAAACGACGAGTTTAATTAAGCAATGGCCATCGTATTGGGCGAATATTCAAAAGCAGACGATGAGTTGGTTTAATGATCCTAGTTTTAAGTCCTTACAAAAACAATTAGATGATATCAATACGGATATGTTAAGTAACGTCTCTGGTAAAGTGAATAAGATGTTAACATCAACTGTGACCCATATCGGGACAGCCGTCGGGGTCGTGACAAACATTGTAATCGCAATTGTGACGATGCCGTTTATTCTCTTTTTTATGCTAAAAGACGGTCATCGGTTGAAAGGCTACCTTGTTAAATTCTTCCCCGTCCGAATTCGGGAAACTACCAGTCAGGTTTTAGAAGAAATTAACGGACAAGTCAGTCAATATATTCGGGGTCAGTTGACCGTTGCTTTTTGGGTAGCAGTGATGTTTACAGTTGGTTATTGGATTGTTGGGATGAAATACGGGCTAACGCTAGGGATTATGGCAGGGCTATTGAACTTGATTCCATATTTGGGATCATTTCTAGCATTGGTGCCATCGGTCGTCATTGCAGCTTTTATCTCACCGATTTTACTGATCAAGGTCTTGTTGGTGTTTGCTGTTGAGCAAACACTGGAAGGACGAGTAGTCTCGCCGTTGGTGCTTGGCAGCAAGATGTCGATGTATCCAGTCACGACGATTATTGTCTTATTGGCCTCCGGGAAGTTATTCGGATTGGTTGGCGTCATTGTCGGGATTCCAGTTTATGCAATTATTAAAATCCTGGTGACACACTTATTTGAATGGTTTAAAAAGGTATCAGGCTTATACGAATAAAAAAGTGCGCGAGAAAGCATATTAATGGTAATTAAAAAGGCGTGGACAAATTAATTTTTGTCCACGCCTTTTTGAAACTGGCTTCAGTGCTAAGGCTCAAAGCCAACTTGTTTCAAACGCATGCTCTTTTTAATGATTGATTGTTAGTTTCATATAGTGATGCGGGATGTTAGCTTCCATTTCACCTTCGCTAATCACTTCAAAGCCTAGTTTCTCATAGAAACCAATGGCGTGATCTTGTGCAAATAAGATGATGTAGGGCGTTTTTGTGCGCTTGGCATCTTCGATAATGGCTTCGATTAGTTTAAATCCAAGGCCCTGACCTCTAAATGACTTAATTGTGGCGACACGTTGAATTCTAAAACCGCCATCTTTTAGTACATGGACACGTGCGGTTACGGCTGGGTCTTGCTCAATGTAACCGACGTAGTGAACAGTATGATCTTCATGTGCATCTATTTCTTGTGTTTCCGGCATATTTTGTTCTCGAACAAACACCGTTCTTCTAATGTAAGTTGCATCACGAAAGATAACACTGTTATCACCAAGTGTATGTTTAATATCCATTTGTTTCACACCCTTTTCTGCTCAATGTCGACGCTGTGAAAGCGACAAAGGTCATTATACAGTTGTTCAGGGGCTGATTCAATAGATAAGCGTAAAGTTTTTAGGTACCTAACTAAAAAAAGAACCACTCCTTTTAGAGTGGTTCTTTTTTTGATAATTGGTCTACAACATATCACCATTAAAAATAGAATGCCGGACAAGTACGTAATCCACTTTGCGTAGTGCTGACAAGCGCTTGCCACCAGCATAAGAAATTGAAGATTGTAAATCTTGACGCATCTCGGTCAAGGTATCACTAATGGCGCCTTTATAAGGGACTAAAATCCGTTTGCCTTCAACATTTTGGTGCGTGCCTTTTTGAAATTCAGAAGCTGAACCAAAATATTCCTTAAATTGTTGGCCGTCTTCTTCGACGAGTTCACCAGGAGATTCAGTATGACCAGCAAAGAGAGAACCAATCATGACCATGTTAGCGCCAAAGCGAATTGATTTAGCAATATCACCGTTAGTACGAATACCACCATCAGCAATGATTGGTTTAGTTGCCGCTTTGGCACACCAGCGAAGGGCCCCAAGTTGCCAACCGCCAGTCCCGAAACCAGTTTTGATTTTAGTGATGCAGACTTTACCAGGACCAATGCCGACTTTGGTTGCATCAGCGCCGGCGCGTTCTAAGTCTCGAACCGCTTCAGGGGTGCCGACGTTACCGGCGATTACGAAACTTTTAGGTAAAACTTTTTTGATGTGTTGAATCATATCAATCACGACTTGTGAATGACCGTGAGCGATATCGATTGTAATGTATTCTGGGATGAGGTTATCTTGTGCGAGTTGATTGATGAAGTCAAATTCATCGTCTTTAACGCCAACACTAATGGAAGCGAATAGGTTGCGTTCGTGCATCATCTTGATGAAGGCAGGGCGTTTTTCCGGTTGAAAACGATGCATGACATAAAAGTAGTGATTTTCGGCAAGCCAAATGGCCAGCGGTTCATCAATAATGGTTTGCATATTAGCAGGGACCACCGGGATTTTAAAAGTCTCTGAACCAAAGCGAACAGTGGTATCAATTTCACTCCGACTTTTGACGATACATTTATTGGGAATAAGTTGAACATCTTCGTAATCAAATACGTCCATGAATAATTCTCCTTAAATACGAACATTTATTTTTATGTACGCCTATTAATTCGTACATAACGTATTCTAACGAGTTGATAATGGAAAGTCAATCAAAAAACACCGAACAATCCCGATAATGGGTTGTTCGGTGTTTGAATGGATTTAGAAATAGCGTTTCCGCCAGAAACGAAAGCCTAAAAGGGCTGCAATGACTAAGGAAATTGCAATGGTGACGATCCAACTGATTTTGAAATTGGCCAGTGGTAAGGCCACGTTCATCCCGTAAAAACTAAAAACTAATCCAGGGATGGTCAGCATAATCGAATAAGATGCCAAAAACTTCATGACGTTATTCATGTTATTATTAATAATTGACGAATACGTATCAGCTGTTTCATTGATAATCGAATTGGAAATCTCGGCCATTTCAATTGCTTGTTGATTTTCAATTTGAATATCGTCTAATAAATCAAGCTCAGATTCGTTGAGCATCAACATATTAGAGCGCACCAGACTAGCTAATACCATCTTATCGGTTTTTAACGACATCATGAAATAAACTAACCCGCGTTGAATGCCCATTAAATCATAGAGCTCTTCGTTACGTAGTGACTTTTGTAAGCGGGTTTCAATACGTTCGCGGGAACGGTTGATATCCCGCAAATATTGAAGGTATATTGTGGAAATTCGATAGAGAATTTGAAGGACACTCCGGCGTTGTTCCTGTGGATTAAAGTTTTTGATTTGATTATCAATGAAACTCTGTAAGAAATCAACTGGCGTTTTATTGATGGTTAAGATGACAGAATCTGTTACAATAATTCCTAGAGGACTTGTTTTGTAGTGGAACTTATCGGCTTGCCGTTCATCTTTTTCAAGAATCGGCATGTTAAAAATGATTAACGTCGCATTATAATCTGGGTCGTGTTCAGCACGCGCACTTTCGTCGGCATCTAAACTATAATAGATGAAATCGGAAGGGACGTGCAGTTTTTTAGTCAGTAAATCAATTTCTGCTTGCGTGGGATCGGTAATGTTAATCCAACTATTGGGTTGGATTTTGGCATGCTTGGTTAGCTTCTTTTTAGCTTCATCGAAGCGGTAAGTATCGAGCATGAGTTCACTTCCTTCGTTGGTCACTTGATATGACTAAGTTTACTTGATATTTTTAGAATGTAAAGGATTGAAATAAGGAGAATTTGAATTGAAAAAAATTGATTTAGCGCAACAATTCTTGCAAGCCAACTTAAGTGCCTTGCAGTGTCCAATTTGCCAAGAGGCATTTGCTACTATTAGTGATCATCAATTGGTCTGTGAAGTCGGGCATAGTTTTGACCTGGCTAAAAATGGGACATTGTATTTTTTACCTAAACAAATGAAGTCTGAATATACAAAAGAAATGTTAAGTCATCGCCGGGCCTTTTTACAAGCTGGTTTCTTTAAACCGTTCCTAGATGAAATTGCCAAGCAATTGACGGCTAATAGTCGGATTCTCGATGTCGGTTGTGGGGAAGGGACACCGGTTTACCAGCTCGCGCAACAAGTGCCAGCCCAATACATCGGGTTTGATATTTCTAAACCAGCGATCCAACTGGCCAGTGATTACAATCAAGAAGGTTGGTTTTGTGTCGCTGATTTAGCGCGGATGCCGTTTGCTGATCAGAGTTTGGATACGGTCTTGAATATCTTTTCGCCATCGCAATACCAAGAATTCAAGCGAGTGCTCAAACCTGACGGGCAGTTGATTAAGGTGATTCCTAATGCTGGTTACTTACACGAGCTACGAGAATTATTATATCAGGGTCAAGAAAAGGAAAGCTACAATCATGGTCCAGTGTTGGCTTTGTTTGAGCAGCATTTCCCTGGGTACCAAGAAATTCAAGTCCAACAAAAATTGACTTTAACGCCCGCAACCTTGGCAGATTTAGTTGAGATGACACCGCTAACCTGGACGGCTACAGAGGAACAACTACAAGCGATTACGTTGGACGCGTTACCAGAGATATCATTGGATGTCACGGTTTTGGTGGGAAAACAATGAGAAATTAAAGTAATTTTAAGAAATCTGATTGCAAGTCAGAAATAAGGGCGTTATAATAACCACAAGGAATTTTTTCCCTAACTTTTATCAGAATTCTTTTTGATAAAAGCTAGTGATGAAATGACACTAACGTAGTTTCTCGCCGTGAATAACCGAGGGACTACGTTTTTTTATATGTAAAGCACCAGTAGAGCTTTACCATTAAATCGTGTATAATTAAGCTACTGAATCTTTATTGAAGGAAGTTAGATTGTGACTAATCATATTGTTTTATACGAACCACTTATTCCAGCTAATACTGGCAACATTGCTCGGACATGTGCCGGGACGGATACTGTTTTAGATTTAATCGAACCATTGGGCTTTGAAACTGACGACAAACATTTAAAACGGGCGGGTCTAGATTATTGGGACCAAGTGAAGATTAATTACCACAAGAACTTGGACGCCTTTTTAGAAACGGTTCCAGATCGTAAACATCTTTATTTGATCACGAAGTTTGCCAAGCAAGCTTATTCTGATCAAGATGTGACGGATACAAGCGTCGATCATTACTTTATGTTTGGTAAGGAAACAACCGGCCTTCCAGAAACGTTTATGCGTGAAAATGAAGATCAGTGTCTCCGCATTCCAATGTCAGATCACATTCGGGCTTTGAATTTATCCAACTGTGCAGCATTGGTCATTTTTGAAGCATTACGGCAACAAGATTTTCCAGGATTAGAAAAGAGTCATTTGTACGATCACGATAAATTAAAATAGGAGTGTTTCTAATGCAAACTAAAAAAGATCCCATTAGCGTTGATGCTTTTCATTTTGACCGTGTGTCACCGGACGCCGAACCACAACAAAATATCCAAGTCAGCTTAGTGAAAATTGATGCTGACGATGAATATTTACAAGAAGCTGATTTAAAAGCCGGTAACATCTATCAAATCGTGACACCATTTCAAGTTATCCCGCAAGGAAGCGGCTTTGCCGTTTCTGGTCAAATTTCACGCGTTGTTCAATTGTTAGATTTCTTTGGCACACCAGATGAAATTGAACAAAAAGAAATGATGAAATTATCACGACCTTTAATCGAATACATTGAAACCTTGACGTATCAAGTAACAGCGGTTGCTTTGAACGAAGGGATTCAACTTCAATTTACAGCACATGAAACACCAGAAGAAGCATAATGATTAAATAAGAGAAGCTAAGGGGAACTTCGGTTGACCTAGGCTTCTTTTTTTGTTTGAATAAAGCCTAAAAGATGGGTTAACCTGAACAGAAGTTCGTGTATAATAAGGATTAGATATGTAAGGTAAGGAGATTTTATGGCAACTCAAACGAAGAAGCGTCAGAAAAAAACGACGACTAAGAAGAAAAAAACACAACAGCCGGATTACACGGTTAATTTTGTCGGCTTTTTGTTTATTTTAATTAGTCTTTTCTCTGGGCTGAAATTAGGCTTTATCGGCGCACTATTTGCGAATGTTTTCCGCTTATTCGTTGGTGATACATTCGTCCTGGGCGCAATCCTATTTGCAATGCTCGGTATTTACCTCTTAATTTATGGCAAACAACCACCATTGTGGCAACAAAAAACGGCGGGGTTTAGTTTAGCCTACATCGGTATTTTAATCTGGCTATCGGCTTTCATCTTGCATCAACAAGCGATTAATAACCATTTTATCGCAGCAACTTGGCGCTTATTATTTGAAGATTTCCAAAAAATGGCAGTCACGACGGAGGTCGGCGGGGGCCTGATTGGGGCTGTAATTTATAGTGGTTCGCATTTTCTATTTGCACAGATGGGGACTTATATCATTGCTGTGTTAGTGACAATTATGGGGCTCTTTATTTTTATGGACATTCCTTTTAGTGTGGTTGTTAAAAGCAGTCAACGCTTTGTCCACGGCATATTTCAAGTCGGGCGCTACACTAAATCAGGTTTGGTGAAGGCCACTGAAAAGGGCCGCGATCAAGTCAGCGCGCTCAAAGAACAGACGCAAAATGCGTTGTCTGCAGTTGATGAAAAAACACCACCAACCAAACCCGCTAAAAAGGCGGTCCCAGAACCGACCGGCGAGCCTGAGAAAACAGGGGTTGTGGTGAACGAACCAGCAACCTTTAAGATTAACGGGCCTAAGGATTTACCAAAACCAATTGCAACGCACCAAATAACTAATGCGCCAGCAGCAGCGGAAGAAGCACCGGCAGAACAAGTGCCAGATGTTGCTGAATTAACGCATGCTGTAGCAATTGATGAAGATTATGAAATGCCAACGCCTGAATTATTGACGCAGATTCCGCCATCTGATCAGAGTGCGGAATACGAAGCGATTGAAAAAAATCAACAGGTCTTGAAACAAACCTTCGATTCGTTTGGCGTGGATGTCACGGTTAAGAGTGCTAGTTTGGGCCCGGCCGTTACGAAGTATGAAATTCAACCAGCGGTCGGGGTTAAGGTGTCGAAGATTGTCAATTTAGCGGATGATTTAGCGTTAGCACTGGCCGCCAAAGATATTCGGATTGAAGCACCGATTCCAGGGAAACCATACGTCGGGATTGAAGTCCCTAATACAACCGTTTCAACCGTTTCCTTTAGAGAGATGATTGAACAGGAACCACCACATCCAGGTAAACCGTTAGCAGTGCCATTAGGGAAAGATATTTCTGGTAAGGTGATTATGTCAGATTTGGCGAAAATGCCGCATCTTTTGATTGCCGGTTCAACCGGTAGTGGGAAGTCGGTAGCGATTAACGGGATCATCACCAGTATTTTGATGAGCGCACAACCCCACGAAGTTAAGTTGATGTTGATTGATCCGAAGATGGTTGAATTAAACGTCTATAATGGGATTCCCCATCTCTTGATTCCGGTGGTGACCAACGCTAAGAAAGCGGCCAACGCGTTGAATAAAGTCGTTAAAGAAATGGAACGACGCTATCAACTTTTTGCGGATACTGGTCAGCGGAACATGACCGAATATAATCAGTATATTCAAGGTCATAATGAAGATGGCGAAATCAAAGGTGCGGCCTTACCATATATTGTCGTGATCGTTGATGAATTATCTGATTTGATGATGGTTGCTAGTAATGAAGTTGAAAGTGCGATTATCCGGTTAGCACAAATGGCCCGGGCAGCTGGGATTCACATGATTGTTGCGACACAACGACCATCTGTTGATGTTATTACCGGGTTGATTAAGGCTAATATTCCGTCACGAATTGCTTTTGCAGTTTCTAGTGGGATTGACTCACGAACCATTTTGGATGGCAGTGGGGCTGAAAAACTACTTGGTCGCGGGGACATGTTGTACCTACCAATCGGGATGAGTAAACCACTGCGAGTTCAAGGTGCTTTTATCTCGAGTCAAGATGTGGAAAGCATCGTTTCCTTTATCAAAGCGCAAAAGACGGCTGAATACGATGAAGAGATGATTCCAACGGCCGCCGACGAGCACCAAGAAACGGCGGATCCCGAAGATGAATATTATCAAGAAGCCGTTGAATTAGTGATTAAGCAACAAACAGCGAGTGTCTCGATGGTCCAACGCCGCTTTAGAGTCGGTTATAATCGGGCAGCTCGTTTGATTGATGAAATGGAAAGTCGCGGGATTATCGGGCCTTCTGAAGGCAGCAAGCCACGCAAGGTCCTTTTACAAGAAGTACCAAGCGAACAGCCACCAACTGAATAATGAACAAAAAACGGTATTAGAATCGATAGCAGGATTCTAATACCGTTTTTTCAAAGGAAAAGCGTAGTCGTTAAAACGGTGGTGCTTTTGAGTTTAACCCGCTTTTTTGGTATGATAGTGTCTGTGACATTATTCTTAAAAAGACTTAAGTTGAAAGCAAGCCATTTTAACTGTTAAAACAGTGAGGAGCAGCAAGTATGAATCAAAAAGTAATGGATGGCGTTTATTTAAATATTTTACAAACACAACAATTTAAAACAATTCGTTTTTCTGTACAACTAGTCGCACCAGCGACCAGAGAAACCTTAACAAAGTGTTCATTACTAGCCAGTGTTTTATCTGCTAGTAGTCAAGCGTATCGCGATCAGGTTGCAATTGCCAATCAGCTTCAAGCAATGTATGGCGCTGGTTTCAATATGAATGCTTACCGGCAAGGCAATTTAGCGATTTTTAGTATTTCAATGCGGATTGTCAGCCCCCAATATTTACGGGACACAATCGATTTACAGCAACAAGCGATTGCCTTTATCGGTGAATTGCTTTTAAAACCGGATGTCGTTAACCAAGCCTTTAATGCGGTTACTTTCGATCGAGAAAAAGAAAACTTGCAACGCTACATTGACAGTGTTGCTGATGACAAACAAACTTATGCTGCACTTAAATTACGGGAACTTTACTTTACGGATCAAACGCAACAAACCCCTAATTATGGGGATGCTGACGTCTTAAAGACGATTACGGCGACTGATTTATATACTTATTATCAACAGATGCTTGCAAATGATCGGATTCAAATGACGGTTGTGGGTAATGTGGATGAGGAAAAACTAGCGCTTGATTTAGCGCAACTATCATTAGCACCACGGATTGTAACGCTACCAGGTATTTTTTATCAACAAGCCGTTAGTGATGCGGTCCGTGAATTGACGGAAGAACAGACAGTTCAACAAGGGAAGTTGAACATGGCTTATCAACTATCGGCTTATTTTTACCAAAAAGATTATTACGCGGCCTTAGTGATGAACGCATTATTCGGTGGGACACCGCTATCGTTACTCTTTACAAATGTCCGTGAAAAGGCGAGTTTGGCCTATTATGCGTCTAGCAATATCGATGCGTTCCGAGGGGCTGTCATGGTTCAAACCGGCATTGAAAGCCATCAAAAAGAACGGGTACTAGCCATTATCGAAGCGCAACGGCAAAGTATTATCGCGGGCGATTTTACGCAAGCCATGTTTGAACAAACCAAATTAGCTTTAATCAATCAATTTAAATCCAGTCTTGATAGCCCTGGTTATTTGGGCCAACAGCAATTTAATCAAATCTTTGTCCCTGAAACGGAATTAGACGCGGATCGATTTACGACCGCTATTTTGGCCGTTTCTAAACAAGCGGTCCAAGAACAAGCCGCTAAGATGCAGCTCCAAGCAATCTACTTCTTGAAAGGAGTCGACACAAATGAAGCTTAGACAAAATCCCCGCTTAGGTGAAACGCTCTATGAAGACACCCTCGAAAATGGGCTAACGGTCAAACTCTATCCTAAGAGTGGTTATCATAAGACCTATGCTATTTTAACGACTGACTACGGTGCAATTGATACGACTTTTGTACCTGCAGGCCAAACGGACTATGTGACGGTTCCTGATGGAATCGCGCATTTCTTAGAACATAAGCTATTTGAAAAGGCGGATTATGATGCCTTTGAAAAATTTGGGCAATTTGGTGCCAGTTCAAATGCTTTCACGAGTTTCACGCGAACAAGCTACCTCTTTTCAACAACCAGTCATTTGAAGGAAAACTTGGATATTTTGCTTGATTTTGTACAGGAACCCTATTTTACGGCTGCCACAGTCGATAAAGAAAAAGGCATTATTGGGCAAGAAATTCAGATGTACAACGATGAACCAGATTGGCGTTTATTTTATACGGTGCTGGGCAACCTTTATCCACAACACCCAGTTCGAACGGATATTGCCGGTACTATCGAAAGTATTGCACAAATTACGCCTGAAGAATTGTACCAAGCGCATCAAACTTTCTATCAACCCAGCAATATGAATTTATTCATCGTGGGTCAGATTGATGATCCTGAAGAAGTATTGTCGTGGGTCAGCGCTAATCAAGACGCTAAAGATTTTGCACAACCAAGCGACATTAATCGCTCATTACCGGAAGAAGAAGCTGATGGTAGTGACATTATTCCGTACCGCTCTTTAGAAATGCCGGTGACTCGCAGTAAGAGCATGGTCGGTATCAAAGGACTAACTGATTTTGGGACTGGTCAAGAAGCACTAGAAATGAAAATTAAGATGAACCTGTTATTAGAATTACTTTTTGGCGATTCATCAACGCAAGTTCAAAAATTATATGAACAAGGGATTTTAGATGATAGTTTTGGCTATGAATACGCTATTCAACGCTCATTTAACTTCATTACCCTTGGTGGTGACACTGATGATGCACAGGGGTTATCGGATGCGTTGATCAATATTTTGGAACACTATCAGGAGAGTCCTGATTTTTCAGAAGCTAATTTAGCCTTGGTCAAAAGAGCGGCAATTGGCGAATACTTACAAGCTTTTAATTCCTTAGAAGCAATCGCCAATCAATACAGCGATGCCTTTTTCGACGAAGTGAGTCCGTTTGATGTGCTAGGGTTGATTGAACAGGTAACGTTAGCAGACTTGGCACAAGTTGCGGCCGAATTCTTCAAAATTGAAATTATGACAGTTTGCCATATCTTACCAGAGGTGACGCAAAAATGAGACGCTCAGCTTTAATTATCGGCGCCTCAGGTGATATCGGGGCTACCATTGCCCAACGCTTAGCAGCGGACGGTTGGTCGCTTTATTTGCACTATAACCAAAATCAAGAACGTATTCAAAAACTACAACAGCAGCTTAATCAGCAGTATGCGCGCCAAGACTTTTTTGCACTTCAGTTGGATTTAACGATGGGGACCGCTGCGGTTGACCATTTGAAAAGTCAGTTGTTTCAAGTAGATGCGGTTATTTTTGCCGCTGGCATGACGACTTATGGCTTATTGCCAGCGGTCTCTGCCGAGCAAATTGATGCATTGTGGCAAGTGCACGTGAAGACCCCGATGTTAATTTTACAAGCTTTGCAGTCGAAATTAGCCCAGAGCGATTTGGGCCGAATTGTTTTTATTGGCTCCATTTATGGTGGTCGTGGCAGTGCAATGGAAGTCCCGTACAGTACGGTCAAGGGTGCCCAATCAGCCTTTGCCAATGCTTACGCACAAGAGGTGGGGTCACTAGGGATTACAGTCAACGTGATTGCCCCTGGTGCGGTAGCCACGAAAATGAACCAACAGTTTACAGCAGACGAACAAGCGGCGATTGCCGCTGAGATTCCAACTGGTCGTTTTGCGACACCAGCACAGATTGCTTATTGGGTCCAGACTTTGTTAGCACCAGAAGCCAATTATTTAACGGGACAGACAATTTATGTTGACGGCGGTTGGCTAAAATAAAGAAATCTTAATACAATATCATTGTGGCAATATGCTATAATGACGAGTAATGATAATGGGATAATAGTGGGTGGAATTCAAATGAATGAAATTGGTCAAAAATTACGTGAAGCACGTATTGAAAAAGGTTATACATTAGATGATTTACAACAAATTACGAAAATTCAAAAGCGTTATTTAAGTTCAATTGAAGAGGGCGATTTTGATGCACTCCCAGGGACTTTTTATGTGCGTGCGTTTATTAAGCAATATGCACAAACGGTGGGCGTTGATAGTGAGGCGCTATTAGCTGAATATCAAGATAAATTGCCCAACGCAAAACCAGAAGAATATGTTGAAAAGTCAGTTGAAAATCAAACCCGTTTAACACGCGAAACAACCGACTCTAAATGGGCAAAATGGCGGGGCTTAGCACCACAAATCGCCGTTGTTGCGGTTGTGATTGTGATTGTTGGAATTGTCTACGGGATTACGCTCAGTAACCGAGGCAAAAACCGGGAAACATTAACTGAAACTAGTTCATCGGTAACCGTTTCAGGTGACCAATCAACAGCTAAGAAAGCAACTTCAGACGATAATCAACAAAAGGCCCAAGAAAGTAAGGCTCAAGAAGCGTCTAAAGCAAGTGAACAAGCAAAAAAAGAAGCTGACAAAAAGGCAAAAGAAACTAAGTTATCAGCTTCAATGACAAGTATGAGTGGTTCACAACAAGCCTTCACGATTAAAAACTTGCCTAACAAAGCTAATACGTTGACGTTCTCAGCTGAAAACGCAACGGCTTGGGTGGGGTTAATTGTTAATGGCTCAACCATTTGGCAAGGTTCTGTTACACCAGGAACTGATCAAACAACGCAATTACCAGCTGGCGTAACCCAATTCTCAGTTAAAACGGGGAACGGTCCTGCAACGAAGATGAAGATTAACGACACAGCTGTTAATTTAAATCCCAATAATGAAACAGTTCAGGTTCGAACAGTAAACTTTACAGCAACACTTGCAAAATAATAAAGAGATGTGAGAGGTCTATCCGATGAATTTACCAAATAAATTGACGATGTTTAGAATTATTTTAATTCCTATTTTTACAATCCTATTAGCGTTTAACGTACCGGCTGGTGACGTAATTGTTGCTGGGACAGCCATTCCGGTCAGTGAATTGATTGCCACAATTATCTTTATTGTCGCATCATTGACGGATTTGTTGGATGGGAAAATTGCACGTTCACAACATTTGGTGACTAACTTTGGCAAGTTTGCTGATCCACTAGCGGACAAGTTATTGGTAATGACAGCCTTCATCTTCCTTGTTGAATTAGGTGCTGCGCCCGCTTGGGTAGTTGCCATCATTATTTGGCGTGAATTAGCAGTGACCGGTCTTCGATTGCTCTTGAGCCAAGGTGGCGAGGTCATGGCCGCTGCCATGCCTGGTAAGATTAAAACCACAACTCAGATGTTGGCGATCATCTTATTATTCTTGCATAACGTCTTCTTTGCGAATATCGGCTTACCAATGGCTGATATCATGTTATATGTTTGCCTATTCTTCACAATTTACTCAGGGACCGAATATTTCATTAAAAACCGGGGTATCTTTCAAGATTCATTTTCTAAATAATCACCAAAACTGGCCCGCTAAAGCAGGCCAGTTTTTTTATTGGTAAAATCCCGGCGAATTACGTATTATATAATGACCGAACAAAAATTGAGAACGTTTGTTCGATTTTAACTTGCTTTTATTTAACGAAATCTGTAAACTAAGAGAGTAATGAAATGTACTCTTTTAAGGAGGGTCACTTAATTGGCTAAAGATGAAAGACAAGCAGCACTTGATGCTGCCCTAAAGAAGATTGAAAAGAATTTTGGTAAAGGTTCAATTATGCGCATGGGTGAAAAGGTTGATACACAAGTCTCAACAGTTTCATCTGGCTCATTGGCATTGGACGAAGCGCTCGGAGTAGGTGGCTACCCTCGTGGCCGGATCGTTGAAATTTACGGCCCTGAAAGTTCAGGTAAAACAACTGTTGCATTACACGCTGTTGCCGAAGTGCAAAAGCAAGGTGGCACGGCTGCTTATATCGATGCTGAAAATGCGATGGATCCTAAGTACGCAACAGCACTTGGTGTTAATATCGATGACTTACTCTTGTCACAACCTGATACTGGGGAACAAGGTTTAGAAATCGCTGATGCCTTGGTATCAAGTGGGGCCGTTGATATTTTAGTAGTCGATTCAGTTGCTGCCTTGGTACCACGTGCTGAAATCGAAGGTGAAATGGGTGACGCCCACGTTGGCTTACAAGCCCGTTTGATGTCACAAGCCTTACGTAAATTATCAGGAACGATTAATAAGACGAAGACGATTGCGTTATTCATTAACCAAATCCGTGAAAAAGTCGGCGTGATGTTCGGTAACCCCGAAGTCACACCAGGTGGGCGTGCTTTGAAATTCTATTCAACTGTTCGGCTTGAAGTCCGGCGTGCTGAAACCATCAAGAATGGGACAGATATGATTGGGAACCGCGCCCGCATTAAAGTTGTTAAGAATAAGGTAGCACCACCATTTAAGGTCGCTGAAGTTGATATCATGTACGGTCAAGGGATTTCCAGAACCGGTGAATTGGTTGATATGGCGGTTGAAAAAGACATTATCAATAAGAGTGGTTCTTGGTACTCTTATGGCTCAGAACGAATTGGTCAAGGGCGTGAAAATGCTAAAAACTATTTGGCTGATCATGAAGATGTCGAAGATGAAGTTCGTTTGAAGGTTAGAGCAGCTTATGGTATTTCAGATGTACCAGAAGAAGATCTTCCCACAAATGAGGATGAACAAATAAATATTTTGCCAGATGATTCAACAGAAGAATAAAGCATGACCAACAAGAGCCAGGCCAAAACTTAGTTTTGTACTGGCTCTTGTTTTAGGTATAACCGAATGATTAAGGTTAAGGATTGGTAAATTAAGACTTATAGCGTCTACTACCGAATGGGATTACTAAGAAGTTAAGTCATATTCGCAATTGGACCGAAGGCGGTTTGACAATATCTAAGGGCCTAACACAATAAGCGCTGGATTAACCGAATAAACGAGTGGCGATCAGTCCGGTAAACGGTTGCAATGCTGATACTTTAAGTTGACAGGCGGTTTAGTAAACTATAAAATAACTATGTGTTGAAAAATTAAACATAATTACATCTTTAAAAATTTGCAACGTGCTTGCAATTTAAAATTTTTGATGATGCGGAGGTGAAAAAATGAACTTAGATTTGCTATTAATCCTTACCGCAGTCATCATGTTAATCGTTGGTTTAGCTGTTGGAACGCTTTTGCAAAAGAAGGCTCACGAACGTGAAATTGATGGTGCAAATAAGACTGCTAAAGGAATAATTGAGTTAGCCGAAAAAGAAGCGGCAACGCGAAAAAAAGAAATTCTTTTGGAAGCAAAGGACGAAAATCATCAATATCGCTCTGAAATTGAAAATGAATTGAAGGATCGACGTGGTGAAGTTCAAAAACAAGAGAATCGATTGATACAGCGTGAAGAAACCATGGATCGTAAAGATGCAACGCTTGACAAAAAAGAGCGGGCATTAGAGGAACATGAAAATCGTTTAGCTGAGCAAGCGCAGCAATTAACGAAAAAGCAAGCAGAAGTCGAAGCGTTGGTTGAACAACAACGAACGAAGTTACAAGAGATTGCTGAGCTTTCACATGATGAAGCGCAAAAGATCATTTTGGATGAAACAAAACAGAACTTGGATCATGAACGGGCTGTTTTAATTAAAGAAAGTGAAGAGTCTGCTAAAGAGCATGCGGATCGGACAGCTAAAACATTAGTTGCTGAAGCAATTCAACGTAGTGCAGCAGATATGGTAGCTGAAACAACTGTGACGGTTGTAACACTGCCTAATGACGATATGAAGGGCCGGATTATTGGCCGTGAAGGTCGGAACATTCGAACACTTGAAACATTAACTGGGATTGATTTAATTATCGATGATACACCAGAAGCAGTCGTTTTAAGTGGGTTTGATCCAATTAGACGTGAAATTGCCCGGATGACTTTAGAGAAGTTAATTCAAGATGGCCGGATTCATCCAGCTCGTATTGAAGAGATGGTCGATAAGTCACGTAAAGAAATGGATGAACAAATTCGTCAAATTGGTGAACAAGCCATTTTTGATGTTGGGATTCATACCATGCATCCAGATTTAATTAAAGTTTTAGGACGGCTACACTTTAGAACAAGTTATGGTCAAAATGTCTTGAATCACTCAATTGAAGTTGCTAAATTAACAGGGATTTTGGCTGCTGAATTAGGTGAAGATGTGACACTTGCCAAACGTGCTGGGTTATTACATGATATCGGTAAAGCACTGGATCATGAAGTTGATGGTTCCCACGTTGAAATTGGTGTTGAACTTGCAACGCGTTACAAGGAACCGGCAACGGTGATTAACGCAATTGGTTCGCATCATGGTGATATTGAAGCAACGTCAATTATTTCAGTCTTAGTGGCTGCATCTGATGCAATTTCAGCTGCTCGTCCAGGGGCGCGTTCTGAATCACTTGAAAACTATATTCACCGGCTTGAGAAACTTGAAAGTATTACGAATAGTTTCAAAGGTGTTGATCATAGTTTTGCAATCCAAGCCGGTCGAGAAGTCCGCGTGATTGTTAAACCAGAACAAGTCACAGATGATCAAGCAACCGTCTTAGCGCGTGATGTTAAGAATCAAATTGAAGATCAACTTGAATATCCTGGTCATATTAAGGTGACCGTTATCCGAGAAACCAGAACAGTCGAATACGCTAAGTAGTTATCAGTTGATATATTTTTTGGGGGGACAATTAAATTTGTCACCCCCTTTTTTTGGATTTCATTAAGAAATTAAGTCCTGGTTGTGTTTATGGGCTGGGATTTGTATAATAAAGTGAATGTTAGAGAAAGTAGGCGAATCAAATGATGCCCATGTTTAGAATCATCGTTGGGTTGTTTGCGACCATGCTCGTTTCGGCCGCAATTACACCGCTCGTTAGACGCTTAGCTTTTGTCTTAGGCGCGGTTGATAAACCCAACGCTCGCCGAGTGAACAAGAAAGCGATGCCCTCAATGGGTGGTCTGGCGATTTTTATTGCCTTTAATGTAGGCACTTTTATTCTATTGCGCGGACAGTTTCCGACGCATGAACTATTTAGTATCTTTTTAGCAGAATGTATTATCATCATCACCGGGATGATTGATGATATCAAAGAATTAAGTCCTAAAGAAAAAATGTTGGGAATTTTAATCGCTGGGTTAGTGATTTACTTCCTAGCGGGTGTACGGATGAATATCCTAACCATTCCGTTGGTGGGAACCTTTAAATTAGGTTGGTTAAGTTTTCCAATTACGATTTTCTGGATCTTAGCAATAACCAACGCAGTAAACTTAATTGATGGCTTAGATGGTTTAGCGACCGGGGTCTCAATCATTGCCTTATTCACGATGGGTGTGATTGCCTACTTCTTCTTAGCCATTACTAATGTCAGTGTTTCGATCATGATTTTCTGTTTAGTCGCTGCGTTAATCGGCTTCTTGCCGCATAATTTCCATCCCGCCAAGATTTTCTTAGGGGATACGGGGGCCTTGTTTATAGGTTTCATGATTGCGGTCCTATCCTTGAAGGGTTTGAAAAACGTGACCTTCATTACATTATTGATTCCAGTTATTATTTTAGGGGTCCCAATTACGGATACGGTTTACGCGATGTTACGGCGGATCTTAAACCGCAAACCAATTTCACAAGCGGATAAACATCATTTACACCATCGCTTAATGCAATTAGGATTGTCACACCGGCAAACGGTACTGGTTATCTACGGTTTGGCATTAGTTTTCTCACTGATTTCGCTATTATACCCGTTGTCAACACTGTGGGGGAGTTTAGCGTTAACGATTGCCGTTTTGTTTGGCTTAGAATTATTTGTTGAATCAATTGGGTTAGTTGGTGAAAATCGTCAACCATTATTACACTTACTAAAACGATTATTAAAACCGAGAGATGAAGAAAAGGATTAGCCATTGGCTAATCCTTTTTTGATAGTTATTTTTGATAACGTAAGTCGTGAATGGCTTGGGTACTGATGGGGACTTCGTTAAATTGTTGTTGGCCAAGCGTTAATGTGAGCTGCCCATTGAGCAACTCGGTCATCTGGGTTTCAAAGGCGGGGACTTCTTCGGTGGGCAACCAAACCGTTAGTTGAATATCAGTTGTATATTGAATATCTTGGGCAGCTAAATTCAGTTGCGCTAAGCGGTTTTGAAGAGAATCGAACTGTGCGTAGTCGATGGTTAAATGACAAGCAGTTTGTTCAATGCCTTGGACAATGCCAAGATGTTCGAGGGCGGCAGAAGTCGCGTGGCTATAAGCACGAATCAGGCCGCCAGTGCCTAATTTAGTGCCTCCAAAATATCGCGTGACAACGACGCAGAGATTCGTAAGTTGCATTTGACGTAAAACTTCCAGTATGGGAACACCGGCAGTGCCACTGGGCTCACCATCATCGCTTTGTTTTTGAATGTTAGCGGGTTGTCCCAATTGGTAGGCAAAGCAATTATGATTGGCCTTAGTATGTGTTTTACGGACCTGATCGATGAAGGCTTGGGCAGCAGCTTCATCACTAACCCGAGCGATTTGACAAATGAAGCGAGACTTTTTAATTTCGAGTTCAAACTGCCCGTCTTTTTGAACTGTTAAATAACTTTCCATGGAAGACACCTCAAAAAAATAGATTCCGATTGCGTATATTAATCCCAAAGGAGCAAATAAAATGGGACAAATAGTGATTGCCTGTGGCCGCCAGTTTACTGCGGCCCAGTTAGCCGATACGCAAAATAATAATTATAGTTTACCACAGATTGAGCGCCGACCCGCGTTTTTACGGGTCAAGCAACGTTTAATCTGCCAACGTTGTCAGCAAGTGGTACCGTCGCAAACTTGCTTACCAGACGGCCGTCATTATTGCGCGCAGTGTTTGTTATTTGGTCGTTTAGTAGAAGGGGATTGGTTATATACAATCCCTGAGGATCATTTATTTAAAACCGCTACACCGAAGTTGACGTGGGCAGGCCAATTAACAGTGTATCAGGAACAAGCCGCCCAAGTAGTGGTAGCGGTTATTCAAGCCCATAAACGGCACGTATTAACAGCCGTGACCGGTGCCGGGAAGACCGAGATGCTTTTTCAAGGGATTCTAGTCGCACTACAAAAGGGACAGCGAGTGTGTTTGGCGGCACCTAGAGTCGCAGTTTGTCTAGAACTGTATCCGCGGCTTCAAGCCGCCTTTGCGACGACTAGTATCATGTTGATGCATGGCGAGCAAACCGAGCCCTATCGCTATACCCAGTTAGTGATTTGCACGACACATCAATTACTGAAGTTTTATCACGCTTTTGATACGGTCATCGTTGATGAAGTGGATGCTTTTCCTTTTGTTGATAATCCAGTTTTAGCCACGGCAGTTGAACAAGCCTGTAAGCCTCAGTGTGCGTTATTATATTTAACGGCTACGCCGACACCAGCCATCAAGCGGGCGATTGCTGCTAAACAAATGACAGTTAGTGAATTACCGCTTCGCTTTCATGGGGGAATATTGCCAGAACCGCAACGACATGTCGCTTTCAATTGGCGGCCGCGATTAAAGAAGGGCCGGTTACCTAAACGACTTGAGCATGATTGCCAGATTTGTTTAAAAAACCAGCAGATTTTGCTATTTGTACCGCAAGTCAGATTATTAAAACCAGTTGCCAATCGACTATCAATTTTATTACCGGCGGTCAGAATTGAGACGGTACACGCAAACGATCCTGAACAAATTGAAAAGATCGCGGCGTTTAGGGCCCAACAAATTCAATTAATGGTGACGACCACTATTTTGGAGCGGGGGGTCACATTTAAAAATGTTGCGGTTTTGGTCTTAGGCGCGGAACACATGGTGTTTAATGAAGCCGTTTTGGTCCAGATTGCCGGGCGAGCAGGACGGCATAAAGACTATACCCAAAATCCAGTTCATTTTTATTATCAGGATTATACCCGCGCTATTAAAGGAGCTTGTCGGCAAATTAAGGCCCAAAATCAGAGGGGACGGCGATTACAATCAACTGTTTAATGTGTCAAAATGTCATTATTGAAAAGCCAAGTATTAAACAACTGCTACAACTAAAACCACTACTTAAACCACATATCTGTCAAATTTGTTTACAGCAGTTTGAACCTATCAGTGGCAACCAGTGTTCGGATTGTAGTCGGCCACTATTGACGGGCATTTTATGTTCTGATTGTCAGCATTGGCGACAACTTTATCCCCAACAGCATTTTAAAAATCAAGCATTGTTTACTTATAATCGGGCGATGCAGTTATATTTTCAACGTTATAAGGGCCAAGGGGATTATCAATTACGGTTACTATTTGAACGGGACATTCAAACGCGGTTGCCAGTAAAGCCCAATGTAGCTTACGTGCCGATCCCATCCGATGAGCAACATCAACAAGCACGCGGTTTTAATCCAGTCCAAGGCTTATTCGAAAATTGTTTTCCGCTAATGTCACTCTTAAAAAAGCGACCAACGGAAAAGGGGCAAGCGCAAAAAAATCGTGCAGAACGACTCGCAAGTCCGCAATTTTTTGAATTAATACCACAAAAGTTACCTGATAAGCTACAGTCGATAACGATTCTAGATGATATTTACACGACCGGTCGAACGTTGTGGCATGCTCAGCAATGTCTGCGTGCTCGTTATCCGCAAATTACAATTAATGCAATTACTTTGGCCAGATAGTAATCGTTTTATTTGTCTATTGGCCGCAATTTATATATAATGAACTTAGTAACAAAGCCCCAATAATTTATCGATTATTGGGTGACAGATAACCAATGGGGTTATTTGTGAAAGGGGAGAAATCATATGCTAAGTTTTAATGTCCGTGGAGAAAATATTGAAGTCACAGAAGCAATTCGGAGTTACGTTGAGAAAAAAATCAGCAAACTCGAAAAATATTTTGATGAGTCAGCTACCGCAACTGCACACGTTAACTTGAAAGTCTATCCTGATAAAACAGCGAAGGTCGAAGTGACTATTCCGCTCCCTTATTTGGTTCTTAGAGCCGAAGAAACATCACCAGACATGTACGGTAGTGTTGATCTGGTAACTGATAAACTAGAACGTCAAATTCGTAAATATAAAACTAAAATTAACCGTAAATCACGTGAACGTGGTATCAAGGGTGTTGAATTAGTGGTTTCTTCTGAAGAAACTTTACCAGAAGAACCAATGCAAGTTGTTAGAACTAAACGGGTCTCATTAAAACCAATGGATAGCGAAGAAGCTATCCTACAAATGAACATGCTAGGTCATGAGTTCTTTATCTTTGAAGATTCAGAAACAAATGGCACAAGCATTGTTTATAAACGCCAAGATGGCCGTTATGGGTTAATCGAAACAGATGAATAAAAAATAAATAAATATCATAAAGAGCCCAAAACAAACAAAATAGTGTTTGTTTTGGGCTCTTTATTTATTTTCAGAATAAGACTATAGGTAATAGGGTTAATTTTATGCCTAATCGTGCGGATTTGTTTAAGCAGTAGGTTTTAATTGACTGTAATAAATGTTAGAATAAGTTGTTAGTGGTCCAGTAATTCTAAAATTTAATTAAAATCATAGTGATCAGAATTTCCAGAGGAGAATTATAATAAATGGCAAATTTTCTAAAATCATGGGTAGAAAGCGATAAACGTGAAGTTGCACGAATGGGCAAAATTGCCGATAAAGTGCAATCTTATGAAGATGAATATAGCAATTTATCAGACGAAGCGTTACAAGCTAAGACACCCGAATTCAAAACAAGATTAGCAAATGGCGAAACATTAGATGATATTTTACCGGAAGCATTCGCGGTCGCTCGAGAAGGCGCTAAACGCGTGCTTGGTTTATTCCCATTCCGGGTTCAAATTATTGGGGGGATTACACTACACGAAGGTAATATCGCTGAAATGAAAACTGGTGAAGGGAAAACCTTAACCGCTACAATGCCCGTTTATTTGAACGCGCTTGCGGGCCAAGGGGTCCATGTTGTTACCGTCAATGAATATCTTTCAAGTCGTGATGCGACTGAAATGGGTGAATTGTATAATTGGTTAGGGCTTTCAGTTGGTTTGAACTTAAATGCGAAGACCCCTGAAGAAAAACGGGATGCTTACAACTCTGATATTACGTATTCAACCAATAGTGAACTTGGCTTTGATTATTTACGGGATAACATGGTTGTTTACAAAGAAGAAATGGTCCAACGCCCATTGAACTTTGCAATTGTCGATGAAGTGGATTCAATCTTAATTGATGAAGCCCGGACACCATTGATTATTTCTGGACAAGCAGAAAAATCAACGGCACTTTATATTCGCGCGGACCGTTTTGTAAAAACTTTAAAAGAAGATACAGATTATAAAATCGATTGGCCTACAAAAACCATTAGTTTAACAGAAGCCGGTATCGGCAAAGCAGAAGCTAATTTTGGTCTTGATAACTTATATGACATTGAAAATACAGCGTTAACGCATCATTTGGATGAATCATTGCGAGCTAACTTCATCATGTTAAAGGATATCGATTATGTGGTTCAAGATGGTGAAGTCTTGATTGTTGATCAATTTACCGGCCGTGTGATGGATGGTCGTCGTTATTCAGATGGTTTACATCAAGCGATTGAAGCCAAAGAAGGCGTTGAAATCCAAGATGAAACCAAAACAATGGCCAACATTACGTACCAAAATTACTTCAGAATGTATAACAAACTTTCAGGGATGACTGGGACGGCTAAGACCGAAGAAGAAGAATTCCGTGAAATTTACAATATGGAAGTTATTTCAATTCCAACGAACCGCCCAATCGCACGTAACGACAAATCAGACGTCTTGTATCCAACGCTTGAAAGTAAATTCAATGCTGTTGTGAAAGATATCAAATCACGTTATGAAAAAGGCCAACCAACATTGGTGGGGACAGTTGCGGTTGAATCATCAGAATTACTATCACGTTTATTAGACGAAAATAACGTGCCACATGCTGTCTTGAATGCGAAAAATCATTTCAAAGAAGCTGAAATCATCATGAATGCTGGCCAACGGGGCGCTGTTACAATCGCTACTAATATGGCTGGTCGTGGGACCGATATTAAATTAGGACCTGGGGTTACAGATTTAGGTGGACTAGCCGTTATTGGGACTGAACGTCATGAATCACGCCGGATTGATAATCAACTTCGAGGCCGTGCTGGTCGTCAAGGTGATCCTGGTGAAACACAATTCTACATGTCTCTGGAAGATGACTTGATGAAACGTTTCGGCTCAGAACGAATCAAAGCCTTTCTAGATCGGATGAAGATTTCAGACGACGATGCGGTCATCCAAAGTAAGATGATTACCCGCCAAGTTGAAGCGGCTCAAAAACGAGTTGAAGGGAATAACTACGATACACGTAAACAAACCCTTCAATACGATGATGTTATGCGTGAACAACGTGAAGTGATCTATAAACAACGGATGCAAGTTATCATGGCAGAAGACAACTTGAAAGAAGTGATTATGCCAATGATTTCACGGACGGTTAAACGCATCGTTCAATTGCATACACAAGGCGACACCGCAGATTGGAACCTTGAAGCAATTCATGACTTTGCAACGACTTCAATGGTCAGTGAAGAACAATTAACGATTGAGAAGTTACAAGGTAAGACAGCTGAAGAAATCGAAGCGCTCTTGATGACTTTTGCAGAAAAAAATTATGCGACAAAACAAAAACAATTATCTGATGAAAATCAAATGCTTGAATTTGAAAAAGTTGTTATTCTGCGTGTTGTTGATGAACGTTGGACAGATCACATCGATGCGATGGATCAACTTAGAAATTCAATCGGATTACGAGGCTACGGTCAAATGAATCCATTGGTTGAATATCAAGAAGAAGGCTACAGAATGTTTGAAGAAATGATCAGTGATATCGATTACGATACAACTCGACTCTTCATGAAGGCGGAAATTCGTCAAAATATTCGACGCTAATTAATGAATGGCTGAGGCAATTGACTTAGCCATTTTTTAATGGCATGAAATCAAAAAGAGGTTAATCAAATGGAATTAAGTGAAGCAAGACATTTATTAAACGAAATTGAGCGCAAAATAACGCAATTCAGGGGGTCTCTTTGACTTAGAAGGCCTGCAAGAAAGCATCGCGCAAAACGAAGCGCAGATGGCTGATCCTGATTTTTGGAATGACCAAAAATCAGCGCAACAATTAATTGATCAAAATAATGCGTTAAAAGAGAAGTACGATTCTTTTAACCAATTACAAGCACAATTTGAAGAATTAAGCGTCACCTTAGAGCTATTACAAGAAGAACCCGATGACGAGTTACAGGCGAGTTTTGAAGCTGATTTAGAGCAGATTCAAAACCAGATGCGCCAATATGAATTGGGGCAATTATTATCAGGTGAATACGACAGCAATAACGCGATTGTTGAATTACACCCAGGGGCTGGCGGAACAGAATCCCAAGACTGGGGGGCCATGTTATTACGGATGTATTTACGTTGGGCAGATGCGCATGGCTTTACCGTAGAAACCGAAGACTATCAAGCCGGTGAAGAAGCCGGGATTAAGAGTGTGACGCTGATGATTAAGGGCCATAATGCCTATGGATTATTGCGCTCTGAAAAAGGGGTCCATCGCTTAGTTCGTATTTCACCATTTGATTCAGCTGGTCGGCGCCATACGTCATTTTGTTCAGTCGATGTGATGCCTGAATTAGATGGCTCAATTGATATCGAGGTGCGCACCGAAGACTTGCGGGTCGACGTTTTCCGGTCAAGTGGGGCTGGTGGCCAACATATCAATAAGACCTCTTCAGCGGTCCGTTTAACCCATTTACCAACGGGGATTGTGGTCAGTTCACAAGCCCAACGGTCACAACTGCAAAATAGAGAAACTGCGATGAACATGTTGAAGGCCAAGTTATATCAAAAAGAACAAGAAGAACAAGCCAAAAAAGCAGCCGCTATTAAAGGGGAACAACTCGAAATTGGCTGGGGTTCACAAATTAGATCGTATGTTTTCCATCCCTATACGATGGTTAAAGATCACCGGACTAATTACGAAACGGGTAATGGTCAAGCCGTCATGGACGGTGATTTAGATCCCTTTATGTATGCTTATTTACAGTGGCAGTTGAGTCAAAAAAATCCGAATTAAGCTCGGCGGAGGGATTCGTTAGAGTTTACTAATTTTGGTGCCGAATAAGTAAGATAGCATGCTATAATGAAATATGACTAGTGTTTTTTGTAGCTTATATGATGAACAATTAAAAAGGAGTGTTACCTCAGTGATTCGAATGACGAATGTGTCCAAAGAATATCCAAATGGTGTCACAGCAATCAAGGATTTATCCGTAACGATTGAAGCTGGCGAATTTGCTTATATTGTTGGACCAAGTGGTGCTGGTAAATCAACATTTATTAAGATGTTATATCATCAATTAAAGGCCACCAGTGGTGAAATTGAAGTGGCTGGTTTTGATTTAATTAATATGAAAGATCGGGAAGTCCCTTATTTACGCCGTAAAGTCGGCGTGGTTTTCCAAGATTTTAAATTATTACCACGGTTGACAGTTTTTGAAAACGTTGCTTATGCCATGGAAGTGATTGAAGCTGAACCAGACGTCATCCAAAAACGGGTGTTAGAGGTCCTTGAATTAGTGGGCCTAAAAGCTAAGAATGACCGTTTCCCTAATGAGCTATCTGGTGGGGAACAACAACGGGTCGCTGTGGCACGGGCCATTGTTAATTACCCAGAAGTCCTCATTGCCGACGAACCAACTGGGAACTTAGATCCAGAAACTTCTGACGGCATCATGGATATTTTAGAAGCCATCAATGATAAGGAAACCATTGTTTTAATGGCGACCCATAACCGACAAATGGTTAACGAACGGACACACCGGGTCTTAGCGATTGAAGATGGGCGTTTAGTTCGGGATGAAAAAGAAGGTGAGTATGGCTATGAAGATTAGAACGTTGAAGCGGCATTTAAATGATAGTTTTAAAAGCTTAAAACGTAACGGTTGGATGTCAGTGGCCGCGGTCAGTGCGGTTACCGTTACGTTATTATTAGTTGGCGTTGTTTTTGCGATGATTTTTAATTTTAATAAAATTTCAAATGATATTGAAAATGACGTGCACGTCCGGGTAATGGTTGAACGTGGAACGACTAAAGACCAAAAAGCTAAGTTGGAAAAGCAACTTAAGAAAATGGCATCTGTCAAAAAAGTAACGTATTCAAGTCGGAAAAAGGAATTAAATAAAGTGGTCGGTAGTTACGGTCAATCATTCAAGATGTTTACCGGTGACGATAATCCACTTTATGACGTTTACATGGTCAGCACAACCAACCCCAATAAAACCATTGGGGTTGCTAAAAAAGCTAAGAAATTAGCCCATGTTTATGATGCTACTTATGGTGGCAATAATGCTAAAAAACTCTTTAGCGTGATGAAGAACATCCGTAAATGGGGCTTAGGCTTTGCTGCATTGCTCTTATTCGTAGCCGTCTTCTTGATTTCAAATACAATCCGGATTACGATTTTATCACGGCGCGATGAAATTGGAATTATGCGTTTAGTGGGCGCAACCAATGCCTATATTCGTTGGCCATTCCTCTTTGAAGGGGCTTGGACTGGTTTATTAGGGGTGATTGTCCCGGTTATCGTAATCGATTTTGGCTATGTCTGGGTTTATAACCATATGGCCTTTAGCATGGCTTCTGCCGGTTACTCACTCTTAAGACCAGGTATGTTCTTATTCCAACTTGATTTAACAATGGCCGTTTTAGGGATTGTTATCGGGGCCTTGGGATCGGTTGTTTCAATGCGACGTTTCTTAAAAATCTAAAAAAATCATACTGATTTACAAAAAGGAATCTCAGCTTTTTAGCCGGGGTTCTTTTTTTAGCATCTTTAAGGGCTAGGCAGTTAACGGGGCAAAATGCTATACTTATGGGGAAAGTTCAGCAGTCTGTTCAACAGATGTGGCTAGCATCGGTTTCAGATTGGCGGGATTGAATAGGTTGGAGGGTTTATTTGATGGAGATGTTCGTTAATATGTTGCTTACCTTTTTCACGACGCCATTGTTATGGGTGGCGATTGTGTTTGCTTTTTGGTTAGCGCTACATCGTATAAAACATGAACGACAGACATTTAGAATTGCTGTGAATCCCAAGTGGCCGGAATTAAAATTATTTTGGTGGCATGGCTTATTAGCAGGCTTAGCGCTTAGTTGTTGCACCTTGTTATTAGGTGTCACGATTAATTTAAATTGGTGGATAGTCTACCAGATTGTTGCAGTAGCAGCCTTATTATTAATGCCCATCGGTTTTGCAGGGAATGTCTTAATTTTATTGAGCGCCTTATTGTATTTAGGGAGTGCAATGATTTGGCCGCAATACCAGATTTTAGCTGGGAACAGCCTGTTAGCAGAACTGTTGATTGTCGCCGGATTAGTCACGATCCTAACCGGTTTCTTACAAAAATGGGATGCAACCAAGGTGGTGACACCGCACGTCATCACCAGTAGCCGGGGCCGGATGACAGCCATGTTTACAAGTCGTCAAATTTATTTAGCACCTGTTTTCTTCTTAGTCCCAGGCACTAATCAGTTACCTGACTGGGGTTTTTGGCCAGTCTTACGTATTGGTCAGCAATCATTTAACATCGTGATCCTACCGTTAATTCTTGGCTTTTCAGTTAAAGCCATCAAAGAGCTGATGTCAGCGTTAGTGGCGCGTGATTTACGGACCCAGATTACGTTTGGCAGTGTGATTGTGGTGGCTGGTATCGTTAGTTTTATATTCCCAAGCATCATATTTAGCACGTTAAGTGTTGCGTTAATTATCTGTTTTATCTTACAATGGCGATTAAGACAACAAAGCCGGGCAAATAAGCAGCATTTTACGAAACCATATGCGGGCATTCGCATTTTGGGAGTCCTCGAACAAACACCGGCCGCTAAGATGGGGTTAGAAGCTGGCGATGTAATTGTGGAATGCAATGGTCAAGCAATTTCGAATAACGAAAATTTTTATCAGGCCATTCAAAGCCATTCGACTTATTGTCATTTGAAAGTTCAAGATCTTCAGGGTGAATATCGCATTACGGAAAGTGCTGTTTTTGCCGATGCACCCCACGAATTAGGTGTTATTTTATTTCCAGAGAATTAATTAGATAAGGATGACATTGATGAAAACGATTCTAGTGGTAGACGATGAACCAGCAATCTTGACACTCTTGAGATACAATTTGGAGCAAGAACATTTCAAGGTAATGACGGCAACAGATGGTGCCCAAGCGCTAACGATGGCCTTACAACAGAAATTCGATTTTATTATATTAGATTTGATGTTACCCAAGCTAGATGGGATTGCGGTAACTAAAAAAATTCGGGAAGCTAAATTAAAAACACCGATTATGATTTTAACGGCTAAAGATAACGAAACAGATAAGATTGTTGGACTTGAAGTCGGGGCCGATGATTACGTAACGAAACCCTTCAGTCCACGCGAAATCATCGCTCGGATTCGAGCAATTGAACGCCGTACTGCCCAACCAATCGAGCAACCTGTGGAACAAGCTTCTGAGACGATTGTGGTCGGTGATTTGAGTGTGGATGAAGCGGAAGTCATCGCCAAAAAAGGCGATCATAAGCTTCACCTAACGCCAAAGGAATTTGAATTATTAGTGTACTTTATGCATCGCCTTAATAAGGTGCAAAGTCGTGAAAAATTATTGAATGCTGTTTGGGGTTTTGACTATCCAGCTGAAACCCGAATGGTCGACATTCAAGTGAGTCATTTGCGCGAAAAGATTGAAGATGATCCCCGCCACCCCGTGTATCTCAAAACGGTTCGTGGCTTTGGTTATCAATTGGAGGATCCCGCACATGACCAAGCATGATCAAGTGAGATTTTATAAGCTAGCCACTATTTTAGTGGCTATTTACATAGCCTTTATTTTATTAATTAATTTGGTCATTTATCGCCAGCAAAATACAATGCTCAAAGAACGAAGTGCCGATTACGCCTTAATCGTAAAGGATCCCGGTTTTAAGCGCACAAAATGGTTACATCAGAATAACTTACAAGTGGTGACGCCACAGTCGAGTCACAATACTAAGCTAGAACGTTCGGTAGCCGATATTTTAAATCGCGATCATACGACGCGTAATTTTAGCGTGCGACAAAAAATTAATGGACGTTGGTATTTAGTGGCGGTTCATCAATCGAGCCAGCCAACGTTTGTCTTATTAATGCCACAACAACGGTTTTGGCATACTTGGCCGGAAATCGCCTTAACGGTGACCATTTTGTATTTATTGTTCAGTCTGACTGTTCTTTGGCAATTCAAACGCCAACGCAGTCGTTTTTACGAACACTTGAAGATTTTAGTGGCTAATATTCACCATATTCGGTATGAAGAAACACCAGAACCCATTATTTTCCAAAAAGACGCATCATTGTATGTTCTCGCCCACGAAGTGAATCAATTGAATAAAGATATGCGGCATATGCGTCAAAAAATTGCTATTCAACAAGGTAGTTTTGATCGGTTGATTGATCATCTACCAGTCGGGGTAATGGTGATTAACGAAAATCGGCAAGTCGTGCTGCATAACGAGGCGATGGGACAGTTATTAGAAACAACGATTGAAACCCAAAAGCATCCGTATATTGATGATATTAAGACTTATGAGTTAACGCGGATGATTGAACATACTTTCCGGTATCGACGGAGTCACCACCAAGAAATTCAGCTCATTCAAAATCGGGAACGGTTTGTGGATGCTAATGTGGTGCAGTTAAATACCGTGAAGTCTAAATTTCAGGCGTTAGTGATTTTGTATGATTTAACCGATATTCGCCGGGTTGAGCAGATGCAGCTCGATTTTGTCAGCAACGTCAGTCATGAATTGAAGACGCCGGTGACAGCAATTACTGGCTTTGCTGAAACATTATTAGCCGGAGCCAAGGATGATCCGGAAACCTTGCAGCAGTTTTTGAAGATTATTTACGAAGAAAGCACACGCCTGACAGCCTTAATTCAGGATATTTTAGCGCTATCGCACTTGGACCGCCAAGACCAAACACAGGCTCAAGATATCGCGTTAAAAGCGATGGTGACAGCTAATCTAGAATTGATGCAACAAAAGATTCAGCAAAAAGAAATTCACGTTTCCGTCAATATTCCGGAGACATTAACGTTTAAGACGCAAAAGATGAAGTTAAACCAGGTCTTAAAGAATTTAATCGCCAATGGCATTACCTACAACAAACAAGCAGGATCGCTGGTCGTTACCGCTCAGGCCAATCAACAGCAATTAATCATTCAGGTTGTGGATTCCGGTCTCGGTATTCCGAGTGATTTACAAGAACGCATTTTTGAACGTTTTTACCGTGTTGATCAAGCGCGGGCGACACATAAGAGTGGTACCGGGTTAGGGCTAGCGATTGCCAAAGAAATTACCGAAAGCATTGGTGGCCAATTAACAGTTGAAAGTCAATTAGGCGTTGGCAGTCAATTTACTTTGACGTTCCCCTTAGTGTGATTTACACAATCTTTACATTCAGTAGTGTTAGATTTTACAATTCTTTTCTATAATTAATTAAAGGGTTTAAATGGAATTCGTGGAGGATTAGCATGCGTAAACGTAGTGTTATTGGCTTATTAGTCACATTCGTTGTCTTACTATTAACTGGTTGTCAAACTAAACAAAATGGTCAATCAGTCACGGCAGTCGGGTCATCGGCCTTGCAGCCATTGATTGAAGCCTTAGCCGAACAATACAGTGCCCAACATTCAGGTCAGTTTATTAACGTCCAGGGTGGTGGTTCTGGGACTGGTTTAAGCCAGATTCAAGAAGGTGCCGTTCAGATGGGTAATTCTGATCTATTTGCAGAAGAAAAAGCTGGCATTAAAGCGGCTAAATTAGTCGATCATAAAGTAGCCGTTGTCGGTATTACACCAGTAATTAACAAAAAAATTGGCGTTAAGAATTTAACATTGACGCAATTGGCTAAAATCTTTAGCGGCGAAATTACGAACTGGCAACAAGTCGGTGGGCCTGATCAAGAAGTGGTCTTGGTCAACCGAGCACAAGGTAGCGGGACGCGGTCAACCTTTGAACAATGGGTAATGGGTAATCGCAAGACAAAACCAGCGCAAGAACAAGATTCAACTGGGATGGTCCGCTCAATCGTGGCCAATACACCGGGGGCGATTAGTTATCTAGCCTTTTCTTACGTTGATCATACGGTTGCTACCCTTAAAATCGACGGCGTTGCACCAGATGATCAAAACGTCATGAATAATACTTGGCCAATCTGGTCGTACGAACATGTTTACACTAAAGGTCAACCAACGGGATTAACTAAGGCCTTCTTGGCTTATGTCCTATCAGATGAGGTTCAAAACAAACAAGTTAGCAAAATGGGTTACATCCCAGTCGCACAAATGCAAGTTGAACGGTCGTTAGACGGCACAATTACGAAGGTTAAGTAGGTGGCAAAAATGGATCCAATTAAGGCAAGTTTACTGAAAAAATCACGGGCGGCGAAAACCGAAAGCCGAGGAAAATTAATCAGTTTATTGTGTATCAGTTTAATCGTTTTTATCGTTCTGGCTATTTTTTACTTTGTGGCTTCTAAAGGATTGGCAACCTTCTTTAAGGATAAGGTCAGTCTAGGGCGCTTTTTAACCCAAAGTGATTGGAATCCAAGTCTTAAGGATAGTCATGGTCGGCCAGAAGTTGGGGCGCTTCCCATGATTATGGGCTCGTTTGGTGTGACGTTCTTGGCAGCCTTATTGGCAACCCCATTTGCTATTGGCGCCGGAATCTTCATGACAGAAATTTCACCTAAACGGGGCGAAAAGATTTTACAACCCGTTATGGAATTATTGGTTGGGATTCCATCTGTTGTTTACGGTTTTATCGGGTTATCAGTGGTTGTGCCAACAATGCGCCATATCTTTGGCGGTAGTGGTTTTGGGATTTTAGCCGGAACCTGTGTGTTGTTCATCATGATTTTACCAACGGTAACCTCAATGACCGTTGATGCTTTGAAGAGTGTGCCACGGCACTATCGGGAAGCTTCATTGGCACTAGGAGCCACGCGTTGGCAAACCACTTGGAAGGTCGTTTTAAAAGCAGCGACCCCCGGGATTTTAACTGGGGTCGTCTTCGGGATGGCACGGGCGTTTGGTGAAGCACTGGCCGTTCAAATGGTGATCGGGAATGCGGCCTTAATGCCACATAACTTGATTTCACCGGCCTCAACATTAACCAGTGTCTTGACAATGGGTATTGGGAACACCGTTATGGGCTCACTTGCCAATAACGCCTTATGGTCATTGGCACTGCTCTTATTATTAATGTCACTATTATTTAACTTATTAGTTCGTTTAATTGGTCGGAAGGGAGCAATGGGTCGCTAATGGATGCAAAAAAATGGGATAAAGTTGCAACCGGCGTTTTAACACTAATCGCTGGCTTAATTGTTTTATTATTGGCAAGTTTACTAGGTTACATTTTGATTCGCGGATTACCGCACGTGACTTGGCAATTCTTGACGAACCCAGCGTCAACCTTTACAAAAGGTGGCGGGATTGGTGTTCAACTTTTTAATTCATTCTACCTATTGGTAATTGCCATGGTGATTTCCGTACCACTTTCGATTGGTGCTGGGATTTACCTCGCTGAATATGCGCCTAAAAACTGGGTCACGAATGTCGTCCGGACGGCAATTGAAGTTTTAAGCTCTTTACCATCAGTCGTGGTTGGTTTGTTTGGTTTCTTAGTCTTCGTTATTCAATTCAAATTAGGTTTCTCAATTTTAGCGGGGGCTTTGGCCTTAACCGTCTTTAACTTACCATTGTTAACACGAAACGTGGAAGATGCTTTGAAATCAATCCACTTTACACAACGTGAAGCTGGCCTGGCGCTTGGCTTATCACGTTATGAAACGGTTAAACACGTCATTATTCCAGAAGCGTTACCCAATATTATTACGGGGATGATTTTAGGGGCCGGCCGGATTTTCGGTGAAGCGGCTGCTTTAATTTACACAGCAGGTCAAAGTGCGCCTTCATTGGATTTCACAAACTGGAACCCAATGTATATTGCAAGTCCTTTGAACCCAATGCGGCCAGCCGAAACATTGGCGGTGCATATTTGGAAGATTAATTCTGAAGGCATTATGCCGGATGCGACAGCTGTTTCAGCAGGTGCATCGGCCGTCTTGATTATCGCTGTCCTATTATTCAACTGGTTAGCACGGGTAATCGGCAAGCGCGTTTATCGCAAAATGACAGCAGCATAGGAGAAGTTTATGGCAGATTATGATTTAACAAAAACACATATCAAAAAATTAGCAGAACCTAAGCATGAAATTGCGTTGTCAACTGAAGACTTAAACGTCTACTATGGTGACAAACGCGCGATGCACGATGCGTCATTACAATTTGAACGTTATCGGATTACGGCTTTAATCGGGGCTTCCGGCTCTGGTAAATCAACGTATCTGCGGAGTTTAAACCGGATGAACGATAATATTGCTAATACTCGTGTGACCGGGAAGATTATGTATCGGGATGTTGATATCAATAGTGATGAAGTGGACGTTTATAAGATGCGCGAACATATTGGGATGGTTTTCCAACGCCCTAATCCGTTTGCTAAATCTATTTACGACAACATTACGTTTGCATTGAAACAACACGGTCAAAAAGATAAAAAGTATCTTGATGAAATCGTTGAAACAACGCTTAAACAAGCTGCACTTTGGGATCAAGTGAAAGATTCATTAAATAAGAGTGCCTTAGCGTTGTCAGGTGGGCAACAACAACGGCTTTGTATCGCACGCGCAATCGCAATGAAACCTGATATTCTCCTGATGGATGAACCGGCTTCAGCTTTGGATCCTATCTCAACAAACACCGTTGAAGAAACGTTGATTCGTTTGAAAGAGCAATATACAATTGTCATTGTGACGCATAACATGCAACAAGCAGCACGGATTAGTGATTACACGGCCTTTTTCCATTCAGGGCACGCGCTTGAATTTGATGAAACCCGGAAGATGTTTACCCGGCCTAAGATTAAAGCGGCAGAAGATTATGTGTCTGGTCATTTCGGCTAGCATACAAGGAGGTTTGCCAGTTGGCGAATAAAATTATTGAATCCTCAGATGTTCATTTGTTCTATGGTAAAAATGAGGCCTTAAAAGGCATTAATATGGATTTTGCAGAAAATGAAATTACAGCGTTAATCGGGCCTTCTGGCTGTGGTAAATCGACCTATCTCCGGTGTTTAAACCGGATGAACGATTTGATTGATTCCGCAACGGTGACGGGCAAGTTTTTGCTTAATGGTCAGGATATTTATGCGCCTGAGATGGATACCGTTAAATTACGGAAGGAAGTTGGGATGGTTTTCCAACAACCTAATCCATTTCCCTTTTCAATTTATGAAAATGTTGTCTATGGTTTACGCTTATCTGGCGTGAAGGATCACCGTGTTTTGGATGAAGCGGTTGAAACCAGCTTGAAACAAGCTGCCGTTTGGGATGACGTGAAAGATAAACTTCACGAAAGTGCTTTGTCACTTTCAGGTGGGCAACAACAACGGGTCTGCATTGCGCGGGTGCTGGCTGTTAAACCCAAAGTGATCTTAATGGATGAACCAACTTCGGCACTGGACCCAATTTCGAGTACAAAAATCGAAAATATGTTGCTAGAATTGCGCCAACAGTATACCATTATAATGGTGACGCATAATATGCATCAGGCTTCTCGTATTTCGGATAAGACAGCATTCTTTTTACAAGGTGAATTAATTGAATATGCACCAACGAAGAAAATTTTCTTGAACCCAACCGAAAAAGAAACGGAAGATTACATTAGTGGCCGCTTCGGCTAAGAAAGAAGGGAAATAGCATGCGTAGACTTTTTGAAGATGAATTGAATGAACTGCACGTTCGTTTTTCTGAAATGGGCATGATGGTCAATGAAGCCATCTATAAATCTGTTAAAGCCTTCATTAATCACGATAAGCAATTGGCAAGAGAAGTGATTGCCGATGATCATAAGATTAATGAACGGGAAACGGATTTGGAACGTAAGAGTTTTGAATTAATTGCTCTTCAACAGCCGGTATCGACTGATTTACGGATTATCGTAACCATCATGAAGGCCAGTTCTGACTTGGAACGAATGGGCGATCATGCGGTTTCAATCGCTAAATCAACGATTCGTGTGAAGGGCAATACTCGCGTACCAGATATCGAAAAAGATATTGCGGATATGGCCGACAAAGTAAAACAAATGGTAGAAGAAGTCTTGGATGCCTACGTTAAAGAAGACCGGCGCCGAGCAATTGCGATTGCTGAAGAAGATACAGCAATTAATGCTTATTCGGAAAATATTTACGATGACTGTGTTAAAGAAATGCAACGTGATTCAGAGACCGTTGTTGGTAGCATGGATTACATGTTTGTAGCCAGTTATTTGGAACGAATTGGTGATTACGTCACAAACATCTGTGAATGGATTGTTTATTTAAGAACTGGCAAAGTTGTCGAATTAAATTCAAACGACAAAGAAGACGAATTTTAAAAGAGTGTTTTATCAGCCGGTTATATTTTGAGGATTAGCATAGAATGGCGAATGATTGCTTCCAGCAATCATTTGGTATTCGTAGCTAACCGGAAGAATATGGCTGATAAAACACTTTAAGAAGAGAGTGCGTTTAAGTCTGCACAGTAGGGTTAAGCGGCGGAAACTAGACTTAAAAAGCACGTTAAAAAAATCATATTCGCCAATCGAAAAAAGGGGCGGTAGACAAAAGCAATTTTGTCCCACCCCTTTTTAATGTTTAATAAAGAGGAGTCGTAATAATGCAAAAACAAATTTACTTAGCAGGTGGTTGGTTCACCCCTAAACAAGCAGATATGGTGGCGCGCGCCCATAAAGCGTTGGCTGCTAATCCGACCGTTGGTTATATCCATAGTCCGCAAGAACATCAATACAAAGATGTCACTGAAGATAATGATCCTAATGGTTTATTCGGTGGTTACGAATGGGCCAATCAAACTTATCAAAATGACATTACTGCAATGGACTTAGCGGATTTGGCGGTTGTCTTATGGGATATGGCTGATGAAGATACGGGGACCGCTTTTGAAGTCGGTTACCTTAATGCAAGCCATACACCAATCGTATTTGTTTGTGAAGATGATTTGCAAGAAAATCCGATTAACTTAATGTTAGCTAAAGGGATTAGCAAGTGTGTGACAGATATTAATGAATTAGAAACCTTAGATTTCCAATTTGTAGCGGGCGAACCTTACCCTGGTAAGATCGTTTAAGCAATTGTTTTCAAATTAAAAAAGCCCGTCCGAATTATGATAATTCGGACGGGCTTTTTTAATGACCTTCTTATAATTGACCTCGTTAAATAGCGCTTTGTTAATTTAGATAAAAAGAACGATTGTTTTTATTGTAAGCGATTACATTGCGTGCTATATTTTATTTATTAAATGGACAGGAGTGATTGGATGACTAAAACGTTAGAAGCATTCTTGCACGAAGGATTAGCATCGTTGAAGGAACAGGGGTTATATAACACAATCGATGTTCTAGAAGCGCACAATGGGCCGGTGATTAAAATCAACGGACATGAATTAATTAATTTAGCATCTAATAATTATCTAGGCTTTGCTAATCGCGATGAATTAAAGGCGGCGGATCAAGCGGCCACACAAAAGTGGGGTGTGGGGGCTGGTGCGGTGCGGCCGATTAACGGAACACTTCAGATTCACCAAGATTTAGAAGCTAAAATTGCCGAGTTCAAAGGTACTGAAGCGGCCATTGTGTTTCAATCCGGTTTCAATTGTAATATGGGTGCGATTTCAGCAGTCATGACTAAGAATGATGCGATTCTTTCAGATGAATTAAATCACGCGTCAATTATCGATGGGTGCCGGCTATCAGGGGCGAAAATCATTCGTATCAAGCATCAAGATATGGCAGATTTAGAAGAAAAAGCAAAGGCCGCAACCGAAAGTGGTCTTTATGAAAAAGTGATGTACATTACCGATGGCGTCTTTTCAATGGATGGTGATGTGGCTAATTTACCCGAAGCGGTTAAAATCGCTGAGAAGTATCAACTGATTACTTACGTTGATGATGCGCATGGTTCTGGTGTGATGGGACATGGAAAGGGCACCGTTAAACATTTTGGCTTACAAGACAAGATTGATTTCCAAATGGGGACCCTCTCCAAAGCAATCGGCGTTGTCGGTGGTTATGTTGCGGGGACTCAAGCATTAATCGATTGGTTGAAGGTTCGTGGCCGGCCATTTCTTTTTTCAACCTCATTAACACCTGGTGCAGCGGCTGCTTGTATTACGGCGTTAGATTTAATCATGGCGCACCCCGAATATGTGGATCAGTTGTGGGAGAATGCCGATTACTTCAAGGCTAAATTAAAAGCGGTGGGCTTTAAAGTCGCAAAATCGGAAACGCCAATTACACCGGTAATTTTAGGCGATGAACAATTAACTCAAAAATTCTCGCAAGCCTTGGTTGCAAATGGTGTCTATGCCAAACCAATCGTATTCCCAACCGTCCCACTGGGAACTGGGCGGATTCGTAACATGCCAAGTGCTACTCATACCAAAGCAATGCTGGATGAAGCAGTGACGGTGTATGAAAAAGTAGGTCGTGAACTAGGGATTATCTAAATTCAAAGGAGGAACTAACATGCATAAAGTGATGGTAACGGGTTGTTTAGGACAAATCGGATCAGAATTAGTGGCCCAATTGAGAGCCCAAAACGGTGTCGATAGTGTGATTGCAACGGATATTCGGCGACCAGACCATAACGAAACGGTTGAAAGTGGTCCGTTTGAAGTATTAGATGTAACGGATTATGATCGAATGCTTAAAATTGCGACCGATTATCAAGTCGATACACTTATTCACTTAGCGGCATTACTGTCAGCAGTGGCTGAAGAACGGCCACAATTTGCTTGGCAGTTAAATATGACCGGTCTCGTTAATGCATTGGAAGTGGCCCGGGAATTAGATTTGAAATTCTTTACACCAAGTTCAATTGGCGCATTTGGCCCTAGTACACCTAAAGATAATACACCACAAGATACGATCCAACGACCAACAACGATGTATGGCGTAACGAAAGTCTCTGGGGAATTACTCTGTGATTACTACCATACTAAATACGGGGTTGATACACGGGGCGTTCGTTTCCCAGGTTTGATTTCTTATAAGACCTTACCTGGCGGCGGCACGACTGATTATGCAGTCGATATCTACTACGAGGCTTTACGCAATGGCCATTATGAATCATTCATTAAAGAAGGTACTTATATGGATATGATGTATATGCCAGATGCTATCGGGGCCATCATTAAACTGATGAATGCCGATCCAGAGCGCCTGGTTCATCGCAACGCCTTTAATATTACGGCGATGTCTTTTGAACCAGAACAAATTAAAGCCGCGATTCAAAAAGAAATGCCAGATTTTGAAATGACTTACGCCGTTGATCCAGCGCGTCAAGCGATTGCCGATTCATGGCCTAATAGCATTGACGCCAGCTGTGCTCAAGCGGAATGGGATTTTAAACCGCAATATGATTTAGAAGCAATGACCAAGGATATGTTGGCGCAATTAAAAACTAGAATCTAATGCAGTAAAGGACCGGGCTTAGTCGCTCGGTCTTTTTTATGTGCCGCAATTAGTTATCGCTCGGAGTACCTAAATAAAAATCAACCTTTGGACCTATGACATTTCCAATTAAAATGGGCATAATAGAACCATAGTCAAGTGTGACAGATATCGAGGTCATCATTTAAACCAATGGAGGTCATAACAATGAATGAACGTCAAAGAATTTTAGACTTAGTGAACCAAGGTGTATTAACATCTTCAGAAGCCTTAATCTTATTAGAAAATTTAGCCAAAAACGATCAAAATACAAATACAACTAAAATGTCAGCAGAACCTGAAGTCCCTGATGTTGATGATGCCGAACAAGAAACGACCCAAGAAGCTGATCAACGCGTGCTTGTTGAAGAACGCGCCAGGGAATTAACCATTGCGTTATCAGGCGTTAATCGCCAATTACAAGACTTGAAGCAAAAAATTCAAGCCGATCAAGAACAAGTGACTGTGCTGGATACGATGGAAGATTTAGATAGCCTGACAAGTGAAAAGGCGGCTGAACGTCAAGCACTCAAAGCAGCTGTTTTACAAAATCAAGCTCAAATTGATGACTTGGAAGAACAACGGCAAACATTAACGGAAGAATTAAATCAAATTGAAAAGCAACGTCGGCAGATGGCGAAAAATCAATGGTCTGAAAAGCTAGGCCTTTCAGATGATTGGAAAGAAAATGCTAGTGAAACTTTCGATGAAATCAGCGGTCGTTTAGGCGAAGCAAGCCTACATCTTGGTAAATTCATGAAGGAAACTGCTAAAAACGTGATGGATAACGTTGACTGGAAAGAAGTTAACTTCAAGGTACCAGGTTTGGCAACCGAGAAATTCACGCATGAATTTATTTACTCAGACGTGACACCAGAGATGATTAACGTCAAGGTAGCCAATGGGAATGTCGATTTCAAGATTTGGGATCAACCCGAAATTAAAGTCGTGGCCCAAGTCAAACTTTACGGTAAGATGGGTGAACCAACAGCTCGCGAAGCTTTTGAAGCCCGCAGCAATATCAATGTCACCGATGCTGATTTGGTCTTCCAAGTGCCTAACAAACGCATTCAGGCGGACTTAACATTCTATCTACCTGCTAATAATTACTTACAAACTAACGTTAAGTTATTAAACGGCGATATTGCATTAGATGGGTTCACAGGTCGTGATTTATACCTTAAAACGACAAATGGTCAATTAACATTGAACAGTACGAATGTCGCAATGTTAGAAGCAGAAAACGTCAACGGTGGCATTACGGTTACTGATGGCCATTATGAAGATATTCTAGGGACAACCGTCAACGGTAATATCGTGATGAAAGCCCAAGTGCTAAATAGTAGTGTTTCAACGGTTAACGGTGATATCAAAGCTTCTTTCAACGATAATCAGTTACAGCATTTGAAAGCTAAGTCGGTTAATGGTACGGTTAAGTTAGCCTTACCACAAACAATTGGCTTCACACTTGAAGCGCGGACACGTTTTGGGATGATCAAAAATCGTTTAGCCAATACGCAAACGGTTGATCAACATCAAAGTACAGGGAGCCAAATGTTACAATTAGCCCGCAACGAAGATATGCAAGCAGCCCAATTAACATTAGGCACGACAACTGGTAATATCTTATTAAAAGACAAAGAAAACTAAAAAATAATGAATGGTGGTTTCTGAATAATGGCACAAAAGAGATTATATAAATCAAGAGATAACCGGATGATTTCCGGTGTAATGGGTGGGATAGCAGAATACTTCAATGTTGACGCGACATTGGTTCGAGTGCTCTACTGTTTGTTCTCAATCTTCTCAGCAGCTTTCCCAGGGATTGTCGTCTATATTATCTTGGCCCTCGTTATTCCGGAACGGCCAAGTCAAACGCGTCGCGATTCTCATGATGAATGGAGTGAATATTAATGCCTTTTCTATTAATCCTAGTCCCAATCTTGGCGATTATTCTCGCCATTACGGTAATGGGCGTCTTGATTGGTTCAGTGATGATTCTCTTCAAGTTCGCGATTCCGTTACTAGTGATCTGGCTCATTTACCGCTTAATTGTCGGTCATAATAAACCACGTCACCATTACCATGCACAACAACATCAAGCTTATTACAGCCAACCGGGCGATGCTCGGGGCCGTAAGGAAGCACGTGATGTGAAGGTCGATGATGACAACTGGAGTGATTTTTAATGCGCTATTGGACCCGTGTTTTAGTGAATACAATTTTATTTATCGCAATTTCGGGCTTACTACCAAGCCTATTTCATGTTGACGGGATTTTGGTCGCCTTAGTGGCAAGTATTGTCTTATCAATTTTAAACGTGCTAGTAAAACCGATTTTGCATATTCTCTCATTTCCAATTACGTTTTTAACACTCGGCCTTTTCAGCTTAGTGATTAACGGGATTATGTTGGAATTAACGTCAATCTTCGTCAGTTCAGGGAGTACCTTCCCGAACGTGACGTTTGGCTTTTCTGGATTAGGCGCGGCGATTGTCGTGGCGTTCATCCTATCAATTGCCAATACGATCATTGGCAATCAATTTAGCAGAGAGCGTTATTAATGATAAAGCCTGCATCAGAAATTTGATGACAGGCTTTATTTTTAGATTAATTTAAGAAAACGCCTACATTAATGTTGAAAAATGTATCTAAAAGCAATATGATAGTACGTATAAGAGTAGAAGAAGGACGGTATATCATGGCGGATAGTGTTTCAATGGAAAGATTAGTGACGGACCTTAAGTTACAAGTGTACTCAGGGGAAGCTCATTTAAAAGAGAAAACAGTGACGTTGAGTGATATCTCTCGTCCGGGACTCGAATTAACTGGTTATTTTAATTATTACCCATACGAACGAATTCAATTATTTGGGATGACGGAAGTTTCCTTTACGCAAAATATGACGGCGGAAGAACGCTTAATGATTATGCGGCGAATGGCCTCTGAAAATACGCCTTGTTTCTTAATTTCGCGTAGTTTAGAACCACCTAAGGAAATGTTACAAGCAGCTGAAGAATCAGGCATTCCAGTATTGGGATCAAACCTATCAACAACGCGTCTTTCAAGTTTAGTGACGGATTATTTGGATGGTCAATTGGCTGAACGGCGCTCAATGCATGGCGTGCTTGTCGATATCTACGGCCTAGGGGTGCTTATCACAGGCGATTCTGGTGTTGGGAAGAGTGAAACTGCACTCGAATTGGTTAAACGGGGCCACCGTTTAATCGCCGATGATCGGGTTGATGTGTACCAACAAGATGAACGGACGGTTGTTGGTGAAGCACCAATGATTTTACGGCACTTACTTGAAATTCGGGGAATTGGCATTATCGATGTTATGAACCTCTTTGGGGCCGGTGCTGTAAGGGCTGATACATCAATTTCATTGATTGTTCATTTACAAAACTGGTCACAAGATAAGAAGTACGATCGTCTTGGTTCCGATACAGAAGAACAAATGATTTTCGATGTGCCGGTACCTAAGATCACGGTGCCCGTTAAGGTTGGACGTAACTTGGCCATCATCATTGAAGTTGCAGCGATGAACTTTAGAGCCAAATCAATGGGCTATGATGCAACGAAGACTTTCGAAGCGAACTTAGGCAAGTTAATCGAATCTAATTCTGACGACGAAAACTAATTTAAACGTTAAAAGTACCTTAATATAGTAGGTCATCTGACTAGATTGAGCTATACTGTTATAAAGACAGGATAGTACTCAGTCTAGTTTTTTTAATTGAATATGAGGAGCGATTATCGTGAACCTAATATTAGGTGTTTTAAATCCGATTGCCCTACAATTAGGGCCGTTGGCAATTCATTGGTACGGCGTGATCATTGCTAGTGGTGTCGTATTGGCCGTCGTGTTGGCCTTGCGCGAAGCTACACGACGTAATGTTAGTGAAGATGATATTTTGAATTTAATTTTATGGGCCTTACCGTTTGCCTTAATCGGGGCGCGGCTGTATTATGTGATTTTTGAATGGTCCTATTACCAAGCTAATCCAAGTGAAATTATTAAAATCTGGCACGGGGGGATTGCGATATATGGTGGTTTAATTGCCGCAACAATTGTGTTCATCATCTATTGTCGCAAGCATTTCTTGTCGCCATGGTTGGTTTTGGATATCGCGGCGCCAACGGTCATGATTGCCCAAGCAATCGGGCGTTGGGGGAATTTTATGAACCAAGAGGCCTTCGGGGCTAAGACGACGTTGCACTTCCTACAGACGCTTCATTTGCCCAATTGGGTAACCGAACAGATGTTGATTGATGGGGCTTATCGCCAACCAACTTTCTTATATGAATCGACTTGGAATGTCTTAGGGTTTATAATCATTATGAGTGTCCGTCATCGTCAAGGCTGGTTTAAACAAGGTGAGATTTTATTGAGCTATGTTGCTTGGTACGCCTTTGGCCGCTTTTTCGTGGAAGGGATGCGGACCGATAGTTTATTTATCGGACCATTACGTGTGTCACAGATTCTATCACTCGTGTTATTCTTTGGCGCGATTGGGCTGTGGATCTGGCGGCGTAAACAACAGCCGTTACCCGACTACTTAGAAGGTAATACACTGCGTTCAGCAGTTAAATAAAAGGAGAATTAGGATTAATGACAGTTAATGTTGCAGTTTTAGGTGCCGGTTCATGGGGCACAATTTTAGCCAACTTATTAGTAGAAAATGGCCACCACGTTGAATTATGGGGGAATGATCCTGAGAAAGTAGCAGAGATTAACGAACAACACACTAACAAGCATTATTTACCCGAATTCAAGATTGACCCACGCTTACACGCAACTTTAGATTTAAACGAAGCGTTTGAAGCGGTGGACGTTGTTTTATTCGTTATTCCAACACAAGTGATTCGCCAAGTGGCAGCACAAATCGTACCAGTGCTAGAAGCCAAAGGGGTGAAACCCGTGATTGTCACCGCCTCAAAAGGGCTGGAACAAGGGAGTCATAAACGAATTTCAGAAGTTTTAACTGAAACTATTCCAGCCGATGTCCGCAATGGCATCGTCGTCTTATCAGGTCCTAGTCACGCTGAAGATGTTGCGATGAAGGATATTACCACTTTAACGGCTGCTTCAACTGATTTAGTGCAAGCCCAATGGATTCAAGAAATCTTCATGAACGATTACTTCCGCCTTTACACGAATACGGATGTCATTGGTGTTGAAATGGGGGCGGCTTTGAAAAACGTAATTGCTTTAGGCGCAGGTGCATTACATGGCTTGGGTTATGGCGATAACACGAAGGCCGCTTTAATGACACGGGGCCTAGCCGAAATTTCTCGTTTAGGAGTGGCCATGGGGGCTAATCCATTAACCTTCATCGGTTTATCTGGTGTTGGTGATTTAATTGTTACTGGGACCAGTGTGCATTCACGAAACTGGCGGACTGGTAATGCTTTAGGCGAAGGTCAAAAGCTAGACGACGTGCTTGAAAATATGGGGATGGTCGTTGAAGGGGTTGCCACCTGTAAGGCCGCTTATGAATTAGCACAACAACGCTCAGTTGATATGCCAATTACCAATGCAATCTACAATGTCCTTTATCGTGGTTGTGATATTCGCACTGAAATTGGCAACTTGATGCAACGTTCTGGTAAACCAGAAATTGATTTTAAATAGAGACCAATTAATTTAATTGATAAAAACGCCATCATTTTAAACAGGTATCGCATCTGCAAAACGAATATGTTATGATGACATAGGCTGATAAATTGACTAAAGGAGAACCGATTACTTTATGGGCGATTTGGTATCTGTAAGACCAACTTGTGAATTTTATTTTGATAGAGGCATGCAGGCATTTGAGCGATTTCATTATGAAAAAGCCCTTACTTGTCTACAACGCTCTAAGTCACTGGCAAAAACAAAAGATGATTATATCTTTGTGGTCTGCCAATTAGCAATTTGTTTAGAATCGGTCGGTAATTACCGCGGTGCTGTGATTGCATTGGAAGAAATTCCAAGCGTCAATTACCAGACACATCCGGAATTACAGTATTTTTTAGCAACGGCGTACGCTTTTTTGGGCCAGATGCAAGAGAGCTATCAATTAGCGAAAGCTTACTTACAAAGTGACGACGTAGATTTTGAAGCTGAAGCCACTGAATTATTGCAAGAATTAAAGCAAATTAAAGGTTAACTATAAATGTAGAAAGTTCACTAACTGGGCAAACAGTTTGGTGGACTTTTTTTTTAATAACGGGTAAGATACACTCTATTAGAAGTAACTTGATAAAAGTAAGGAGATTATGCAAAATGGCTAAAAGTTATGATGTAATTGTAATCGGTGCTGGCCCCGGCGGGATGACCGCGGCGCTTTATGCATCACGTTCGAACCTATCTGTTTTAATGTTGGACCGAGGAATTTATGGCGGTCAAATGAATAATACGGCAGAGGTCGAAAACTATCCTGGCTTTAAGTCAATTTTGGGCCCCGAATTGGGCGAAAAAATGTATGCGAGTGCCACACAATTTGGTGCTGAATACGGTTATGGCACCGTTAATAGTATCGAAGATAAAGGTGAATTTAAATTAGTGCATACTGACGAAGGTGACTTCCAAGCACGGGCCGTGATTATCGCAACGGGTTCTGAACATAAGAAGGTTGGCATTCCTGGCGAAGACGAATATGGTGGCCGCGGGGTCTCATACTGTGCCGTCTGTGATGGTGCGTTCTTCAAGAACAAGGAAGTCGTTGTCATCGGTGGCGGTGACTCAGCGATTGAAGAAGGTCTTTATTTAACACAATTAGCTAGCAAAGTAACGGTCATTCACCGTCGTGATCAACTACGTGCGCAAAAGATTTTACAAGATCGTGCATTTGCTAACGATAAGATGGCCTTTGTCTGGAATGCACAAGTTAAAACGATTGAAGGCGACGATAAAAAAGTCACCGCTGTCACTTATGTTGATAAGGAAAGTGGCGAAACTAAAGAAGTCCCAGCAAGTGGGGTCTTCATCTACGTCGGGATTGATCCAATGACAAGTGCTTTCAAAGACCTAGGTATTTTAACGGAAGCCGGTTGGGTTAAAACCGACGACCACATGGCAACTAGTGTCCCCGGGATTTTTGCAATCGGTGATGTTCGTGAAAAGGACTTACGTCAAATTACAACAGCAGTCGGTGACGGCGGCATAGCCGGCCAAGAAGTCTTCAAATATATTCAAAGTATTTAAAGAACGTTTAAATGAGCTATACCAATGAAAGCGCCGGTCCATAAAAAATGGATCGGCGCTTTTTTAAGTTTCTTAACATGTGATGCCCTAGGGAAAGCGGTTGATTTATGCTATAATTATAGTGAGATTTTATAACAAATGTGGGGGTTACAAAATGAGCTGGCAAGATAATTATGCAATTTGGAATAAACAAACAAAAATGGATTTACCTTTACGAGAAGCATTAGACAATATGGCAAACGATGAAGAAGCGCTTGAAAAAGCCTTCAGCGTGCCAATGGAATTTGGGACAGCTGGTATGCGTGGCCTCTTAGGCCCTGGGATTAACTGCATGAATATTTATACAGTTCGTCAAGCGACAGAAGGCCTTGCCCAATTCATGGAAACTTTACCAGAAGCAACTAAAAAACGCGGGGTTGCGATTAGTTTTGATTCACGTTATCAATCAGAAACTTTTGCACACGAAGCAGCGCGTGTTTTAGGCCAACATCAAATTCCAACATTCGTTTTTGATGCTTTGCGCCCAACACCTGAATTATCATTTACGGTTCGTCACCTACATACGTATGCAGGGATTATGATTACCGCTAGCCACAATCCTAAACAATACAACGGCTACAAGATTTATGGTGAAGATGGTGCTCAAATGCCACCTAAGGAATCTGATTTGATTACAAGTTACATTCGTCAAGTATCAGATCTATTTGCAATCGAAGTTGCTGATGAAATGGCCTTACGTGAAGCTGGCATTATGTCGTTAATTGGTGAAAATGTTGATCAAGCTTACTTAGCCGAAGTTAAAAAAGTAACGATTAACCAAGAATTAGTGGATACTGTTGGTAAAACAATGTCATTAATTTACACACCACTTCATGGGACTGGGAAAGTCCTTGGCGAACGTGCTTTACGTCAAGCGGGCTTCGAACAATTCACAATGGTGGCCGAACAAGCCGTTGCTGATCCAGAATTTGCAACAACACCTTTCCCTAACCCAGAATTCCCGCAAACTTTTGATATGGCAATTGAGCTTGGAAAGGCGCAAAAAGCAGACCTTTTAATTGCGACTGATCCAGATGCCGATCGTCTCGGGGCTGCTGTGCGCCAACCAGATGGTAGCTATCAATTAATGACGGGAAATCAAATTGCATCGGTTTTACTGCGTTATATTTTACAAGCAAGTAAAGATGCTGGGACCTTACCAGCAAATGCTGCTGCGGTCAAATCAATCGTTTCAACAGAATTAGCCACTAAGATTGCGGCTAGTTATAATGTCAAAATGATTGATGTCTTAACAGGCTTCAAGTTTATTGCAGAACAAATCCAACATTTTGAAGATACAAACGAAAATACCTTCATGTTTGGTTTTGAAGAAAGTTACGGTTACTTGGTTAAACCATTTGTTCGTGATAAGGATGCCATCCAAACGTTGGTCCTATTAGCTGAAGTCGCAGCTTATTACAAATCAAACGGTAAGACATTGTACGACGGGATTCAAGAACTATACGCTGAATATGGCTACTATGCTGAACAAACGACAGCGATTGATTTTGAAGGTGTCAACGGGCCACAACAAATGGCTGACTTAATGGTTAAATGTCGTGAAGAAAGTCCCGTTGATTTTGCTGGCATCAAAGTTGCTTCAGCAGAAGACTTCCAAACCCAAACTCAAACGTTTGCTGATGGTCACACTGAACCAATTAATTTACCAACCTCAAATGTTTTGAAATACCACTTAGAAGATGGCACATGGATTGCCATTCGGCCAAGTGGCACAGAACCTAAGGTTAAATTCTACGTTGGGACTAGCGCTGATGATGAAGCAACGGCCGATTTGAAATTAGCTAACTTTGAAAAAGCAATTCAAGCCCTCGTTAAATAACAAAATCCTCATAAAAAGGGTTACTATTTTACATTGACGTGGAATTTATCTATAATGAGTGCAACAAATAGGCGGACTATATCGTTAGTCGGTCTATTTTTGTAAGAATGGAGGCTTTTTTAGAATGGGTATGCATCAGTATTTGCAAGGATTAAATAATTTGGAGACACTAAACCGGGCACCAGGCTTATTTAAGTACCAGGAACATTCCGTCGCAGCACATTCTTTTAAGGTTTGCGAGATTGCGCAGTTACTAGGGGATATCGAAGAAGAAAATGGTCAAACCATTAATTGGCAAGTTTTGTATGAGCGAGCGTTGAATCACGATTATACGGAGCGTTTTATTGGGGACATCAAAACGCCCGTTAAATATGCGACCCATGAGTTACGGGCAATGTTAGCCAATGTCGAAAGTTCTTTAACGGATAATTTCATTAATAATGAAATTCCCGGCTTTTTACAAGAACGCTATAAACGGCGTTTGAGTGAAGGGAAAGACGAAACCTTGGAAGGCCAATTGTTGGCAGTCGCTGATAAGATTGACTTGCTTTATGAATCATTTGGTGAGATTGAAAAGGGTAATCCGGAAAATGCCTTTTTGGAAATTTTCGCGGAAAGTTTAAAAACGATTATGCAATATCAAAATCTAGCTAGTGCGCAATATTTCATCCGAAAAATGCTGCCAGACCTGTTGAGTGAGGATTTTGCCGATCGTGGTAAGCTGACGCAGTTGGTCCGTCAAACGTTGTCAAACTAGGCTAGTTCACTAGTGTGGCGAAAATATGTTCGGTATGTTAGAATGGTAATTGATAAAAAAGAGGGCGTCTGTTTAGTGGCTTAAGCACCACGTAGAGACGATCACTGACAACTTATAAATTTGTAATTTAAGAAGGTGTCTGGTACAAAACCCCGTTTTGTATCAGGCGCTTCTTTTATCGCAATAAAATGGCACTGGAGGCAATTCATGATTGATAGACAGAACGATAACCAATTTGACTTAGTCGCACCATACGAACCTGCTGGCGATCAACCTGCTGCAATTGAAACCTTAACGAAGAATTTTGAAGCGGGTGCTAAAGCCCAGGTCTTGATGGGTGCCACTGGGACTGGGAAAACTTTTACAATGTCCAATGTGATTAAGAATCTCAACAAACCAACGTTGATTATTTCGCATAATAAGACGTTGGCCGGACAATTATATGCCGAATTTAAGCAGTTTTTCCCCAACAACGCGGTTGAATATTTCGTGAGTTATTATGATTATTACCAACCAGAAGCCTATGTACCTTCCAGTGATACGTATATCGAAAAAGATTCGAGTATCAATGACGAAATCGATAAATTACGGCATTCAGCCACGAGTTCGTTATTAGAACGCAACGATGTGATTGTTGTGGCCTCTGTTTCTTGTATCTTTGGGTTAGGGGATCCACGCGAATACCAAAATCACGTCTTGTCATTGCGACCAGGGATGGAAGTTGAACGCAATGATTTATTACGTCAGCTAGTTGATATTCAATTTGAACGCAACGATATTGACTTTCAACGGGGACGCTTTAGAGTGCGCGGTGATGTCGTTGAAATTTTCCCAGCTTCTCGTGATGATCATGCTTTACGCGTTGAATTTTTTGGCGATGAAATTGATCGGATTGTCGAAGTCGATGCGCTAACTGGTGAAGTAATTGGCGAACGGTCACACGTTGCTATTTTCCCCGCAACGCATTTTATGACAAATGACGAAAAAATGGAAAAGGCGATTGAAAGTATTAAAGCTGAACTGGCTGAACGGCTAGCTGTTTTAAAAGGCGAAGGTAAATTATTAGAAGCGCAACGCCTTGAGCAACGGACAAACTATGATCTTGAAATGATGCAAGAGATGGGCTATTGCTCCGGGATTGAAAATTACTCACGCCATATGGAAGATCGCCAAGCCGGCGAACCGCCTTATACGTTGTTAGATTTCTTCCCAAAAGATTCAATCATGATGATTGATGAATCCCATGTTACTATGCCCCAAATTCGGGGGATGTACAATGGCGATCGCGCGCGGAAACAAATGTTAATTGACTATGGTTTCCGGTTACCAAGTGCGTTAGATAACCGCCCCTTAACGTTGCCAGAATTCGAAGAGCACGTGAATGAAATTATGTATGTGTCGGCCACACCTGGTCCTTACGAAGCGGAACAAACCGATATTCAAGTGGATCAGATTATTCGACCAACCGGCCTGTTGGATCCCAATATTGAAGTGCGGCCAATCATGGGTCAGATTGATGATTTAGTCGGTGAAATCAATGATCGCATTGAAAAGAACGAACGGGTCTTCATTACAACTTTAACCAAGAAAATGTCGGAAGATTTAACCGATTATCTCAAGGAACTGGGCATCAAAGTCCGGTACTTGCATAGTGATGTCAAGACGTTGGAACGAACGGAAATTATCCGTGATTTACGACTGGGTAAATTCGATGTCTTAATTGGGATTAACTTATTACGGGAAGGAATTGATGTGCCTGAAGTGTCCTTAGTGGCAATTTTAGATGCGGATAAGGAAGGCTTCTTACGTAGTGAACGGTCCTTAATCCAAACCATTGGCCGGGCATCTCGTAATGAAAATGGACAAGTCTTGTTGTATGCCGATAAGATTACAGACTCAATGCGCCACGCAATTGATGAGACTAAACGTCGACGGACAATTCAAGAAGAATATAATGCCGCCCACAATATCACACCGAAGACGATTATTAAACCAATTCGGGATGCAATTTCAATGGTACAATCGGTTGAACATCCAGAAGAAATTAAGATGACCAATGAGATTGATTTAGAGAACATGTCGAAGGCTGAAAAACTAGAAATGGTTGAACGACTATCCGAACAGATGCGCTTAGCAGCTAAGAAACTTGATTTTGAACAAGCGGCGACATTGCGCGATACCATTCTAGAATTAAAAAGTGAAATAGATTAGAGGTCAAGTATGGCAAATGATAAGATAGTAATTCACGGCGCACGCGCCCATAATTTAAAGGATATCGATGTTACGATTCCAAGAGATAAGTTGGTGGTTATCACTGGATTATCTGGTTCTGGGAAGAGTTCGTTAGCGTTTGATACGTTATACGCAGAAGGACAACGGCGGTATGTTGAGAGTTTATCAGCATATGCCCGTCAGTTCTTGGGGCAAATGGATAAACCGGATGTTGATTCAATTGACGGGTTAAGTCCAGCGATTTCGATTGACCAAAAGACGACCTCTAAGAATCCACGTTCAACAGTCGGAACAGTCACTGAAATCAATGATTATCTCCGCTTATTGTGGGCCCGAGTTGGTCAACCCATCTGTCCCAACGATGGGACTGAAATCAGTAGCCAATCAGTAGAACAAATGGTTGACCGGGTATTGGCTTTACCGGAGCGGACTAAACTCCAAATTATGTCACCAATCGTTCGTGGCAAAAAAGGCCAACACAAAAAAATCTTTGAGAAGATTCAACGTGAAGGCTATGTGCGTGTTCAAGTGGATGGCGAAGTGATGGATGTTAGCACCGACCTAGAATTAGATAAGAATAAGAAACATGATATCAATATTGTTGTTGATCGAATTGTCGTTAAAGACGGGGTGCGCTCACGGTTATTTGATTCATTTGAAGCAGCCTTGAGACTATCTGATGGATATGCGACAGCCGATGTAATTGGCGGCGAACAACTCTTATTCTCTGAACATTATGCGTGCCCAATCTGTGGGTTTACAGTTGGGGCATTAGAACCACGGCTATTCTCATTTAACGCGCCATTTGGGGCTTGTCCTGAATGTGATGGTTTGGGCTTAAAACTAGAAGTTGATACGGATCTCGTTGTGCCAGATACAAGTAAAACATTGCGTGAAGGGGCGATTGCACCTTGGAACCCAATCAGTTCGCAATACTACCCACAAATGTTAGAACAAGCTTGCACGGCCTTTAAAATCGATATGGACCGTCCTTTCAGTAAGTTGACACCTCGTCAAAAAGATATCATCTTAAATGGCTCACAAGGCAAAGAATTCCACTTCCATTATGAAAATGATTTTGGGGGCGTTCGCGATGTTGAAGTGCCTTTTGAAGGGGTCCTCAGCAATATTGATCGGCGTTATCGTGAAACGAATAGTGATTTCACACGGACGCAGATGCGCACTTATATGACGGAATTAACGTGTCAAACGTGTCACGGGAAGCGACTAAATCGCCAAGCTTTGGCGGTTAAAGTCGGTGGCCAAGATATCGCTGAAGTCTCAGACAATGCGATCAAAGATGGCCTTCCATTCTTCGATAACCTTGAACTTTCTGAAAAAGATCAAGTGATTGCGAAACCCATTTTGAAAGAAGTTCATGACCGCCTAACTTTCTTGATTAACGTCGGCTTAGACTATTTGACGTTGAGTCGTTCTGCTGGCACGCTTTCCGGTGGGGAAGCGCAACGGATTCGTTTGGCCACGCAAATTGGGTCGAACTTATCTGGCGTGCTTTACATCTTAGACGAACCTTCAATTGGGTTGCATCAACGTGATAATGACCGGTTAATCGGTTCTTTGAAGAAGATGCGCGATTTAGGGAACACCTTAATCGTGGTTGAACATGATGAAGATACGATGCGAGCAGCCGATTACCTAATTGATATTGGCCCAGGTGCTGGGGATCTTGGCGGAGAAGTGATGGCCGCTGGGACACCCACGGAAGTCGAACAAAACCCTAATTCCTTAACAGGCCGTTATTTAGCGGGGCAGGATTATATTCCGGTACCATTAAAACGGCGTCAAGGAAATGGTAAAAAGGTGCGGGTAACTGGCGCTGCTGAAAATAATTTAAAAGATTTAACGGTTGATTTTCCATTAGGTGAATTTGTCGCCGTGACCGGAGTTTCTGGATCGGGTAAATCAACATTAGTGAATACGATTTTGAAGAAGGCGCTTGCGCAAAAGATGAATCGTAATTCAGCTAAACCGGGGCAGTATAAGACTATCACGGGTTATCAAAATCTTGAGAAGTTGATTAATATCGACCAAAGTCCAATTGGCCGGACACCGCGGAGTAATCCAGCCACTTATACTGGAGTCTTCGATAATGTCCGTGATTTATTCGCCCAAACCAATGAAGCGAAGTTACGAGGCTACAAGAAGGGCCGTTTTAGTTTTAATGTGAAGGGCGGTCGCTGTGAAGCCTGCAAGGGTGACGGGATTATCAAGATTGAAATGAATTTCTTACCGGATGTCTACGTCCCTTGTGAAATTTGTCATGGTAGTCGTTATAATTCAGAAACTTTAGAAGTGGTTTACAAAGGCAAGAATATTGCTGAAATTTTGGATATGACCGTTTCTGAAGCAACTGAATTCTTCGAAAATATTCCTAAGATTGCCCGTAAACTACAAACAATCGTCGATGTTGGTCTAGGTTATGTAACATTGGGCCAATCGGCAACAACCTTATCTGGTGGAGAAGCCCAACGGATGAAATTGGCTTCTGAATTACAAAAGCAATCAACCGGTAAGAACTTGTATATCTTGGACGAACCAACAACTGGTTTGCATACGGATGATATCAAACGGTTGTTAGGCGTACTAGAACGGTTGGTTGATGAAGGCAACACGGTTTTAGTCATCGAACATAATCTAGATGTGATTAAAACAGCTGATTATATCATTGATTTAGGACCAGAAGGCGGTGACAAAGGTGGCACCATCGTTGCGACTGGCACACCTGAAACGTTGGTGAACGTTGCAGAAAGCTATACGGGGCGCTACTTGAAACCAATTTTAGAACGGGATACCGCCCGCACATTAGCGGCACAAGAATAGTCATGAAGCTGAGTCCTATTTTAGGCTCAGCTTTTTTGATGGGTTTCTTTTTACTAAAGTTATTGAGCATTGCTTCCAAAAAAAGTATGATAGATTTATTAGATAGGAAGAGGTGGTAAGATGTTTAGAAGAAATGATTGGCGCTTTGATTGGTCAGAACTAATGACCGGCATTATTTTCCTAATTGGAGCGTATTTCTTATTGAATAAGCCCCAAGCAACATTATCCGGCTTAGTCATCATTGTGGCGGTGGCTGCAATTATCCGGGGAGTGGCTAAAATTAGTGTTTACGGCCAGTTAAGACAAGATACGGGTATCCGGGCGACCGTGATGTTGATCAATGCTATTTTAGATATTGTGATTGGGTTATTATTCATCTTTAATATTCCAGCCGGTATCTTTACAATGAGTTATATGTTTGCAATCTGGTTCTTGTTAGATGCGGTTGTTGGTCTATTAAATGTGAGCCATTTGAAGCAATTTAACATGGGCTTATACATGCTATCAATCATATTAAACGTTTTAGGGTTGATTGTTGGTTTGTTATTATTAATGCATCCAGTGGTTGCAGCTGTAACAATGACAACTTTATTGGGTTTTTATTTTGTGATTGTGGGAGTCAATGCGATTGTGATTGCAATTGCGCGCCGCTTATAAAAACGAAAAGTCTAGAACAACATTCAGTTGTTTTAGACTTTTTTATGTTTATAGCCGTGTTTGCTTTCAATGACACGCCAGGAATGCTACAATAGAATAACCGATAATTCGAGGAGTGGGGACTAATGACAGATACATTGAATTTAGTAGTAATTACTGGGATGAGTGGTGCGGGTAAAACCGTTGCAATGCAGAGTTTTGAAGATTTAGGTTATTTCTGTGTTGATAATATGCCACCTTCATTATTACCCAAATTTTGGGAATTAGTGAAGGAATCCGGTAAGGTTACAAAGATCGCGTTAGTGATCGATTTACGTTCGCGCGCCTTTTATGATGGGATTATCGAAATGCTTTCCGGGCTTGATAATACCCAATTTGTCACAACTAAGATTCTATTCTTAGATGCTTCTGATGAAGAACTTGTTTCTCGCTATAAAGAAACGCGTCGTTCGCACCCACTTGCGCGTAATGGTCGTTTAATGGATGGGATTCATAAGGAACGTGAATTACTAACTGAAATCAGAAACCAATCTCAGATGGTGGTTAATACGTCAATGTTATCACCTCGCGAATTACGGGAACAGATTTTCCGGGTCTTTAAGACCTCTGATAATCCGTCATTTCATATCGAAGTGATGTCATTTGGATTTAAATATGGGTTGCCAATCGATGCTGATATTGTGATGGATGTGCGCTTCTTGCCTAATCCATACTATGTTGCGGAATTCAAAGCGTTAAATGGGTTAGATAAACCAGTTAGAGATTACGTTATGGAACAGCCCGCAACAGAACAATTTTATCAACAATTGACGGCCCTACTAAAAAGTATCATGCCAGGGTACCTTAAAGAAGGTAAAACCAGTGTCACGATTGCAATTGGCTGTACTGGCGGTCAACATCGCTCAGTCGCATTAGCACAACGTTTAGCGGATGATTTAGCCGTTGACTATCCAGTTGATGTGACGCATCGTGATATGAAGAAACGAAAGGAATCGGTGAACCGCTCATGACAGCTACTAATCGCATAATCCGGGTGATTAAAGGTCGTCGTCCCAAGGTGGTTGTGATTGGTGGTGGGACAGGCTTACCCGTTATTCTAAAAAGTTTACGTGAACAAAATGCGGATGCGACTGCCATTGTAACGGTTGCAGACGATGGTGGTTCATCTGGTGTGATTCGAGATTATATTAACGTTGTGCCACCTGGCGATATTCGCAACGTTTTGGTGGCTTTATCAGATTTACCACAATTGACGCTCGACATTTTTCAATATCGATTTAAATCACATGACGCCTTCTTTTCAGGCCATGCGATTGGTAATTTAATTATTGCGGCGCTTTCTGAAATGGAATCCGGCATCTTTGACGCGGTCCAACGACTTTCAGAAATGATGGCTGTCGATGGGCATGTTTACCCAGCCGCTAATGTGGCCTTAACGCTAAATGCAGCTTTCCAAGATGGCACACAATTGGCCGGTGAATCTGAAATTACCGCAGCACGCAAACAAATTAAGCGTGTCTGGGTGACCAAGACAGATCCTGAGGATCAAGAGGAACCAACCGCAGTTCAAGAAGTTGTCGCAGCAATCATGGCCGCTGATGTGGTGGTCCTCGGTCCAGGAAGCCTATTTACCAGCATTTTACCTAATTTAATGATTAAAAATCTTGGTGAGGCAGTTAAGCAAACCAAAGCCGAGGTTATTTACATTTGTAATATCATGACTCAAAAAGGCGAGACCGAGCGCTTCACAGATGCTGACCATGTCCGGGTTTTGAATGAACATCTAGGGCAACATGTGGTGGACACAGTTCTTGTCAATACTGGTCAGGTGCCAGCTAATTATTTGGATCACCAAAAATATGATGAAATTTTATGGCCAGTCGAACATGACTTTGATGGGCTGAGACAACTAGGTTGCCGAGTGATTTCGGACAATTTCTTAAAGCTCGATAATCATGGCGTCTTCCATAATGGTCAAAAGGTCGCAAGTGAAATTATGAATCTTGCCTTTCAGGTTAATACAACTAAGCGAGGTGAATAAGGATGGCTTCATACGCAAGTGAAGTAAAAAAAGAGCTAACGCAACTCGAAGTACATCCGGAACATGCACGGGCTGAACTAGCCGCTTTAATCAGAATGAATGGCTCATTAAGTTTGATGAATCACCAATTTGTTTTGAACGTGCAAACCGAAAATCCGGCGATCGCTCGCCGGATTTATAGTTTATTAAAGCAAAACTATCAAGTTGAATCAGAATTATTGGTTCGGCGCAAAATGAAATTAAAGAAAAATAATCAATATATTGTACGACTCAAATATGATACAAATACGGTTTTGAACGACTTAAACATCGTTGCTGAAGACGGGTTTACAATTCATACACGAGTGTCAGAAGATATCATTGATGAAGATCAGCGCGTCCGTTCATATCTAAGAGGGGCCTTTTTAGCTGGTGGTTCGGTTAATAATCCGGAAACTAGCCGCTATCACTTAGAGATTTATTCACTCTATGAAGAGCACAATCAAGATATTGTGCGGATGATGAATAGATTTGGGCTAAACGCTAAAACAACGGTTCGCCGCAGTGGTTACATTACTTATTTGAAAGAAGCGGAAAAAATTGCTGATTTCTTACAGGTGATTGGTGCCACGAATGCGATGTTGAAGTTTGAAGACATTCGAATTGTCCGTGATATGCGTAATTCAGTGAACCGGTTAGTTAACTGCGAAACAGCCAATTTAAATAAAACGATTGATGCGGCTGCGAAACAGATTGAAAATATCGAGTATTTAAGGGATTCAGTAGGGCTAGATAATTTACCCGCGAAATTGCGGGAAATTGCGTTATTACGGTTGGAATTTCCGGACATTACTTTGAAAGAACTTGGTGAAAAGATGCCGAGTGGGGCGATCTCAAAATCAGGGATTAACCATCGTTTAAGAAAATTAAATCAATTGGCTGAAGGTTACCAACAAAAAGTCATTTAGAAGAAATGCTCGTTAATAAATGCACAAGAGTTTGACTTTTACAATTAAATTGTGTACACTATAAACTAACGGGTTTCCGGGGAGGAAAATATATGATTAAACCAGTATTATTAGATGAGCAATTATGCTTTTCGATTTATCGCGCACAGAAAGCTTATAACCACTTTTACGGAAAGGTCTTAAAACCTTATGGCTTAACTTATCCACAATTCATCGCAATGTTAGCATTGTGGGAACATGGGACAATGTCAGTTAAGGAATTAGGTCACCATTTAGAATTAGATAGTGGGACATTAACACCACTATTGAAACGCCTAGAAGCGGATGGTTGGGTTGATCGTAAGCGTGCATCTGATGATGAACGTCGCGTTGACGTTTCATTAACAGAGCAAGCAGAATCACAAAAACTTGAAATTTACGAACGTGTTGGTAACTGTACCAACTACCTAGATTTCACAAGCGACAAATATCATGACTTACGTCAAAGCATGAACGAAGTCGAAAAACATTTAAATGCTATTCAAGCTGATACCGATCGATTTGCTTAAAGCGAATCATGATGAGTGCAAAAATTAAGCGGTCAAAATCCTTGTTATAAAGGATTTTGACCGCTTTTTATATTAAAAAGCGCGTCCTTGAGTAAATCAGGGGCGCACTTTATTTATTGAGCTTGTAAAATCATATCGAGTTCTTCTGGTGTTATTGATTCATCAAAGATGTGTTCACCAGCGATGATTGTTGGGACGAATTTGATATTGGCCGCTTGAGCTTCGTCAACAATGGCCGCTAACTGTACGGTATTATCAAGTGGACTTAGTTTAAGGTTAGCTTGCATGTATTTATCGAATTCAGAATCCGATAAATCAGGCCGCCATGTTTTTTGATGCGTGTAGAGAAAATGGATGGCGTTTAAAGCAATAGCGGGTTGATCGAAGGGTAGGTAAGTATGGGCGAGGTTACCAATTAATAGATCATCTTTATCCTTGTTATAAGGTTTGATGATTCGTCGTACTTGACCGGCTTCGACGGCCTTAGTGAGCTGTTCCTCGGATTTGAGGAACCATTTGCGACAATAGGGACAAGCTAAATTCAAAAATTCAACAAATGTGACGGGTGCTTCAGGGTGGCCAATGACAATCCCACCTTCAGTTGTCACTTGATCACTTTTAATAATACTAATATCCATCATAAAACCTCCTCTGTATTAAACTAAGTATAGCAAATACGCAGCAAAAAAGGACACCACAAGGATTAAACTTGAGGTGTCCTGTTTGAATTAATGTCCGGAATGAAAACGTGCTTCCTCAAACTACCTTTTCCGGTTAAACTAAAAATGGCAATCATGGTTGAAAAACACCATAATTGCCATTTTTTGTTAATCATCAAAGTCAAAGCGTTTGAGTCAGCACGCTATTTTGGTTGGTTAACCATAATGTCGTCAATCAAACCGTAATCTTTTGCTTCTTGGGCTGTCATGTAGTTATCACGATCAGTGTCTGCTTGTAATTTTTCGAATGTTTGGCCGGAATTGTCTGCCAAGATTTGGTTCAAGCGTTTCCGGGTCTTCAAGATTTCGCGAGCAGCGATTTCAATTTCAGTTTGCTGGCCTTGTGCACCACCTAAAGGTTGGTGAATCAAGACTGTTGAGTTAGGCAATGCAAAACGTTTACCTTTTGTCCCAGCTGAAAGTAAAACGCTGGCCATTGAAGCAGCCATGCCCATAGCGATGGTTTGAACGTCAGATTTGATGAAGTTCATTGTGTCCATGATAGCCAAACCGGCTGTCACAGAACCACCAGGTGAGTTGATGTAGATTGAAATATCCTTATCTGAATCTTGCGCATCTAAGAATAGTAATTGCGCAATGATTGTGTTAGCCATTTGGTCGTTTACTTCACCAGATAACATGATGATCCGGTCTTTTAATAGACGAGAATAAATATCGTAGGCGCGTTCGCCACGAGATGTTTGTTCGATAACTGTCGGTACTAACATTGAATTGCCTCCTTATATAAAGCTGGGAAGGTATGTTTAACCAAAGTAATTGGTTAATCCTCCCAATAATCTATAAACCAAATTTTACAGCAAAGGTCAACTATGGTCAAATGGTAAGCCCTAAATACTGATTAATTATGTAGGGTGCAATCCCATGCCAAATATGATATACTGTTTATTAGTTAATCAGCACGTATCACTGTAGTATCAAGTATTGTTTGAAGACTTTAATCAACTGGAGTAACCCTGGAGTTACAAGTAGTGTAAAGAGGCGGCTTACGCTGTTTAAACGAGAAAATATTTAGAAACACAAGAATTGAGACATAATTGCATTAACCCAAAAATAAAACCGGCATAAGAATATGCCCTAACCGCTAGTGATTAATACTAGCGAGTGGCGCCAATTAGTGACTGGCGCCCCCGACATTATGTCAGATTTAATATGCGAAATTAATTAGAAGGCCACCTAGGAATAGGTGGCCTTCGTCAATTCTATTAGAAAAAGATTAAGTTGCCTGAGGGTGATTTAATCTTTTTTTTATGAAAGTAAATAGATTAGTAATCAGTTTATTCGATAATTTTGGTATACCATTAAAACCCGCAAAAAGTAATCGATGGTTCTAAGAAAATGTAACTAAATCATTCAAATATAGAGATTGGTTAATACCACTTAAAAAGAGACTGGTCCACAAATTTAATTGTTCAAAAATGTTGGTTTAATAAGGTTTAAAGGAATGGATATAGATTTATAGTGGCGTAAAATTAATTGACAAAGAAAGCGTTATCATTTATATTGAAGCCAACTGGTAGTGATGAGTCACTGCTAGGTAGTGTTTATTATTTTTAGTGCAATTATCCGATATGGAGGGTGATATATATGTCAATCACGGCTGTTAGAATTGATGGACGACTCGTTCATGGCCAAGTAGCCAATCTCTGGACACCATCTTTAGGTGTTACGCGTATTATGGTTGTTGATAACCAAGTGGTGGATAGCGCTGTCGAGAAGGCTGGACTGAGAATGGCGACGCCTGCTGGGACTAAGCTTAGTGTTTTATCGGTTGATACAGCAGCTGATCACATCTTGGCCGGGCGCTATGATTCGCAGAAACTATTTTTAGTCGTTAAGAAACCTGAGACATTATTAGCATTAGTTGAAAAAGGGGTTAAATTACCTGAGATTAATGTCGGTAATATGTCACAAACTGATGAAACAAAGCACATCAATAAATCGATTAATGTGACGCCTCATGATGTTGATGTTTTCAAAGAACTTAGCGCTAGCGGTATTCCAATTACTAATCGAATGGTTCCAGGCGATAAGGTAAATGATTTTATGGCACTTATTAAAGACTTATAAAAATCTATTTAAAAAGGAGACATTATCATGGGCATTCAATGGTGGCAAATCTTATTACTAACGTTATACGCTGGTTATCAAATCTGTGATGAATTAACCATTAACTCTAGTGCGGGTTCGGCTGTTTTTGCTGGCTTTATCTCAGGCGTAATCATGGGCGATATGAAGACGGGCTTGATGATCGGTGGGGCAATGCAATTAACGGTTTTAGGTGTCGGAACGTTTGGCGGCTCTTCTAGAATCGATGCGAACTCGGGAACTGTTTTGGCAACCGCTTTTTCTGTTGGGTTAGGAATGAATCAAAATCAAGCAATTTCAGCAATTGCGGTACCGGTGGCAGCTTTATTAATTCAAACTGATATTATTGCGCGTTTTGCGAATACCTTTTTTGCACACCGGATTGATAAGTTGATTGAAGAGCACAAGTATCGCGCAATCGAAAGAAACTACCTGTATGGTGCGATTCCTTGGGCATTATCACGCGCACTACCAGTTTTCTTAGCATTGACTTTTGGTGGGGGCTTAGTTAACTCGGTTGTCAGTTATATGAATAGTCAATTGAGTTGGTTAGCGACCGGGCTTGAAACAGCAGGTGCTGTCTTGCCAGCCGTTGGATTTGCCATTTTATTAAGATATTTGCCAGTTAAAAAACACTTCCCATATTTAATTATTGGCTTTGTTTTAACGGCGATTTTGGCAACAATTTACGCTGCAGTGGGAGCTCTAGGGGGTGCTGTAACAGGTGTTGCAAAAGATTTTACTTATAACTTTGCTGGTTTACCAATGTTAGGGATTGCCTTAATCGGGTTTGGTTTTGCCGCAATTGAATACAAACGCGGTATGGATAAGCACGAGGCAACTCTTTCGGCAACACCTGGTGTAACTAAACAAGCCGTTGAATTAGACGATAAGGGGGAAATTGAAGATGACGAACTCTAATTATCAGTTAACCAAACAAGATTTTAAACAGATTAACCGTCGTAATTTATTCACTTTCCAATTAGGCTGGAATTATGAAAGAATGCAGAATACAAGTTACCTGTACATTATGTTGCCTCAAATACGTAAAATTTATGGGGATAATACCGACGAATTGAAGCAGGTGATGAAGAATGAAACCCAATTCTTTAATACGAGTAATTTCTTCAATACGATTATTACTGGGACCGATTTAGCTATTCAGGAAAAAGAAGGTATTAAATCACTTGAAACTGTTTCTGGGTTAAAGGTGGGCCTAATGGGTTCTTTTGCCGCGATCGGTGATTCAATCTTTGCTGCTTTGATACCGGCGATTTTCGGAGCAATTGCAGCTAATATGGCGGTTGCTGGTAATCCAACGGGGGTTTTCCTATGGATCGCCGTTAATATTGGGATTATGTACTTCCGGTGGCGTCAACTTGAATTTGCGTATAAAGAAGGCGTTAATTTAGTAACTCGGATGCAAGCTAAATTATCAGCGCTAACAGATGCAGCCACGCTTTTAGGGGTTTTCATGGTGGGGGCGCTAGTAGCGACGATGATCAATATTAAGATTGGTACAGTTATTCATTTAGGTGATTTAAACGTTGTTTTACAAGATAAGATTGATATGATCTTACCAAAATTGATTCCAGCAGCGATTGTGGGCCTTGTCTACTGGATGCTTGGTCGTAAAAATATGACCGCCACTCGGGCAATTTTCATCGTATTATTCGTATCAATTGCCCTTTCAGCAATTGGGGTGATTGCAAAAGGTTAATTTAATACCAGCCTCTCTCTACACGCGTGAATTGTAGCGGGGGGCTTTTATATTAAAAATAAAATGAATGGAGAACAATCATATGAGTACATTGGTATTAACAAGTCATGGGCGTTTTTGTGAAGAATTGAAAAAAAGTGTCGAATTAATTTTTGGACCACAAGATGAGATTCGAACATTGGCGCTGTTACCTGAAGAAGGCGAAGCAGATTATAGCCGTAAATTTAAAACGCTTCAGGCTGAAACAAACGGCGATAAATTAATTGTGTTAGCCGATCTAATGGGTGGGACGCCCGCTAATCAGGTTGCTAAGCTGGTGATGCAAGGTGCTGATATTGATTTATATACTGGGATGAATATGCCAATGTGTATTAGCTATCTCAATGCACAAATGACGGGGCAGCCACTCAATTTAGTGGCAGATGCAACAACCGGTATTAAATTTCTCAACGAGATGCTCCCTAAAAATTAAGCGTTAATAGAGAGGGGAAAAGTATGGGACTTAAGCTATTAGCCATTGACCTAGATGGCACCACTTTGAATTCACAAGGCGAAATTTCTGATGTTAATAAAGCGCATTTGCAGCAGATTGTTGCTGGTGGTGTTCAGTTGGTGGTTGCAACGGGTCGCAGTGTGCATTCGGCGAGTTTTTTTTAGAGAAAATGGCAGTGAAAGAAGCCTATATTGTGGCGTTAAATGGGGCCGCCGTTTTTAAATGGGGTGATCTAAACCCCTTGATGACGATTAAGATGCCAGTAACATTAGTTGAACAAGTGGTTGCTAATGGCGATTTGCAACAAGTCAATACCTATCTTAGTACAGATATGAGTTCTTATATTTTAGTACGTGATGAATCGTTATTGACGATGTTTGCTAAAAATGGGGAACTGACTACAATTGAGACGCTAGCTAACTTAGGTGATGACCAAGCGAAAGTTTCTAAGATGCTCTATTGTACGAAAAATCCAGCAATTCTAGCAGAACTCGTTGCCAAAACAAAGGATTTACCGGTGGCCGCGGTTAAACCGGATGAAATGTGTCTGGAAATAACGGCACAAGCTACGAGTAAAGCCAAAGGGTTACAGTTTTTAGGAAAGCGTTTAAATATTTTACCTGAGGAAATGGCTGCAATCGGAGATAGTGAAAATGATTTTGAAATGCTCAAATATGTAGGAAACGGCATTGTGATGGCTAATGGGATGCCACACATCAAGGCCATTGCGGATTACGTCACTTTGAGTAATGATCAAGATGGGGTAGCGCATGCTATCAATTATTTATTGCACTAAAGCCTTGTGGTACCTACCAATTACGTATAATTAGTCAGATGCCATTGACTTTAGGGTGTTAATAGGGTAGATTAATGTATGTGGTAGATACCAGTTACCAAGGAGGCGTTAGCGTGGTTACACATAAGAATAACCAACCACTTTATAATCAATTAGTGGATACTTTAAAAATTAAGATTGAAAATGAAATGAATGTAAATGATCGATTGCCCTCTGAACGTGAATTATCAACTCAATATGGATTGAGTCGGACGACGGTCAGAATCGCATTAAACGAACTGGAATTGATGGGATACGTTCATCGACAACATGGTAAAGGAACTTTTGTTTCAAATTTAATTAAGGGACAGACGGATTTAGGTGGTACCTACAGTTTTACAGAGCAAATGAAATCTTTAGGTAAGGTTCCTGAGACGAAGATTTTGAGTTTAAAAACAATGAAAGCCAACCAGTTTGTAGCAGAAGGATTAGGAATCGCTGTTGATGATGACATTATCAAAATGAAACGGCTACGTTCAGCAGATAATGAACCAATGATGTTAGAACGAACTTATTTGCCACTTAGTAAGTTTCCCGACTTAACGTTAGAAATGCTACAAACAACACCACTGTATGAACTCTTTATGAAGCGCTATAACCAAACAGTGAAAGTTGCAGATGAGATTTTATCGGTGGGGATTATGACGGCTAAAGATGCGCAACTCCTTAAATTTTATGAAGGCGCACCGGTCCTAAAGCTCAAACGGACAACTTATAATAATAAAAATGAAATTATCGAATATACACTGAGCGTGGCGCGTGGTGATAAATTTACCTATCATTTGCGGCATCAACGATAATTTTTTAAAGAAGGAGCGAAGTATTATGTTTGAAGAAAATGAAAGCGCATTATCGAAAATGGGCGCTAGTATTACGACCCACGAAATCAAACAGCAACCAACACTATGGCAAGAGGCCTTTGACAACTTTAAGGCCCAAGCAGTAAAAATTAACACCTTTCTTACAGCAATTACACCACAAAATGGCTTACCAATTCGGGTTATCTTTACCGGAGCAGGAACATCAGCTTATGTTGGGGATACAGTGATGCCTTATCTAAATCAAGCAGGGGATACGGAGCGTTACCAATTTGAAAGTATTCCAACCACTGATATTGTTGCGGCGCCGTATGATTATTTAAACCCTGATGTAACGACGATTCTAGTTTCATTTGCGAGAAGTGGTAACAGTCCTGAAAGTGTTGCAACAGTTGAAATTGCTAAGCAAGTGATTAAAGACTTATATGAAATCACGATTACTTGCGCACCGGATGGCCAACTAGCAGTTGCTTCTAAGAATGATGCTCGCAATTTATTGTTGATGATGCCAGCGGGTGCTAATGACCAAGGCTTTGCAATGACCGGTTCCTACAGTTGCATGTCACTCACGGCCCTATTGGTCTTTGATCAAACACCAATTGAGAAAAAAGCCCACTATGTCGCAAAAATAATTGCGATGGGTCAAGAAGTGATTGCACGGGAAGCGGAAATTCAAGCCGTCGTTGATTTGGACTTTGACCGAATTGTTTATCTAGGATCAGGGAGCTTATCTGGATTAACACGTGAAGCGCAATTGAAAGTGCTTGAATTAACAGCTGGTAAGTTAACAACGATGTTTGATTCATCAATGGGCTTCCGACATGGGCCTAAATCATTCGTTAACGAACAAACATTGGTTTTTGTTTTCGTCAATAACCAGCCTTACACGAGACAATACGATGTCGATATCTTGGAAGAAATCAACGGTGATCAAATTGCCGCTAAGACGTTAGCAATCGATGTGCAGGGCGCGCAAAATTTCTCAGGTGATCGGTTCACTTTCGAAAGCGGTTGCTCGCACTTGCCAGAAGGGTATCTAGCATTGGCAGATGTGATGTTTGCCCAAACGGTCTCCTTATTAAGTTCGATTAAGGTTGGCAACACACCTGATACACCATCACCCAGTGGGACGGTCAACCGCGTGGTTAAAGGGGTTACGATTCACGAATACGAATAGATTGGCCTTAAATATAATGATGATCTTGGGGGCTTTAAAGTGGCGACATATTATATTCATGCAGACAAATTTTTTTTGAAGAATAAAGTTGAAAATGGTGGCTATTTAGCCATTATTGATGGTCGTTTTGGAACATATCAAACAGAAAAACCAGACGGCGAGATTAAGGATTATAGTGGCAAATGGATTGCACCGGGACTCGTAGATACCCATATTCATGGCTTAAAAGGGCATGATGTAATGGATAATGACTTTGAGGGTGTTAAAGCAATGTCAGACGGGCTTTTAGAATGTGGGGTAACGTCTTTCTTACCCACGACCCTAACGGCAGCACCTGAAACATTGAATGAGGTGATTGCTGATATTGGGGATCATTATACGGAAGCTTCAGGGGCGAAGATTCAAGGCGTTTTCTTTGAAGGCCCATTCTTTACTGAAGAACATAAGGGCGCTCAAAATCCAAAGTACTTCTCTGATCCTAGTCTTGAAATTTTTAATCATTGGCAAGCGTTGGCCCATGGCATGATTAAAAAAATCGCCATTGCGCCGGAGCGAAAGGGTGCTAAAGTCTTCACGGCAACGTTAAAACAACAAGGCGTCAAAGTGGCGTTGGCCCATAGTAGTGCAACCTATGAAGAAGCAAAGGAAGTTGTTGAAGCAGGTGCTTCAATCTTCGTTCATACCTATAATGGCATGAGCCCACTAAATCACCGTGAACCGGGGATGGTTGGCGCCGCTATGACGCTCAAAGATGTTTTTGCTGAATTAATTTGTGACGGGCATCATGTCCATCCACAAGCCGCTCAAGCACTGATTAGTGTGCGAGGGACAGATCAAACCGCACTGATTACTGATTGTATGCGTGCTGGTGCAATGCCGGAAGGCCCATCAATGTTGGGTGAGTTCCCTGTAATGGTTAAAGATGGGGCGGCTCGCTTGGAATCTGGTAGTTTAGCAGGGAGTGTTTTAATGCTCAAGCAAGCTGTTAAACATATTGTGGATTGGAATATTGCGACACCCGCCCAAGCGATTAAGATGGCTAGTCAAGTACCCGCGGAAAGTGTCGGAATTGATAATCGATGTGGCAGTATTACACCGGAGCATGCTGCCGATTTCATTGTTTTTGATCATGATTTAAATCTTGTTGAAACTTATTTAGATGGTATTTTACGTTACCAAAAATAGTTAATTAATATTAAAGGAGATTTATACCTATGCTAAAACTAACACCTGCCAAAAAAGAAGCTTTGAAACGATTATCAACAAAGGATGGCATCATCAGTGCGCTCGCCATCGATCAACGCGGTTCATTGAAAAAAATGATTGCTAGTGATGTCCAAGGCAATCCAGAAAAAGAAATTGTTAACTTTAAAGTTGCTGTTTCCGAAGAACTAACACCATTTGCTTCATCAATTCTTTTAGATCCAGAATATGGCTTACCAGCTGCTAAAGCCCGGGATGACGATGCAGGTCTCTTATTGGCTTATGAAAAGACGGGGTATGACGCAACGACACCAGGGCGCTTACCTGATATTTTGGAGGATTGGTCAGTTCGTCGGATTAAGGAAAATGGTGCAGATGCGGTCAAGTTCCTTCTCTATTATGATACAGACGAAGATGATCATATTAATCACTTGAAACATGTTTTCATCGAACGTTTAGGAAGCGAATGTGTGGCAGAAGATATTCCATTTTTCCTTGAATTAGTGGCTTATGATGCGAATAACGATGACGCTAATGGTGCAGCCTATGCAAAGGTTAAACCACATAAAGTCATTGAAATGATGAAAGAATTCTCAAAAGCACAATATCACGTGGACGTTTTAAAGGTCGAAGTGCCGGTTAATATGAAATATGTCGAGGGCTTTGGCGATGGTGAAGTCGTTTATACAAAAGCAGAAGCGGCCGCATACTTTAAGGAACAAGCCCAAGCAACCGATTTACCATTTATCTTCCTAAGTGCCGGTGTGACAGCTAAATTATTCCAAGAGACATTAATTTTTGCCAAGGAATCAGGGTCAACCTTCAATGGTGTTTTATGCGGCCGAGCAACATGGAAAAACGGTGTCAAACCATTTGCTGCTGAAGGTGAACAAGCTGGCCGTCAGTGGTTACAAACACAAGGTAAGCAAAATATTGATGAACTAAATGCAGTTTTACAAAAGACAGCTACACCATGGTTTGGAAAAGTAATGGCATAAAAATAAAAGGGCTGACTTTGCGAAGTTTAGCCCTTTTTAATTAGGGAGGTAACCAGCATGATTTTAACAGTCACTTTAAATCCGGCAGTTGATATTTCTTATCCGCTTGATACCTTAGTTATCGATGATGTAAATCGGGTGACACAAGTTAGTAAAACGGCCGGTGGTAAAGGTTTAAACGTTTCAAGAGTCCTCCACCTAATGAATCAAGAATTATTAGCGACTGGGATTGTTGGCGGCCATATTGGTAACTTTATCAAACAAAAATTAGATGAAGATCATATTCAACACGCATTCTTCGAAATCAAGCAAGAGTCACGGAATGCGATTGCAATTTTACATGACGGCGGCCAACAAACTGAAATTCTAGAAGCCGGTCCCACGATTTCACAAGCTGATGCCCAAGCTTTCCTAGCGTTTTATGAGACCTTATTACCACGGGTTAACACAGTGACCTTATCGGGTAGTTTACCAGGGGGCTTATCAAATGATTACTATGCCAAAATGGTTACAATGGCGCGCGATGCGGGTGTTAATGCCATTCTGGATACATCTGGGGTTTCATTGGCGGCTAGTTTAGCAGCGCCTGTTAAACCAACTTTAATTAAACCTAATGAGACAGAAATCGCCCAATTAATAGGTCATTCAGTTGATGTTAATCATCTAGCAGCGTTAAAACATAGTTTACAGGAAGCGGTTTTTGAGGATGTTGAGTGGCTGGTTGTGTCGCTGGGGGCTGCGGGCGCATTTGCAAAACATAATAATCGATTTTATCGTGTGACCATTCCCAAAATCCACGTTGAAAATCCAGTTGGTTCTGGGGATGCGACGCTCGCCGGATTAGCAATGGGCATTGATGCAAACGCCTCGGATGAAATTATTCTTAAAACGGGGATGACTACCGGTATGTTAAATACCATGGAAAAACAAACAGGCTTCGTTAATCCTGAATTATTTGAGACTTATTTTGAGCAGGTAATAGTTGAAGAAGTTTAAAAGTTAATATAGTCCAAAGTTATGAATATCATGGCTTTGGATTTTTTTATACGCTTATTCAGGGTACTATTTTTCAAAAAAATTGGAAAAGGTTACCCTTTTAAAGCATTGCACTAGCCCATACAATAAACCTATAGAAGTAAGCGCTTACTTTAGGCAAAAGGAGGTCCCTATGCGATTGTATCGAATCGTAAAACTATTCCTTGATTATTCACAGTTTATGACTTTAGCAGATTTAGCGACAACTTTAAAAGTAAGTACCAGAACAATCAGAACAGATATCGACGAATTAATGAGAGATGCTGGTGAACAAGGGTTCGAAATCCTAGAGCGTCCTAAGAAGGGGTACTACTTGGTGATTCATGATTCAGAAAAATTCCAGTTGTACTTTGATACTTTGAAAAAGATTGATTTTAAAACGCCTGATCGCCGGCGCAATATGCTGTATGTAAACTTATTATTCCAAGCTGACTATCAGACAATTGCTAATTTGAGTGAATTGCTTCAAGTAAGCAAATCCCAAATAAAGATCGATTTAAAAAAATTAACACAAGAGAAAAGCTTAACAGGTCGATTGGAACGAAGAGCACACTACGGGCTTCGATTGACAGTTAGTTTTGAAGATCGACTAACAATGATGCTCGAACAATACTATGCAGCCGATACAGATTTTTTGACACTATATTATCAATTTCTTGATGCTGGTGTGGAAGAACAGTTAATTCATTTTGTTAATGCTTTGCTAGCAAATAGACAACAGTATCGAGATGAGCAATTAACTTTGATATATCAAAAATATTTTATCAGCTACGCTTTTATTGCGTTTAATAATCAGCTGTTATCACCAGCTGATTTTTCAGAAGCAGTATTTAGAGAACTGTTGGCAATCTCAGAATTTAAACCATGTGCGGATTATCTGGCGCAATTAATAACGGATCAATCAAAAGGATTGGATGTTCCACCAGTTGACTGCGTCAAAATCGAGCATGAAATTGAGTTATTTTTTCGTAAAATCGATGGTTTATACCAAACGAATATGTCTGAAGACCAGGAATTTATGCGATTAATTAAACTTCATATTCGGGCTTTGATTGGACGCCAGCCATTTCAAGAGGATTGTCACCAGCCATTAACAATTGAGATGAGTCAGCGATATGCTCAAGAATTTGATTTTTCATTAAAATTAGCAGATATGTTAGAAGAAGCCTTTAATATCCAGATTACTGCGGTCGAAGTAGGTTTGATTTGTACGCATCTAGCAGTTCATTTTGAGCGGCATAAATATCGACAGATAAATAATTATCGCAAAATCGCAATTGTTTGTTCGAGTGGTGGTGGGAGTGCGCATCTCATAAAACTTCAATTGAGTTATCTCTTCACAGATGCCACTATTGGGACTTTCGCCTTGAATGCTGAAGAACAGATTAGTACTTTTAGGCCGGATATTATTTTCTCGATTAGGCCGTTACGTGCGACTTACCAAGTACCAGTGGTTTTAATTAATGAATTGGGATTAGATTTAACGCCCAATACACTGTTAGAAGCAATTGCGCAACAAAGCAGTAATGTGGCCGAAAATGATAAACAAGTTTTTTTATCGCTATTCGATAAACACTATTTCAGACGAGAAAAAGGGATAACTTACCCACAATTATTAGCTCAGATGTCAAACCAACTCGAAGATGACGGAATTGTCGAGTCTGGCTTCACACAGAGTGTTTTGGAAAGAGAGAATTTACTGAGCACGCTGTATGGCGAACGACTGGCTATACCACATCCACTTGAACTACTTGCTAAGCGAAATCAAATCTCAGTGGCGCTTTTCCAACCAACACCGAATGAGCCGTTTAAAATTATTTTCCTTCTAGCAATTCAGGGCCAGCAAGTTAATTTAATCAGGATGGTTACCGAAAAAACTTTTCAATTACTAGGTAAGGAACAGATGCTTCGAGAACTGTCAGAGACAAGTAGCTTTGAAGAATTCTATGTCATATTAAAAAATAGTTTGTAAAAAAGGAGCAGTAATAATGGCGAACATCACAATTGAAACACTCGAAAAATTATCCAATGCGGATGGGATCGCATCTTGTGAACAAGAAGTTAGAGATGTCATCAAAGCGAGTATTAGTGAGCACGTTGATGATATTAGTTACGACGGTTTAGGCAGTCTTATCGCAACTAAGCAGGGGCAACCTGGTGGGCCCAAGATTATGATTTGCGCCCATATGGATGAGGTTGGGTTCATCGTTAGAAGTATTAGTACAGGCGGATTAATTCAATTAATGGTCGTTGGTGGCGTTAAGTTAAATGCGCAACAATTTCAAAAATTACGTGTGACTACGCAAACTGGCGCTAAAATCAGTGGGATTGTCTGTGGCGAATATGATAAAACAGCCGCCTCTAAGCTTTACCTGGATGTAGGGGCTACTAGCGCTGAAGACGTCGCCCAGTTAGGGATTCAAATTGGTGATATGGTGACTTACGCGACACCATTTGAATCGTTTGATTTAACTGATATTTATGCTGGCAAGGCGCTTGACGATCGATTAGGCTGTTTCATTATGACGGAAATTGCTAAGCGTTTAGCTGATGAATCGTTAGAAAGTACGATTCAATATGCTGCAACGAGTAGTGAAGAAGTTGGTATTCGGGGTGCAAAGACGGCAGTTTATACAGGTAATCCAGATGTCGTTTTTGTAATTGACGTCGCTTGTTTTCCAGATGAATACGTTCGAGATCATACAAATAATCGTCAAATTGGCAAAGGGATGATGTTAACGCATTTTGATCGTACGCTTGCCCCTAATCGTCAATTAATTAAGATGGTCAAAGAAACGGCCCAACGTCACCAGTGGCCACTTCAATTGGATATGTTTAACAACGGTGGTACTGACGGTGGAGAGGCGCATAAGGTTAATGAAGGGAAACCCACCGTAGTCACATGTTTACCTTGCCGTTATGGTCATTGTGCGTATTCAATGATTGATATGAAGGATATTGAAGATTGTATTTCAATTTATGTTGATTTATTAAAAAATTTCCATCAAAAAGATTTACAAAACTTACTCACATTTTAAGGAGCATACAGATGGCACAAAAAGAGATTGATATCATGACAATTATTTCGACAGCTGGAGATAGTAAGGCGAAGGCATTCATGGCGTTGAAAAAAGTTCGAGATAAGGACTATGTAGGGGCCCGTGCACTTATTGCCCAGGCGCGTCAAATTGGCACAGCTGCGCATAATATTCAAACAGATTTAATTACAGCAGAATTAGATCCGGATCAAGAGAGTCCAGAAATGGGGCTGTTGATGGTTCACGCGCAAGATCACTTTATGACGTCACAATTAGCTTGTGACTTAATCGAATCGTTAATCGATGTATTTGAAGGAGGAAAATAAAATGAGAATTTTACTTTGTTGTGCAGGTGGTTTTTCAACGAATATGTTAATGCAAAATATGAAAAAGGTCGTTCACGAAAGCCAAAAGTTAAACGATGATGATTTTGCATTCACGGCGATTCCCGCAGATAACTTGGAAAGCGAGATTGATAACTGGGATATTGTATTAGTTGGACCACAAATCACACATAAAATTGATTTTATCCAATCGTTAACCGAACCACGTCAAATTCCGTATGCCATTATTGATAAAGATGTTTATGGCCAAATGGATGGCGCAACAGTGATGAAATTAGCGTTGGTTACTTATAACAAATATCAAGCTGGCCACTAGTATAAATTAGATCGAAGGGAGAAATAGCGATGTTTTCAAAATTCGAAAGTATTATGAATCGGTTCTTCATGCCACTGGCGCATAAGGTCGATAATCAACCACACTTGAGTGCGATTAAAGCGGGGATGGTGGCAATGACCCCCTTTACTATTTTAGGAAGTTTCTTTGCCATTATTCCGGCATTGCCGAATATGATTGGTCTGAAGAATCCAGTCAGTCAGTTTATTCTAGGGAATGCTGAGTTACTCGATTTACCTGTTAAATTATCAATTGGTTTGATTGGATTATACGCCTGTATGTGTATTGCTTATCAACTCGGTAATCACTATAAATTGTACATCCCGGGTTGTGTAACATTGTCGACGTTCTCATTTTTATTTATCGCGGCATCGTTTACGAAAGATGGTGCGTTAGAATTTACCAATTTAGGCGCTAAAGGATTATTCGCTGGAATGATTGCGAGCATCTGTTCCGTTGAACTTTATCACTTCTGTAAAGCCAAGAATTTAACGGTTAGAATGCCAGAAGGAGTACCGGATTTTGTTTCTAAATCCTTTGAATTAATTCCAACTACGATTATTGTCGGCGGGACTTTTATTTTTGCGCGATTCCTCTCATTAGAATTAACCGGTCAACTACCACCAGATTTATTAACGAAACTATTAGCCCCACTAGTTGGGAGCATGGACAACCCATGGGCGGTATTGGGCTTAAACTTTGCGATTTGTACGATTTTCTTCTTTGGGATTCATTCTTCTGTTTTTGGACCGATTACGCGACCAATCATGGTAACGTTTATTGCCGAAAATATTGCTGCAATGCAAGCTGGTAAAGAATTACCACATTTTTATACAGCGGGGGTTTCAAGTGCTTTCTTCGGTTTTACAGGTGCCGGTATTACAATGGGCTGCGTTGTCGCCTGTATGATTTCAAAGAGCAAACGCTATCGTAAAATTGGTCAAGTAGCACTTTTTCCATCATTGTTTGGAATCAATGAACCCATTTTATTTGGGGCACCGATTATTTTAAACCCCATCATGTTTATTCCGTTTGTTTTTGGAGGCGCCATTATCGGAACGTTACCAATGTTCTTCATGAGTTGGGGTTGGATTGCAAAGCCAGTTTTTGATCCACCATATGTCGGTGTTTTCTTAGAAGGTTTTTTAACCAACGGTGATTGGCGGTCAATTGTCGCTAATTTATTACAATTTGTATTAGCAGTTGCAATTTATATCCCATTCTTCAAAGTCATGGAAAAAGCTGAATTAGAAGCGGAAAACAAATCAGTTGAAGCAAGTAAAGACATATTTAATGCGGATGACAAAGAAGTGCTTGATGGATTAGATCTTGATTTCTAGAAGGAGGCTTCAAAATGACCGTCCAAGTTGAAAAAGTGCAGCACCTTCTGGATGAAATGAACTTGCAAGCTTTGATTATTAAAAGTAAAGCGAATAAAACCTATTTAGAATCGTTAACAGGTAGCGGCGTTTGGTTACTGATAACCAAGCAAACTAAGTATGCCTTTATGGATGGTCGCTATGTGGCTGAAGCACAACAAAAAATGAGTGATTTTCAAATAGAAATAGTCTTCCAAGGGACGTATCTACAGGCGATTATTGAGAAATTAACGGCTTTACAAATTGATAATATTGGCTTTGAGGATCGCGCATTTTCAATTCAAGAGTATCAACTGCTACAAGCAGATGAGCATCATTTCGAGCCACTTGGTAGCCATTTGGCAGTTATCAGAGCGATTAAAACCGATGCTGAATTAGTCAAAATGAAGGCGGCTTGCCAGCTGACAGATACTGCTTTTGCGCAATTGTTACTGCATGTTAAAGCCGGTGTGAGCGAAAAATGGTTATTAGGGCAACTTTATGCGATTATTTTTGACTTGGGTGCTGACGGAATGGCGTTTGAGCCCATCATTGCATCTGGGATTAGAGGTGCAATGCCACATGGCCGGGCAACGGATAAATTGATTCAAGAAGGTGAACTTGTCACAATCGATTTTGGTATCATCTTAGCCGGCTATCAATCAGATATGACCAGGACAGTGGCTATTGGTCAACCAAGTGTTGCAATGAAGCGTGTTTATGAAACGGTCAAGGCTGCGCAACAATTGGGAATCGATAGTCTACAGGTTGGAACAGTGGCTGCCGACAATCATAGCATCGTAGCTGATTTCATTATGGGCCAGGGTTATGGTGATTATTTTAATCATGGTTTAGGTCATGGCATGGGAATTGGGGATGGCGAACTACCAGTGCTGAATGCTAAAAGCCCGGATCAATTACAAGTGGGTATGGTGATGTCGTGTGAACCGGGTATTTATATACCTGATTTAGGGGGGGTTCGGATTGAAGATGACGTGGTTATCACCAAAGATGGGCCTGTTATTTTAAACGAAACGACCAAGACGCTGTTGGTACTTTAAAATTAATGAATAAGGTGTGGCGTAAATGATAAAATATGATTTCGATACATGTGCGGATCGACGGATTGATCACGCGCGCAAATGGGACCGCAAAATTGTTCAGGGGAAATTTCCAAAAGTGAGAACTGATTTCATTCCCGTTTGGATTGCAGATATGGATTTTCAAGCAGCCCCCGAAATTCGAGAAGCCCTAGCAAATGTCGCGCTAAATGGGGCATACGGTTACACATATGCCACTGATGAATGGTACGACGCTGTTTTAAATTGGCAAAAAAGACGGCATCATAATCGGCTAGAGCGTGATTGGTTAACGCTCGGCTATGGAACCGTCCCTAATATGCATTATTTATACCAAGCCTTTTTGGCACCAGATGAAAAAGTCTTGATGAATACGCCAGTTTACGGACCATTCGCTTATGCGGCTGAACATAACGGGTATCAAATTGTTAAAAATAAGCTTAAATTAGAAAATAAACGATATACGATTGATTTTGAATTACTGGCAAAACAGTTACAAGACGATAAAATTAAGATTTATCTACTCTGTTCACCGCATAATCCAAGTGGTCGGATCTGGCAACTGTCTGAAATGCAACGGATTGCGCAGTTATGCCTCGAAAACAACGTCTTATTAGTTGTTGACGAGGTCCATTCTGAACATATTATTAACGGGCAATTTTATTCAGCCTTTCAATTGCCTAAACAGTATTGGAACCAATTAATTGTTTTAACCTCTCCCAATAAAGGATTCAACCTAGGCGGTTTAAAACTATCTTATTCAATTATTCCTAATGTAAAATTGCGGGAAAGATTACGTCAACAATATGCTAAAAATTCAATTACTTCACCTAATGTTTTTGGACAGATAGCGATGATTGCGGCTTATAATCAAGGGGAAGAATGGCTGAACCAATGTGAGGCGTATATCAAACAAAATTATGTAGATATTCAAGTCATGTTGGCTGAATCGTTTGATGGCTGGGAAATGTGTGACATGGATTCGTCTTATCTACCATGGGTTAATATTGCTAATACACCTTTTACGATGCATGAAATTGTTGACATGATGGCCAATGAAGCCGGTGTTATTTTGGGTGATGGCGATGATTACGTTGCGGATGGTGACACCTTTATTCGGTTAAATCTAGGCGCACCTAATGCATTGATTAAAGAATCAATGACTAGAATGGCAGAAGTTTGGCAAGCACATACAAAATAAAAATAACGGTTCAAAATCATAATAAGATTTTGAACCGTTATTTTTATTTAAGCATCATATTCCGCCAAGTCATAGTCTTGGATTGCCTTTTTGATTTTGGTTGCGTAGTTGGGGTCAGTGGCATAACCAGTCTTTTGTAAGAGATCGGCTTGTTCCGCATAATTAGTGAGGTTGGCGAGTGTTGTATAAGTGCCAACACTCAGAAAGTCACTATGATCTTGAATCGCGATTTCAAGAGAGGGGTAAACCTTGAAATAATCTTTAATGGTGGTTCGTTGATTATTTTCGTATTCATCGGTGGTCATTAGGATTTGCTGGCCTTGGTATTGACCCTTAACGCCAAAAAGATTATTGGCTTTGGTTGCTAAATCACTGCGTCCCCAGTCAGATTCAATAATGGCTTGGGCGATAATAATACTAGGTAAAACCTGATGTTTTTTTTGATAGACCAATTTAGCATTTTGACCGATTTTTTTAATGAAGCGACTTTGTCGTTGCTGTTCTTCTTGATTAGTTTCCCAAGTTCGAGCGGGTGTTTGACTGCTTTGATGTAGGCCGCAGCCGGTCAGTAGCACTAACAGACTACTGAAAATTAGTCCGATTCGTATTTTAGACGTGATTGTTGCCAATAAATTGCCTCCCAATTGATAGTAAGATTCAGCTTAACAAATAATACGGTAAAATAATCAAAATACCTCCGAATTTTAGTGTGATTTAGTTAATTTTAAATAAATTTAAGAATAATCGGTGGGATGTCAGTTTAGAATTTACGTTGTTCGCGCAATGCGGTACACTAAAGTTAGTTCCAAAAAAGCGTTCACAAAGTTTAGGAGGGGTTTTAAAATGACACACAAAATGATTTTAGATTTAGATACTGGAATTGATGATGCATTGGCGATTGCCTATGCATTAGGTTCACCAGAAGTTGAATTAATTGGCATTACCTCAGAATATGGCAATGTTTTGACGGAAAGAAGTGTCGTCAATAGTCAACAAATCTTACATTTATTGGGCCATCCAGAAATCCCTGTTTATTTGGGCGCTGGTCATTCTACAACGACGAACGACTTTAGCGTGTTACCAATTAGTGCGGAAATCCACGGGCAAGATGGGGTCGGCGAAATCCATTTAACACAGCCGCATCCGGATGCGGCTAGCCAGTCAGCTGTTGATTTTATATTAGCTGCTTGCCAACAATATGGAGCTGATCTCAGCATTGTGGCGACTGGCCCAATGACGAATTTAGCCCTAGCGATTCAAAAAGATTTGCCAACACTGCAAAAAGTGGGACAAATCGTTATCATGGGGGGCGCGCTCACCGTTTGTGGGAATGTTTCACCATATGCAGAAGCTAATATTAGCCAAGACCCAGAAGCAGCCGATTTACTTTTCAAGAGTGGGTTACCAGTCACGATGGTCGGTTTAGATGTGACGCTCAGAACACTCTTCACTAAGAAAGATACACAAGAGTGGCGGGCACTTGCAACGGATGCGGCGAAAGCCTATGCCGATATGGTTGATTATTATATTAAGGCGTATGAAGTGACATCACCGCATTTACATGGTTGCGCCTTACATGATCCATTAGCAGTGGCAGTGGCCATTGATCCAAGCCTTGTGACAACCTTCCCATTAAACTTAAAAACAGAGGTTGAGGGGCCTTCGCGCGGTCGGACAATCGGCGACAATGCTCGCTTGGACGATCCGAAAACGAGAACGGCTGTCTGCGTTCAAGTCGATACCCCTCGTTTTTTGAACGCGTTTAAAACACGGATTGGTCAACTCTTAAAAGCAGTAAAATAATTAACAAGCAGAAAAATAGGATTATTAAATTGAAGGTCGTATATTAGCGTTAAAGTAAGCGCCTGTGGCTAATTTAGTCATGGGGGCTTTTTTGTGTTATTTTTTGTAACTAATAATTACCATAAGCATATAATTACCTTTTGTGTTTTGTGAATGTTAATTTGAGATTATACGAAAGGAGTGTTGCCATATGAAAAAGGTTAGTCGTAAGAAAATGCTCAGGCGGACATTGTATGTCTGTAGTGGTACGTTATTATTACTAAATAGTGGTGTTGGGGTGGCAAGTGTCTTTGTCATTAATCAAAATCGGGCGCAAGCGAGCCAGGTGAATCCACGGGCCGGCTTAGCTGATGTCTCGATTTTACAAAATGCGAGTTTAACCTCGACAACGGGGACACAAATGACCCCTAATGCAGAGGGGAACTTTGATTTATCGTTAAACTACACAGGACAAGGTGTCGCCACAGTCGGTGTTGCGGATAAAAAAGTATTAGTTTATGCTTTACCCGCTTCACTTCAGGGGAAAGTTGTTGGCGGTAGTACAGTTGATATTCAAGCTGATCTTTTACCAATTACACCCGGGGATATCCCAGGTGTTAAGCCGTTATTTGATGCGTTAGGCTTAGCGATTACTGCATTGGATAAGGCTTTAAAAATTCCAGCAGTAGTTGCAGCCTTTGATGATTTGAAGCAAGTTCAAAGTTTAGGTAGTTATCAAGAAACGGTAACTGCTAATGTCTCCCCGGATGGCAAAACAATTTCGGTCGACTTTACGCAAGGATTTGGGCGTTATGTCCACCAAGCTTACGCAGCCTTATTCCATAGTCTCCGGGATGCGATTGCAGCCGTTCATTCGGACAATATCCTAATTGAGACTTTAGTGAAAGCGCTTCAAAAAGCGAGCGCCGAACTTTTTGAAGTAATCGATGCGATTGCCGGTGGTACGTCAACAATTTTAGATAGTGCTTTGAGTGGTAATTTATTAGGCTCAGCTAGTGGGACCTTGCATACGACGGTTAGTGATCCGGGTGTGCCAACTGCTACGGTGAAAGCAGCAGCCATTAATAATGCCTTAATTTCAGCAGACATTTTGACAGCGATTGAGCAAGAAGGGGAAGCAGTCACATTGAATTTCCCAACGACTGCGACTAACCCGATTGAAAATTATGATGTGGCAACGCCAACGGTAACCCAACCAGTGGCGGGGCAAACAACAGTCGCTGGTAATGTGATTTTAAAAGAACCGATTCCAGCTGGCACCACTTTTGAAGCAGTTGTAACCCTGGATGATGGCACAACTAAGACTGCGGCAGTGCAGGCTGACGGAACGTTTGCCGTGGATACGGGGGCTTTAACAGCTGGTCAAATTTTATCGACAAAAGTGGTGGCAACTAACGGCCAATATACAAAAGAAAGTACAGCGGTTGAATCAACGGTTAGCGATGTTTCAACTGAAAATCCAATCGAAAACTATGATGTGGCAACCCCGACAGTTGATCCTGCGACAGCGGGCGATACGAAATTAGACGGCCAAGTGACATTAAATCAACCAATCCCAGCTGGTACGACGTTTAAAGCCGTCGCAACTTTAGCGAACGGCACTGAAGTCAGTGCTGATGTAGACACAACGACCGGTAAATTTAGTATCGATACTGATCCATTAGTCGCCGGAGATGTGACGGTGAAAATCGTGGCAACAAATGGACAATTCACAAAACCAAGTGCCAACGTGACAGTCACAGTTGCGGATGCACCGATTGAAAATCCAATTGCCAATTATGATGTGGCAACCCCGACAGTTGATCCCGCAACAGCTGGCGATACGAAATTAGATGGCCAAGTGACATTAAATCAACCAATCCCAGCTGGTACGACGTTTAAAGCCGTCGCAACTTTAGCGAACGGCACTGAAGTCAGTGCTGATGTAGACACAACGACCGGTAAATTTAGTATCGATACTGATCCATTAGTCGCCGGAGATGTGACGGTGAAAATCGTGGCAACAAACGGTCAGTTCACGAAACCAAGTGCCAACGTAACGGTCACAGTTGTGGATGCACCGATTGAAAATCCAATTGCCAATTACGATGTGGCAACACCAACGGTCAATCCCGCAACAGCTGGGGATACGAAATTAGATGGCCAAGTGACATTAAATCAACCAATCCCAGCTGGTACGACGTTTAAAGCTGTCGCAACTTTAGCGAATGGGACAGAAGTCAGTGGTGATGTAGACACAACGACCGGTAAATTTAGTATTGGGACTGATCCATTAATTGCGGGCGATGTAACGGTAAAAATCGTGGCAACAAACGGTCAGTTTACAAAACCAAGTGCGAATGTAACGGTGACGGTTGCTGATGCACCAATTGAAGATCCAATCGCCAATTATGATGTGGCAACCCCAACGGTTGAAAAATCTTTTGCTGGTGATACGAGCGTTAAGGGCCATGTTGACTTGAAGACGCCAATTCCAGATAATACCAATTTTGAAGCAACTGTAACGCTTCCTGGTGGTCGTCAAGTTAAGGCGGAAGTGCAAGCAAATGGCGACTTTACGGTTAATACAGAAGATCCGCTAGTTGCAGGTAGTCAATTAGCTACCCATATTACAGCCATTAATGGTCAATTTACAAAAGAAGGGGCCGCAGTCAACTCAACGGTGGCCGACGCCCTACCAACTGATCCATTAGTTAACTATCAAGTGACAACCCCAACATTGGATTCAGCAATTGCTGGTCAAACCAAGGTGAGCGGTCACGTGAACTTACAGGTCCCAATTCCAGAGGGAACAACTTTCAAAGCTGAAGTGCAATTATCTGATGGTGGGACCGTTGCAGCCGATGTACAGGCTAACGGTGACTTTGAAGTCCCAACGCGGGCGTTAGTTGCGGGTGAAAATCTATCCGTGAAAGTAATCGCACAAAATGGCATCTATCAAAAAGAAAGTACACCAGCCTCATTATTGGTGAGTGAAGTTGTGCCAACCGATCCACTTGAAAATTATACAGTGGCGACACCGGATGTTAATCCGATGACAACTGATGATACACAACTAACAGGGAAAGTAACGCTAACGGATATACCAGCTGGTACGACTTTTGAAGCTGTGGTGACAATGGCGGATGGTAGTACCAAACGCGCCAATGTTAGCCCTGATGGCCAATTTATAATTGAAACAGGTCAATTAGCGGCTGATGATGTTTTATCGGTTAAAATCACTGCTAAAAATAGTGGTTATATTAAGGATAGTGCTTCAGTCGACGTGACGGTTACCCAAGCACCGGATACGAATCCATTAGCCAATTATACGGTTGCTCAACCAGTTGTAGACGCTGCTTATGCAGGTGATACGACAGTTACTGGGAAGGTTGATCTGACAACGAACCCAGCACCAGCCGGGACAACTTTTGAAGCAACAGTTATGCTACCAGACGGGACACTTAAAACGGCTGAAGTAGCAGATGACGGTACTTTTACGGTCACAACGGGTGAATTAAAGGCTGATGATATATTAGAAATTCATGTCACTGCCCACAATAGTGGTTATCAAAAAGAGAGTAATCCAGTTCAATTAACCGTTGACGCGACTGCAGAAACAAATCCGCTTGAAAACTACACGGTTAATGCACCAGTCGTAGCGCCGTTAACTGAAGGCGATACGGCAGTTAAAGGCCAGGTTAACCTAGGAATTCCGATTCCAAATGGGACGACTTTTGAAGCGATTGTGACACTTGCAGACGGGACCACTAAAGCTGTTACAATTGGTGCGGATGGTCAATTTACCGTACCAACGGCGGCCTTAGTTGCCGATGAGACGGTCGCTGTAAAGGTGGTCGCAACTAATGGCACATTTACCAAGGATAGTAGTGTCGTTTACCAAAAAGTGAGTCAAAAATTACCAACGGATCCAATTGCGGATTATGAAGTTGGGACACCAACAGTTGATCCGGTAACGGCTGATCAAACGCGTGTCACTGGTCAAGTTGTGCTTGCAGAACCGATTCCAGAAGGCACAAGTTTTGAAGCAACAGTTACCTTAGCTGACGGCACGCAAAAAACAGCCGTAGTTGATGAAAATGGCCATTTTACAATCGTGACCGGTAACTTAACTGAAGGTGATCAATTAACGGTGAAGGTAACCGCTAAGAATAGTATTTATACTAAAGATAGTGCGTTAGTAACGGTAAATGTTGGTCCAGCAGTTGAACAAAATCCACTCGCTGATTACGATGTCAATATGCCAGTATTGAATCCGGCTAAAGCGGGTGACACACATGTCAGTGGTTCTGTGACATTGAAACAACCAGTGCCGGCAGGAACAACTTTTGAAGCGAGCGTGACATTACAAGATGGCACAACGACAACCGCAACAATCTTGCCATCTGGTGAATTTACAGTTGGTACAAAACCATTGACAGCCGGTGAAATACTATCAGCTAAAGTAACTGCGATTAATGGAAACTTCAAGAAAGATAGTCAGACAGTCAGTTTGACGGTTGATGCAGGCTTACCAACTAATCCGATTGAAAATTATGACGTGGCAACACCAATGATGCAACCGGCAGTTGAAGGCGAGAAGTCAATCAAGGGGCAAGTTACATTAGCCCAACCAATTCCAAATGGGACGAGCTTTAAAGCGGTAATTACATTACCAGACGGCACGACGAAAGCGACAACCATCAATAGTAGTGGTCAGTTCGAATTAACGACCGATGCATTAGTGGCGGGGCAAACCTATACCGCTAAAGTAGTCGCAACAAATGGTGCGAATATGAAGGAAAGTCAATCCGCTTCCGTCACTGTTTCTGAAAAAGAAGAAACAGATCCATTAGTTGATTACAACGTGGCAACCCCAACGATTAATCAAGGAATTGCGGGTGAAACCCAAGTTAGTGGTCAAGTTCAACTTGATCCAGATTGGCCAGCAGGGACAACCTTTGAAGCGGTGATTGTATTACCAAACGGTCGGACACGCGCTGTGAGACTTGATTCTGGCGCAGTGGCACCGGATGGCAAATTTACAATTAATACAACGGCGCTAACGGCTAATCAAAAAGTCTTGGTTAAAATTGTTGCTAAAAATGGCACTTTCACGAAGGACAGTGCAAACGCTGAAATGATTGTTAAAGCAGCCCCAATCACTGATCCATTAGAAAACTATGACGTGGCAACCCCAAGCGTTGATCCAGTTAAAGCGGGCGACATAAAAGTGACAGGTAAAGTCGAATTAACCAAACCAATCCCAGACGGGACAACTTTTGAAGCTGTTGTGACATTGCCAAATGGCGATAAACAAACAGTCACAGTAGATGAAAATGGTAACTTTAATATCCCAATCGATGCAGTTAGAGAAGGCGACCAATTAACGGTCGAAGTGATCGCACATAATGGTGATCATGAAAAAGGTAGCGATAAAGTTAATGTGACGGTCGAAGCTGGTAATCCAGGTGAAACGAACCCACTAGAAAACTACGTCGTGGCTAAACCAAGTGTTGATCCAGTTAAAGCTGGCGACACAAAAGTGACAGGTAAAGTCGAATTAACCAAACCAATCCCAGACGGGACAAACTTTGAAGCTGTTGTAACATTACCAAATGGCGATAAACAAATAGTCACAGTAGATGAAAATGGTAACTTTAATATCCCAATCGACGCAGTTAAAGAAGGTGACCAATTAACGGTCGAAGTGATTGCGCATAACGGTGATCATGAAAAAGGTAGCGATAAAGTTAATGTGATCGTTGAAGCTGGTAATCCAGGCGAAACCAACCCACTAGAAAACTATGTGGTTGCCAAACCAAGTGTTGATCCAGTTAAAGCTGGCGACACAAAAGTCACAGGTAAAGTTGAATTAACCAAACCAATTCCTAAAGGGACAACTTTTGAAGCAGTTGTGACATTGCCAAATGGTGATAAACAAACAGTCACAATTGACGAGAATGGTAACTTTGATATCCCAATCGACGCAGTTAAAGAAGGCGACCAATTAACGGTCGAAGTGATTGCGCATAACGGTGATCATGAAAAAGGTAGCGATAAAGTTAATGTGATTGTTGAAGCTGGTAATCCAGGTGAAACCGATCCGCTTGAAAATTACTCAGTAGCAACGCCAACGATTAAACAAGGTGTTGCTGGTGAAACACAAGTTAGTGGGACGGTTCAATTAGATCCAGACTGGCCAGAGGGCACAACTTTTGAAGCTGTTATCGTCTTACCAAATGGCCGAACACGGATAGTTCGTCTCGATTCTGGGACAGTTGGGCCAGAAGGACAGTTCATTATCAATACTGCTCAATTGACAGCAAATCAAAAAGTGCAAATTAAGATTACAGCTAAAAATGGCACATTTACAAAAGATAGTGCGATTGCTGAAATGATTGTCAAAGCAGCACCGATCACCGATCCATTAGAAGACTATGTCGTAGCTAAACCAAGCGTTGAACCCGTTAAAGACGGCGACACGAAGGTGACAGGTAAGGTTGTATTAACGCAACCAATTCCAGAAAATACAACTTTTGAAGCTGTTGTCACAATGCCAAATGGTAAGCAAGAAACAGTACCAGTTGATAAAGATGGTAACTTTGTAGTACCAATCGATGCTGTTAAGTCAGGTGATAAATTAACAGTTGAAGTGATTGCCTACAATGGTAACTATCAAAAGGGTAGCGATAAAGTTAATGTGACGGTCGAAGCCGGTAATCCAGGTGAAACGAATCCACTAGAAAACTATGTGGTTGCGAAACCAAGTGTTGACCCGGTTAAAGCTGGTGATACGAAAGTAACAGGTAAGGTTGTATTAACACAACCAATTCCTAAAGGAACGACTTTCGAAGCCGTTGTAACATTGCCAAATGGCGATAAAGTGAAAGTGGCAGTTGATTCAAATGGCAACTTCATATTACCAATCGATGCAGTTAAAGCAGGTGATAAATTAACGGTCGAAATAATCGCACATAACGGCAATCACGAAAAGGGTAGCGATAAAGTTAATGTGACGGTTGAATCTGGTAATCCAGGTGAAACCAATCCGCTAGAAAACTACGTTGTTGCTAAACCAAGTGTTGACCCAGTTAAAGCGGGTGATACGCAAGTGACTGGTAAAGTCACTATCAATAAGCCATTCCCTAAAGGTACAATGTTTGAAGCAAGCGTGACAATGCCTGATGGTTCCGTTAAATACGGTATGGTTGATATCAACGGCAATTTCATCGTTAAAACAGGGCAATTAAAAGCCGGTCAAAGATTGATCGTCACGATAATTGCTCACAATGGTGACTTTGAAAAAGATGGTCAACCAGTCAGAATTCGTGTAGCCGCTAATGACCAGGATGGCTCTGGTACCGGCAATGGCAATGGCGATACTGGTAACAACACTGGTAACGGTGGCAACACGAATGGTAATTCAAACGGCAGTCATAACCCGGGCAATAATAATGCCGGTAATGGTGATAATGGCCAATTAGGGAATTCAAACAACGTCAATAATTTGACGAATAACGGATTGAATAGTAGTCAAAATAACCATTACATGTTAAATGTGGGTGTTAGTGACACAACTGGTGGTCAAAATGCTAACAGTAAAGATGGCGATTTACCACAAACAGACGCCAATAAGACTGGTGTCTGGGCAGCGGTTGGGGCATTCTTAATCGCAATGGTGACACTATTTAAGAGCTTATTACCAATCAAACGTGATAAATAATAAGTTATCTGAATAATGCCACAAAAAAAGGGTGATCATCATGATCACCCTTTTTGTATTTTCTTGGAAGGAAAATCGAGCTAGCGGGGATTGAACCCGCATTGATCATCATTTAGTGTTTCTAACTTGATTTTTCTTGGGAGGAATTTATCTGATGTATAAAGAATACCAATTGAATGTGAACGAAATGTGAAGATTCACAGATGAAACTAAGACGAATTGACGGCTTTTATGGGAAAGCAAAAATGCGAGGTAAAAAGTCGCTTAACAGCGGCCCTTTACCTCGCATCTTTGGTTGGCCAGCTATTGGGAGATAGCGGCCTGGCAATTGAAGTTCTTGGGAGGAATTTCAATTGATTACTTATTATTAGGATGGTTCTGGGAGTAAATCGACATAGGGAGGTATGCCGATTCGGTTAATCAGATGATACTTGGGAGGCGTTCATCTGATATATATATAGAATAACAATTAAATATGAACAAAGTATGAATATTTAATTGCGATTGTTAGATAAATATGACTATCTTTTTGTAAGTGTTTTTATTTGTAAAAAAGGTTAGCAGTCGCTACACTTTAGATAGTGATAAATTTAGGAGGCGTTTTAAATGGAAAAGGTATTAATATTAGGGGCGCATGGCAAGATTGCACAATTGACACGAGCACTATTGCTAGCTAAAACGGATGCGCAATTAGTGTTATTTCTAAGAAAAGCGAACCGACTAACAATCCAAGATCAACAACGCGAACAGTTGGTTGAAGGTGATGCTAGCCAGCAAGTCGATTTAGTCCAAGCGATGAAGGGCGTCACAGTCGTCTACGCAAATTTAGCGGGCGTTAATATTGAAACGCAGGCTAAAGCCGTTGTATCTGCTATGAAAACAGCGGGGGTTAAACGCTTAATTTGGATTTCAACACTCGGTATCTATGACGAAGTTCCCGGGGCATACGGTCAGTGGAACCATCAAATGTTAGACGATGGTTATTTACCAACATACGCAGCCGCCGCCAAGGTAATTGAAACGTCAGGATTAGCCTTTACAATTATTCGCCCAGCTTGGTTATCTGATAAGGACGAAATCGATTATGAAATTACACATCGTGCGGATGCTTTCAAAGGGACCGAAGTTTCCAGAAAAAGCGTCGCTGCAGAAGTTGTTCATTTGATTCAAAACCCAACTGAAGCAGTTGGTGATTCATTGGGCTTAAATAAACCCAATACAGAGGGTGACAAACCAGAATGGTACCGCTAAAAAAAGAAGGTCATAGCGACCTTCTTTTTTTGTGTTCGATTTTCTTTTGACGGCGGTTAGGGTATGATAGACCAATCATAATCAAATTGAGGTGGCTTTAATGAACGAACCACAAAATCATTATACAAATGGCGTCCTGATGACCTTAGCGGTGATGGGCACAAAATGGAAACCATTAATTTTATGTCATTTAGTGGATGGTCCCCAGAGACCGGCCGACTTAAAAAGAGCGGTTCAAGGAATCTCATCAAAAGTACTGACGGATCAACTACGAGAACTAGAGCGCGATGGGATTATTACACGGACTATTTTTAACGAAGTACCACCGCATGTCGAGTATGCTATTTCTGAATACGGGCAATCATTGGTGCCCATTCTAGGCGTGATGGCCAACTGGGGTGAAGCCCGAATTGATTTTCTAAAGCAAAGCGGTGTAGCAGTCGATTTGACTTACACAGATCATGAAAAATATGAACTTTAATGTAAAAATAAGCTGTTAAAAATTTTTTGAGATCGTCTTGATTAATTTAAGCTGCCATACCACAAAACTTACTTTAAAGTGCCTTAGTTAGTTGAAAGTGCGTAATTGTTTATTCCGATAAGCCGTCTATACTAGCCTTATCAACTAAAAGTGAGGAATAAAAATGACAATTCAAAATAAAGTCGTCGTGATTATCGGCGCATCAAGTGGAATTGGTAAAGAAACAGCTACGTTATTAGCGGCTAAGGGTGCCAAGTTGGTCTTAGCGGCTCGTCGTGAAAGTCTGTTGGCACCATTGGCTGCAGCGTTGACTGCTAAATACAATACGGAAATTATTTATCAAAAAACAGATGTGACGCAATTAGCGGAGGTGAAAGCACTGATTGATTCTGCAATCACTAAATTTGGTCGCATCGATGTGTTGTTTAACAATGCCGGGTTAATGCCTGTTTCAATGTTGCGCGACGGTAAAGTTGATGAATGGGAAGCAATGATTGATATTAATCTGAAGGGTGCTTTATACGGTATTAAATACGCCCTACCAATTATGGAACAACAAAAGAGTGGTCATATTATCACAACTGATTCAGTTGCGGGCCATTTTACAGGTGAAGGTTCGTCTGTTTATTCAGCCACTAAATACGCAATGCGGGCCGTGATGGAAGGCTTGCGCGTTGAAGAAGTTGGTAAAGGCATCAAATCAACGTTGATTTCACCAGGGCATGCGCAAACTGAATTGGCTGCCAAAATTAGTGATCCGAAATTAAGAGAAGCAGTTCTCAAGAGTGAAGCAGAAACGGGCTTGAGTGCCAACGATGTCGCTAATGCCGTGGTTTATGCAATTGAGACACCAGCCAACGTGGGAATCAATGAGGTCATTCTACGATCGATTGATCAGAGAGATTATTAGTCTAAAAGACTCAAAAAAAGCGAGATGCCTAGGCATCTCGCTTTTATTTTGGATTAGATTTGGTAATCAGGGTCGATAATTAAGACAGGTTTAATTGTTTCGCCCTTAATTGATGCTTCATTTGCAAGATTGATATCTTCGAAGCGATAGAATTTTTCAGTTTTATCAAATGGGAACATCCCTTGACGGTAGAATTCAATTAAACGCGGAATGTCGATTTGTGGGATTGAATCACCCATGTTGACGCCAACGACTGATTTATCGTTAACACATAAATCGTTCCAAGTATCGAGATCGATGTGGTTAGGGGTAACAGCGATTGTTGCTGAAACACCACCTTGGCAAAGTGCTTTGATTGAGTCTTCCATGACTGGGGTAATCCCAGTGGTATCGACACAGAAGTTCACACCACGGCCGTTAGTGAGTGCTTGAATAGCGGCAACCACATCGTCTGTTTGACGACTATTAATCGTATCAGTGGCGCCAAGTTCTTTAGCGAGTGCGAGGCGTTCGTCGATAATATCGACTGCGATGACTTTGGTACAGCCGGAAATTTTACCGGCCATCATTGCGGCTAAACCAACGGCTCCTGTGCCGAAGACGGCGATTGTATCACCAGGTTTTGGTTTTAAAGTATTTAAAACAGTACCACTACCAGTAACGTAGCCACAACCAAGCGGTCCGAGTTCACGTAAGTCTAAATCATCAGGCACTTTAACGGCATTTCGTTCACGAACGACAGTCGTTGTGGTGAATGATGATTGATCAAACATATCAGCAACATGGTGTTCGTTTTCGGTAAAGTGTGAACTACCATCTGGACGTACGCCAGAAAGGTTATTTTCAGCATAGTTTAAGCATTGGGTTGGCATCCCTTTAAGACAGTTTTCACAAATGCCACAAGCATAAAATGACAGAACGACATGATCGCCAACTTTTAAACTTTGGACGTTTGAGCCAACTTTTTCAACAATCCCGGAACCTTCATGACCAAGTACGATTGGATAGCCAATAATTGCGTCGCCTTTACGCAGCGCTTCATCAGAATGACAAATCCCGCTAGCGACCATGTGGACTTGCACATCGTCTGGATGAAGTGGGGCCAATTCGATATTATCTTTAATGACAAATGGTGCACCTTGTTGTTCAACAACGGCTGCTTTAATTTTCATGAGAATACCCTCTTATTTAAATATTTAATTCACAAATAATTATAACATTTTTGAAATCGTTTACAATATCAAATTAAGGCTATCAAGTAAAAAGGTTGAATAACCGGACCCTAAAGCCATCCGTGTTGTTCACGGTCCCAATCTTTTTTCAAAGTGCCGCTGACATAGGGATTACCGGTAATAAAATAACGGTAAGGGAGTTGGCCACTGGCCGCTTTAGCGTTAACCCCGATGCGGGGCGCCGTTGTAATGTGACGTGGTTGGCGCCGATTTGCGAGATCAATTGTTAATGGTGCGGTAGCCACATTTTTAAAAGTTAGTTGTTTATCATGAATCCCTAAGGCGCCCATTAATTTACCGGGGCCGTTAGTGAGGTTAACACCAGGTTTGTTCGGTCGATTGCGCTGCATCTGTGCCAAACCATGTGTAGGTTCAATGGCTCGGATCAAGACGCCCTGGGGCTGATCCACAGCTTGCGTCACGATATCAAATAGGAAGAAACTGCGTAATTGGTAGATATAAATTGTGCCCGGTTCGTGATAAAGGGGTTCACTAAACGGCGTGCGGCGCCCATTATAAGCGTGTGCGGCAGTATCTTGAGCACCCACGTAGGCTTCGGTTTCAACGATTAAACCACCGAGGGTCCCTTGGTGGCTCGTGTATAACAGGTGAGTCCCCAGTAAATCACGGGCAATCTCAGTTGTGGGCCGATTGGTAAAAAAAGCCATTGGTGCTGGTTGTATGCTTGTCATCTTAAAACCTCCAGACAAATTTATTTTAACACGGTGCTGCGAAGATGTGACATTTGTCATATCGAAATCATGACAAATGGGTCTAAGTGTGCGGGAGAGATTTCGCTATACTTGGTTTATTCAAACGAGGTGACTAAAATGATTGATATTCAACAATTAAAAATGCGATTCGATTCCCAAGTTGTTTTAGCAGGACTTGATTTAACTGTTCACCCGGGTGAAATTATCGGCTTGGTCGGTGCTAATGGGGCCGGCAAATCAACGTTAATTAACCTAATGTTGGGGCGATTAGCACCGACGCAAGGTCAGATTCGTATTTTGGGCGAACAACCAAATGAAAAACGCCACTTGAATCAAGTCGGTGCCATGACGCAAGGTGATATGCCACTAGCACGTTTAAAAGTGATTGAAGAACTGGCATTAGTGCGCAGTTATTATCAAACACCGCTAGCAACTGAAACGTTGTTAACCCTTGCGAACTTAACGGAACACGCCCAAAAATTAGTGTCACAGTTGTCAGGCGGTCAATTACGACGTTTATCGTTTGCCCTTGCTATGGCGGGCAATCCCCAGCTTCTCTTTTTAGATGAGCCGACGGTCGGCATGGATGTCGGTAGTCGGCAGCAGTTTTGGCAGCAGATTGATTATTTGAAAAAACAAGGGAAAACGATTATTTTAACGTCCCATTACTTAGAAGAAATTGAACAGATTGCGACTCGGATTTTAATTCTTAAGGCGGGCCAATTTCAATACGATGGGGACTTTGCCACGTTACAACGCCAATTCAAGAATGCGCAAGTTAGTTTTACGACGACCGAACCTCTGGATAGTTTTACACAGTGGTCAGCGGTTACCAGTGCCAGTCAAGATGGCGCAAAAGTGACATTACAAGTTAGTGATAGTGATCAGGTATTAGCACAGTTGGCGCCGTTATTGCTCACAAAGGTCCACGATATTCGAATTCAAGCGAGTTCGTTAGCCGATATCTATCACGACATAATGGGGGAATAATAGATGAAGACAGTGATGACACAAACAAAAATGGATTTTAAGCGGGCTTATCTAAGAAATCCCAGATTTGCCTTTTTCTCTTTATTAATGCCCATTGGCTTTTATCTCTTGTTTACCAAAGTGATGAATCAAGGTCTAGCGAGCGCAAGTTTCAATTTACAGTACATGGTTAGCATGACGACGTATAGTTTAATTCTCAGCAATATTTTTACGTTATCGACACTGCTTTATAACGATATGAGAGAAGGTTTGTTAGCGTTGATTGATCTGTCGCCAACGAGCAAAGCAACCTATTATACGGCAAAGTTGCTTAATTTAGGGGTTATCAACGGCGTAACCATTATCGTTATTTTTGTGGTCGCGGCACTTAGCAATCAGCTCCAATTGGCATGGACAACATGGCTATTAACAGTGGGGTGGTTGTGGCTAGCAAGTTTACCACTTTGTTTGCTGGGCATTAGCATTTCGTTTTTAAATGATGATAATCAAATTCAGTTGGCAGCGAATTTACTCGCATTTCCACTGGCAATTTTAAGCGGTCTTTGGTGGCCGTTAGCGCTGATGCCTAAACAGGTACAAGTCATTGGTCGTCACTTACCGGTTTATCCAATTAATCAAATCGCGCAATCAATCGTCTTAAAAAAGACGGTTCACTTCGCAGATTATGGCGTAACGCTTGGTTGGACTGTGATATTAGTTGGGCTTGTCGTATACTTAAATCATCATCAAAAGGGAGCACGTCATTAATGTCTTTTTTTAAACGTTACATTGCAATGCCCCAACAATACGGTCTTTTCCCGTATGTTTGGTTACTCTTTTTACTTTTCCCAATCGCCTATTCGTTTCCGTTTAAAACATTGCGGCAACAGGTCATTATAGGGTTGGTGCTTATTTTTGTGATCGCGTACCGCAATAGTTATGTCGCCACTACCTATCGACCATTTTGGTTGTTGCTCCAAATGGTGGTGAGTGCGATTCTTGCGGTGATTGTTCAAGCGCTCTATCTCAGTATTTATACGGCCTGGGTGTTTGGCTCGATTCCGATGCGCCGACGTAGTTTCTGGGGTTATTACGGGGCCTATATGCTGTCAATCTTGGTACCGACGCTTTTTCTTTACTATTATTATGGTGGTCAGATGGGGCGTGATGATTGGGTTGGCTTAGCCGTCTATGGCTTATTCTGCATTTTATCTCCATTTGCAGCCGGTTCAATTCAACGTTATAATCGCAAAAATCGGCAGTTAATGCAGACCAATCAACGATTGACGGAAATCATTAAACAAAATGAGCGCCAGCGAATTGCTCGTGATTTGCATGATAACTTAGGCCAATCGTTTTCGATGATTACTTTAAAAGCGGAATATGCGCGTAAATTATTGGCTAAAAAGCCGGATGCGGTGCCTGAACAACTATTGGCGATTGAACAAGCGTCCCGCCAGAATTTAAAAATGGTGCGTGACATTGTGGCCGGCTTACGCCAAACGACAATTGCCGAAGAATTGATTAATCAAGAACGTAATCTCAGCGTAGCGGGCATCATCTTATTAACGAAGGATGAAAATCAAATTGAAGGTTTACCACAATCAAACCAACAAGTATTAGCACAATGTTTGCACGAAGCAGTGACTAATATTATTCGTTACAGTCACGCCACGGAGTGTTACGTGACGTTTGCGCAATCGGCAACGACTTTTCAGATGACGATTCAAGATAACGGCCGAGGCTTGAAAAAGGCTGACCAGTTCAAAAGTCATGGGCTGGCAGGGATGCGTGAACGCTTGGAAGTGATTCAAGGTGAATTAACCGTTGATGGGCGCCACGGGACCACATTAACACTGACAATGCCAATTGCCACGGAGGCAAAAAATGATTAAACTTTATTTAGCAGAAGATCAACAACTTTTAAATACCGCACTAGCTGGTATTTTAGAGCTAGAAGATGACCTAACAATGATTGGAACCGCCACTAATGGCCAAATCGCCTTGGAACAGATTGCAACCTTACAACCGGATGTCGCTTTACTGGATATCGAGATGCCGGGGTTAACGGGACTTGAAATCGCTCGACGATTGCATGAACAACAGCCACAGGTTAAGGTCATCATTTTAACGACCTTTGCTCAGACTAGTTATTTTAAACAGGCGATTAGTGCTGAAGTTGCCGCTTATCTCTTAAAAGACGGCCCTAGTGATGATTTAATCGTCGCGATTCACTCGGTGATGGCGGGCAAAACAGTCTACGCACCAGAATTAGTGGTCGGCTTAACCAATCAACCGCAAAATCCACTTTCACAACGGGAAACCGATGTTTTGCAGGCGGTGGCCAACGGTTTGAGCAATAAAGAAGTCGCGCGCCAACTCTTCTTATCAGATGGGACCGTCCGTAATTATATGTCGATGATTCTCAGCAAATTAGCCGCCAGCAATCGGATTGAAGCAATCCAAATTGCGCGCCATAATGGCTGGTTATAACGGTCAGACTTTAAAATTGCATCGCAGTCGTTAATTGACTATGCTTGCAAGCATAAAGGAGGCGTTAATATGAGTTTAGAAAACCTGCATAAATGGGCATTTTTCTATTTTTCACCCGCATTTTCACCGGAACAAAATACCGTTATTAATCGCAATCAGGCTGGGACCTGTGAAATGATTACGGTCGGTTTTGATCCAAGTGCTAAAACGGATGGCTCGGTGATTGAACTTGCCGTACAATTGAAGGCAGAAGGGGTTCAGTTTATCGAACTTTGTGGTGGTTTTGGGCCAACTTGGACGACTAAAATTAATGAAGCATTGAACTACGAAATACCGGTGGGCGCGGTTATGTATGGCCCTGAATTCCGCCAACCATTATTTGAAATTATGCAATAAAACGGTTCCAAGCAGAGACTTACCTGAAAATCGCAGATAAGTCTCTTTTTTGAGTCTTTTTAATTAACTTTCTGGGTGCTGTTCGGTATAATTCACTTATAAATTGTAAGAAGGAGGGATACGATGTTAAAGAAGCGACGAACATTCATCATCGGATTGGGGGCTGCACTATTATGTAGTCTGTTCTTAATCCTCAATGTTGCTAATGTGCAGGCCAAACAAGTTTTACAGTTAGGCGCACAGGCGCCGCTTGATACGATCGATATCTCGACTTCAACGGGTTACGGTCAAACTGGTAATATTTACGAAGGTTTATACCGACTCGGCAAAAAAGGTAAAATTGAAGCGGGCTTAGCAAAGCGTAGCCAAGTTTCAGAAGATGGGTTAACGTGGACTTTTAAAATTAGAAAAGCACAATTTAGTAATGGGGATCCAATTCGGGCGCAAGATTTTGTTTATGCTTGGCAACGGACGATTAAACCAACGACTAAATCGCCTTACACGAACCTATTTAGTAATATCAAAAACGCTCCAGCGATTGCGGATGGCAAATTAGATCCAAAGCAATTAGGGGTCAAGGCTTTAGATAAACACACGCTACAAGTGACGTTAACCAAACCGGTTGCCTACATGAAGACCTTGATGGCTTACCCATTATTTGCGCCACAAGATCAAAAGGTGATTGAAAAGTACGGCAAGAAATACGCGACAAAATCAAAATACATGGTTTACTCGGGACCATTTACGCTTAAAGGTTGGTCTGGGACCAGTGAAGAATGGCAGTTCAAGAAAAATCCGCACTATTGGGATCATCAGAAAGTGAAATTAAGTGCGGTTAAATTTACGGTGTTGGAAAATACCAGCACGGCGTTATATCTCTATCAAGACGGGCGCTTAGATTTAACCCAACTCGATAATCAACAAGTTGAAAATTATAGTCGTAATCGCGATTTCAAGCGTTATCCATATGCGCAAACTTACTTCTTAAAATATAATTTCAACAGTGACAATCAACCGGTCAAGCATATTTTGAACAATCAAGATGCGCGTCTGGCACTATCCTTGGCGATTAATCGGAAGACAATGAACAACCGCCTCTATGGCTTTAAAACAAATCCGGTCACGGGCTTTGTCGCCTCTGGTTTAGCCAACTCACCCGTTAAAAAGGTCGACTTTGCCAAATCACAAGCCGTGCCACATACGGTCGATTACGAACCGAAACTGGCCAAAGAATATTGGCAAAAGGCGCTAAAAGCCACCGGGATGAAGAAGGTGACACTCTCATTAACAGTTGATAGTGATGATCCGAATACATCTTATGTCAGCCAGTATTTAAAAGGACAATTGGAAGAAATCTTACCAGGCTTCCAGCTCAACTTAAGAACGGTGCCTAGCCAAGTTGCAAGCAGTCGCGATCACGAGGGCGACTATGATATCTTATTATCCGCTTGGGGGGCCGATTTCAAAGATCCAATTTCATTCTTAGAAATCATGCTACCAGGAGCGGCCAATAATACTGGTGGTTTCAAGAATGCGGCTTACCAAAAAGCCGTTGATTTAGCCACGAATCAAGATGCCAATGACCCAAGTCAACGTTGGGCTGATATGGTCGAGGCAGCACAAGTCTTGAACCGCACACAAAGCTTGACACCGCTATACCAAAATGAAACGGGTTATCTCCAAAATCCGAAGGTCAAAGGGATTATCCATAATACCGCTGGGACCCAGTGGAGTTATAAGACCGCCTATATTAAGGGGCAATAAGCCACCAAACAGATTATTATTGTTTCAAGTGGCGCTATGCTAAAGTAAGGGTATCCAATTCAGAAAGAGGGTATTTTAAATGGCAAAGCAATATGAAACAACGATGATTAATGAAGGTGGCCGAAACGGGTTCGTTTACGACCCAGAAAAATCAACGAAGTATGTGATTAAAGCGCCGGGGACAGATAAAACTGGTAAGAGTACCAACCCGGAACAACTTTTCGCCGCTGGCTACAGTTCATGTTTTAACAGTGCCTTGGAACTCGTTTTAAGTCAGGATCAGATTAAAGCTGAAACGACGGTTAAAGCAACAGTCTCACTTTATAATGATGGTCCCGCAGATTTCTATATCGGGGTTGAACTTGTCGGTCATATTGAAGGCCTCTCGCCAGAAGATACGAAGCGCTACCTCGAAAAAGCTCACGAAGTTTGCCCATACTCTAAGGCAACACGTGGTAATATCGACGTTAAAATTGATGTCATGTAATTTAAAAATAAAAAGTTCTCTAGCAATCCATATGTTGATTGCTAGAGAACTTTTTTTGTTTTTAATTAAGTACTTAAATCACAATAGGATTATTATTTTTAATTTTAAGATAACGTTTTAATTATAGGACTTTTAAATAAAGTCAATGATATTAAGTGAAATCGCAACTTGTGAGTTGTGAACTTCTCAATAAATCTAGTTTATCCTATTGTTTAATTTTGCGCAAGATGATTTTTGCATTTTTTTAAAAATCCTGTCGTTATAAGGTGTTAAGCGCATACGTTGTGTAAGGTATAAAAATTTTCATAATAAATAATTTGCACGATATAAGAATTTATATTTCAAACCATAACTCACGAGTTATGGGTAACTCTGTTAGGTATTTTGGAGGTGGTAAAGTGCAATTTTTTAGTAAGTTATTTGAATTAAAGAAAGAGATTGATCAATTTTACAAGGCGGAGTTAGAGCGCTTTGATATTACCGATACGCAATTCTTCTTGTTAACTTATATTGATAGTGTGGAGCTTGCTAGCCCCACCAAGCTTTCAGGAATTTTTAATATCAGTACGCCAGCAATTTCACGTCTTTGTCGGGAATTAGAAAATAAACGACTCATTGAACGTTTCCGTGATAGTGGTATTCAAGCTGATTATCGCCTGGTATTCATTCGTTTAACACCAGCAGGGCGACATAAATTGGTAGCAGTTAACCAAGCATTAGACGACTTAATCAACGCAACTGAAGAAGATGCAATGGTCCATAAACTGGATGCTAGTCGCGCATTGATTAACACACTACAACTTAGTTAGCATTAGAAATTTGTCAGGAGAATGAAGAATGGAAGCTATTAATATCGAAGAAATTGAAGCATTAGATATAGAAGTGAAACGAATTATTGCAGAGCTACAAGCTGAAAAAGATAAGAATCAAGTCTTGATGACTGAAAATAATCAATTACGTCAAAAAGTGACCGAAACTGATCAATACCGGCATAAGGCTGAACAGTTAGCCCATGAAGTCCGTCATTTAAAAACACAAGGGCAAAGCAATATCTCAGAACTTAATAGCCAAGATATCTCAGAAATTATGGTCGCTGCCAAAGTCGCCGCTAACCAAATGGTCAAAAAAGCTGAAAAAGAAGCGCGCGATTATGAATTAACTAAAAGAGCAGCGCTTGAAACCGTTAAGGCTGAAGCGGATGTCTTTCAAACTAATTTGTTGAAGGTGAAAGCCCAAATCGAAAATGATTTGACGGCTTGGATGACGCGTATTGATGAAATTGCGCAAGTACCCACATCGACTGAACAGGAACACTAATAGATGGGATGAAGAATGATGATTAAACTATATCGCGGAGCGACTCCTGTTGAACGTGAGGATCAGGTAGCATTCGAGAATGATCCAGAACAAATCATTAAGACCTATAAAAAAATTATTGCCAAATACGCTAGTACACTACCGAGTCCCAAAATCTACGTCCAGTACTTAGAAATGCGTTACTATTTCGAAGTCGATGTTACAGGACATGCACGGGTACCGGTTCGCCGAGTTGTTCGTTTGTTGAAGAGTGCCTTTCCCCAATTTATTTGGACGCGGGTTGTTGAACACGCCGACAATCGTTATCGACTGGAATTCGTGCCGGTTTCTTGGTCGTATAGTGATTCGATCGATGCCGAACAAGTTTTAACTGCCGCGATTGCGGAAATGGGTTATGGCCAAAATGAATTATATGAGAGTATCAAGCAACAAATGGCGACGCTTTTTTTCGAACTATTTGATTTTGAACAAGCGGTGATGCGCCAAAAACCACAACAAGAAATTGTCGTTCCAAAGAAGGTTAGAACAATGAGTAAGCGTAATAGCGAACAAGATAACATAAGTGTAGCCGAAGAACCAGAACAGCCTATTATTGATCGGGAAGTAGCGCTGCAAGAAAAGATTAAGGATTTACTGGGTAAGTTATATGGCACTAAGGAAACGCAACAACCTACTGAAGAAATAAAAGAAGAAGCAAAAGTAGTACAAATTAGGCCGACTAGACTTAAGGAACAAAAGAGTGAACAGGTTACGCCCAATATTAAGGCACCAGTAGTATCGGAATCTGTGGGGGCGTTACTTGCCAAAATAAAAAAAAAAATCGCTCCTATCACGAAACAGTAAGTTTAAGGCAAGTTCGACTTAAAAAACAATTGATTTTAGGCGGTGTCAGTCTCGCAGTGGTTATTTCACTAGTTTTGTCGCTTGCTCAGTTTTTCGAAATCGCAAGCGTTGATGGCCAGTCAATGCAGCCAACTTTTCGGAATAATGAAATGGTTGTAATCGTGAAGAATCCCACAAAATTAACACGTGGTGATGTGATCGCTTTAAATGTACCTAGTATGGCAGATAAAACATTTATCAAGCGAATTATTGGGTTACCAGGAGATACCGTTTATGCTAGCGGCGGTACTTTATACATTAACGATAAGCCGATTGAACGTCTTGCCAAACAAGGACCGACACCCAAGTTTAGCTTATTAACGAGTACCGGGCAGACTATCGTTCCTGACAAAAAATTATTTGTATTAGGAGATAATCGCCAAAATTCAACTGATAGCCGTACTTTTGGATTTGTTGATTACGATGACATTATTGGAAAAGTTGGTCTATAGGAGGAAAAATGAAAAAATGAGAATAATGATACGAAAAAAACAAGCTATTCTTATTTGTTTAACTGTAACTTGTTTGATTGGACTTGTTTGGAGCATTTTGCGGTTAGAGCCGCATCTATTAGCAGGCGATACTCAAGTAGTAGATCTAGTAGTTAAAGGACAGACTGATCATCAGGAGATTCAATTAACAGTTGATGATCGAAATAGCGACGATACTAAGATAGTTGTCCCCCTAGGGAAAAATTTGGCATATCAACCAACAGAACAGACTAATGCTAGTGTTACATATGACCAGATTAATAACCAACTAGTAATTGATTGGTTGAAAGGGAGACCCAAAAATGCCCATTTAAAGCTTAATGCAAAACACCCGGGGACTTATGTTTTTAAAGCACAGACTACTCGGGATAATCAGCCCGTTAATTCTGAGTCAATAGCTATTACCGTTATTGACTCAGAGAAGAAGTTGTTAAGCCAGGGGAGTCAAGAATCGCTACCTGCTGCTACTAGCAATATCGAACAGATTGAAAATCAAGATACAGCTACCTCATCAAGAGACTCAAAACAAATTTTGCCAGTTGGTAAGCCAACAACCAAATTAGCCAGAGCCACAGTGCCAGCAGATACTGCTATTGTGAAACCCGCCGATTTGGGGAATCAACCTTGGTTATTGTATCTGTTGAAATTAAGATGGAAGATGGATATTACTCAAGGCAAAACAACATTTGGCGATTTGAAAAAAGTATATGGGTTAAGTGTCCGTTATAAATCTGGCGATACACCCACTGATTACTCAAAAATAACAGGACAGATTCCAGCGGGGATTAAATATTTTCCAAATTTAACTGAGATACAGTTAGGGAATCGATTCTACGAACCAAGTTTACAGGGATCTACACCGGCGCCTGGTATTACAGGAACAATTCCGACTGAAGTATATGGATTGAGTAAGTTACAGTTACTTTATTTATATAAGACAGGGATGTCAGGTGTGTTATCCAATGACCTTGGTAAGTTACAAAACTTAACCGCACTTTCTATCGTAGGCGGAAGTTTTACAGGAACAATTCCAGTTAATGTATCATCCTTAACGAAATTAACCGATTTTGAATTCGCTAGTATCAAAGGTTTGACGGGATCAGTACCTAAAGAACTAGGTAAATTAGTTAATATTATAAATTTTAACATCAGTAATGATAATCTTTCAGGAGAGTTACCATCAGAATTAGGGCAACTCACCAAAATGGATCAATTCATTATGGGGAATAATTTAATTAGTGGAGAGATACCTAAATCATTTGATAATTTAAAATCAGATACCTATATTGATGTCCGTTCTACAAAGTTGCATGGGAAATTATCACCTAAGTTATTAGCTAGAACGGGTAGCAAAACGTTATACACCATTAATACACAGCTAACAATGGATGATCCGCAAAGCGGTGTTGATTTAAATCCGGCATTTGTTAAAGATTCATTTCTTAAAGCTAAAGGACAGACAGGTGCTCCAGATAGTAAAGTACTTATTAATTATGCGAATCCTATATATAAAAGTACGGGAGGCCATATAAAAATGCAGGTACCATCAGGTGGTGCTATTCAGGTGTTTGATAAGGTTGGCGCAACCTCGATGGCAAAAACAAACTTAGGATTGGGGTCGCAAACGCCATCAACAGGCGATATCCTTCTTGCGGGCCATAGCTATCAAATTACAGATAGCAGTGGGCAAGTTGTTTATGATGGCAAGGCTGATCCTGATTTTAAATTAAAACCAACTACTAAAGATAAAAAATATATCATTCGGATGGATAATACACACGAGACATTTGACGACAAAACCAGTCCGTTGATGACGACAATTGTGATTGATGTTGCGTTGAAAGATGCCAAAGTGAAACAGAGTCTTAAGCCGGAAGATCCAGCAATTGGAACCGATAATAACGTAAAATATATCGTTAAAAAGCCGTTTAAAATGATTAGTACGGTTCAAAATGATGATACGTATAGTCTCGATTTAGATAATATGACTGAGAGAATCAAGGCTAACGATAAAGACAAAGTCACAATTGATGCAAGTACCTTTGAGATACTACCACCTGGTTCAACAAAATGGGTGAGCGTACCGAGAAGTGATGTTGTTACTGTAACAGATGGCTACCAAGTTAATTTAAACAACTTATCTGTTGGATCAGCTGAGCAAGTTAAATTACGTTATACAGTGACAACAAGCAAAGCTTTCATCGATAAGTCAGTATTAACAAGTGATGCAACAACTATCAATGATTATCATTATCCACTAATGGAAGCTAATTTTGATATTAGCGGTGAGTTACGTTTCTATCAGGTACCTAAAACGATGAGCTTTGCTGATAGTAAGATTGCGAGCCGGACAACTGAGATTGAACGTCAGTTACCTGATTGGAAAATGCAAATTGAAGATACTCGGTTAAATAAAACCAAATGGCATATAACAGCCAATTTAGTAGATAATTTAAAAAATAGCACAGGAGATGGCCTCGGAGATAGCGTTATCTTTAAGAAGTCCGGGCAATCTAATCAAATAATTAATCAAACAAATGCGGTAGATGTTTTTGACGGGACAAGTGACAGTAATGATTATCAAGATGTTAAATGGACAGCTGATACTGGGCCAGCATTAAGTGTTGCTCCCGGATTGGCAAAGCTAGGTAGCTATACTGGGACGATGCAATGGACCTTAATTGATGCGCCAGCTTAAATAAAAGAGGGGGGACCTGGGTGTTTAAGAGAGGATATCTAATGCTAATTGCTTTGATATTATTTTTTATTAGTATTAGCACAGTTGATGTTCGTGCGGCCACAATAACGAGTCACGCGAGCATCGGGTTTGATCAGACGTACATTCCGTCGACTGAACCACCCGTGATTGAAGATGGTCAACAAGTAGTGACGCCGACTGTCACGCCACCAGTAGAGCGATTACCACAAACGGGGACGGCTTCAATCTGGCAGTTACAAGTTTTAGGGAGTTTATTAATAACTGGGTACTTTGTAGCCAGAAAAAAAGGGAGATTTTACCATGAAAGTTAATCACATTATTTTAGCAAGTAGTTTATTAATGGCCGGTGTTACCGGACCAGCAACCACCGCATTTGCAGCTGGTGCACCAATTCAATCAACCACTAAAGGAGACGTTAATTTTACCCAATCCGCAACACCTTTAACGATTGATAGAGCTTCAAATATTCGTTTTGGGACACAAAGTATTTCAGCTAAGGAAGAGACTTATTCTGCAAAATTGGATAATGATGGGAAGACAGATGTCCCTAATTCAGTTGAGATTACAGATATTCGTGGTACTAATGCGGGATGGAAAGTTCAAATAGCACAAGGCGCACAATTAACAGCTAAAGATACTGCTGCTAAGAAATTGACGGGTGCCGTGATTACTTTAGATAATATCAACACAACAACGGATGCAACTAACCTAGCCGGTGCACCAACAGGTGGTTCTAAAATTGTCTTAGTACCAGGCGAATCATCAAAACCTGGCGCAGCTTTCGATGTTGCTGTCGCTCAAAAGGATCAGGGAATGGGTACTTGGAAAGCTAACTTTGGTGATACAAAATCTGGTGCCCAAAGTATCAAATTGACAGTTCCAGGGGCAACTGAAAAAGCTAAAGATGTGACGTATGAAACAACATTAATTTGGACATTAGCGGATACACCAGCTTAATGCGGATTAACTAATATATAGGGGAGTATTAAAATTATGAAGAAGACAATCAAATACACAACATTGACAATGGCAAGCCTACTAACAGTGGGGACTTTAATGAGTGCTACCAATACAGTTCAAGCGGCAGCACCCGTTGCGACAGATGGTGGTACCGTAAAGTCAGTAGGGACAATTAAATATGTAACGGATAACGATGTAACAGAACCAATTGATCCGATTAATCCTGATATTGAAAAACCAATCACACCAACAGACCCAGGTGATCACGAGAAACCAAGTGCTGGTCCGTTGAGTATTGATTACGTTTCTAACATTCGTTTTGGTGAACAAAAAACAACGGGTACTGACAAGACTTACTATGCTAATTTAGATAAAATCAATGAATCAGACGGAAAAGTCAATGAAGTACCTAACTTCGTGCAAGTAACTGATAAACGTGGGAGCAACGCTGGTTGGCATTTATCAGTCACTGAAGATGCTCAATTCAAAAATGGTAACGATACGTTAGATGGGGCCTTAATTACCATGAAAAACGGGACGCTCTCAACACCTAATGATGGTGAAGCACCTACTGCGAGTGCTGACATTAATTTAGTACCTGGTGTAGCATCAGATGTTTTAGATGCTGGTGTTGATAAAGGGACTGGGACTTGGTTAGATCGTTTCGGTAACGATGAAACAGACGGCAAACAAAGTATTTCAATGTTTGTCCCAGGTAAGACTAAAAAAGTACAAGGTGAATATAAGACCACATTAACATGGACTTTAACAGATTCACCAGCATAAGAAAGTGAGCGTTAAACATGCAGAAAAAAGGTTTAGGGTTATTGTTGGTGGGATTAGCATTCTTAGTATTATCGGTGAAGCCCGCCGCGGCAGCCGAAATGCAGTTCTCAGTCCAGGCTGAAATTCCGAAGAATCAGGTTGATAAAACCAAAAGTTACTTTGATCTGAAGATGCAACCCGGCCAAGAACAAGATTTAGTGGTTAATATGCGTAATGATACGGCCAAACCGGTCACAGTTAATGTATTGCCGAATACGGCCACCACTAACGATAACGGAATTGTTGCCTATAATGAACAAAAGAAAAATGATCAGTCATTAAAAATACCGTTTAAAGATATCGCGACCACTAATAAAGAAGTCACGGTACCCGCTAAAAGCAGTCAATCCATTAAGGTGAAGGTCAAGATGCCTGAGGCATCGTTTGATGGCACCGTTTTAGGTGGTATTTACTTTAGTGAAAAAGTCGCAGATACTAAATCTAAAAATAATGAATCAAGTCAAATTGTGAACCGCTATGCTTACGTGATTGGCGTTAAGTTGACGGAAACTGATAAAAAGGTTAAACCGGATCTACACTTAAAATCGGTGAAACCAAGTCAAGTGAACTACCGGAATGTAGTCAATGCTAATATTCAAAATGATCAAGCCGCGATTTTAACTGATTTGACAATTTCAGGCAAAATATATGAAAAAGGCGATTCAAAAGTGCTTTATCAAGCGAAGCGCGATAAATTACGAATGGCGCCTAATTCAAACTTTAACTTTGGCGTTAGTTTGAACAGTGAGACGTTTAAACCAGGGCGTTATACTTTTAAGGGCACGGCCAAAAGTGGTCAGCAACACTGGCGGTTCCAAAAAGACTTTGAAATCAAGAGTGCTGAAGCCAATAAGTACAATAAGAAAGACGTATCGATCGAACAAGATCATACGAATTTATATATTATTGCCGGTGCCGGCATTGTCTTAATTCTAATCATTATCATTGTGATTTTGATGCGCAAATTAAGAGATAATAAAAAAGAAGCATAATAAAGAAGACTCAATTCTATTTTAGAATTGGGTCTTCTTTATTTTATGTAACCAACTCTTTAAATTAACGCCAACAATGCAAAGCACCAAGCCAATGATGATTGCACTATAACCAGTTTGTTGACTGGCGATGATTGTCAGTATCAGTGCAATGAAGGCCGCAATCAACAGGCCATTTTGGCCGATTGAAATGGTGGCTTTGTGATACGCCACCGAACAAAGCGCTGCAATACCAATCGTGAGAGCGGCAATTAATAGAATCGCTTGCCAGTGGGGTTCCCATAAACTGAGAAGTGCACCGAGTAAGCTATAAGTACCCACGAGGACTGCTAGCGAATAATAATAAGCGTCAAGGGGATTGAATTTGTGCATGAATAAAAACCTACCTTATATCAATAGTGATTTAAGTATCACATGGTACAAGCGGTTCTTTCAATTGAGTGGACAGAACTTTACTATTTTATAAACAAATCAGGCGCCTTTTTTAACTAGATTGCTTCAGGTATACTAAATAAAAATCGTTATGTGGGGTAACTAAGATGACTCAGAAAAAGAAATGGCCGGTATGGCTCAAAATCGTGATGTGGTTTGGGATAATTGGTGGTGGCTTTGCGGTGATGATTCTTTTGAATCTAGCTTATTCAAAAGGGCTGACCGCAATTGCCCAGAGACTGGGTGTGCCTTATAGCTATTACCATCATATGCATCATGAGCGGCACCACTATGAAGAACAATATATGGCCAATGATTTCGACGAGGTGGGATTAATCTTAGCCATTTTAACGGTCTTAGGTGGCGTATACTTATGCTTCAGTTTACTAGAAAATCAGGATAAAAAACGCAAGAAACGTGCAATCAAACAACATAATAAGCGGCTTAATAAAGTAAAGCAACGTCACTAGTGGGCGTTGCTTTTTTAAACTCTAGCGTATTTACGGGCATTAGAATAGTTAAAAAATTCAGCTTTAGCGGTATAGTCGCCACGATAAACACTATTCCAGCCGGCTCTTTGACCATAAGCACCTAGGTCGATTAATAATTGTTCTTCAGATTTATTGAGATGAATTTTACCAAAGCCAACACTATAAATATAATTTGCGAGGCGGTTGACTAACGCTTCAGGATTCTTGGCAGTTTCAAGTGTGAGATAGACCTGACTCAAAACATCGGTAATGTCGAGAAGCGCGTTTGATTTATCTGGATGAGCCATTAGGCTGTTGTAAAGTGTATGAATGTTTTCCTTAGCAATTTCTTGATTAGTCATAATGAAAAGCCTCCACAAAAAGTATTATCAACATCTGTTTTAGTCTTCTTAGTAAATTTTGTCAACTTCAATAGAGTTCTTAACGTTAATCTGAAAAATGGTAACATTAATATTAAAAAATAAGATCTGCTTGTGAATTATGTATAATTTGATTAGACTAAAGAATAGGAGAAAGTATGATGATATTTAAAAAACTTTCAGAAAAAGAATTGCAAAAAATAAGCGGTGGTGTCGGAATACAAAAATGTAGTCTGGGATTTAGTTCACGAGAGTATTTAAATAAAATTACTAAATGGATTAAGCATCATTAAAAGGGCGCGGTAACGTGATTAAAATCAATCTAATTTTGGGCTTGTTACAAAATTCTGTTGTGATTTTTTCCATATTGAATATAGATCATTATTTAGAGAAACGGTATAAGTATTACTACTTGTTTAGTGATTTAGTAATCGCATTTTTTTTGGGAATAGTTGGTCTAATAATAGAGGATGCATATCTCATTGTTTTTATAATTGGGTGCATCCTATTTGGAGTACTAAAGAAAAAAAGTATATATATTGATTTGGTCCATGCTAGTTACATTCTTCTAGCTACTTTAATTGAAATTATTTTATTTATGTTAAGTGGGTATATCTGTCAGTTATTTTTATTGATGATGAAGATGAATTCAGATGATAGGTATTCTGAACTACTAGTAGTAAGCACTATCGTTTTATCAATTATTTTGCTATTAGCATTATCTGGATTAAAGCATTGGAAAAATAAACAGATTTTAATAATTACTAGCGAAATAAAAATGTTATCTTTGGAAAAAACAGTTTTTTATATGTTATTAACTTTATTTTTAGCAATGGAATTAGTCTTAATAATTAGTAATATACAATCCGTAACTGCTACCTTGCAAGTGGTTATAGTATTGGTTTTTATTATTTTTACATTTTTAATGGGCTCTCAGATTATGCTATCTATTAAAACATATGCGATACGACAGGAAACAGAAGATAAAATTGCGCGGAATCAACAACTTCAAGATTACCTAGTCAATATCGAACAGCAGTACACCGAATTACGGCGATTTAAGCACGATTATCAAAATATCTTGTTGTCGTTGGAGAGTTTTGCCGAAAAGGGCGATCAGCAACAGTTTAAGGCGTATTATCAGGAGTTATTAGCGCAACGGCCAATTCAAAGCGAAATTCAAGGGGCGGTCATCGCACAACTCGACTACTTGAAAAATGATCCTATTCGAGGATTAGTCATTCAAAAATTTTTAGCAGCTAAACAGGCTGGTGTCACCTTAAAATTCGAAATGACCGAACCAATCGAATTACAAACTGCTAATTTATTAACGGTTATTCGGATTATCGGTATTTTATTAGACAATGCCATTGAACAGGCTGTTCAAGAAACTGATAAATTGGTGAGCTGTGCTTTCTTACAATCTGAAGGCTTAATCGAAATCACGATTGAAAACACGGCCAGTCAAGTTAAGGATATCCAAGCATTTTCAGCGTTAGGCTATTCAACCAAAGGTGCTGGTCGGGGAACTGGTTTAGCTAATGTGCAGGATTTGATTGCCAAACAAACCAATTTATTCTTAGAAACACAGATTGAAAATAGAAAGTTACGACAAACATTGATGATTACGGAGGAAACTTAATTTGTATCCTGTTTATTTATTAGAGGATGATTTACAGCAACAAGCGATTTATCAGCAAATTATCGCGAATACGATTATGATTAACGAATTTGCAATGACTTTAACATGTGCTGCCAGTGATACCGAGACATTGTTGGCAGCAATTAAGGACCAACAACGAGGGTTATTCTTTTTGGATATGGAAATTGAAGATAACCGCCAAGCCGGTTTAGAAGTGGCAACTAAGATTCGGCAGATGATGCCGTTTGCGCAAATTGTCTTCATTACAACCCACGAGGAACTGACATTATTAACGTTAGAACGAAAAATAGCGCCCTTAGATTATATTCTCAAGGACCAATCAATGGCTGAAATCAAAAGGCAACTGATTGATGATCTGTTGTTGGCTGAGAAGCAAAATGAAGCAGCAGCGTATCACCGAGAAAATTTATTTAGTTATAAAATCGGTCCTCGCTTTTTCTCATTACCATTAAAGGAAGTTGTTTATTTATATACTGAAAAAGAAAATCCGGGGCATATTAATTTGTTAGCCGTTACTAGAAAGGTTACCTTTCTAGGAAATTTAAATGCGCTGGAAGCCCAATATCCAATGCTCTTTCGGTGTGATAAAAGTTACTTAGTTAACCTATCTAATATTGCCAATTATGACAGTAAAACGCGTAGCTTAAGTTTTATCGATGGCAGTGAAGCAAAGGTCTCGTTTCGTAAATCACGAGAACTAGTAGCTAAATTAAAACAAATGATGTAGCGCATATTAACGTTTAACAGATAAAGTTGAACGTTAATATTTTTTTGTAAGATGATTCAAAAATTACGTTACAATTATTTTGTAAGACAATAAGATATCGGCCGATGTAAAGACATCTTATGGTAATTTTAATGATAAAATAAATTTTTTATTAAGGGTGTAAAAGTGGAGAGAATAAGTGAATACAAAGTATTGAAGATGATAAATTAGGACTAGTTATTGGGGGACGAAATAATCTAGCATATGGTCTTGGTAAGTTAGTTCGTGCCGGTGTTGATATAGGAATAGCGATTGGGAGCAAAGATCGCTACAAACCAAGACACTAAATTAATGAAATCATAGGTAAGATAATTGAATACGTTAGAAGTGATTAGCCAGAGAAGGGCTGTTGGTGGGTTTGTATTATTAATAATAGGTTATTTATTGAGTAGTCGTATTAGTCTAGAAATTTCTTTTTTTAATATATCTTGCTTATTTTTAATCTTATTTTCGTATAGTGCACTGATTGTATTATTTGGTTATCAATCAACAAAAGATTTATTAAAACCTCTAAAACGACCTTTTGTGAGAAAAATATTATCAGCAGTTGGATTAAGTTTTCTAATTGTCTTTGGAATAAGTATTGTGTTAATGATGTTTTTTGGAGAAGTGGCGGTCACTCAGAATGGCAATATTCCATTCCTGAAGTCAACTACTGTAAGGTGGCAATTAGTGAGCTTGCTAATTATCTTTTTAAACATAATAGGTGAAGAATTATGGGTCGCTGGGATTGTTTTACCAATAGCGACTTGGCTAACAGAATATAAATTTAATTGGCTATTGGCTAATTTAATTGGCTGTTTAATTTTTGCATTAATCCATTTAGAGATTTATAAGTTCAATATTGCAATATGTCTAATTGTAGGATTTTCTAGGTATGGATTTTCGATGGCTTGGAAATCGAATGATACATTAAGAGGTGGGATATATGCGCATCTATTATATGACTCCTTATTGTTAGCTGTGAATATACTATTATAAAAAAGATTAGCGTCTAATCGATAATGAAGTGAACCCCAAAACTACTCCAATTTTTTGGGGTTCACTTCATAAACTTGGACATTAATCTTTGTATTTAGTAAGAAATAGCGTAGCATATTAGCTTAAATTCAAACGTACTGTTAACGTTAATCTCAATAAAATAATGTTAGTAGATAACGAGCCAGCTGGTAAGGAATGTATGACACGCTTAAGAGAATAAGCCATGGGGGATTAGTTTTAGTTGCATCGAGAAAAGGGTGACAAATAAGATGACCAAGGAAAAATTTAATTATTTTTTTGGTCTATCGAAATAATGATACTAGGTCTGGGCATATTAAATTGGAGAAAAAAACAATTTTATTAGTACCAATATTTATAATGCTTAATATTTTCTATCAATTTATTTATCAAAATATTATTCCAAATTTAGGTAGTACAGTAAATCAAAATGATTTAGTGAACACTATTCGTCATAACGTTGGCTTATTCTGGCTTTTTTCTACTAGTAGTAATTGCAGGAACAATTTCTGAAGAAATTATCTTTCAACGAGTAATTCAGTATAACTTATATGTAGAATTGAAACGATATCAATCCTTTAATAATTTGATATGCCGATATATCGCTATACTAGGTGCTACCATGTTATTTATACTTTTTCGTATCTGGGGAGAGTCTGATATTGGTTGGTTATTGGATTTGAGCAATAGCGGTCTTATTTTTTTTTGCAATTATTTATGATTTAACGAGATTCAAACTAATGTACCCAATAGTGGTTCATATCGGTATTAATTTACTTGCTTTTATTGCCGTAGTTTACTAAGCGTGTTAAAGGAGAATATAAAAATAGTGTTTCTTAAGAAAAGTAACGGGTTAATTATTATTTCAATTTTATTAATAATAGGTGGTATTGGTCTATTAATCATCTTCGGCAATGAAGATCGTTTTAGATTAGCGGATATAATGCTTATTATCGGGATAACCTTGTTTATTAATATTAAGTTCAAGGACTGTCATTAGCGTGTTTGATAGACATTTAAAATAAAAAACTAAACGTTGAAGTAAATTTATAGAGTCACAAAGTTACGATAATATTATTAAAGAAGCTTCTAAATAGTTTAAGGAGGAGAAGTTATGAAGAAATTATGCATATTAGTTTATCAAGGTCTGCCATTTCTGATTGATAATTTGGTTATCTTTAATAAGAAGGAACGGAATTTTGTGAAGAAGTTAAACAATAGAATCGATGAACTATCGATGAGTTGGCAAGTAGAACTTGATAGCTCATTTGGAAATATGAGAGATATTGAGGTCAAAACGCCTCAAGCCTTATTGCTAAAAAATGGTTTGCAGTATCGTTTAAATACTGGCAGCTTTCCCAAAAATGATATCTATCAATTGGGAGCTTTAGAATTACAAGAAGGTGATATTGATGCCGTTATTTCTTTTTTGAAGCATTTAGAGAGGTAGTTTGAATTTCTTTGATACACAATTATTTTGTAAGATATCAACTAGATACTTTATTAAAAAAATTAATATTTATATTTAAATGGAGGAGTGCATTAATAATGCGTTTAAAAAAGAATTTCTATAAATCATTAGATCTCTATATTGGTATTTGGGCCTTAATAGCTAGTTTTGCAGTATTCAATGAAACGATGTTTAGTGTTTCTTGGTGGTTGGATATTGTTGGTGTCATAATAGGGATTTCATTAATCGTATCAGGCTTATTTTTAGGCGATAAAGCTTAGTTTTTGCGCCTTCGAAATAGTAATAAGAATACATACTAAATATTAACGTTTAACCGATAAAGTTGAACGTTAATATTTTTTTTACTCGAAAATGGTAATTGGCAGCATAATAGTGTCATAAGGGAGTTGGTTATATTGGCAATTAATGATCAAGAACTATTCGATTTAATCGATGCAGCTTACAATGAAGATTTATCAAATCAACCACAAAAATATGAATACAAGGCAGCCTTATTGGCAGGTGCCAAGCGCTTAATCGAAGGTGCAGATTCGCTTAGTGTCTGTGTCGATATCTACAATGCTTATCATGAAAATTACATCGTATCGATAAGCTTACCGCGTGCTAATCGCAATTTATATGGTTACATTCATCATAAATTAGAAAAATTAGATCAAAAACGATTACGCGATTTGAATTTAGGTTACGGTTTAATTGCCTCTTCAATGATGTTTGGCGGTATGCATTAAGAATAGGAGTTGGATAATATGAAATGGTATTCAGGTGGTTCAGAACGTAGTGAACAAGCGATTATAACAATTAAGGCATTATTGACGGATTTACAAGATGCTTCGAAAGGACCTGCTTTACAAACTGTTTTAACGACTTATCAAGCAGAACTTGAAAGTAAAAAAGCAAGCGTGCCCTTGATTTTGAGTCGCTTAAATTTGGCAATTGTCAATGCGCTTCAAGAAGACGGTTTGACTTTATCAGCTGCGCAATCCGAACAGGTCAAAGCACTAACGGCACTCTCTAACATTCGTTATGGCTACTAACAGCATTTTTAAGGGGAATTGGAATGACATTTAATCACTTTTTTTATAAAGCAATTGATTTTTATTTTGGGCTCTATCTTTTATTTTCAAGCTGGTCGATTATTAACGAAAGTATCAGCACCATTTCATGGTGGTTCGACTGCTTCTGTATTGTGTTAGGTTTGTGGTTAATGATCGAAAACTTACTCACTAAGAAGGACTGATGATGTTTGTCGAATTGGAGGAAAAAATAAGTTGGCGAGTGATCAAGGATTGCTGAACATTTTGCGGTTAATTGAAGTCGCCTTGAGTGACCCGCAAGTAGCGGCAGATTACCAATTAGCTGCTCATTTAAATCGGGGCGCAGCGGCTGTTAAAAGCGGGTACTTGGATAGTCAATGCCGCAATGACTATCAACAAGCAATCAATTATTTCTTGATGGTTAATGGCTTTAAGGTTTCACCGGCCTTGATTCAATTAATGTCGTTATAAAATACGGTGCAACGATAAATATACGAAATCTAATAAGGGGTTGGGGCAAAAATAAATTTTGTCCCAACCCCTTTAATGATTCGCTAAAAATGCGACAACTGAGCGCGTACTAAGCGTTGATAGTTCTAGTGCGCCAAGTTGGTAGATTTGGCTTTGATCAAAAGCATGCCGATCAAATTGGTGCTGTAAGCCATTTTTTAGAATTAAGGCGTCTGGCTTTTTGGCCTTGATGGCCTGGCTGTCTCCAAAACTTTCATCTAGTGAAACATGCCAATCCAATTGTTTGGCGGCCAGCGCGGTGTTTAAGTGCATGATAAATTCCTGCTCGTGATGACTACTAAAGTTGCTCCCAATAATTAAAGGAAGGGTTGTATAGACTAAAATGGCTTCTTTCATCGTGATATCTCCTTGTTTGATAACTATCATATGCTATTATACAACTATTGATAGCGCTTTATATACAAAAGGAGGTTTTGATGATGTTTGATAAAACGTATTTTGATTTCTTTAAGCAGATGAGTTTAACCGGTGATGGCACCAGTTGGTATTTATTGGCGTTGAAGACGCCGTTAGAAGCAGCATCAGTCATTGAACGGCTTCAAGGGCAGTTCGACCAAATTCGTTTATACGGTGAAGGTTATAGTATTCGAAGCAGTTTGGGACAAGCAAAGGTGATTGAACTAATTGAACAATCTTTAAACCTAAAAGTTGAGCAAGACTTTCAATTAGTCAGTCTTTCGCAGTTTAATGCGATTGGACGTTAAATGTCGATAATAATGAGAAGCTGCTAATTACCATATGAAAACGTTCTAATAAACGCGGGATTCCCTTTGACAAGTGGGCCAAAGAGGACTACATTTAAATTGTGAATGATAGTACAAAAGGCACTAATATTCATGTTCAGGATTAATCAATATGGAAGAGGTGGCCACTATGGCAACAAATAATTTAGTTTTGAAGACAGCTGACATTTGTGATATTCGTGATATTGAAGAGGCGCGGGCAACAATCAAACCTTACATCCGGGAAACACCATTAATTCAATCGATGTTTTTAAGCCGGAATGTCGCTAAGGGCAATGTTTATCTGAAATTAGAAAACATGCAATTAACAGGCTCGTTCAAATTTAGAGGTGCCAATAACAAAATTAATCATTTAACTGAAGAACAACGGCAACGTGGGATTGTAACAGCATCAGCTGGTAACCATGCACAAGGTGTCGCATTAACCGCTAAGTTATTGGGAATTGATGCAACCGTTGTTATGCCCGAAGAAGCCCCAATTGCTAAACAAAAAGCAACGGCTGGCTACGGCGCTAATGTTGTCTTACACGGTGCAACGTTTAACGATGCGCGTTTATACATGGAACAATTAGCAGCAGAAAAAGGCATGACAATCGTTCATCCTTACGATGATCGTGAAGTCATGGCTGGCCAAGGGACAATTGGTCTTGAAATCTTAGATAAAATTTGGAATGTTGATACAGTAATTATCCCTGTTGGCGGGGGCGGCTTAATTTCAGGTGTGGCAACAGCTTTGAAATCTTTCAACCCATCAATTCACATTATCGGGGTTCAATCTGAAAACGTGCATGGGATGGCGGCCTCAATCGATGCTGGCGAAATCACAAGTCACCATGATGATTTCACATTAGCAGATGGTACCGATGTGGCTATTCCAGGGAACTTAACTTATCCAGTTGTTCAAAACCTAGTAGACGAATTTGTCTTAGTGACTGAAGACGAAATCGCAATGGCAATGACTGACTTGATGCAACGGACTAAGATTGTCACAGAAGGCGCTGGTGCCTTACCAACTGCTGCCTTATTAAGTGGCAAGATTGATCCTAAGTGGCTTGAAGATAAGAACATTGTTGCGATGGTTTCAGGCGGTAATGTTGATTTAACGCGGGTTTCAGGGATTATTGAACATCTCTTCAAACCAGCAGACACAAGTAAGGGTGTTGTTGGATAGATTATTTAAAAAAGGTATCGCGAATTTTCGCGATACCTTTTTTTGACGTTTATCGAGCAATTATTGACGTTCATTAGAATTGATCAACAGTTAAAACAGATTATGGGATACTAATCTTAAATCAAAAAATTAGGTGGTTTGAAATGTTTACTATGAAACGCGTCTGTTATTTCATATTGTTAGTTTTATTAACCAGTATGATCTATGTTGAAGCATTATTAGGGGTTAGCAATTATTATCTAGCCCAGCATGAAATACGGTTTATCGTGTTTGATTTAATCATGTGGGGACTCTTATTGGCTTTGTTGCTGGTTATTTATCGTCGCTTGTCAAAAGCTAACGGGCCAGAAGTAGCGGTCCCAGTGATTAAGAAGATTGGGATTATACTGCTCATGCTAGCAGTGAGTTACTTGTTAAACTGGTTTGATCAACAGTGGCATCCACTAGCGTTACCACAAAATCAAGTGGTGATTGATCAGCGAATGCAGGTAGCGCCTGATTTAACAACCATCGGTAATGGCTTAATCGCACCAACAATTGAAGAACTATTATTTAGAGGACTCTTTTTTAATTTCTTTTTCCTGAAGAAAACAAGGTTTAATGGTTTCTTGAAGATCATTGTATCAGGGCTGATATTTGGTAGCATGCATGAATTAGCAATTAATTATAATTGGTTGATTTATTGCGCGATGGGCTGGATTCTAGGTGCCACTTATTACTGGACGAAGGATTTGAAATGTTCAATGATTCTGCATGCCTTGATTAATTTGTTTTAGCTAATCGGTTGGCCCGCATCTGCAACAATTTCGAGGTGGTTGCCAACGAAATTGTGGTAAGGATAATGAAGAAGGTCATTGGTAATAATGGCGCTGGCATTTGAGCGCCCGAAAATTTCAGGATAATCGTGGTGAGCGTCGTGAAAGTCGATAGAATATTCAGGATTAATAATGAAAGTTCATAATGACCATCTTGTTTAGAGAGAATGTGGCCTGAGTATAAAACGCCAACAGCAAGAATAATATATAAGAAGTAAAAGCCCCCAAATAAAACAATGAAGCCACTAGGCGATTCCTTAGCCATTTTGAGAATCGTTTGGTCTGTAAAAACGGTGATAATCGTAGTGAGAATTTGGTAGGCGATATAGAGGGTTACGAGGTAGATCAATGTTGGAATATTGCGCTTTAATTTTTGTTTGAGCAATTACTTAGTCTCCAATCGAAGTTTTTGGTACTGTTAGTTTAGCATGTGAATAATGGTAAACGCTATAAAAAGAATGGTGGCGTAACCGAATTCATTTGTAATAATTATTATCTGCGTTATAATTAGATTGTACGAAATAGATAAGGAGTGATCAGTGTGAAAATTATTGTTGTCGGTTCATCCCATGGTGGGTTCGAAACAGTTCAAGAAAGTTTACTAGATTATCCGGATGCAACAATCCAATGGTACGAACAGGGCGATTTTCTATCGTTCTTATCCTGCGGGATGCAACTCTATTTAGAAGGAACAGTCAAGAATGTTGACGATGTTAGCTATGCAACGCCAGAAGGCATGCGTGCTAAAGGTGTCGATGTTCGTTTACAACAAGCTATTACAGCCATTAACGCTGACCAACATACGGTTCAGGTTAAGGATTTAAAAAATAATACAACTCGTGAAGAAAGTTACGATAAGCTCGTCTTAAGTGTCGGGGCCGTGCCATTTGAACTCCCCGTTGCTGGTCGGGATTTAGCTAACGTTTATGCAATGCGTGGTCGTGATTGGGCGATTAAGCTCAAGGCCAAAACAGTTGATCCAACTGTGAAAAACGTCGTTGTTATTGGCTCAGGTTATATCGGTATCGAAGCTGCTGAAGTCTTTGCCAAAGCTGGTAAAAACGTGACAGTTGTTGACGTCTTACCACGTCTATTGAGTTTATACCTCGATCAAGAATTTACAGATGAATTAACAACTGAAATGCAAGCTCATAATATTTACCCAGCAGTCGGTCAATCTGTTAAGGAATACCGCGGTGCTGATGGTAAAGTTACTAAGGTTGTGACGGATCAAGCCGAATATGATGCCGATTTAGTCATCGAAGCTGCTGGTATTCGTCCCAATACAGCTTGGTTGAAAGATGTACTTGATTTAGACCGCAGTGGGCGGATTAAGATCAATGAATATCTACAAACGAGTCAACCTGATATCTTTGCGGTGGGGGATGCAACGGTTGTTAAATATGCACCTACTGGCGAAGAAATTCCAATTGCTTTAGCAACGAATGCCCGCCGTCAAGGTCGCTACGCTGCTAAAAACTTGGTCACAGCTGACCAACCCGTACCAGCTGTTTCTGGTTCATCAGCCTTGAGTGTTTTCGATTATCACTTTGCTTCAACGGGGATTAAAGAAGGGACTGCTGATAAGTCAGGCGTTAAGACTCAATCCGTCGTTGTAACGGAAACTTATCGTCCACATTTCGTTCCAGCTGACGAAAATCCAGAAGTTAAATTCAAATTAACATTCGATCCTGAAACAGGCCGAATTTTAGGTGCACAAATCATGTCTAAAGCAGACGTCACAGCTAACATCAACGCCATTTCCTTAGCCATTCAAGGCAAGATGACGGTTGACGATTTAGCTTACGCTGACTTCTTCTTCCAACCTGGTTTCGACCGGCCTTGGAACATCATGAACGTTGCCGCTCAAAAGGCACAACGCTTGATGCACTAATAAAAGTGAAGCGCGTGTGTCATAAGTTGGGTATCTCCTGAGGATCAATATTAGACTATCAAAAAGGTGTTGCGGTGAAATAAATTTTTGCCGCGATACCTTTTTTATTTTGCCAAATGATAGCGTATAATAGAAGAAAAGTGATGGGGGTAAACAAAATGTCGATAGCTTATTTAATCGTTATCACACTGCTTTATATTGTGCTTTATATTGGTACTCGTAGACGGGGAAACCAGGAATTGATTAATGTCCTAATAATATGGCAAGTCCTGATTATCGTTAATATTATTTTTGACACAATTGGCCATGAACAAAGTATCGCTGGCTTATACAAGGCGGTTTATCCGATGGCACTGTCGTTCTTTTGTTATTTGGGGAAAGATATGTTTAAGAAGAAGTAGGGAGGTACATGATGCAACTTAATTTGTGGCGTGCTTTTAAAACTGCCTTTTTCTTTTTAAGCACAATGGTCATTGCAAAAATTATTTTTAAGTGGGCAGCTTTTCGTGAGTACTATACAAGTGGTAGCGCGGAATTAGGAGGAATGGGCATTAGCATGATTTTTCTGGGTGTTTATCTGGGGCTGTTATTACTACTAACCTTGCTTATTTTCGCTTATCTACAGGTAAAACAATTATTTAAAAAATAGGATATAAAAAAACGACCAGCAGCTGCTGGTCGTTTTTTGCTACCCAATACCCATGACATAAAAGGCTAATTTATCGGCGTAATGCGGTTTTGTATGTTGGTTTTGGGCTTGTGCAACTGCTTTGAGATTATCGGTGATCACGCCATCCGCACCAAAATACATCATTCGCTGGACTGCCTGTTGCTCATTGGGTGTCCAAACAAAGACGGCTTTCTTTTCTTGATGCGCCGCTTGAATGAAGTGCCGGTTGACCGTCGTCATTTCAACCGCGTAGAAATCGGCGTGTGAAATGGGTGGCCCGATGAAATTAAAAGGGAGGATATATCCGGTTTGAATTTGCGGTGCTGCCTTTTTGACATCTTCCACCACTTGCCAGTTCAAAGATTGGACCATGTGATCATGGGTCTCAATGTTGGCTTGGTATTTGGCTAGGAATTTTTGCACCAAACCCGGATTATTGGTAGTTGGCGTCTTGATTTCAATTAAGAGTTTTTGGTGGAGCTGATTGGCGAGTGCGAGATAATCGTCAAAAGACGCGATTGGCGCGGTGCGTTTATGTTCGCGCACGGTCAGATTGGTGAGTTGCGCCAGTGTTTTTGATTGCGGTGTTCCGGACTGACCAGTTAATGGGGCCAGCTGAAAATCATGAAAGACAACGAATTGATGATCTTTGGTCAGTTGGACATCCATTTCCACGTAGTCGGGTTTTAAACGGTGCGTTTTTTTGAGCGCAGTGAGTGAATTTTGGACACCATTTTTTTGAGAGACACCGCGGTGAGAGATACTGATGGGTTGTTGAATTGAGACGGCGCGAAGGTAATTCCAATTGTAAAAGCCGGTACCCATTAAAGTAACCATGGCCACTAGCAATAATAAGCCGCCATTGAGGGGAACGCTCAGTTTAAGACTAGAATAGTTAATCGCAGGCTGATTGAATTGCGAATCGGATAGTAGCGCATCAACCAGTATGAAAAAGATGGTGACAGTGGAGAGGACCAGGTTAATGAGAACGACCACTTGTAAAAATGTCATGAGGATAACGGCGCTCTGGAAGCCGACGCTGGTGTGCGTTTCAATGAACGCCTGAAGCTGGATTAATAAGAAGAAACTAACGGTTGTAAAACCCACGAGGCCTCCGACGATGAGTAACAACCGGCTAACTAGGGTTACCAGTTGGTAATGTGTAAAGCGCCAACTCGTGCGTAACGCCCTTTTTAATGACATTTGTTGAAGAATAATATTGGGAAGGGTGAAGATGAGGCGCAAACCAATATATAGCAAACTCAAATAAATTAATAGCCCCAAAACAGCAATCAGCCGTCGATTGGTGATGATGTAATCTAAAATAAAGGCCGGCAATTTAAATTTTGTCAATAAATCGGAGTGATAACCCAAACCGCCCAATGGGATAATTAGGATGTAATAATATAGGAAGAAAAAAATGGTACCGATGCGCAGATGCGTGATTTGGGCGACTGTCATCTTAAGTAATGCTTGCAGGGCCAGTGGTCGTTTAATCTGAATAAAATACACACTTAATAGTAGAAATGTGAATTCGAAGAAGGCCAATAATAAAATCAGCAGCGCAATCCCGACGAGCGCCAGAAGCGCAAAGGGGTGCTGGTGAATAAGTACGGGCAGATTGCTCAACGCTAAAAACTGAATCTGGTAATGTACTAAAATGAAGTAGCTGGCTTTACTTAAAAGCGGCAGGCAAATTAAAAGTAAAAAGCCGTGCATTAATAAAACACTGCGGAAATAAGCTTGGCTTTGTTTTAAAAACGTAAAGGTATTTAAAAATAACTTTTTAAAATATTGCATTAATATAGAAGCTCCTCAATAGAAACGTTTATAAGGACTATTGTACAACAAAAGAAGGGTTGAGTAACAACCGCTACTTAACCCTTCTTTATTAATCATTTAATGAATAGCGTAGTTTCATATGGTTGGCGCCGGTGGTTACCATTTTTCCAAGGAGTTGGTTGAGGTTCCTGAAGTAAGCATCAGCGAGCGTTTGGTTAGCGGCAGTCAGTTGTGCAGTACTATTCTCCGGATTAGCTAAAATTGCGGCATCCGTTTTAAGTTGAATCTTGCGACAATCAATTAATGCTTGGGCTTCAAAAGCATCACGGAGTCCTTGATAACGATCGAAGTCAGTATCTCCGAGTAGGGCTGTTAGACGATTTAACCAGTAAATGTTATTAGGATCAAAGCTGGTTTGTGTCTCGCGATAAACGGCCGGCGTCGTATTTGTATTGGCATAAAATGGCACTAAACCGTTAAAGGTGTTGGGGCCAAATGCTAACCAATGAATCCTGGCAATCGCTTCGGGGACATCGTTACGGATTTGCAGAATATGCGTTTCTTCATTGCGATTTAAACCGATTGTCCGGTAGCGTTGACGGACATCTTTTGAACCTGTGCCATAAGGATCAAAAGGCGTGTTCTCGAAATGAGAACTGAGGGCCCATTTAACGGCTTCAATCGTTAGTTTTTTAGTGGGGACCATCATGAAGGGCAGTTCTTGATCTTCATAGTCACCCTCATCAAGACCACCAAATGCTTTTAAAATGGCATAGGCGCGGGGATTATTATAGTGAGCATCTTTGATGGTTGCTGTGCCAAAGATGTGGCGGAGGTTTACTTGATCCTCATCAGGATTGAGATGGTATTGTGCAATTAGGCTTGGTAGATTTTCTGAGAATAGCGTATTTGGTGAGGCAAAATCGAATTCAGCAATGTTGAGACGATTAGGCGCAACGACAAAAGCGTTATCTGGGATGCGAATTGCTGCCCAGTGATGCCCGCCGATTGTTTCTAAATACCAAACTTCATCGTGATCAGAAAAGGCAATACCATTGGTTTCATAAGTCCCATAGGTTTCAAGGAGTTGACCAAGCCGTAAAACGGCTTGGCGAGCTGATTGGCTATAAGGCAGAACAAGTGTTACGAAATCCGCTTCACCAATTCCGTCATCAGTTAGCGGATCAATTGCTAAGATATGAGGATTGTTGGTAATTGTTTCGCATGCCGTCATCGCGACGTTGGCGCTATTAATGCCGGCACCAGCCCAAATGCCATATTGATCATCGGCATCGGGTGTCGAAGTGTAACGTAACGGATTTGTAGGTAATTTGATTTTGAGCCCATTAATGGCTGAGGTGTAATCAATGGGTTGATCGGCTGGTTGAATAACGCGGAATTTTTGCGGATTAGGCTTATTGTAGCCATCCTCGTTTCTAGCGATAAGGGTTGAACCATCAAGCGTGGCTTTTTTCCCCACTAAAATGGTTGTACAAGAACTGATTCGTTTATTCAAAAGAAGGACTCCTTCAGGGTTTATTATTTATTATAAGCCAAGTTACCACTCAATCCCTATGAGACATAATAAAAAGTGAGTAACTATTTAAAAATAGCGATTACTTTGGTATAGTGTCAGTATAAAGTTAAAGGGATTTACGAATAGGATACTTTTGGGGGGAACAAGATGGCGAAGTACAAAAAGGGGCCAATTATGACGCAATGGGAGTCTGATTTTTCAAAAGCGCGTGCTAAACGTAAGAAGACGCTGATCATCCAGGGAGTGGTTTTAGTGTTGATCGTCGCTGGTGGGTTAACCTGGTTTATCAGAAATAACAATGCTAGCCAAAGTGTTGCCCAAAAAGGGTCAACGCAATCAGGCGTTTTTTATCAACCATCCTCTGAGCGAACGAAAGCGGCTAGTGACGAAGTGGTCATTAATGAAAAAGATTTTAAAGCATCGGCCAGCAGTGCTGCCGCCGAAGCCAACAACCAAGACGGTTGGGAGGGTGTCTACCCAGATAAATACGTTAAAGGGGCACTGACAACCGATTATATGAACTTTATTGCGATGAACAATAGTGGATTGCGCTGGTTACAAGGAAATGGCTACCGTTTATTGACGGAAAGTGAATTCTTCAAAGAAACCGGCCAAGCAGCACAAAAGAAACAAAAAGTGGATATGAAAAAAGTTGTGGTCAGAGATCCAGGCACGAGCTTACCTGCTTTAAATGACGCCTATGGCCATCCACGTTACTCATATTTCTGGGCAACAAAAGCCCAAAAAGCCATTTTGGGCCAAGTTAAGGTTAATAATCAATACCTCTTCTTTGAAGTAGGGAATAGTTTCTTTGATAAATAAGACAACAAAAAAGCCCCGTCGATTTGATAAAATCGACGGGGCTTTTTATTATGATATATCTATATGCGCCACCCGGGAATTTAAACCACATTCAAACCATTTGAAAACTATTATTAGTGAGTTGCTTAAAACGTTGATATATAAGGGATAGTGGGGGTATATGGCAGGTCAAACCTTTGACTTTCTTTTTTGAATTCTCTGCATTTATTCTGCGTTTTCTGCACGAAATCTGCACGAATCTGCATGCCAAAATTTATAGATTACTCAAAATTTTGAGTGCTTTTTCATCTTCACGTTCGCGACTAGTTTGAAGTAAATGCGTATAGACTTCATAAGTTACACTTGTATTTGCGTGGCCAAGTCGTTCAGAAATATAATCAATTGAGACACCTTTGGCAATGAGCATAGAAGCATGTGTATGACGTAAGCCGTGAAAGGTGATGACATTTCTAGTCTTTAGTTCAAGTAGTATTTTTTTAAGTGTTTTGTTAGCTGCAGTGTCGCTGGGAATCTCGTGGCGGTTGGTCATAAAGACGAAACCTAGTTTGTTTTTAAATCCTTGTTTTAAAAATTGACTCCGTTGCTGAACCTGCAATGACTTTAGAATTTTAGCAAGTTGCGGTGTGATTGATATTGTTCGATTCGATGTGATCGTTTTTGTTTTAGTGAAACCTTTTCGTGTTTTATAATCGTAGGCCTTGTTGATCGTGATGGTGCGGGCTTCAAAGTCCACACAATCCCAAGTTAAGCCAGCGACTTCGCCATACCGACAACCCGTCAGTAAGCCAAATAGTATTTCAATTCTAGTGACCGCCATAAAAGAGCCGGTTTCGATACATAGTTTTTTTAATCGCTCTGCTTCATCGTACTCCAAAAACTTCAAGCTGCTGTCTTTAGATTCTAAACCAGTAATTAATGCGCCAAAGGTAAAATCACGTGTGAGTAGGCCATCGTTAATAGCATACTTGACAGCATTTCTAAAATAGCTATTTAGTAATCGCGTGCTATCCTTAACGTGCGTTTCAGCGTATTGATCTAACATCCTTTGATAATCAGCGGATTTAACATTCCTTAATTTAACATTTCCAAAATTCGTTTCAACTAGTTTAATGGCCACTTTATATTTCGATTCGGTTGTTTGATGTAGCCGCCCAATCTTATAAGTTTTGGCCCATTTCTCGAAGTAACCAGCAAAGGTTGTATCGGTAACAGTAACCAGGGTACCAGCATTCTTCATTAGTTCGAGTTCTTGTGCAGCTGCTATGGCGTCTGATTTTTTCTTGAAACCACTCTTTTGTTTGTTGTGAGTTCTATCAATTGAAACCCGATAGCCCCAAGTACCATTACGTTTAAAAATTTGTGCCATTGTTAAAACCTCCATTTTAAGCTAAAATAGAGTACGCAAATAGCGCACAATATTTTGCGTTATTTCTGTGAAGCACATCCAACTGTTTGGCGACGGGGGATGTGCTTTTATTATTTATTAATGTTGATTTTTTAAAGAGGTAATATAATATTCGTTGAAAACAGCGCTGATCCCATCAAGTAACATGTCACATATTCCCTTAGATGTGTAGCCACTATTGTGATGGTCGACGGAATTGCGTAACCTAAATAATGTATCTATATAAGTTTGTTGTCGAGATTCAAGAAGAATTGGTTCTTTTGTGAACGCCTTTAAATAGTCTTTTGCTGTAGGATTCCTACCTAGAGATTTTTCAACCCCATAATTAGTCAATATCAGAAGCATAAGGTGTTCGAGAGTACTCCCAATACCGGCCGCACATAGGAACCATTTTTGATTCTCATAGGCAAACAAACATTGGTTGAATTCGTCACTAAACTGGTTATTATTAATTACGGATAGCATTTCGTTGAAATGATATTTATCAATGAATATTTTTTTATTAAGAAGTGGGAACTGCTGAGTTATGTTTTTCTGTTCCAACATATTCTTTGAATTATTGTATTCTCTACTTACAAAGCTTTTCACCCAATCTAGTAGATTTTCTTCAACCGAATTAGACAATGGAAAAGTTGCATAAATACTGTTTGGGTTAACTTTATTCTTTAAATTAGGTTCAATTAAGTTTTGATTTGCTAAATAATTGAATCTTTCTTCTGTTATAAAAAGTGATTCGAATTCATAATTGTGTGTTTCCGTAACGAATGAGGCTTCAATTAACTCATCTTTAGAAGATTCAATTGCGAATATTATATATACAGTTCCCACATTAGAGAACACTTCATACATATAAATTTGGATCTTTTTTTTAGCTGACCACATGAAGCGATTAAGTTCAGCATCTTTAACACCGATATAGTCTAATTGTTGATCATATGCTAATTTTATTTTTTTTAGAAGTTTATCATTATTTTCCATTATATTAAGCACCTCTGGATATTTTTAAACCAAACTATACATCATAATACCAATTATTTTATTGCCAAGATATTTTTCATTAATCCCAACATTAATCTGGTTCTGATTAACAGTACCGCGGCCGCTGATTGTACCTTTTATCGAAATTGTTGAACCAACGCTAATCTTTTGTTTAGTTTTTCCTACAGCCAGGAATTCCTGTTCTGATTTTTCAGTAGGAGTTAGTAGTAGGTGGTATTCTCCCATCTTATCCGCACCGATATCTTTAACGTAAAAATTAGGTAAGATGACGTTAGAAGCAAATAGATCATCATCAGAATACTTAGACATATCATTTACATCAAAAAGTGAATTTATATCTTTATATTGATTATCACTTGATGACTCAGAGTGACTAGTAGAATTTACTGATTTCGTTTCTTTTTTTGAATTCGATGATTCAATTTTCTTAGAAAGAGCGGCTGATTCTTTAATTGATTCTGAGTGATCCTTCTTTGACTCGATACTTTCTGAATGTTCTTTTGCAGCCGTAATTTCATGCTTTGATTGCATATTGGAAAGTGGGCTACCAACAGCAGTGCCGATTATAGCTACAAGAACAGTAATTAAAGTTTTTTTCGAAAGATAGCGTTTCGATTTGTAGATTTGGTAACCATTAAAAATAATAAAAACTAAAGTGGCGATAAGAATTATATCTCCTATGAATCTTATAAACCCCATGACAATACTCCTCCAAATATGTTAAAATATGCACATGGTTGTTGCTTTTTTTATTTTATCGGAGCAGCATTTGCGTCTTACTTCCCAACGAAGTAGGGCGCTTTTTTTATGCTTTTAAAATCTGAATACCATTGGCGAAATTGATTAAAATATTATCTTTTACAATAACACCGTATTTCTCACGGTAATATGCTAAAACGTCGAAGAGGTATTCGACAGTCACGTCTAAGTGATCAGCTAGCTCAAATTCGTTGGTTGACTGCCAGTAAGCTGTAACTAACTTATCGAGTGGCACCAGACGGTTAAATGAGCGGCGACGTGCAATTGTTTCTTGCTTGGCGCTCTCAATATCATTTGGATTAAGAATATTGCCAACCGATATTTCTTGATGACTAATTTCTTCGACCAACGTTTGGGCTTGCTCAGTCCGCGTACGATTAGCGTTTATGATAATCGTTTTACCAATACATAAACCATCAACGCCCACAGGCATGTCGGTTCGTGGTTTAATATCAAATTCTGTAGATGATTCTGCAATTAATGAGTCGAGCATATCCATATATAATTCACATCACTTATTCTTGGGATGATATTACTTTTTAGAGCGCTTAATCATGTCAATGTAATCAATGATTTTTGCCATGTCGTCGTCGGTGAAATCTTTATTAAGGTGAGCTGCTATCAGTTCAGCGTCTGAACTGACTTCAGAATTTTTTCTGTCCTTATAGGTGGTATCGATATCACTTTTTCCAACACCGAAGGCATCAGCAATTTTTTGAAGTACACCGTGAGATGGTTTAGATCTAAGATTTAAATAATCACTCATAGTACTTTTACTAATACCAACTTTTTCAGCGAGTGTCGATTGATTGTAATTACTTTCGGATAAGTATTTACGGATATTCTCAGCGATGACTTTCCGCTGAAACATTTCATCTTCGGTTAATTCTCTTACCATAGTGACCTCCGCCAAGCTTTAATTTATAGACATAGTATAATACGAAAAATTCGAACTTACAATAATAAAATACGAAAATACTGAACTTTTGTGTTGACAGTACGAAAATATCGTACTAAGATGTGAAGTAACGAAAGGAGGTTGTCACATGAAAAGTTTAGAGCAGTTGCGAAAAGGTGTTGGTTTATCTCAATTAGAATTGGCGACCTTGTTTAAAGTGTCTGATAGAACGATTTATAACTATGAAAGAGACTCAACTAATATTCCGAACTCATTGTTAGATAAGTATATGATTGCTTTCGATATCGAGTACGATGATATTTTTTTAGGTAAAAAGTACGATTTTATCGTACAACAACAAAAACTAATCCATAGAAGACTAAAGGATAAGAAGTTAGCCTAGTATTGAATTTCTTTTTCCATTTCAACAGGTTGCTACGTTACTAATAGTGGGAGGTGATTTAGGGATGAAGAAAAGCGATGAGATTAGAGAAGCGTACTTAACTAAATTTGAACGAAATAATTCACTGGAAGAGTTTGGCGTTTCTGATGGCGAAAAAATGGTTGGAACAAAATTAGTTGATCTAATGAAAAAAGAAGACTTAACGTACGATTCAGCGTACGCCAGTCTTCAATATGCTTATAACTTATTAAAGTATGAATCTAATTTTTTGAAGCTACCAGATAAATTATAAATACTTTGAAACTACTTTATAGATTGCGACTATAACAACGGCGAACCATGCGTATGCTTCAACAGCATCTTTAGCTTTAACCAAGATATTCGTAAAGGAAATAGCCCAAGATACTAATACAGAAATAATTGTAGGGAGGCTAAAACCATCATTAAGCATGTCTATAACAGTTTTATTCAGGTATTCCACAAGTTCGATATTTTCCTCAACAAGATTTTCAGAACCTACGTCTGTATCGCTGGTGGATTGTCCTGGTTGCCAATCATTGTTTTCAGGAATAGCTTCATCAGATTTCAAATTACTTGTTTGATCATTACGCTGATAGCTCACACTTTCAGGATTGAAAGTATTGTAATCAAAATTTTTGGACATGATGGCGCCAAATGATTTAATGTCCATCGTCTTGGAGATACTATTCCATGCACTGGCAGTTTTAATGTTGACCTTAATCGCTTCAGAAATTGGTGAGGTAAGAGATTGGGTACTATCAAGAATGTTATTTATAGCTGAAATTTTATTGGAATAGGAGCTAGCTTCGCTTCCTAAGTCAGTAGTTATAGCTAGTTTTATCGATCCATTTGACAGTGACGGCTGTTTGAATGATTCGATGGTAGGTACAGTCAGTTTTACCGAATCATTTATCAATGAGGATTGTTTAATTTCCCCAATATTGGGTACGTTCAAGGATATTGTTCCTGGGTCAGCAACTGCTGATTTCATAGATTCGATTGATGATATCGATTGTTTAACTAATCCAATATCAGATATAGTACGGTTTAATGCGATGTTTGATGATAGTTTTTGGTTCACTTCAGAGAATGAAGTAGTTATATGTTTGCGTGGGGATAAGGTAATGTTTGTTAAGTTTTCAGACAATTTTGTTTGTGTTGCTAGAATTTCGTTTACATGGGGTATCGAAATCTGTAAACCTTTAAGCCTCGTTTTATAAGAACTTTTGAAAGCATCGGACATTATTGTACACCGCCAAATATATTAGTATATCTCAATTATATACAGTATACAGAGCGTGGTCAAACGTGTGTTCTATGAGAGGGAAGTAAAATGTGGAATAAAATCGAACAACTAATGATTAAACAAGGATTAAATCAAAATACGTTAGCAAGGCGCATGAGTATTAGTACAAGTACCTTGACTGAACTAAAAATGAATCGAATCAAGAAACCAAGCTTTGAACTTATGTGTAAGTTTGCAGATGCATTAGGTGTTAGTTTGGATGATTTAAGAAGTAATGAATAAGTAGGAGGTAAAACAATGGAACGTACTAAAGTCATCGTCCCACAGTTCACAATCGAATTGCCAGCTGGCATGGAGTTAATTGCCACTGAAGACAGAGAACGGTTGGAAGCCGATCAACAGATTATCTGGGATTTAAATAAAGCCTGCGAGGTATCAGGTTATACCTATAAAGACCTCTCCAAAATACTGCAGGTGTTTAAGAAGCAACTGGATATTGATAATGGTGGCTGTGTTTTCTATCCATTCAATGGTGGCAAATACAAAATTGAATCATTGAAATTTACGCAGTTCTTGCGGAATAACTTTCCAAGAATTATGAAGGAGTTGAAGTACAAATGAATAAGAATTTTTATCTAGCAGTCATGATCAGCATTATCGCAGGTCTCTATATTCCGAAAGACATGCAATTTATCGTGACAGTAATAATCATGAGCTCAATCGTTACTTTTATCGGTATTAATTACAAGGAATTCTTTAAAGGAGGAAATGACGATGAACGAACTGATTCAGACATTTCAAAGTAACGACGGACAGACGGTTGTCAGTGGTCGCGACTTACATCGCTTCTTGAAAGTTGGCAAAGATTTCTCGACCTGGTTCAAAGACATGGTGGCATACGGCTTTGTAGAGGAAAGAGACTTTTCCCCAATTTCGGGGAAAAGTTCTGGTGGTCGCCCGCGCATTGAATACGCGATGACAATTGACATGGCTAAAGAGGTTTCCATGATCCAGCGCACAGAAGTTGGTAAGATGGCCCGACAGTATTTTATTGATATGGAAAAACAGGCTAAGGCCTTACCAATGTCAATGGAAGACATGATGATCAACCAGCTGCAGGAACAAAAGAAAATTAAGTCGGACGTCAACATGTTAAAAGATAACATGCGCATCACATCAACTAATCAATTTACGCTTCAGTCGTACGGTCGCAAGCAAGTCGTTTCAATCTTAGGTGGGAAAAAGTCAGCTGCTTATCAGCATTTCAGCGCTAAAGCCTTCAGCCAATTGTGGCGCGACTTCAAACAAGCGTTTAGCATTCCCCGATACAGCGACTTACCCCAAGCCAAGTTTGATGACGGGCTTGAATTCATTGAAAACTGGTTACCAGATACTGAGTTGAGAATGTCAATTCAACGCTTAAACCGAAGCAACATTTTTCAAACAATTAATTAATGGAGGATTTTAAGATGAACGACAAATTAAAAAAGCCGCAGACCTTTTCAGTCTGGGCTAAATCAGAATATGCCCAAATGGTAGCGACACAGATTCAACATGATATCCAAAGTCTTTTCGGCATGGCACCTAATATCGAAGTTGGGGGATTCGCCAGCGACGATGATCGACCAATTCGCATTAATTATTACGGTAGCAAAACAGAGGTTCAATCAGTTAAGAAAATGATTAGCGACCGCTATGAACTGAGTATTAATAATGATGAGTTTTAATCAAAATTTAGGCACAAAAAAAGGCCTCAACTCTCACGAGTCAAGACTTCAATAATTCATCCGATAACTGAATTATACCGCTGTTAAGGCGTTGAAGTCAACATATGAGAGAACGGCCTATAGCGTGCTTGTATGCTGTATTAACTTAACGACGTTTTAAAAGTGGGTGTAATCAAATGAGGTTTGTACGGGAGAAAAAAATATACTGTGGGCCAAGTTATGTTGAGGTCGATATCATTCCTAGAACTTGGGAAGCGGATATGGTTGCTAAACGAGGGACACGATCTAAGAAAAAAAGAGAGTCGGCTCCAAAGCAGCGCAACTTGAACGAGAAAAATGCTAAGCGATATCTCAGACAGTTGGGTAATGGAAACTTTACTGAGGGTGATTGGTTCATTAGTTTGAGCTATCAAGATAAATTCCAACCAGAGACTATGGAGCAGGCAGAAAAAGAAGTCGGAAACTATATTCGTCGATTGAAAGCCAGATATAAGAAGTTAGGCCAGGAACTCAAATATATTTTGGTCAATGAAGGTGGGGCCAAAAAGGTTCGTTTCAACCACCATCTGGTGATAAATAGTCTAGATGAAGGCTTAACCAGGGATGACGTTGAAGCATTATGGGCTAAGAAACCAAAAGGTCAGAAAAAAGAACGAATTGGGACAGTCAATTCTAAGTATATTCAAACTAATGAGAATGGCCTTGAAAGAATCATGGCCTATATGAGCAAGGACCCTAAAGGCAGAAAGCGCTGGTCATCATCTCGTAATTTGAAGCGACCGGACTCTAGACCAAACGATCATAAATATGGACCACGAACGCTTGAAAAAGTTGCACAGACACCTGATCAGGGGATGACCTACTTTACTAAGAAATATCCTGAATACGATATTAGTGAAGTTGAAGCAAAATACTACGAAGAAACCGGCTGGCACGTCTATCTGAAGATGTGGCGCCGTGTGGAGAGGATTAATAGATGATGAAAACAAAGACATTTAGATTTGATGAACTAGAACCAAAAGCTAAAAAAAGAGCAATATTTGAAGCCTATGTCTATCTCAGCGATAAATATGAATACAGTAACAAAGAAGGGTACGAGCCAATAAATAAAAATGTCATGAAAGAAGTCGAAAAATCTGTGTACACAGGAACAGGTCAGGCTTATGGACTTGTAAAAGAAGAGGAGGCTCACAAATGACAGTACAATCAAAAATTAAAGTACCGCGCGCTTATTGCATTGGTCGTGTTCAGGATCATGTGATTCGAGAATACAGTTTGTTTTTATACAACGATATCGTTTTGGCACAAGCCGATTGCGATTCATTGAACGGTGTCGATAAGCAATTGGACCAGGTCGAGGGATGTTGGACAGTATTGGAATTTGGCAGACCAATATTTGTGGGGTCGATGGGATGAAACGTATCTTAAATTATCCCGGTTCCAAATGGACGATGGCCAGCTTTATTTGCTCCATTATGCCAGATGATTATACGACCTATGTTGAACCGTTTTTCGGGTCCGGAGCAGTTTTCTTCAACAAAGAACCCAGCACAATTGAAACCATCAATGATCTTGATTCAAGGTTAGTTAATTTCTTTCGAGTGTGTAGGGATGAACCAGCTGCTTTAATTAAAAAGGTTCAACTGACGCCGCTTAGTCGTGAAGAGTACGAATTGAGTTATCAAGTAAGTGATGACCCAGTGGAGGACGCTCGTCGAATGCTAGTGCGAAGTTGGCAAGCGATTGGTGGTAAGACTTCAGATAAAACTGGTTGGCGGGCCAATATCAATGTGAATGGATCCAAGATAAACGAATGGAACCATTTAGATGAACGAATAGCAGCTGTCGCCACCAGACTGAAGCAGGCGCAGATTGAACACCAGAACGCCTTTAAATTATTAGACCGCTACAACAGACCTAAGGTACTCGCCTATGTGGACCCGCCTTACTTATTGAGCACGCGGACCAAACGGCATTATAAGCATGAATTTACTGACGCTGATCACGAGGCTTTACTCGATCAGCTGGTTAATTTTGACGGTTATGTGATTTTATCTGGATATGAGTCTGATATGTATAACGACTTCTTAGCGGATTGGAGCAAGATTCATTTCGAGGTCGGCGTTGAATCGGGTGGTCGAGCTACTGAAACAATTTGGTGTAACTATCCAATCCAGCAACCTGTGAAACAAATGGAATTGATTTAAACATTTGGCGATTAGGTCATATTCCACACTTATGCATTAATAATCAAATGTTTTAGGAGGGAACGCCATGATCGAACATTATCAGTCAACCGAGCGTGTTACAGCAGAGGAATTTGATGGTTCTAAGCAGATGATGAAAAAATATAAAATCATCAAGCAGAGAAGAGGGCCGCATGATTACACAATGCATGCATATAGCGATATCGGGATGGATATTGGCGATTATATTTTGATCGGCAATCCAGGAGAATATAGCAGCATGTCGAAATATGTTTTTGAATTGAGGTTTGAGAAATCATATTTCGACCCAATCCCACTGAGTAGGCGGAAGGGTAAATCATTATTATTTGAACAAGCCTCCCTACTTTAGCTGATTGAGATACGAAAATAAAAAGACCGCGTTAGCAGTCAGTCGGAAGGAATTCAATATGGAACCAATAGTAATTACGTTACCTGAAAAATGCAGAGAATTAGCAGAGGAAGTGGTTGGTTGCTATGGGTATAACAGCGCAATCGAACCATTATGTAATGAGCCATTGTGTGAATCAGAGTTACAGCATTTATTGAGTGATTGGCTGGAGGGTGCGGGTGACTTAAAGATGTATCAAAAGCAATTGAATCTAAAGAATGCAGCATTCGAAATGTTATTAGGTGCCATCTTTGTTGCAGACCTAATTAAGTTCAAGGAGGCACCCCAATGATCTATATCATTTTGTTCCTAGCAACTACTGGCCTCCCGTTCGTCAAATTAATCATGGGATGCATCATCTTATTCGTTTTATCAGGCCTATTCATTTATCGAAAGGAGACATGGTAATTAAATGAAATATCAAGACTTAATGACGGTGGTAAAGGTGGAGGAAGGCTAATGGCGAAAATAGATGAAATTAAAAATCGCGATGACTACCAAGATATGCTTGAATACGGCCATCGAATGGTTGAAGCATGGGAAGAGTACACCGATTACAAGTTGAAGCTTCAAGAGAAAATGCAAGGGACTTCTTACGACTGGCAAAAACCTGCAACCTTGGCTAAACAATTAGACAAGCTATACGCTGAAAAGTATATGCCCACTGGGGAGGAAGACTAATGGACGATTATCGTGTTGAAAAACTAGCGGATGACATTCGCGCCGGTATGAAAATCACAACTAACATGGTTCGGCGCTTCTATCGCATCCCTGATCAAGAAGCAATCGACTTACTGAAGAAGTCAAAACTTAGAGCGGAGGAGCTTGATTATGATAGAGAAGTTCAAAAACAAAGTGAAAGCGATGCTAAGCGGCAGGCGCAAAGATACTTCGGTGGATCATCAGGATACCGCTCAAACTCATATCGATAGAGTTGAAATTGGTATTAGCACCGTTGACCTTGCCAGACAGCTTAAAGCAATTAGACAGCTGCTTCTTAGACCGAAGATTCGTCTTAATTACGATGAAAAACATTTTGGCATGACCTCATATCAGAAATGGCATAAATCTAACAAGAAATGGAGATAGCATTATGGCTGAACAACTTTTTAATTTCGACTTATCAAAAATCGCAGATGGTGGTGCACAGGAGAAATTCACCACTGAATTGCAAAAGGTCGCCGATAACATTCTAGATTTAAATACCGAATCCAAAACAAAACGAAAGGTCACGATTGATTTGACCTTCATCCCCAATGACAAACGAGATGCCGTTGACGTGGCAGTCGATGTGAAGTCTAAGTTGGCACCGCAAGTTGGTGTCACGACAACGATGCTATTGGGCCGAAATATCGATACTGGCATGGTTGCTGTCGCTGAATTGAAATCAGGTGTGCCAGGACAGACCTACTTTGATACTGAAGACGAGACAATCAAGACCGACACCGGCGAACCGATTGATGACATTGAAGCAGATAGTTCTAAAAAAGATAATGTGATTGATTTACAAAATCAGGGATAGGGGTGAGTGATATGAATCAATGGGATGAATTACCAGAAATCGAAGTTCTTAAAAGAAAGATACTAATCAATAAAAAAGATTTATTCGAAGGAGCATATTATATTAATCCGACAAGTGAAGAACCATTTCATGATACGGAAGATGTGTATGATGTGGCATTGGTCTCAGACTTGATTGAAAGAAATATAGGTGACTTTAATAATGTTGCCTATGCTAAAACATTAATCGAGACTACCAACTATCCTAATGACCAGTTAATCCGGATTGAGGGCTTTGATGATGGCACCTATTTACTCATAGAAATTTGGCATTCGGATAATGAAGATGGCTACGGCGCTATCGTTAGTGAGTTAGTTGAAAATTGGAAAGAATTAATTTAGGAGGGACACAATATGCTATTTACTTACAACGGTGAAAAATATGACACGTATAAGAATAATGGATTACAGAGAACACAAGATGATGACTTGAAGTTGAAAGTTGTTAATGAATATTTTGACGAACCTGATCAAGTGTTAAAAGAGTGTAGTTTAGATATCGCTTTTGAATTGGCGCTAATGTCTGCCAGGTATGAAGATATCATTTCAGAAGTAACTGGTGGGGAATTTTCAAAGGCTGGTACCTATCCTGAATGGGTCGTCAAAGAAACAGAAGCGTACTTTAAAGAAATATATAAAGAATTAGATTCGGAGGATGATTAACATGGAAATGACAACCGAAACAATCAACAGATTACACGAATTAAGTTTGGAAGCTGGAAAGGGTAAGGTGCTTGAGGTTGATGGCGAGCACTTCGCTATTGACGGTAATGGGGATGTCCGCCTACTTAAACCGCAAAACTTATCCGATACTGCAGTTGAAGTCACAACACTCATGGGTGTCGTCGACTTGGTTAAAAGTATGGACGAACGTAAAACGCAAAATCTTTATATCCAAGTTAAGTCACCAACCAAGGTGATTGTTTTCGGTCACTTAGATGATTACGGTCGTCGTGAGCAGTTGGTTCGCGCTAAGGCTATGACGCCTGAAATTTATTACGGTAACTTTTTAGACCAAGAACAAATGAATATCTCATTGCAGTCACAGTTTGAAGAAACTAAAGACCGTGACATTCTTTTGAAAGTGATTGGTAATCTGAAGGAAGAAGCTGTCCGCAACGCTAGTGATGATGGCGTGAGCCAAGCAGTCACAATTAAAACCGGTGTCGTATCTGTTGAACAAGTTAAAGTACCAAACCCAGTTGGCTTGGCACCATACCGGACGTTTAACGAAGTCACGCAACCAACCAGTAACTTCGTATTCCGGATGCGCGAAGGGATGAAGAGTGCCATCTTTGCAGCAGATGGCGGTGCCTGGGAACTTGAAGCAATGAGCAATGTCAAAGAGTATTTGACTAGAAATCTGGATGAAGAAATTAATAGTGGTCATGTGATTGTGATTGCCTAAGGGGATGAAGTAGTTGTCAATTGAAGTAACGAATGAATTAGTTGAAGATATTGCCAGTGCCGTATTAAAGAAACAACGCAAGTTAACCCGTAAGCAACAGAAGCTTGAAACCAATCGACGACTACGGAATACCAGAATGTTGCTCGAACATTATCGCCCACTCACTGATCACATTCTTTTAAGTGAAAAATCAGCGGTTGAGACAATGGAATACGAGATTGAACATGGTACCGTGATTCGATTGGAGTCAGTCGGTAAGTATCATGAGAAGTCACGCCAATTATTGAAGTACATCAACATGGCATTGGCAATGTATAAAGAGCGATGTGAGAACTGGGATGACCTTGCTTTCCGGCGTTATCGCACGATTGAATGGTTGTACTTATCCACAGCCCATTTAAGTGAGAGCGAGATTGCTAAGTATTACAATGTTGACCGTTCAGTCATCAATCGTGATAAAGACCGTGCTATCAACGAATTATCGGTGTTGCTATTCGGAATCGATGCAATTTTAGACGGATTTACGAGCCGCTAGAGCTTGCACAAATCTTGCACACAAAGGTCACAAATCCAGTGTTATAGTAGTATTATAGAAATATTCAGTTGAGGGAATATTTCTGATGAAAAAGTTAGTCAACATCGCGTGGAGTCCTGCCAGAAATGGCGGGACTTTTTAATGTTTTGGTACATAAATAATTATGATACTATTAATTTGAGAGGTGATGGCTACTATGAGTGATTCCAAAGAAAAAGAAAAAACAAATCATGATTTAGCTGGAAATGAATACTCCAGTCGTGATATGGAGGTCTGGGAATATTGGGCCAATAAACAAAAAGGTATAAGAAGAATGGCTAGACGAGTAATTGTTATGATTGTGAAAAAAGGAGAATTCTTTCTATTAGGTGCTTTTATCAATTTGTTTGTGGACCTTGCCTTTATATCGATTCATGGCAAATGGTTTGAAAATTCAACGAACGCGGCAAAAGGAACAATATTTAATGGCGATTTTCGTGGTAATACCTTAATTGGATTAACGGTTTTTACAAGTATAATTATGGGTATCTCATTTATTGCTGTTCAGGCTAGGTCATCAGAAATGGTAATTACACTCTTTAGAAAATCCGCTGATGCTTTACTGTACTTCGCCCTTGGATCTTGGATACTAGTCAAGCCTTGGCACAATAATTATTTGTTATTTACATGTATGTGTATTTTCACATTGGTAGGATCGTGTTCAATCGCGCAAATAATCATTGTTTTAATTAGGAGTACTGTTTCATATGTGAAAAGTCCAGTTGAGAATGAGGCAGTATTAAAAAAGATGAACTTTATCTGGATTGTTATTGCAGCGATAATTGGATGGATGTTGAAGAAATAGTATTGAAATAAGTTTTGCTATAACATTTATAAAGGGAGAGTTGAAAATGGAAAAATTTAAAGTAAAAGTATACGTTGAAAAGAAGAAAGATTTCAGTACCGCAAGTGGTCACGCGGCAAATGGAAGGATATATGAATTGCCGATTATTCCTAGAAAAGGTGACTATCTTGTACTAGACACGACGATGGATGATAATCATGTTGAGTCATCAAGATACGAAGTCTATATTGTGAATATCATGAATACGGGTAATGTCGATGCTCAAATTCATGTCTTAACAGACGAATAAGATTATTATTAATAAGCCAGCTTAATCGCTGGCTTATTTTTGTGCAATCAATTAAAAGGAGGAATTATCCATGCAAAAGCCAATCATCAATGCAACCGTGAGTCGGACATCAGTTGATGCCGATCCAACGTTTAAGATAATCGTGCCTAACAATGTCGAAACAACTGAACTAGAATATGTATTGACCAGAGTCATGTACAACATGGTACGCATCTATGCGAGAGGGAAGCACATCCCATTTGAGGATGCGCTGGTGCAATATAAAGAAGCGGTGGCCGTTCATATCGGTGTGATCTACGACCAGGAACAGAAGTTAAAGGAGGAACAAGATGGCAGATAGAGTCGTGATGATGTCGCAAGATGAATACGATGAGATCATCAATGGTGTGAGTGGACTACCATTCGAAGTGAACCGAACAGTAGGTAGCAATGGTCAGTTTGTTCGGACTGTAATTGAGGTGTCTAAGTCTAAGATGGAACAGGCACTACAAGTCAATGACTTTGAAGCGGTATCGCCAGCTGATGGGTCACCAATCAACTACGCCTGCAACGTGAAGTGGATTGACTGACAAGTATATCCGCTTCTATCACACCAAGGCATGGCAGTCAGCGCGCAAGCTGGCACTAGTCCGTGACCATTACCTATGTCAAGAGTGTCTGCGAGCAGGCATCGTGACCTATGCACGCATTGTCCATCACATCATTCCATTAAAAGATAATTGGTCAAAACGTTGTGATTTAAAAAATTTAGAAACCATTTGTCCTGAACACCATAATCAGGATCACCCAGAAAAAGCAACAGCAAATAAGCAAGAAGCCAAACATCTGCACGCACAGAAAAAGCGGGCAGATGTTTTTGTATTCCATGCGAACCATGAATTGAAGTAGCCCCCCTAGGTCCGATAATTTTTTGATGAAGTTCTAAAACAACGGTGATGAGATCCCCACACAATAAATTCGTTTTTCAAAATTTTTTTAATCGTCGAATTTGGGCGGTTTCAGAAAAGAAAGGAGGGATGTTAGATGCCGAGAACTGCTAAAAGTGCCATGTTGCATATTATGGAGGGAAATCCCAATAATAAAACAAAGAAAGAGCTTCAAAAACGTCAAAAGAATGAGTTGAAGATGAAATTATCGGCGGATAATCTTGTCCCTCCAAAATGGTTGAGTGCTGGTGCAGCCAAAAGATTTACTGAAATCGTAAAAATTATGGGCCCAACCGGTATTTTGAGTGACAGTGATGTTGATACATTAGCCATTTATTGCGATACCTTAGTGGATTATCAAGCTTATAAAAACAAGGTTAAAAAGTTGGGGATGTTTAAAGATGGTAAGGTTAATCCGTTTGTCCGTGAGAAACGCAACACTGCCATTCTACTGAATCGCTATGCTAATGAGCTTGGATTAACCCCATCTGCGCGTGCTTCAATGGCCATTCATATGGGTGACGATGAAGACGGTGATGAAGATGACTTCTAAGATTCTTGAGTATAGTCAGACAAAACTAGAACGTTGGTGGGCGGCTTACAAAGCTGAAAAATTAGGTTGGGCTTATCTGCAGGAACCATCACCGCAGTTATTAACGACTTTTTATGCGGAGATGGTTGCTGAAGGTTCGATTGAAGCCAGTGAAGAGAATATTCAAGCGGCACAGCGCCACCTAAAAGATTTGAAGCGCCAAGGCACGGATGATTTTCCATGGATATTTGATGAAGAGCGCGCTTGGCGCCCAATTCGTTTTATCGAAAAGAAGTGCAAACCATCAAAGGGTGATTTTAAGCAGCTGGTTCTTCAACCATGGCAACATTTTATTATTGGATCAATGTGTGGGTGGGTTCATCGTGATTCAGGGATCCGCAGATTCCGTGAAGGTGTGATTTTTGTTGGGCGTAAAAATGGGAAGACTACGCTTGAATCAGGGTTGGCTGATTATATGGCTGGTTTTGATGACGAACGTGGTGCTAACGTCTATTTCTTGGCCAACTCGCAAGCACAAGCGCGGAAGCTCTATGATGAATCAAAAGCGATGATTGAAGTATCACCTTATTTATCAAAGCGGTTTGTCACCACACGTTCAGAAATTCGCTTCCCTAAGAATCACTGTACGATCGTACCAATGTCGGCTGAAAAGAATAACAAAGATGGGGAAAATCTCCATTTTGCCGTGTTTGATGAAATTCACGAGTATAAAGATTATCAATTAATCTCAGTTATGAAACGATCACGGGGCGCACGTCGGCAACCGTTGATCATTTACATTTCAACTGCCGGCACAGTTTTAGATGGGCCATTAATGGACTTTGTCGATAATGGCAAAGAATGTCTATCCGATTATGATGCGCATTTAGATGAGAGAACCTTCTATTATTTAGCGAAGTTGGACAGTATCGAAGAAGCTGATGATCCTGAATTATGGGTCAAAGCCAATCCCAATATCTGCATGATGTCGATGGTCGATATGATCACGGATTACAAAAAAGATAAGAAAACGCCTGCTGAATTTGCTGACTGGATTACCAAACAATTTAATATTTTCAGCTCAACTGATGAATTGAGTTTCGTCACACTAGACACCATTAATAAGAATAATGGCGAAGTTGATCTTGAATCGTTAGTGGGGATGGAGTGTATCGGAGGTTATGACTTATCCGAAACAGAAGATTTCACCGCGGCTGGTCTTGAATTTAAATTGGAAGATGGCCGAGTATTCTGGCTAATGAAATCATGGGTACCACAAGCGCGTTTTGATATTGATAAGAATCCGGAGCGATTACGTGAGTGGGAACAAGCCGGTTATTTGGAGATTATCCCAGGTGATTACGTTAATTATGAGTACGTTTATAACTGGTTTGTTGAACAAGCTAAGCACTATAAGATTACTCAAATTAATTACGATAAAGCCAAGGCCTTGTTCTTGAACCAAGCACTAATTGACTATGGATTTAAGACCGAAGTTACCCGGCAAGGCTTCACAACGTTGGGTGGGCCAATGCAAAACGTTAAGGAGTTGCTATTGGACGGTCGTGTGGTCACAAATAATAATAAAATGTTCCGCTGGTATCTCAATAATGTTAAATTGGTCACTGACCGGCTGAATAACTGGATGCCAACTAAGCAAGGTCGTAACCGGAAGATTGATGGGTTCGCGGCCTTTTTGAATGCGCATGTGACAATGGTCGAGCGACTGCAGGCCAAACCGAAAACTGGCCGGATTAAATATGTATCGTTCAATGATATCTAATTGAAAGGAGGTGATATATTGCAAATGATGCAGCGGCTTAGACAATTTTTTAGTAAGAATCGGTCGACCGTCAGTAATAAAGGTGGCGGACTCAGTTCGTGGATTGGTAAACATTTCTTTGGGATTAACAATGAAGCAATGGACACGAATGAGACAATTTTTAGTGTCATCACACAGTTAGCAAACACCTTGTCATCATTGCCATTGAAGTTATTTGATAATTATGAAGAGCGGAAGGATATGGCGGTTGCTGATCTAATTAAATATCAACCAAATCCTGTTATGACAACTTTTGAGTTCATCAATAAATTAGAAGTTGATAGGAATAAGGACGGAAATGGCTATGCCTTAATTGAACGGGACCATTATTTACAGCCCATTGCGCTATGGCCGATTCCGCCAGAGTATGTTTCAGTGCTTCAAAACACAGACGATAATTCAATTTGGTATCAAATCACAGGTGTCAATCAGAATATGTTAGTTGACAGCCAGCAGATGATTCATGTTAAGCATATCACTGGGGCTTCACGCCTAACGGGTATTTCGCCGATTAGCGTGCTCAAGAATGCATTGGCATTTGATAAGGCAGTTGCGACCTTCTCACTGAATGAAATGAGTAAGACGGATAGCTTTAAGGTAACTTATGAAGCTAATCTTGATGATGAGAAGCGTGAGAATACCATTGAGGATTTCAAACGGTTTAAAAATGATAACGGTGGGGTCCTATTTCAAGAACCAGGCGTTACTGTGGACCAAATCAAGCGTGAATTCGTCTCTGGCGATGTGATCAACACCGAAAAAATAACGCATACGCGAATCGCGAATGCATTCAATATTCCGATTTCATTCATCAACAATATCAATAATACGGTTGCAACCAACAATGAGCAGATTATGACGCAATTCGTTCAAAAGACTTTAACACCGATTGTGCGCCAATATGAACAAGAACTGACCATCAAACTATTGACCCAAAAGCAACGGAAACAAGGTCTTTATTTAAAGTTCAACATGAACGGCTTGATGCGTGGGGATGTGCAAGCGCGGACTGCGTTCTATCAAGCCATGCGCCGTGGTGGTGTCTTTTCAACCAATACAATTTTAGGATTGGAAGATATGCCACTGTCAAAAGAGCCAATGGCCGAGAAATTATTTGTTTCAGGTGACCTGTATCCAATCGATATGGATCCGACACAACGAAAGGGGGTGAGTTCAAATGCCAAAGAAGATCAACAAGCCGTTCTGGTCAATGACCCAGACAAGTCAGACTGAAGCTAGTATCAACATTGATGGGGAAATTACTACGTATCAATGGGATAAATCAGATACTACCGGCGCATCTTTTAGGGATGATTTAAAGGCCTTAGGGGATGTAGATGTGATTAATTTACACATTAATTCGCCGGGTGGTTCCGTTTTTGAAGGGATTTCAATCTTTAACCAACTAAAACAGAATAAGGCAACCATCAACGTTTATGTTGACGGGTTAGCTGCTTCAATCGCAAGTGTGATCGCAATGGCCGGTGACACTATTTTTGTACCTGAAAATTCTATGCTAATGATCCATAATCCGTGGACGTATTGCGTTGGCAACTCTGCAGAGTTGCGTAAACAAGCCGATGATTTAGATCGAATTGCTGAATCAAGTGTCACAACGTATTTAGCGAAATCTGATGGCAAGATTTCTGAAGAAAAGCTTCGTCAGTTGTTGGATGAAGAAACATGGTTATCCGCCAGCGAAGCAGTTGAATATGGGTTAGCTGATGAAGTGCTACCAGCTAATCAAATGGCCGCTTCAATCAGTGATGAGTTCAAGCAGCGTTATCAAAACGTTCCATCAGCATTATTAAAGCAAACAACACCAGCAACGCCGGATACAAGTGCCATGCGCCAAAAAATGATTAACCGAGCAACAAAAACAAACGAATTAATTAAACAAACCTTAGGAGGATTTTAAAAATGCCAGTCACATTATTTCAGAAGAAACAAAACCTAGCTAATATTGGTGCTGAATTAGCACAAGTTAATGATGATATTGCCCAAAAAGCAGGTAACCCTGCGATTGAAGATTCAGTCTTAAATGAATTAAGTCAAAAAGCGGATGGACTTGAAAATCGTTTTAACATGTTAAAACGTCAAATTGATCGTGAAGAACAAGATTCAGCTAAAAAAGCGAAGCAAGCAGAACCATCAGATGATCCTAAACAAAAGGTCACAGACGCTTATGCCGGTTTAATTCGTGCAACTATGTCCAACCAAGCAGTTGATACCAACATTCTTCAAGCACTAGGCGATGACAAAGATACAACTGGTGGTCAAAACATCTTACCTGTTACTGTTTCAAACAACTTGATTAGCGAACCAATGGAAGATAATCCATTGCGTCAAGATGAAATTGTCAGTGGTATCACGAATTTAATCTTGCCAAGAATCGCTTATTCAATCGACGATGATGACTTTGTTGCTGATCAAACTGTCTCTAAAGAATTGGAATTAAAAGGAGACACAGTTTCATTTGGTCGCTTCAAATCTAAATTAAAAGCAGCCATTTCTGAAACAGTTTTAAACGGTACAAATACCGCCTTAGTTCAATACGTCAACGATGCATTGGCTTCAGCTGCCGCTGCTAAAGAAAAGAAAGTTCAATTTGCAACAACGCCTAAAGCGGGTGAAGAGCACATGAGCTTTTACTCAGATGAAGTTGGTATTAAGAAGATTACTGAATCAACATTGTTTGATGCAATTACGCAAGCTGCTGGTGATATCAATGATGCATTTCAAACGAATGTAAAGGTTTATATGCGCCGACCAGAATATTTACGGATGATCAAAGAATTATCAAATAGTTCAGTTACTTTATTCGGTAAAGCACCGGAAGAAATTATTGGTTATCCAGTTCGCTTTACTGAACGTGCATCAATTCCTGTTATTGGTAATTTTAAGTATGCGCAATTGAACTATGAAATTGCGTCAACACTCTACGAACAATGGAAAGACTATGATAAAGGGGTAAATTACTTTAGCTTAACCGCCTGGTTCGATCATCAAATCTTATTAGCTTCAGCATTCCGTTTAGCAGTCGTTGGTGATTCCCCAAAACAGTAACTGGCGTTGATTTAGACCAGAAAACCTTAGCTTTAAAGGTTGGTGAAACTGCCACTTTAAAGGCAATGGTTCAACCAAGTGATGCAACTAATCAAACTGTTGCATTCTCAACGTCAGACACAAAATTAGCAACCGTCACACCGGTTCAAGGTAAAGTTACCGCCGTCGCTGTTGGTGAAGCTGATATCACGGTCACAACTGAAGATGGTGGCAAAACTGCAGTGTGCCATGTCACGATTACGGAAGCAGCTGGGAGCTGATTAAATGAAACTAACTGATTTAAAGAATAAATTAGCAATTGATAGTGATGTCTTTAATAGTATGTGGCAATTGTCATTAGATGCCGCCGAAGCCATGATTCAGGGCGCGGTTGGCTCGCAAAAGCCAGAGTTCTACGAAGACAACAAGCTGTATGAAATGGCAGTTGTCATGCTAACCGATCACTTTTTTAAGAATCGTTCAGCAACAACGACTGGCAACATCAAGGAAACACCACTCGGCGTGCAGTCAATTATTCTACAACTGAAACCTGCATACCGGTTATTCAAGGGAGGAGGTGATTCCGGTGCCGATAACTGAAACTGGTCAGTTAGACCAAACAATTTCGATTGTTATCCCAGGTAAGTCTAAATTCGATGAGTTTGGTGATTTAGTGAGTCGTGAAGATAAAGTCATCTATGAACGACTATTCGCGATGCAACGAACCAAAAAATCAGATGATGTTGGACAAAACTTACCGGAATTAAGGACGCAAGCTCAGTTCGTGATTCGCCATCGTCAATCACAAGAAACGATGATTACAACTAACATGCTATTGCAGCATTGGAAGTTGGTTGACGGAAGTAAGGTGGATGTTATCGAGTACCAGATTGATGATTTTAATCAGGATACGCAGTACGGCGATTGGGATGTTATTATCTGCCATCGTGTGCCGGAGGTGTGACGATGAGTTTTACAATCGAAGATAATATTGTTGAGGGCTTGAGGGAACTAGGAGCTAAGGCCACACGAGTTCAGAATAAAGCAACCCGAACAGGCAGTCAGGTCTTTGCTGAAGCATTGAAACACAACACACCCTATGAAGATCGGTCAGACCGTTCTTGGAAGGGACAACGTGAGATGGACAGAATCAAGGGAACTAAGTCAGTGTTCAAACACATGCGGGATGATATCCAGGTATCTGGTATTGATCAATTCGGACATATTAATGTTGGGTTTGGGAAGGACACCTATTGGCGAGTTCATTTTGTTGAGTTGGGAACGCCAAATTATGCGCCGAATCCATTTATCTCAAAGACTGTATCTGAAACGCAAAGTGTTTATCAAACCACCGTTGCAACTATCCTAAAAAAGGAGTTGGGACTATGAGAATTGGGGCAATTCAGGTCGGTAATATTCTCAAATCAATTACCTCTTTTGAAGAGCGAATTTATACGTTGAAGAAGATTCCTGAAACAGTTCTGCAGGAAAAACAAACGCCATTTGTTCAAATTCATGGACTGCCTGTGGGGAATAATTACTATTCAAGCAATAAGAAGTTTGGTGAGATTGCATCAGTACAAATTGCGGTGTATGTACAAACGAATCGTGAGGCTGAACAATTTTTAACGCAAATAGAAACATTACTGAGCGCTCATGAATTTGAGTGCTCTTTTTTTGAAGTTAATCCAAATTATGAATACGGACTTGTCGTCCTAACAATGCGGTTTAACAAATATCAAAGATTAAAGTGAGGGAAAAATAATGCCAGAAACAAAAAAACGTAAAGCAATTGGCACCGCCGGATTTCGGCGAGTGTTTATTGGGATTATGGATCAAGACGAAAAAGTAACTAAGGTTGTTAAAGTCGATGAAACGTCCGGTGGGGCGATTGATTTTAAGGCTACCGGTTTTACTGGCCAATCAAATGTTGTTTATGCATCAAATATCGCTTATTGGATTTCTGATGCCGGAACAGGTACTGGGAAAATTGAATTATCAACTGTTGAATTACCAGATGATGTTTCAACCGCCGTTCTAGGAGATGAAGTCGATGAAAATGGCATCTACGTCACTAAAGCAGATGTTAAACAACCTTATGTTGCGATCATTGCTGAAGCCCAAGATTTGGAAGGTAATCCAATGTGGATTGGGGTTGGGAAAGCTAAGTTCGGCACAACCGACGGCGATGAATTGAAGACTGCTGAAGACAAAGGGATGACGCCTAACAACGTATCGCTTTCAGCACAAGCAATCACCCGTAAATCAGACAAGATTGTCAAAGCAAAAGCGACGGCCAGCAATGGCACAACATTAGAACAGTTCGCAACCAAAATGTTTCCAAGTTGGAGCGGCGATCTAGAAAATATTGACGGTGACTCCCCAAAAGTGTAACTGGCGTTGATCTAGACCAAACAACTTTAGCCTTCAAAGTTGGCGAAACTGCCACTTTGAAGGCCATGGTTCAACCAAGTGATGCAACGAATCAAACCGTTGCATTTTCAACGTCAGATTCAACCTTAGCAAGTGTGACACCGGTTCAAGGTAAAGTCACCGCCATCGCTGTTGGTGAAGCTGATATTACAGTTACTACTGAAGATGGTGGCAAGACAGCAGTGTGCCACGTCACGATTATAGCAGCTTAATTAAAAATTGAAGGAGCATAACTATGATTAAAATTGATTTATACGATGCAAAAAATGACGAAACAGCTCATTACGAAAAGACACACATCGAATTTGGAATGTTTAAAAAAATTGCGAAATTTAATAAGGAAGTGAATCGTAAAGAAGCTGAAGCAAGCCTAATGCGGCAAAAGTTTAATCAAGGTATTTTGACCTCTGAAGAAGAAGCGAAGTACGTAAACATGATGGCCGGTTCTGAAATCGAAGATATTGAAGCAATGGAAAAATTAATTGTTGAATTATTTAACCATCCAAAAGTAACCACTAAATCAATTGAATCTGGTCTAGATTTAAGTAAGGGTATGGAAACCTTACAGGGGATTCTTAATGATGCCATGGGTGGGATTAAAGCAGATGCGGATCATCCAGCAAAAAAATAACGCCGGATGAAGCACTTGAAATCCTTGATGATATCACGAAACAATTGATGGAAAATGGCACCCCATTCAACGACATTGAGTCAATGGATGCGGGTGCTTTTTTTGATTATTTAGACCGGATGTCATCTGATCAACCGGCTTCAGATGAAGATACTCAGTATCTATCTGCGGTTGAATTCTACAATCAATTCTAGAGAAAGGAGGATAAAATATGGCAGCTGCAGGACGTCCTCTTGGCTCAATGGTTGTTAGTTTAGGGATGGATGGGAGTAAATTTGAAACTGGTTTGAAGAATATTCAAAATCAGTTCAAGTTAGCTAAATCCGAGATGAAAGCCAATCTTTCCGTATTAAGTAGCACCGAATCTGCGTATGATAAAGCGGCTGGTCGAGTTGATGGCTTAACCAAAGTGATGAGCGTCAATGATCGCCAGATTGAGACGCTCACTAAGTCGTACAAGGAACAAGTTCGAATCAATGGTGAGTATTCTGATACCGCTCAAAAAACTGGGGCTAAAATTAATAACTTGGTGCGGGAACAGGCGAATTATAAGCGTCAATTAGATGATGCTAAAATCGCGATGCGAGAAGCAGAACGTGGCACCCAAAGTTATCAGAATGCTTTGAGTCGTCAGACGCGTGAAATGAAAGCCAACTTGTCAGTCTTATCGATGCAAGGTAAAGAAACTGAGGCTAGTCGGACTAAATATCAATCACTCGGTCGTCAACTAGATGATTACAATAAGTTAATTGGTGCTGAAAAATCAAAGTTGGAAGATTTAATCAGCATCAAAGGCAAAGATGCACAACAAACGTTGGAACAGAAAACGAAGATTGTTGAGCTAACGAGTGAGCAGAAAAAGGCCCAGTATCAGTATGATGAACTTGGAAAATCAGTTAAAAATATGTCTGAAAAAAATGCTCGAGCGGTCGATTCGCTTGGGCATTTTTCGACTAAAACAAAAGAAGTTGGTGAGCATGTCAGTTCAGCTGGCCATTCGCTAACCGGTTTTAGTACGTTGGCAGTTGGTGCCTTTACCATCGGAACAGTGCAAGCAACGAAGTTCCAGCACACAATGCAAGTTGTAAAGAATAACATCGAAACTGGTGGTGAATCAGCAAAAGCCGCTATTAAAGGGACTGCCATCATGACCAAAGATGCTGAACAGTTTTCAACTAAGTATGGGATTTCAGTTCAAAAAATCTCAGAAGGTTACTTGGATTTGGTTAAGCGTGGTTATGATTCGAATCAGGCAATTGGGTCGATGAACACTTTGCTCCAAGGGTCAATTGCTTCAGGCGATGATTTTAACGACGTTATTAAAGTGACAACTTCCACGCTCGAGTCGTTTAATATGCGGTCAAGTTCAACTGCTGGGATGATGAAGAACACTACTGAAGTAACGAATAAATTAGCGTTCGTTGCTGATAAAACATCAACAGGGTTCCAAGACTTAGGGATTGGGATGTCATACGTTGGTGGTTCTGCTTATCAAGCTGGTTTGTCATTATCCGAAACTGCGTCATCAATGGGGTTACTTTCTAATAATGGTCTTGAAGCCGATAAAGCTGGTACTGGTTTACGGAAGGTTATTAATAGTTTAGTTAGTCCTACTAAGACTGGACAAGCAGCATTGGATGAGTATGGTATCTCAATTAAAGATGCTAATGGTCAAATGCGGCCCCTATCGAATATCATGGGTCAATTTCAACAGAAATTATCAGGTTTGAGTAAAACCAAGAAATTAGACTTATTTCATGGGATGTTTGGAACAACTGGCCAGCAAGCAGGATTAATTCTAGAAGAAAATGGGAATAAAATTGGCGAGTTGGCTGATGAAACTGATCGTGCTGCTAAGAGTAATTATGCAGCGACTTTATCAGCGAAAAATATGCAAACCGCTCAGAATCAAATGAACAAGTTTAAAGAGACGGCTAATATTTTGGCGATTCAATTTTCTACGACTTTATTACCAGCATTAACGTCCGTAGCTAATGGTATTTCGAAGTTAATGGGTAAATTAACTGAGATGCCTGAAGGCGCAAGAAAAATTACTGCCTTTGCAATCTTAGGCGCGGCTGCATTGGGACCGTTATTAATTGGTATTGGCGCATTAATTAAATCAGTAGGTGCGATTACTGGTGCCGTTAAAGGCCTGATAGGGTTCTTTAGTGGTGGTAGTTGGTTAGCGACTACACTGACAGGACCTGTCGGAATAGCAGCCTTGGCTGTTGCCGGCTTAGCAACTGGCTTTGTATTGGCATATAAGAAATTTAAACCGTTCCATGATTTGGTTAATTCCGGAGTGGCTAAGTTTAAGGCAATTTCAAAAGCAATTTCAGACTTGTTTACAAATAGTTTTAGTTCTAAAAAAGCCAGCCAGGCGACTAGCATTTTAACCAAGTTATTACCGATGGGGACGCTTGGACCAACCTTGGCAGGTATTAATAAGATTAAAACAACGTTAAACGGGTTGAAGATATTGGGAACCGGCGTTGGAACGACACTTGCGGGAGCTGCTAAAAAGGTAGCGAATGCGTTTAAAGCGATGTTCCAAGTTTTCAATGGGAGTAAAGCAGGCGCCAAAGCATTACAGAATATATTCCCTAAACCAGTAGCAAATACGATCATTGCTTTAACAAAGCAAGTTAGAGCAAGTTTTAATTCGATGGGAACTTCAATTAAAAATATTGTTAGTTCAATCAGTAAGACAATTACGCCAATTTTTAAAGGAATCGGTAAAATTTTCAGTCAAGTGGTTGGGTCGATGGTGAACTATTGGCATAAAAATGGTAACGATATGAAACAGGCCTTTACCAATATTTTTGGTGGCATCTTAATTGTTGTTACTGCAAAGATTAAAGCCGTGTTGTCCGTTGTGTCGGTAGTGTTAAAAGTCTTATCAGCAACTATTTCTGCAATATTAAATGTTATTCGAAATGTCTTTAGCCAAGTATTTGGAAGTTTGCAGACAATTGTAAAAGGCGCTTTAAACATCATTCAAGGTGTATTCAGTGTGTTTGCGGGCGTCTTTACCGGTAATTGGTCAAAAGTATGGTCTGGTGTTAAACAGATTTTTAAAGGTATTTGGGATACGTTTAAAGGAATTGTTGGTGGCGTATTAAACGTTATTTCTGGATTAGTCAATTCAGGGATTGACGGTGTTAACTGGTTAACCTCTAAATTTGGTGCTAAAGCTATCGGTCACATTCCGTCGGTGAAGTGGGCGACGGGGACGACTAAGATGTATCCGAATGGTGTGCCAACCAATCAGATTGCAACGGTCAATGACGGTGGCAAGAAAGAAATGGTGATCTATCCGAATGGACAGGCAATCATTCCTGATGGTTGGAATACGCAGATGTTTCTACCTAAGGGCTCTCATGTTATTAATGGTGATGACACAGAACGTTTGACGACTGGTCATTATTATAAAAATGGGACGCTGGGAAATATTGGCTCAGCGCTCTCAGGCGTCTTTGGCAAAATTAAAGATAGCATTTCTTTTGTTGGGAATGTTATTGCACATCCGATTAAGTATTTGAAGCAAGCTTTTGAGTCTAAATTAAACTTAGGTGGTAAGACAAGTTTTGTGATTGAAAATGTTAAGGGTGTCGGTGGTTACGTGATTAACGCAGTCAAAGATAAAATTGTTGAAGCATTGAAATCTTGGAAGACTGAAAATGATACTTCAGAACCAAGTGGCTCGGGTGTTGCACGTTGGCGCAGCTCAGTTAAAAAAGCTTTAGGTATGCTTAACCTCTCTACAAGTCAATCGATGATTGCTAAGGTTCTCCGTCAGATTCAAACTGAATCCGGCGGGAATCCTAAGGCGGTTGGTGGCGATGACGGTTACGTATCAGAGGGGAAAGCAACAGGATTAATGCAAGTTAAACCAGGAACCTTTAATGCGTATAAGCTAAAGGGCCACGGTAATATTATGAACGGCTTTGATAATCTTTTAGCTGGATTGAACTATGCAAAACATCGATATGGAAGTGATTTATCTTTCTTAGGTAAGGGCCATGGCTATGAAAATGGTGGGTTCATCTATAGAGAACAGATTGCGCGGATTGGTGAGGGTAATAAGGCGGAAGCCGTTGTGCCATTAACTAACCGCACTAGAGCGATGCAGATTCTAGCTCAGATTAAAGATCGGTACGGTTTGGATGGTGGCAGTCAACTGGTCCTAAAAGACCAACGTTCAACAACTACTAATAATGACTCTAAAATCTTAAATGAAATTGCGCGTAATCAGCAAATCATGATTGAGATGTTCAGATCGTTACTCCAAATGATTAATACAATTATTGCGTTAATCCAGGCTAATCCGGAACAAGCAAGTTCAACCGGACTAGTAAGCCAGTTAGGCGATCTGCTAGACCAGGCAAAGCAAACTAAGAAACAATTAAAAAAATATCAATTAGGATAGGAGTGTTCAGATGATTCCTGAATTATTTGTGACAAAGGACGGACAGACGATTAATATCGATGCGTTCAAAGGGTTGAATTTCACCGGTTTAACGACACAGTCCCCACAAAGCATTACAAACTATCAGTCAAATAAAATTAGAGATGGGTCCGTTCAAAACGGGCCTATTTTATTTGGCAGTCGAACGGTTACCGCTGATTTCTATTTTGACGGTGAAGATGTTTATGACTATAAATTAGCATGCCAAGATATTTGGCGACTTTTATTTTCTCGTGAGCCAATCACTTTACGAGAATCTCAAATGCCTGGACTTAATATGGAAGTTATCGCAAAACCATTTGATGTTACCAGATTAAATTGGCATGAAATGACATTTTCCGTTGAATTCGATATGCCGTCTGGTTATCGCCATTCTTTAGTGAAGTCCGATCAGCTGCAGTTTATTTATGATGAAGAACTATCTCAATTTGGGATGAATTTACCAAATGGTGAAGATTTAGCATACCGCTTCAAGCAGACTAGATTTAAAGTTTATAATCCGTCTGATGTAGTTATTGATCCTTATTGGCAGAAACATGATTTGGACATCATTATCAAAGGTATGGGGACACCAACCATTACGAATCTCACAAATGGTTACGGTATTGCGTTAAATCGGGCGCTCACGGCGAACGACACGCTCATTTGGCACGGGGTTCGCCCACTACTGAACGGGGCGAGCTGTGAACGCGTCACAAATCACGGCCATATCCAACTTGAGAAGGGATGGAACGATATTAGTGTGACTGGATTGACTAATGTCGACATCACTTTTAGTTTCCCATTCCTTTATCTATGATTGATTTTAAAAAGCAGAAAGTGTTGGTTCGTGATTTCAATAATCAATATGAGGAAACAGTCACCTCGATTAATTTTGAAGAACTAGTACGTAGTTGGAAAAAGAATTCAGATTATCAGGTTGAGTTCACAGCGCTAAATGATGGTTCATTAGCTTATAATCTTTTGCGGAATGAAAACTCATTGTTAATTGATGGCCAAGAATACGTGATTAAACAAGCTGAGAGGTCACTGGATGGCTATGACAAATCGGTGGCTGTCACAGCGACACATATTTATTTTGAAGCGACACGGATTTATAACTATCAAACTAAATCAGGCACCATCACCTACAGTCTTCAAGATATCCTCCACTATTTTTTCGACAACAATTCCTACGGTTTCACTTGGGAGGTTATTGGAAGTTTCAGCAAGGTTCAGATTGAAAACTTGGGCAATACTAGTGCACTGGACGCGCTCAACACGTGCGTCGATAAGTTCAATTGCGTGATTTATCCCGACAACAAGCACATCCGGATTTACGCCCGCGACGCTTGGCAGAAGCAGGTCGACAAGTCCTATCTTTACGGGTACAACACGACGACCTTCAGCTGCAGCTGGGACACCACTGCGATTCAAAATGTCACGATGTGTTACGGAAAACAAAAGGAGGGCGCTGAAGGCCAGTATTACTTCCCGCCTTTTATGACCAAGAATGCCACGAGTATTAAGCGGTGGGGTGAGCGCCCAGGCGCCGAGATTTCGGATGAAAGGTTTACTGACAAGAATGCGATGAACGCCTACGCCATGAGTTCAATGCAAGGTGATCCAGTCACGACGATGGCGCTCACTTATGACGGCGATGACCAAGTTTTACCTGGCGAAGTTTGGTATCTGCGCGTGGAACCGGAACAGTTTGATACGGATGTCGAAGTCACGGGCATCACGGATTATCCATTCGCCCCCGATCATAAACCAGAAGTCGAATTGGATAACTCGGTCCGGACACTTTTAGACGAGGATATTGCTCAGGAACGACTGGTCAAGGAAGCCATTAAGCATAATCAGGCGGCCGCACAAGAGATTAAAGCTACTAACGAAAAGGCAGTGAAGGCCTACGACTCGCGCTTCATCGGCGACTTGTACGGCACGCCAACCAGATTAACACGCGCCACCGGCCCACAATTGCCGGGATACATCCTAAAAGTCCCAGCAGACAACCCAGACCTAGGCCTGAAAAAGGACCAACAATTCTATGCTGCTACAGCAGTTAATTATGTGGAAGGCTTGGCGGAATATGTAACGGGAATGCTGCCGGTAATACCGGAGATACCAAAGTACGAACCGGCGACACCAACGAAAGATGGATTAATGAGCGCTGGTGATAAAGCCAAATTGGATAAATTAAAAATAGAACCGTTGACCAGCATCCAGATGAAAGATGCGGTTAGCGGTTCTATTTATCAAGTCACTATTGAAAATGGTGAGATTAAAGTTAAGAAAGGAGAGAATAAAAATTGAAAATACCTAATTTTTTAAGTGACCTATGGGATGAGCCTAGCCTATTTCAAAATAGAGAAGCTAGAAATCAGAAACAGCATAATTGGGAAGCCTTGCGGGGATTTGCAAAATCGGTGGGTAACTTCCTATTAGTTGCGGTTAATTCAGTAAATGATGCTGTAAAAAATGCCGATGATCGAATGACTGATATTGAGGATAGTTTCAACAGCCAAATATCTGGTAGCACGAGTCTTGATGAAGTGATTGCTGGGAGAAAACCAAAAGGGAAGGCATCTTATAAAACAATCGGTCTACGGATGGATGATATGATTACCATTGAAGATGGCACTATTACGACGAATGAATCCATAGATATTGGCGGTAAATTAGATCCGGTTATTAAAGAACAACTAGATGAATTCGTATTAACCTTACCTAGAGACGGTTTTAAAGTGTTAATGGTAACCGATTCACATTATGAAGATCTTTACGATGAAAGCAGCCCGTTTAGCTACCCATATGCTTCGGACGCTTTAGCTCATCTAAATGCTGTTAATTATCTAAGCCAATATGTGGATGTGGTCATTGCTGGTGGCGATAATACTAATGGGTTAAATCAAGATGTTAGTCATTCAATCGCGGACCAGGCGCAGTATTGCGCCAAGATTTTACAAACCGAAACAGATTCGGATAAGTTTATTCTACTAGGTAATCACGACGATGCTTCTACTGGGATTCGATTGGAAAAAATCACACCAAACAAGATTGTTAAAGAGGATGATTTTAAGAGGCTATTTAGAACTGGCGAATTAATTAATGACGAAAAACGTGATGGTGATAGCCTTTATTTCTACAAAGATTATCCAGATTCAAAAATCCGTTTAATCGGTCTTAACGGGTTAGATGTCCCTGAAGATAAGACTATCGACGATGGGACTTTAAAGTTTACGCGTTATCTAGATTACTCATATAGTCAAAAGCAGATTGATTGGCTAGTGAATGAGGCTTTGTCGAATATCTCGGAAGGTTATCAAATTGTTGTTATGACTCATATCCCGCTAGTTTACGGATTTTCGCCTAGCGTTGAAACCATTTGGGCTAACGGTAATATTCTTGAAGGTTTGCTTAATGCTGTTGCAACTGGCGGACGTTTTACAGGAAAGTCGGAAGACGGAATTCCTAGCGAGTTACAAGCGATTGTGGCTGCTGACTTTACAACGCAAGGCCCACGCAAGGTAGCAGGATTATGGGCTGGTCATGTTCATGCTGAGAAAATAACTAAACGAGATAACTTCACGCAATGCTTGTTTATCAACGACTGTAATACTAATCCAGATAATATCGGAACGATTCAAGCTTTAGGAATAACGATTGCGACAGTTGATCCAGCGGCTTCAAAGGTAACCTTATCTGGAATTGGCCGAGCAACAAACCGGCAATATAACTATTAGGAGGGAAAACATGAAATTAAAACAGACGATTAATTTACTTACGCGGTCAGTTGCGGCGTTGAACGCTAAGTCCGGCTTATTGGTTAGCCGACAAAATCCGGGTCTTGCAAGCCCTGAAATGAAGCGCCAGTTAGAATCACTTTTCGACCATAGAATTGAGCTTAATGATAAAAACACCGATGTTAATACATTACCGCCTGGTCAATACGTCGGAGGGAGTAATTTAGTTAATGCCCCAATTACTCAAATGGGGAATGAATTTTTTATTGATGTATCTGTGGCTAAGAATGGCGATAAGGTTCTATACGCAACTAATATCCCCACCGGGTCAACTTGGAAGAAGGTCATCGCTCATGGTGACACTAGTGGGCTTTATTATCCTAGAAACTGGACTAAAATCACCACTGAAACGGTACTTTGGAGCGGTATGGGTGACGTCGCTGTTGGACAAGTCCTTAAACTAATTGATAAATGGAGCTTCTACGACGGCTTAATTATCACTTACAACTTGAACGGAGCAATTGGTAGTGTCCGAATGCAAGTGCCGCGTTCGGATTTCCCGACTGGAGTTCCGTCACAAATGTATTTTGTCGGGTTCAATGTTTCAAATACACTATCTGAAAATGCCATTAATGTCGATATTGCGGAAGGTTATCTTGAAAAAGTGAATGAGTCAAACCTTAAACTAGGCAGCTTTAACCACATTATTGCGAACTTGGCGAAAGGAACGGCTCAATATAACGTGGGACAAGGCTCATTTCAAATTAACAATATTTTGGGGGTGAGATAATGATTTTAAGTATTAATAAAAAAAGTGAGATTTTATCTTACGTTGAAATCGGTGGTATCGAGGGCGGATTAGAGTACATTGGAGAATTACCTGACGGATTTAGGGATAATTTTAAACCGAGATATTATCTATTATCTAATGGACTAATTGAAGTTAATCCTGATTATTCTGAGCCAACTACCGAAGAACCAAAACCAGTGTTAACCCAGCAAGACGAAATCAACGCTCATCTATTTAAAATGAATCTAGATTTGCAACTTAAACTGAAGGAGTTGGAATCCAATGGATAAAGAGTATATTGCGTTTTTATTTCATCACGGAGAGCTAGACCGTGATTATTTAAAGCTAGCCGTTGAGTTTGGTCAACTAACGCAAGCTGATTTTGATGACATTACTAAACCAAACGGGGCAGAATAATGGGGCTATTTAGAGGTTTAAAATACGCGTTACCAATAGCAATCCTCCTCTGGATTGCTATTTTTTATATCATCATTAAAGGAGGCACCAGAATTATTGATTGTTTTACAAACCTTATATGACATGCTAGCAGTGCAGTTCCACAAAATGAGCCAACCAAAAATGCTCCTGCAGACTGCAGCTGTCGCCATCGCTTTTAAAATCCCTGGATGGGTGTTTCATCAAGGCCCCACGATTAATCATGCGGTGATGATCGTCGTGCTGGTCGTGGTGATGTGTTGCGATTGGCTGTCGGGGTCGGTCCTCGCGCATCGGTCGCCGGTTATGCTCCACAACAGTCACTACGGCAACGAGGCGATGATCCGCGACGCCATCATCGTTTTTATCTGCTTCGGCTTCATGGGGATGGACTTTGTACTCAAAAGTAAATCATTTCTATTCGCGGTCTTCACCGCAGCGTTTATCGCGCAAAACATGAACTCAGTGCTAAGTAACGTCTATGTCCTTGGATGGAATAAATACTTCCCAATGTGGCTATTCAGCTTACTAAAAGACGAAATCATTTCAAAAGTTAAAAAATATTATCAAAAAGGGGAACCAGAAAATGAAAAAGAATAAATTAATGAAACTAGTAGTCGCCGGAATGGCGGCTTTTTTAATGGCCGTAGGAACAACAACCGGTGCACAGGCTGTGTATTCGATTGACTACACGTATGCATTTAATGCCAACCAAGGTAGTTCGCAACGCGCTTTAAATATGTATTTAATCTTGCATGAAGTCGGTGGCGAGGCGCCTGGCGTGAATGTCGCCATGAATATGAAAAATAACTATACGCCTTATTCTGCTTACTCAACATTTATCGTTGGCGATGGTGGACACGTCTACCAAATTGGCGAACCCGGTTATGTTGCATACGCTGCAGGTGATGCTAACGGCTACAGCCCAGTTCAAATCGAGCTACAACACACATACGACAAGGCCACGTTCGCTAAAAACTACGCAACCTACATCGAACTTGCCCGTGACTATGCCAAAAAATATGGTATTCCATTGACCTTAGACGCAGGTGGTGCTGGAACACCAGGGATTAAATCGCACCTTTGGATTACCCAAAACATCTGGGGTGATCACGTCGACCCTTACGGTTATCTAGCATCAATGGGCATTTCTAAAGCTAAGTTGGCGAATGATTTGGCAAAAGGGACAACTAATGTCGGTGGAGGTAATACTACGCCAACCAATCCCACAAAGCCAACTACGCCAAGTAATTCAAGTGTACCAGCAGGCTTCACAGCTGAACGCGGTACATTCGTAAATGGTGATACGCCAATCATGGACCGTGTCGGTGGTGCATCTGTCTACAATACACGCGGCGAATACTTGCAACCATACGCAAGTTGGTCATATGACAGTTACAAGCGCATCGGAAACTTAGTTTGGATTCACCAAGTATTCTTTAACGGCACGCGTAACATTGATGTGTTTATCCCAGTCCGTGAGGGATCATGTCCATGGGGGACATTCAAGTAGGCATTAAAAAAGCCCTCGAATGAGGGCTTATACATAGGAGCTATTTCGAACATATTCATCTTTTAGAATGTTTAAATCCGTATCCTTCCAAATTAAATTACTGGTTGCAAAATGGATAGTATCTGAATTAATGCTGGTATCTAATTCCTCTTTGTCACCCCATAGATTCATCTTTTTAACGAGACTTTTAAATTTTTTCCCTCTATCAGTATATTGAGCGTTATAGAAAAGTATCATTAAGTGATTTTCACTTAGTTGAGTTCGTAAAATGCCGCAGTATTTATTAATTACCTTGTCTGAGTTAGAGAAATCAAGAATAATCTTTAAAATTCGATGAACGGTTCTAAAATAGATACCATGCTTGTTATCTAAGAGTATCTTTTCAATAATTTCTTTTTTTTCGGTTTCTGAAATTTCAGAAGACATTTCCATAGTTTCATGATGAAACATTTCAAATAACTCCTCTTTCCAGCACCCAATATCAGAAGCTTTATCAGGAAATTTTTTTTGAATGTCTGATATAAGGCTATTGAAAAGGGTGTTGTTGCCTTCACTATTAAATATTAAATCTATTGCGTTTACTGGATTATTATTAAAATTTGTTATTATTAGAAGACTCTCCAGCTGATTATCTAATACATCATCTGGGTAATTTGAATCCGTATTTTCAGTATCTCCTTTATAATAAGAATAGTATATGGAAGAACGCTCAGATAAGTTTATATCACTCAAGTTAGTAATATGATCCAGAAATTCGGGTTTCCGGATAGGAATCCGTTTGGAATCTAATGTAGATGGATTGTTTTTAATTTTTTGTAGTTTTGTTTGCTCCCAATCTAAATATAAATTATCGAGTTTAGTAAAAACATCATTTAAGAATGGTTCATTTCGTTTGTAATTGCTTTTAATCTCATCAGTACGTAATTTATTAAGTTTCAATTGTGATTTGGTTTTTATTTTATCTAATGTTGTTTTGATCTCATCAGAACTATTTTCATTTGAAGAAATAACCTTATTAAGTAAAGAAATCAAATGAAAAAATAAATTATCAAAGTTGTTATTTTTGTTATTTTTGGCAGTGACGATTGAAGTATATACTGTGGCAATTAGTGCAAGTGTTGCAATGATGGTACTGATGTTAGAAATTAACCACTTTAGAGCACTGTTCATAATCAAATACATCTCCTTGTATGATAGTTAACTCCATTAGTATACCAAATCACAAAAGAATTACCACTTGACTTATACGAACGTACATTCGTATAATATAACTCGAAGGAGTGGTCGAGATGGAATATGTCAGCTTAAAAGGGACTATCAATAGCGCCGTTAAAGTCATCAGCTTCAGCCCGTACCTTGTTCGGTTCAAACTTAAAACAGCGGAACAGAATTATAATTGCCTGGTCGCAAAAGATGCGTTGAATTTTATGTATGTTGCCGAAGAAGCTGCAGGTATTTCAATTTTCGGCCACTTGAATAAGAGGAAACAACTAATCGTAGACAAGTACCATGTCAAGAATGTTATTCCAAATTTATCTGTTGTAAGATAATACGAGAACAAAAGTCGGGAGCGAATTGAATGAAGCAATTTGAACCAGCACGGATTAACGATCAGTATTCTTTAGTTTTGAACCCAACCGGAAATGTCGACCTATATAGGGAAGGAATCGGCGAGGTGGGTAGTATGAGTTACTATTACACGCGAAACGATTTACCACTGTTCATCTGTCGCCACGATCCAACAGCAGATTTGAGAACTATTCATGACGTGATGGTGCAACTGGATAACCAGATGGATGAAATGGTCGAATGTGGTTGCTTAATGGTAGGTGGCCGGAATGTTGCAATTCAGAGATAAATAAAAATGCCATCCTAAATTAGGGTGGCATTTTTGATTTCTTCTATAATATAAATTGATTTATAGTTGGGTGCAGAATGAATCGGATAGCTACTTAAAGGCAAAATAAAAACCCGTCAACTTAATGACGAGTTTTATACTTTTTCTGCACCAATCTGCACGGAAGACTTACAAAGCCTAGTACAAAAGGTATATATATGCGCCACCCGGGAGTCGAACCCGGATCTCAAGAACCGGAATCTTGGGTGCTATCCATTACACTAGCGGCGCAACCTAATATGTGTACTCAACAGTACAATATATTATTTTAGCGGATTTCTAGAAAAATTTCAAGCCCAAATTTTAATAAATCGCGATAAATCAACGTTTTAAAATTATTCGGAAAGAAAACGTATTCATTAAGCGCAAAGCATTGCATGTATTTTACTCACTTGATATAATGGTCTTGTTCAAAGGATAAGTTACTAGTTTTAGTAAGTTGCCTTTTATTTTTTGCCAGACATGGGTCGATTGATGACACAGATGGACATTTAATGTCCCACCGGAAAGTAGGCGAGAGCAATGCGCGATGAGTTATCTGCAATAGAAGCGGTTGCGCCTGATTTTGTCGGTGTCGTTAAGAAACGTTACCAAGTCCTACAGCATATTGATTGGCTTGCACCAGTTGGGCGACGCACACTTGCTGAGCAGCTCAAATTGAGTGAAAGAGTCATTCGGACGGAGACGGATTTTTTAAAGGCACAAGGTTTGCTTAATTCGTCAAAATCAGGTATGGTTTTAACTGTCAAAGGACAAGAAGTTCTTGATCAGTTGAAACAAGTAATGGACCAATTCTTAGGATTACGGCAGACCGAACGAGAGTTGAGTCGCTACCTTGGAATTGAGCATTGCTTAATTGTATCTGGCAATAGTGATGAACAACCAAAAGTCCTCACCGAAATGGGCAAATTAGTCAATAGTACGTTACAGTTATTATTACCACAAGGCCAAAGCGTTGTGGCGGTAATGGGTGGTACGACGATGGCTAAGGCAGCTCATGAACTGTCAACCGATCTTTCTAAAAAGCGCAATTTAATCTTTGTGCCGGCTAGAGGTGGGATTGGTGAGAGTGTTGATATTCAGGCGAATGCGGTTTGTGCCGAGATGGCCAGCCAAACTGGTGGTAAACATCGGGCATTATACGTTCCTGAACAGGTGAGTGAGAAGACTTATGCCCCACTATTAGAAGAACCAAGTGTTCAAGAAGTGTTGAAGCTGATTGAACGCAGTCGCGGCGTGTTGCATAGTATTGGCGAAGCCATTACGATGGCAGAACGGCGGGATATGCCGATTGAAACCATCAAGATGCTGAAAGAAAAGCATGCGGTGGGTGAGGCCTTCGGTTACTTCTTTAACGCACAAGGCGAAGTGGTGTACAAGATTCCGCGAATTGGATTACAGATTCGTGACTTATTAAATATTCCGTGTGTACTCGCGGTTGCAGGTGGGACTTCTAAGGCCCAAGCAATTGAAGCGTACATGCACCTCGCACCTCAACAGACGTGGTTAATCACGGATGAGGGTGCCGCAAACTCGATTTTACAAGGGGCAACCCTTTAAAATAAAAATTTTCATTTCCTAAAGGAGGAAATTCTATTATGACTACAAAAGTAGGGATTAATGGTTTCGGACGTATTGGTCGTTTAGCTTTACGTCGTATTTACGCAACAAGCAGTGACGTTTTGGAAGTTGTTGCTATCAATGATTTAACATCACCAGACATGTTAGCACACTTATTAAAGTATGATACAGCTCATGGTCAATTCGATCACGAAGTATCAGCTACAGAAAACAGCATCGTTATCGATGGCAAGAACATTCCAGTTTATGCTGAATCAGATGCACGTAATATTCCTTGGGTTAAGAATGATGGCGTTGACTTAGTACTTGAAAGTACTGGTTTCTACACATCAGAAGAAAAAGCACAAGCTCATCTTGATGCCGGTGCTAAAAAAGTTCTTATCTCAGCTCCTGCTGGTGCTGTTAAGACAGTTGTTTACGGTGTTAATGATGACACTATCACAGCTGATGACAACATCATCTCAGCTGCTTCATGTACTACAAACTGTTTAGCACCTTTAGCTAAAGCAGTTAACGATGCTTTCGGTATCAAAGCTGGTACAATGACAACAATCCATGCTTACACAGCTACACAAAAATTACAAGATGGTCCTGATCGTGGTGGAAACGTACGTGCTGCACGTGCTGCTGCTGCTAACATCATCCCTCATTCAACTGGTGCTGCTAAAGCTCTTGGCTTAGTTGTTCCTGCATTGAAGGGTAAACTTGACGGCCACGCACAACGTGTCCCAGTTATCACTGGTTCATTGACAGAATTAGTTGCAACTCTTGACAAAGAAGTTACAGCTGACGAAATCAACGCTGCTGTTAAGAAAGTTACTGAAGGTAACGAATCATTTGGTTACAATGCTGACCAAATCGTTTCATCAGATATCATCGGTACAGAATTCGGTTCAGTATTCGATCCTACTCAAACACAAATCGTTGGCGGTGGCGCAGGCCAAGTTGTCAAAGTTGTTGCTTGGTATGACAACGAATCAGGCTTTACAGCTCAAATGATCCGTACATTAGAAAAATTTGCTAGCTTAATCTAATTTCACTTTTGTGAACTTAGAAATGCGATAGCATTTTATAAGGCGGGAGGAGGTAAACTCCTTCCGTCTTTTTTTATGAAAATCTAGGAGGTTTGTCCACATGGCAAAACAAACAGTTGCAGATTTAAAAGATATTAAAGGCAAAAAAGTCTTAGTACGTGTTGACTTTAATGTACCAATCAAAGGCGGCGTTATCGGTGACGATAACCGTATCGTAGCTGCTTTACCAACAATCCAATACATCATCGACAATGGTGGCAAGGCTATCTTACTTTCTCACTTGGGCCGTATCAAGAGTGACGAAGACAAGAAAGAATTGACATTGAAACCAGTTGCTGCACGTCTTGGCGAATTATTAAACAAAGACGTTGCTTTCGTTGCTTCAAACGAAGGTCAAGAATTAGAAGATGCAATCAATGCAATGACTGATGGTCAAGTATTGGTTATGGAAAACACTCGTTTCCAAGATATCGACAACGACTTTGGCAAACGCGAAAGTAAAAACGATCCTAAGTTGGGCGAATACTGGGCATCATTAGGCGACATGTTCGTCAACGACGCTTTTGGTACAGCTCACCGTGCTCACGCATCAAACGTTGGGATTGCAACCGCTATGAAAGCTAATAACAAACCTGCAGTTGCTGGTTACTTATTAGAAAAAGAAATCAAATTCTTGGGCGAAGCAGTTGACGCACCAGAACGTCCATTTGTTGCTATCTTAGGTGGCGCAAAGGTTTCTGACAAGATCGGTGTTATCGAACATTTATTAGCTAAAGCTGACAAAGTGATTGTTGGTGGTGGTATGACTTATACTTTCTACGCTGCTAAAGGTTTATCAATTGGTAACTCATTAGTTGAAGAAGATAAGATCGAATTAGCTAAAGAATTAATCGAAAAAGCTGGCGACAAATTAGTATTGCCTGTTGATAACGTTGTTGCAGACGCATTCTCAAACGATGCTAAGACAGAAACTGTTGAAGGTAACATTCCTGATGGCTACATGGCATTAGATATCGGACCTAAAGCAATTGCTGACTTCGAAAACGTGCTTAAAGATGCTAAGACTGTTGTTTGGAACGGCCCTATGGGTGTGTTCGAAATGGACAACTTTGCTAAGGGTACATTGGCAATTGGCGAATTCTTAGGTAACTTATCAGGCGCTACAACAATCGTCGGTGGTGGCGATTCAACAGCCGCAGTTAAGAAATTAGGCGTTGGCGACAAGTTAACACATATTTCTACTGGTGGTGGCGCATCACTTGAATACCTAGAAGGTAAGACATTACCTGGTATCGCTGCTATTTCAGACAAATAATTTAAAATTAAGAGGAGATTTTCTCATGCGTAAACCAATCATTGCTGGTAACTGGAAAATGAACATGAACCCAACTCAAACAACTGAGTTCGTTAATGCTATCAAAGCCAACTTACCTAAGTTTGATCAAACAGAATCAGTTATCGGGGCACCTGCTGTTGACTTACCTGCTTTATTAGAAGCAGCTAAAGGCACAGACTTAAAAGTTGCTGCTGAAAACTGTTACTTCGAAGATGCTGGTGCATTTACTGGCGAAACTTCACCAAAAACTTTGAATGAAATGGGTGTTGATTACGTCATCATCGGTCATTCAGAACGTCGTGATTATTTCCACGAAACTGATGAAGATATCAACAAAAAAGCACACGCAATCTTCAAAAACAACATGACACCTATCTTCTGTTGTGGTGAATCATTAGAAACTCGTGAAGCTGGCAAAGCTGAAGAATGGGTTTCAAACCAAGTCACAGAAGGTCTTAAAGGCCTTTCAGCTGACCAAGTTAGCTCAATGGTAATTGCTTACGAACCAATCTGGGCAATCGGTACTGGTAAAACTGCTTCTGCTGATCAAGCACAAGAAATCTGTGCTGTTGTTCGTCAAACAGTTGCTAAGTTATACGACCAAACAGTTGCTGACAAAGTTCGTATCCAATACGGTGGTTCAGTTAAACCTGCAAACGTTAAAGAAATCATGGGCAAAGAAGACATCGATGGTGGTTTAGTTGGTGGCGCAAGCATGGAACCTGCTTCATTCTTAGATCTTGTTCACTTTAACGACTAATTTTTCGCCGTATGTATTTACGAATCGCTAAAAATTAGCTAAAATAAGATGTGGGCTTTGCCTGACATCCAAAAAAGTGCTGGTGAATATCATCAGCCAAAAAAGGAGAAAATTACATGTCAATTATTACTGATATTTTAGGCCGCGAAGTCTTAGACTCACGTGGTAATCCTACTGTCGAAGTTGAAGTTTATACTGAAGATGGCGGCTTTGGTCGCGCAATCGTTCCATCAGGTGCTTCAACTGGTGAACATGAAGCTGTTGAATTACGTGACGGCGACAAATCACGTTTTGGTGGCAAGGGTGTATTAAAGGCTGTTGAAAACGTAAATGGCCCTCTTGCTAAAGAAATCGTAGGTTTCGACACAACTGACCAACGCGGTATTGATGCTGCAATGATCAAGTTAGACGGTACTGAAAACAAAGGTAAATTAGGCGCTAACGCAATCTTAGGCGTTTCATTGGCTGCTGCACGTGCTGCTGCTGACGAATTAGGCTTACCATTGTACGAATACTTAGGCGGCCCTAACGCTCACGTATTACCAACACCAATGATGAACGTTATCAATGGTGGTGCTCACTCAGATAACAAAGTTGATTTCCAAGAATTCATGATCATGCCTGTTGGTGCTAAATCTGTACGCGAAGCTATCCGTATGGGTTCAGAAACTTTCCAAGCATTGAAGAGTCTTTTATCAGCTGACGGTAAAGTAACTTCTGTTGGTGATGAAGGTGGTTTCGCACCTGATTTTGCAAACAACGAAGAACCTTTACAATACTTGATCAAAGCTATCGAAAAAGCTGGTTACAAACCAGGCGAAGATATCTCAATCGCTATCGACGTTGCTTCATCAGAATTATGGAACAACGAAGACAAGACATACAAATTACGTTGGTCAACTGGTGAAGAATTCACAACACCTGAATTCGTTAAATACCTTGAAGGCTTAGTTGCTAAATACCCAATCATTTCAATCGAAGATCCTATCGATGAAAACAACTGGGAAGACTGGGCATCAATCACTAAAGAACTTGGCGAAAAAGTTCAACTTGTTGGTGATGACTTCTTCGTAACAAACACTGATTACCTACGTAAAGGTATTAAGATGGGCGCTGCTAACTCAATTCTTGTTAAAGTTAACCAAATCGGTACATTAACAGAATCATTAGAAGCAATCGAAATGGCTAAAGAAGCTGGCTACACAGCTGTTGTTTCACATCGTTCAGGTGAAACTGAAGATACAACAATCGCTGACTTAGTTGTTGCTACAAATGCTGGCCAAATCAAGACAGGTTCAATGAGCCGTACTGATCGTTTAGCTAAGTACAACCAATTAATGCGTATTGAAGAACAATTAGGTGATACAGCTTCATACAAAGGTATCAACTCATTCTACAATATCAAAAAATAATAGGTGCGTTCGGAGCCGTTTAGGCTTTGAGGATTAACCTAAAAACAGGCGTTACGGTGGTTTTCACTGTGACGCCTGTTTTGTAGTTAACCGGAAAAGGCTGGTTCGAAAAGCCCGATGAATGCGTTCGAGCTTGATTAGGTTTTGAGCATTAGCCTAGGGTTGTGAACAATTGGTGTAACCGATTGTTTGCAATGCATAGCTAAGCGCAGAAATTTAGCTTGAAAAGCATATTAAAAAAGGGCATCTCATTACTGAGATGCCCTTTTTTATGCTATCGTTGTAACCGTTTTAAATCAATGTCATAATAGAATTATCAAACATAAGTGAGGGATAATTTAATGCATATTGAACATGTCGGTTTATGGGTTCATGATTTAGAAACAATGATGACCTTTTATCAAACGATGTTTCAAGCGACTGCGGGTGAGTTGTATGAGAATCACAAAAAAGGATTCCAATCATACTTTTTAACTTTCACAGATGGTGCACGGTTAGAGCTTATGCATCAAGATAGTGAGTTGGCTGGCTTAGCCACCAAGGGCCAAATTGCGCACTTAGCACTGGCTGTTGGTAGTGAAACTGCGGTTGATCAATTAGTCGCCAAGTTGCAAGCACAAGGCTTACCATTGCTAAATGGCCCACGAGTAACGGGCGATGGTTATTACGAGGCAGTCGTTCAAGATCCTGAACAAAATCTAATTGAATTGACGGTTTAAGCCGACAAAAAAGAGTTACTGCTAGGAGTAACTCTTTTTTGTTGGTCAAGATTTTAGTCGATCAATTTCGGCTTTGAGGGCCTGATTTTCTTTTTGTTTCTTTCGGTAACGCCAATAGACGTAGGCCAAAATCAACAGAATAAGCGTTAATCCAGCTAGGATATAAGGCCAGTAGTCGGTTTCAGGCGTCAAGCTGACGTCTTTTTGGTTCCACTTAGCAGCAGTTTGACGATTGATTGTAAAGTGCCGGGTGAAATGCCAAGTGCGACCTTCTGAACGGACTGTTAAATCAAGCGTGTAACGGCCGGGTTTAAACCGATCATTAAGCGGTAGATAAAACTGCATAACCGAATTGGGTGCAAATTGGACTTGCTTTTTCTCGGTTTGATAAAGTTTTTTCTTCTGGTTATGCTTGGTGACAAAAGCGTTTAATGACGTTTGGTTTTGGAACTTAGGCTGGACATTACGAATATTAGCAATAATTTGGTTGGTCCCCATATGTTGGCCAGTTTTGACAGCCCCCAGTTTGAATTCTGGTGTGACGCTTTGATCATTACTACGGGCAACCACCGCCACTGCGTATGCAAATTTGTTCCGCACGCTAATTTGTTGTGTTACTTTTGAGGCTGTAGGGACTTCAGTTGCGCTAATCCCGCCCACTAATTGGCCGTTAAAAGTTTTATCAGGTGCTTTCAGGCGAATATTGACGACTTTTTGTTCATGAGCGGTTAACGTAATATTCTTTTTGGCTGGTTTCAGATGTTTGCCCAGGGGATATTTGAGCGTTTTATCTGATTGATTCACATTATCGCTATAGTTGACGACGCCGTTAATATTGGTGGTCGCTGTGTTGGTTTGCACGCGAACTTTAATTGGTTGGTCCTTATGATTGACTAATTTAATCTGGAGGTCTTGTTGTTGCTTGGGTTGGACAACTAAATCAAAATAACTTAATTGTTTGTCGGCCTGGTTATCAGGCGGAATAATGGTCATCGCAAAATCCGCTACGGGTTGCGCGGCTTGTATGGATTGTGCCTGGGCGAAGAGGGCAATTAGGCCAAATAACAGGCCGATAACTAGTCTTTTAATTGTTGTCCGCATATTCAAAAACTCCTTTGTTAGCTATTTGGGCTAGCGATTAAAGTCCATGTGATATCTGATTGATAGTGTGCTTTGTCTGTGGGATTAATGGTCTTGGGTACATGGAGGAAGATAGCGTCACTAGCTGTTCCTGAAGTTGGTGCAGTCCCTAATGTTGCGACAACGTTCCCGAAGGATGTCGCGCCACCTTTCATAAAGGTACTTGCTTGATCGTTAATTTGAACGGTTTGATTGCTAGTTGTTGGTAAGGCAGCATCGCCCTTATTAGCACCATCAATGGTCACGTTTGGTGTTTTAAAGAAAATGTTAACGCCGGTTAAGACGTCGGAAGGATTGGCGTCACTTGCGTCGGTAGTGCCAGCGTTAGCGAAATCCGTTTGGGCTACTTGTAGGTCCCAACCATCTAATTTAGCTTGGCTACGATCATCTTGAATTGAAACGACATTACTAGTGGTAAGCGTGTTTGCTGTGCCAATGTGAGAGCCACTTGCTACCGCTGCTAAATCTTGATCCGCTGAACGATCAATTTCATGAGAGCCAAAGTGGAAGTCAGGAACAGCAGTAATCACTAATGGATTACTTTTTTCAGTAAAGACAACCGCGGCATCGGTCGTTTTTCCATCAACATCTGTCGGAGCGGCTTGAATTTGGCCTGCTGAGAGAAGAGTTGTTGTTGCAAGTAGTGAGAATAAAGTTGTGCTAATCATTGTTTTTTTCATAGTAGGTCGCCTCTTTCTTAATGAGTAGAATAGTAGTTAATAATAGGAGCAATCCGCTAAGTTGATAATAGCGTATATCGGTAATGCTGGTTTGTGGTAAGCGTTGTGTTAACGGTGGTACATATTCGAGCGGGGTCATGTGCCATTCATTGTGAATGGGGCCCGCGTTGTCCGGTGCGGCAATCAAAGGCGGCCGTGGTAGGGGGACGACCGGTAGTGTTTGCTGATTGCTAAATTGAATTGTCGCACTCGAAGTGGCGGGTACGGCCTCTGCACGAATCGGGGTGAATAATAGACTACCACCTAGCAGAAAAGTGAAGAAATAGCGTTTATACATCGCATCTAACCTCCTAACGATTTAATTGGGGGCAGTGATGAGCATTAATTCTAATTCAGCCGTATACGGGGTTGCGGCTTGTTTAGGACCAGCCGGAAATTGGGCTTGAACCGTTTCTTGCAGCAGATCCGTTAAATCCGTTTCATCAGCACCTGGTTGAATCGGTGCGTGGGCGGCTTTTAAATAAAGTTGTTGCGGTTGTCCGGCAACCAATGGCTTAGTGGTCTGATCTTTACGCCAAATCAGCGCATTATCGAGAGTGGCTTGACCAGCGGTAAAAGGTTGCTTGAGGTTGACCTGAACGGCCCAGTCCCCCCGGTTAGTGGCTCGTGGATCAGAGACAATCAGGCTGGTATCTGCTGTCTTAGTATAGGGGTAGAGAGGACTTTGACTATTGGTAAGCGGCAGACTACCAAAATCGAGATGAGTCGGTGCTGCTAGAAAGCCTAGCTTGCCAGCTGGAATATCCTTTAGCACCTTCCGGACAGGCGTTGTGAGCGTGTATGGCGCTGGATAGTTAGCTTCGACAACAATCTGATTGGGTTGCGTTGGTAAATCAGATTCAAATTGATAGTCGAAAGTTTGGTTGGCAGCCGCCGTTTTAGCAGGGCCTTTTAATAATGATTGCCCCGCGGCACTGAGAAAGTTCAGTGTGAGTTCACTGCTAGGTGTCGCTTGTCCGGCAAACTTGAAATTAAAGTGGGGGTCATCGTCATTTGGTAACCCGGTGTCATTTGTTAAATTAATGATTTCTGGTGGAAGTGGCGCTTGGAGTAGTAGTGTTTTCACTGCCGTTGAGTCACCAAGGGCCTTGAGCTTAGTTTCTAGTGCTAGATCTGTACTCGTAGCAGTTGGCGTTGCTCCAGCACGCCATTCAAAGTGTGCAAATGGGTAAACCGTCTTCGTTTGATCTTTTTCCGTCAGCTGGATACCACGATAGATGGTGTGTGGGCTTGTACTTTTAAGATTCACTTGCATGTTTAGAAAAATTTTACCAGTGTCGTTATTATTAAAAGTGACGTTAGCATCACCAATTGAAAGTGGTGCGGTCACCGTGTTACTAACACCTTGTATCATAGGAATCGCTGTGGTAGTTTGATTGTTGAAGACAACGGTACTCCTGTCGGCAATTAGCATTTCCGAACCAGCTTTAGAAAGTGGTAGGAGGCCTTTACTTCCAGTTTGAGCACCGTTAATGGTGTAAGTAACCTGACTACCCTCTAAAAAATGATATTGGAGTACACGTGCAATTGTTGAAGCATAAAATTGACCAAAAGTGGCGTCCAATTTACCAGCAATTCTAGTAATAATGGGTGAATCTTGGGCTGTTGAGATGAAATTATTGGTAATATTAAACTTTGCTTGAGAGGTACTATCGACATTAATGATAGGGATTGTTGTATCCGTTGGACTATAAAGTGAGCTGTAAAAATCTTTATCTGATTGTAAATCAAGCGTACTATTTTGAGTGGCGCTCAACTGACTATCCTTGGTATTACCGACAAATGTATCATTGGCAGTATGGATTTTGATGGTACTGTTTTGATCGGCTTTAATGGGTGAATTGGTTTGAGAAGCACTGTAAAGACTTCCTGATAATGCCATATTAACCGTGCTACCGTTAGTAGCCGTAATGCCTTGGTTTTTAGAACCACTAGTTGTATAGTTAGTGGCTTGCGGGACAATTAAACTCGCACCATTGGTGACGGTTGTTGGCGAACTGTTATTGCCAGAATAGCGGAAGATTGGCCCGGTTGAATTCAGAGTCAGACTCGCGCCTGTGCCGGCTACATCAATAGCCACATCTTGGGAACTAAGACTGGTTGCGCCGATAATGGATTGATTTGTTGAGAGTATCACTTTGGCACCATTACTGACAAAAATACCACTCCGACCATCACTATTACTATTAGCATAGTTGGCAGATAAAAATCCGGCTGAACCGTTATGACTGATGGTCGTTTGCCCACCGTTAAATTCGAGACGAGCAGCTTCAGCAAACTCTTGGGAGTAAAGTCCGGTTGATTGGACAAATTGATTGGTACCGCTAAAGGCGATTGTACCACGCATAAGGTGAAGGGCCTGTGCGCTACCAGCGTATGTGACATTATGAAAGGCCAAGGTTGTTGTATCACTGTTAGTATCCCCATAGTAATGGCAGATACCGTAATAATTATTGTTAGTCAATTGGAGATTAGTGAACGTAATTGTTTTTCCTTTCATGCCTGTTCCCTCTAAATAGAGGGCCGTTGCTGCATTAATGGACGAAGGATCTTCAATCTTTAAGAAATGGGGTTGGCCGGTTAATGGATCAGCACCATCGATTGTGACATTTTGTGGATTAGCTTTGCCGATTTGAATTCGTTGAATCGTATTTAAAGTAATATCAGCGGTTAGTTGAACACTTTCACCGTCTTCCAAAGCCGTTTTCAATTCGGCTGCATTCGCAACTGGTGTGAGACCGGCTTTGACGCCGGGAGTTTGTTTGATAAGTGGCTTGAGCGGTTCAACTGGCTCTTGCGTTGGTGTTTTGACCGATTCAGATTCGGATTTTTTTGATGCTGCAGTTGTTGAGCCTGATGACGATTCAGTGGCTGGTGAATCGCTTGAATGGTCTTGTTCGACGAGGACTGAAGCTTGCGATTCACTTGGTGGTGCTGATGCTGATTCCTCAGCACGACTAACTTGGATGGGGGATAGAAGTGCAATGGATAGACTTAGTAATAAGAGATATGAAACGGGGGTCTTCATCAGCATAGCCTCCTTGATTCCTTGTATATTTTATATCTTATAATAATCATAAATAATAAAAAATAATAAGTCAATTAATGTGATTGTATGAGCAATTTTATCATTTAGGGGTACGCCTAAGATTAAAAAATGATAGCGCTGTTTGTTAGCCACCAAAACTGGTATAATAAGGTTAATTAGATTCGTCGGAGGAGTGATCGTGATGAAAAAAGTAGACCGACAGACACGGATTGAACAGATTATTAATCAGCAAGTGATAACCACTCAAGAAGAATTACTAGCAACACTAAGAGATGATGGCATTGATGCCACCCAGGCGACAATCTCGCGCGATATTCGCGAGATGCAGATTGTTAAAGCGCGCGATGTGAACGGTGAGTTACGCTATACCGTTTTTCATGATGATGAGCGGACGCAAGAACAACGGTTGAACGATAAGTTGCGTGAAGTTGCCTTGACGATTACCCAGGTTCAGGTGATGAACGTGATTAAAACTGTTCCTAGTAATGGTAATTTATTAGCAGCGTTGATTGATGATCTGGGATATGAAGATGTCGTCGGGACGCTTGCTGGGCATGATACAATTGTGGTTATCAGCCCGGATGAAGCACATGCGGCCGATTTAAATCAACGGTTTTCGGCACATTTAGCACGCCGTAAAAGGGACTAAATTTTAAAATTAATTATAAAGGGCAACAATAAGTGAGACATTCATAGCTGACTTATTGTTGCCCTTTTTCTGAAGGTATTAATGATGAGTAAGTATTCGTAATGACTTATTTAAGTAAGTGTATGACTGCAAGAAATTATCGGAAAAAAGTTGATATTCAGCAATTTAAGGCTGAAGTGTAAGCCTTATCAATTGACACTCACTCGTTATCTTCTTAACATGAACTATATAAATAAATTTATGCTAATGCATTTATTAGGAGGTTAATGATGGCACATTATCTAGAATTTGACCATGTTTCAAAGATTTATCGCGGTGGTAATAAGGCCGTTGATGACATTAGCTTCACAGTTGATCAAGGGGAATTCATTTGCCTAATTGGGACATCTGGTTCCGGCAAAACAACGACAATGCGCATGATTAACCGGATGATTAATCCCACTCACGGCACAATTACGTTAGATGGGCAACCACTAGCGGATACGGACCCTGTTAAATTACGACGAAAAATTGGGTACGTCATTCAAAATATCGGATTAATGCCCCATATGACGATTCGCGATAATATTACGATTGTGCCTAAATTATTAAAATGGTCTGATGAAGATCGCGAAAAAAAAGCACGAGAATTATTAAAATTGGTGGAACTACCTGCTGACTTTTTAGATCGTTATCCCAATCAATTATCGGGTGGCCAACAACAACGAATCGGTGTGATTCGCGCATTGGCTGCGGGGCAAGATATTATTTTAATGGACGAACCCTTTGGGGCACTTGACCCGATTACGCGTGAAGCACTCCAAGATTTGGTTAAGCAATTGCAAGTTGAGATGGGCAAAACGGTGATTTTTGTGACCCATGATATGGACGAAGCGCTCAAGTTGTCGTCGCGAATTGTGATTATGGACGGTGGCAAAATTATCCAATATGGCACGCCCAATGAGATTTTAAGACAGCCCGCTAACGATTTTGTTAAAGACTTAATTGGTCATGATCGTTTATTAGAGGCTAAACCGAATGTTGAAACCGTGGGGCAAATTATGCTGAAGACGCCGGTTGCCATTACGCCGGATAAATCATTAAGTTTTGCCATTAAATTAATGCGGCAACGGCGGGTTGATACGCTGTTAGTCGTTGACGAGCAACAGCAACTCCAAGGGTTAGTAGATCTGGAAAATATTGATCATCATTACAAAGATGCAGGGACCGTGCAAGATATCATGTCGACAAAGGTCAACTTTGTCAATCAAACCGATCTAGTCCGCGATACAATTGAACGGATATTAAAGCGTGGTTGGAAATATGTACCGGTTGTCGATGATGACCATCACTTAGTGGGCATTGTGACGCGAACAGCGCTTGTCGACGTCGTTTATGACGCTGTTTGGGGCGATGACGAGCCAGATAATGTAACAGACTAAAGGAGGCTAGCGTAATGCTTAATTTTTTAAACCAAAATGGGGCCGACCTCTTGATTAAAACCTGGGAGCAACTTTATATCTCGGCCATTGCGTTACTATTAGGGGCATTAGTTGCAGTACCGCTCGGGATTGCCTTGACGCGCGTGCCCAAGACCGCGAAAGTCGTGATTGCAATTGCCAGTATGTTACAGACGGTTCCCTCACTGGCATTACTAGCGTTAATGATTCCGTTACTCGGGATTGGGAAGGTGCCCGCCATTGTGGCCTTGTTTATCTATTCGTTATTACCGATTTTACGCAATACCTATATTGGGATGAACGATGTTGACCCAGTGTTAAAAGATAGCGCCAAAGGCATGGGGATGACGCCGC